>JANMDN010000020.1:0-35824 GCA_031376285.1 Actinomycetes bacterium
GCTTTTTGTTTGGCCCCCCCGCCCGCCCCCCCCCGCCCCCCCCCCCACAACATGCTTGTCCCCGCCTGCGCGGAGAGCATCGCCAACGTCCTCGAGCCCGAGTTCTCGGCCGCTGATCAACTCAGCGAACGGTGCGCTTTCTGCGACGAGCGCATCGAAGGCGATTCTGACCGTTGCCGGGGTGTGGTGATAGCTCCCCTGGAGTCGGAGCTGTCCGTAGTGCAGCTCGGCACTGGAAACGGGCAGCACGTCGTTCGGTCCGCAGCCGCCGTAGAAGGTCACCTCGGCGCCCGGTCGGGCCACCCGTAGCGCGGCCGTCCATGCGTCGATTTTCCCGACAGCTTCGATGACGTACGGGGCGCCACGTCCGCCGGGGAGAAGTCCTCTCAAGGCGGCGAGGCGCTCGGCGTCACGAGGCGCGTCGGCCGCATGTTCAGCGCCGAATCGCAGCGCCCGCGCGCGCCGTTCGGGGTGTGGGTCACAGAGAATGACCTGACACCCGCGGGCCGCGAGCCTGGAGGTGAGAAGTTGTCCTTGGACTCCCCCGCCGAGCACAACGACCCAATCGCCACGTGCGGCCGTGCAACGTTCGGCGCCGAGCACGGCGCAGGCCAGCGGTTCCACGAGGGCCGCAAGCGCCTCAGACATCTCGGACGGAAGCTCGATGAGGTTGCGTCCGACGATCGGCGACGGGACGAGGGCGTACTCGGCGAAGGCGCCGGTGAGATAAGTTCGCGCGTCGCAGAGGTGTTCCCGGCCCTCAGCGCAGGCCCAACAGGCGCCGCATGGCGCGGAGTTCGCGACGACGACGCGCCTGCCGAGCAAATCGCGAGCGACACCATCTCCGACGGCGTCAACGATGCCGCAGAGTTCGTGACCGAGTAGGGCCGGTAACGCGCCGAGCGCCGGATGGCCGCCGAGCCGAAGCATCTTGGCATCGGTTGCGCACGTGAGCGCGGTCGTTACCTCGACGACCACCTCGCCTGGCCCGGGAAGCGGCACGGGTCGGTCTTCAAGACGAAGATCGTCAGCGCCGTGGAGAGCAAGAGCCCGCATCGCCCTCCGCTGAGGTTGGCGCGCCGCCGTAGTTCCCGCGAACGCTCGGCGTCGTCTGATACTCACGAATAGAACGTACCAGCCGCTCGTAATATCAGCGTCGCCTGACCACGCCGACGACGACCAGCGCAGGACTCAGCTCGAGGGCGCCGTCAGGCCGAAGGAAACCGATATCGGTTGGGATACGAGGCGACGACGCGGCAGGCGGCGGCAAGGTCGGGTTCGGAGGCCTGGGCGGTCCCGTCGATCAGGATGAGCCCCCGCTGACCTTGCCGCATCGAATGGATCTGTACGTGAGCGCAGGAGCGCTCCGTGCGCATCCGGGGCGGCGGTGACCGGTCGATCCGGCCAGCGTGACCTCCGTCGACTCTAGGATTCCGATCAAGTAGCTGACGCCGACCGCGCCCATTCGGGGTTGCCAGAGTGCCCGCTCGGTCCGCTGGCAACCCCGGCCGGCTACATGAGCTCGTGCACCTCGTGCACCTCAACCGTTCCAGCGACCGAAAGCATCGGGCAGCCCTTCGCCATCTCGACCGCGGCGCCAAGGTCGCCCGCGTCCAGAATCGAGTAGCCGTTGACCCCTGAGCTTGTCCCCTCGGAAACGCCCGTCAGGGTGACCGTCGATGATCTGGCAAACGGGTTACCAGGATCGACAACCGCCGACCCCAACCCTTCGAACCACCCCGTCCACGCCGCCATCACGGCATCCACCTCCGCTTTTGATTGCGGCATCGGACCCCCACCGGAGTACGTCAACACGAACTTCGCCATCGCGATGCTCCCCTCGAACGTTGATTGGCCGGCGGTCTGACTCCCGCCGTACAACGATGACGAACCAGGACCCTCCAAATCGACAGACCCGACAATCGAACGTCGTGCAGGGCGAGAACTTCTCTGGCGTACCGCATCATTGGGTTCGAGTCAGAGACAGGATGAACGCCGCGGACGCCGCGAGCACTGACAGCGTTCGAACATGATTCCACGCGGTCCAGTGGGAGACGTAGCCCGCCCAGTGGCGGGCCGCTCCGGCGGCGGACGGGTTAAGGACCTCCAGCGCGTTATTGCGCGGCACGTGGTAGGCGAGCGTGAGCACGACCGCCAGGAGGTGCAGCGCGCTCCCCGCGAAGCGGTACGCGGAGCCGGGTTGGCCCATGTCTAGGAGCGCGTTGACGGCGAGGAACCCGCTTGTCAGCGCCGTTCCGAAGAGCACCGCCATGAACCACGGGTTCGGGGCGAATCGGTTGATCGACTGCATCGCGGCGATCCCCTGCGCCGGAGGGAGGTCATCGAGCGCCCTCATGATGAACGTCGAAAACGCAAAGAACACGCCGCCGGCAAGGGCCGCGCCGACGGCCGAGGTTGTCGTCAGCACGCGTACGAGGCTCTCGCTCACGGGTTGCTCCGGCCGGCGGTCCTACGGAGAGCCGGTTTTCGCTGTTGGTCCTGTTTTTCGTCCATGGCGCCAGTAAAGGCCGCGGAGGCGTGCGAATCCATCGCTCAGCGCGGCATCGACATACGCGAGCGTCTACGCTCACCGTATGGACGCGCTCGCCAGCCTGCTCGACGGTCCGCGCGCACGCGGGGCGTTTCTCCTGCGATTGATGCTCGGCCCACCGTGGTCGCTGCGCATCGAAGACAAGGCGCCCCTCGCCCTCATCGTCATGGTCAAAGGCGACGCGTGGGTCGTCCCGGACCACGCCGACGCAGTCCAGCTCCGCCCCGGCGATGTCGCTGTTCTGCGCGGGCCGAACCCCTTGACGTTCGCCGACGCGCCTGACACCCAGCCGCAGGTCGTCATTCACCCCGGCCAGCGCTGCACCAACCTTAAGGGAGAGGATCTCGCGGAGTCGATGAGCCTCGGCATGCGCACCTGGGGGAACTGCCTGGACGGGCCGACGATGATCCTGACCGGCGTCTACCAAATGCCGGGGGAGATCGGCCGACGGATACTCGCCGCGCTTCCGGAGCTGGTTGTACTGGCCGAGGAGCAGTGGGATGACCACCTCATTCCACTGCTGCGCGAAGAGATCGGCAAGGACGCCCCCGGTCAGGAAGCCGTCCTTGACCGTTTGCTCGATCTGCTGCTGATCGCCGTCCTACGAGATTGGTTCTCGCGAACTGAGGCGAACGCGCCTGCGTGGTACCGCGCCCAGGCCGACCCTGTGGTCGGGCGCGCGCTGCGCCTGCTCCACAACAACCCGGCCCATTCGTGGACGCTCGCGGGCCTTGCCGCGGAGACCTTTGTCTCTCGCGCGGCGCTCGCGCGGCGCTTCAAGGATCTCGTCGGCGAACCCCCGATGGCATACCTCACAAACTGGCGGCTCTCACTTGCGATCGACCTCTTGCGCGACCCCACGGCCACGATTTCCCAGGTCGCGGCCCAGGTCGGCTACAGCAGTCCGTTCGCCCTCAGCACGGCCTTCAAGCGCATCCACGGCCTGAGTCCCAAAGCGCACCGCTCCCTGGCCGCCACGACCTAACTCAAACCTCCAAGGCTCAGCGATCCGGTGAGGGTCGCGGTCGAGCCGGTCCGAGGTGACGCGCCGCGAAGACCAACGGCGCCAGCAGCAGACGCTGTGCGGTGACGCTCAGGAACGGCGCGTGGGCGACGTGGTCATAGCGTCGCGCAAGCACGGCGAATTTGAGCGGGCTGCGCGGGAGGCCTCGGCGCGTCATGCGCCCGGCGCAGGCCATTGCGACGACCTCGACGAGCATCTCCTCCATCGCGAGTGCGGGGCGAACTTCCACCCGCAGTCGGGCTTCGCTGGGGCCGGCATTCGCGAATGCGTGCACGGTTCCCGGCGCAACCTCGATCACATCGCCCGGCCCGGCTCTGCGGGAATGACGCCCAAGTCTGAAGCGTACAATCCCGGCAACGACCTCAAATCGCTCGGTCTGGATCGGGTGGACATGCGCAATCGCAACGGCTCCGCCAGGTCGCAGCGCCAAGTCGAAGGCGAGCAGCTCGCCGCGCGTTGTGCCCGCCGTGTGTGTGAACGTGAAGTGTTCGCCCGTGACGGGATTTTCGAGCGTCTCGCCTGGAGCGATCGGCGGGTGATTGCCCATGGGACGTAGTGAAGACCGACCGTTGGCATGGCGCCATTGCCCGGCTGCTCAAGGTCATGCGCGAACGTCTCAGCCCACGACGTGAGCCCGTGCCTCGAGGTTCACCTTCCGGTCGTTCGTTTCGTTGGCGCGCCCGTCGTCGCGGTGACAAGCAGCTCAGGCGGCGCGGGCGAGCTGGTGCAGCATGCTGTCCTCGGGAAGTCCCTCTCCCCAGAACGCGTGCTGGGCGGCGCGTCCTCCGTGACGGAACGCCGTCGCCACCGGCCAGCGCATGGGATCCCATGATCCGATGTCACGGATGAACGCGCGACCGTCGCGTTCCTCCCATACGACCAACCGGCTGCGAGCCGGACCGATGAAATGGCCTTCGTGGGTCGTCAGCTCGCATGCGGCGATGGCCGTGCTGCCGGAAGGGATAGCGGGTTTTCCAAGGCCGTGCCCAAGCTCCTCGAGCATGCCCTCCAACCCAGTCGGTGCGGCGCTCGTCTCGATCCGGGTCACGGTGACGTAGCCGCGCGTGAGGATCGGCAGTCGCGGCAGGGCGGGCACGACGACCTCAACCTCGAAGGTCTGTTCGAGCAGGCCACCGGAGCGAACTGGAGTGAACTGGCCGAGCGCGGAGGCGAAGTCGGGCCAGCGTTCGGGCTGCATGAGCAGCGCGACCGTACGGCCCGCCGACGGCACCTCGACGGGCGCATAGGTGCCCCAGATCTGTTCGGCTGCCACGGCCGACGGAGGCGAGATCGGCGCGAGGGCTCCTTTTCGCAGGCGCGCCTCGGGAACAAACCGGCCTCGGCTCTGCGCATCGGGGAACGCCACTCCGTAGGCCCGGCGCTGGTCGTCGGCCCACGCGTCCGGAAACCAGGATCCGATCAGTTGGGACGCGCCCTCAAGCAGCTCGTCGCGCGACAGGCGGCCGTATCCTGACCCGCCGCGCCGGAAGCGAGACCTCCCAAACGCTCGGTGAAACCCGGGAAGGTCGCGCATGCCGAGGCGTCGACCGAGGGTGTGCCAACGGGTTGCGACGATGCCCATCGCGAGACGAAGGTCGGAGACGTCACGCTGCTCAGGTGGCCGAGCGTAGTAGGCAGCGTTCACGAAGTCGGTCACCCACCCGGCCGCGCCCGGAGCGGCGACCGAGGTCCCGGCCATCCGCGCAAAACGAACCGCGCGCCGCGTCATCCCCTTGGGCGTCGCTCCCCCTGACGGTGCGTCACTGGGCATACAAGCGACAGTAGTCCTCTCAAGCCCCGGGCGTGGGGGTCCGTACATCCGGGCGGCGAGGGTGAGGCATGTGCGGCGCGTAACCGTCACATGGGACGGTAGCTGCCACCCGGCCGATGCGTCGACGGTCCGTGTCCGTCGGTCCGTGCTCTGGCGCACAACCCCCCGGAACCGGACGCGCCACTTCCAACGCTCGACGGCACCGCTGCGGATGAACAGTCGGATGAAGAGTAGGATCGCCGTCATGACCCGCGTAAAGATCTCAGCGACCATCTCACCCGAGCGGATCGCTGAGGCACGAGCGGTCGTTGCCGCCGCGTCGCTTTCCGAACTTCTGGATCGTGCCCTCGAGGCGCTCGTCGAGCGGGAACTTGAGCGACGCTGGTTGGAGGCACACGACGGCGACGATGCGAGCGATCTGCCTGGGGCGGTTCCGGTCGACCTGAGCCACATACCGTGGGATGAGAAGTGACGGCGCACCGCGGCGAGATTTGGTGGGCTGACATCCCGGGAGACAAGCGCCGACCCGTCCTGATCCTGACTCGTGAGCGCTTCATCGCGACGCTTGGCGCCGTGCTCGTCGCCCCGATCACAACCAAGGTGCGCGGTATCCCGACAGAGGTCCCACTCGGTGAAGACCAGGGGCTGCCGCGCTCATGTGCTGCAAACTTCGACAACCTCATGACCCTGCCAAAGAGTCTTCTGCGCGAACGAGTTTCGCGCTTGGACGCCGAGCGACTGAAGCAAGCCTGCCGGGCCTACCGCTTCGCCGCAGACTGCCCGTAGCCGGTACCCGGCGGGCACGAATTGGGGCGTCCGGACCCTGCGGTCCGACCAGAGCAAACGGCGAAACCTCGCCCAGGCAGCGGGGTAAGACTCGACGAGCTGCGCGAATGGGTCGCGGTGGGGATCACGAGCCCAAACCCCGGCTCCAGGTCGCGCGGAGAAACATGCCAGGCGTCTCCGCGCGAGGCCTTGTGTTCTCGGGCGACCACCGAGGATGCGGAATCTCGGTGCGCCTATAACGTCACGGCCAACCGAGCCCGGAGGGCACCGATGGCGCACCGCAGAACACTCTCGTCACCCCGAGTCCGGGTGATCGCCGGACTCGCGGCAGCCCTCGTGCCAGCTTCCGTCGTCGCCGCTCCGCCTCCACCGAAGGTCCTCAAGGGGTGGTTCGTTCGCGCCGGAGACCGTTCCCGTCTCCGCGCCGCAGGCCGGAGGACGGGCGGTTGTCCCGGCCTTCCTTCTCGTGCGCGACACTCCGTCGCCACAGGCCATCGCGGTGTACGCATCAGCGACCGGGGTCGCCGAGGTTGCCCGCCGTCTCGACGCCGACGCCACCTGGAAGGCCGCCGCGCCGGTGCCCTCAGACGCCATCTCTCCTCGTGTCGCATCAGACGGGAGCGGTCGCGCCACCGCGGTGTGGATCTCCGGTGACCGCGTATTCACATCCGACCGGGGTGCGCTCTCCAACGCATGGAGCCAACCGGTCGCCCTGTCTGAGGCGGCCGCCGCCGCGCGCGATCCGCGCGTCACCATGGACGGCGCAGGCAACGTCATCGTGGCATGGAGCTGGGCCGGGGTTGTCCAGGCGACGTACCGTCCCACCGGTGGCGCCTACGGCCCGATAGCCGACCTCGCCCCCGCTCCTGTGAACCCAGGCAGTGTGATCCTCTCCGATCGTGCCGCCGCCGTGACCACCGGCGTCGCGGTGGTCGCCTGGGTGCGCGACGGCGCGCCGCAGGCCGCGCGCTACGTTCTTCCCGGCGGTTGGGAACCCCGCCAAACGATGCCCGGGCACCCGGCCACCGGCCAGTCGTACGCCGCCCACGTGGCGCTCGATGGGTCAGGCAACGCGACCGTCGCCTGGACCGAAGGCTGCGCCACGCTCTCAGCCACCCGCTCGACGGCCCAGGCGGCCTGGACGCAGGAACCCCAAGGCCCGTACCCACAGCCGTGCGATGAGTCGATCGACCGCTCGCAAGACATCGCGCTCCTCGCGAGGGACGGCGGTATCGCCGCGCTCGGCGTGAGCCTCGATACTGGCCCGGGGCCCGACGGATTTGCCTTCGCGACTCGTGCAACCGCCGGCGGAGCTTGGTCGAAGGTGTCGGTCCCCCTCCCAGAGGACGCGCGCACGTTCGGCCTGCGGTCGACCGCCTCCGGCCCAGCGCTCGTTGCCACCGGAAGCGCAGCATTCGTCACCGCCATAATCCGGACGAGCAGCGGGGCCGTCGAGCAGGGCGTTCTCCCGGCCGCCAAGCCAACCGGCGAGGGCTCACCTGTGGGTCTCATCGACCTCGTCGAGTCAGGTGGCGACGTGCTCGCCGCCTGGCAGAGCCAAGTCGGCGCCAAGACAGTCATCCGGGCGGCGCTTCGCCCCGGTCAAGGCCTGCTCCTTCGCAAGTATCGGGCGACGAAGCCGACGCTCCGCCGCGGACGCGCAACGAAGTTCGCGTTCACGCTCTCAAACCCCGCACGCGTGACCTTCACCATCCTCAGCACAGACCGCAAACGCACCCTCCGAACGTTCACCGTGGCGCGCGGCGCAGGGGCCCAACTCGCGGGCTTCTCCGGAATCGTGAAGGGGAGTCCGCTCGCCCCCGGGACATACCGAGTCCGAGCGGTGGCGACGACCGGCAGCGCGGTCACCCCACCCACCTCGATCACCCTGAAGGTGGTCGCGTAGGTTCGCTGGTCGAGACGACGGCTCCAAAAACCAAACTCGTCGCCACAGGCACTCGCGAGCCCCGGGAGGCATCGATGGTTACCGTTGAGGACGTCGACTTCATCACAATCCCGACTCGCGACATCGATCGCGCGCGGCGCTTCTACGGCGAGACACTCGGCCTGCGGCTCGACCGCGAAACACACGCGGGCGTGGAGTTCCTCGCCGGGAGGACCACCCTCGGCATCTGGGCGCCAGAGCTGATGGGCTATTCGTTCGCGCCGACGCCGAATCCTGTGGCACTGCGAGTCGCCGATGTCGCCGCCGCCCGTGGCGGGCTTGAGGCAGCCGGCGTCCAGTTCAGCGGCGACACGATCGATACTGGCGCATGCCACATGGCGATCTTCGCGGACCCAGACGGCAACGCGCTCATGCTGCACCGCAGGTACGCCCCGCGGTAGTCGGCACGGCGGCGAACCGTCGCCCCTGATCAAGCGGAAACGGGGCGGGCCCGTCGCCGACGCGCGGCCAACACCGCCAGCAGTGCGCCCACAGTCGCCGCCGCACCACCACCCCAGACAGTGGCCAACGGCCATGAGCCCGAGGGCTCGTCGCCTGCGTCGACGACGGGCGTGCTCGCGACGAAGCTCGCACGGTCGATGCTTGCCACCGGCAGCAGGCCGCGCATCACCCGAATCGGGCCGCCGGCCGGGGGCACGTCCAGTTTGAGCGACGGAAGGTCTGCCGCGCCGATCATCGGTAGGTCCACGCAGTGAGCGGTGCGGGTTGCGGTGTCGAGGGCGTGCACGAACGGCTCCTTGCCCACTCCGTCGTAGAGGGTGTAGGCCCACCGGCCGTCAGCGCTGGCCGCGCGGGTGAGCGGACGACCTTGCATCTGCTCCTCAGGTTCGTCCGCGTCGACGATAGGGCGGGTCAGGAGGCGCCCTGCACGCAGGTCGTAGGCGCGCACGCGGTACCGATTCGCGTCGCGCGGTGAGATGTAGTTGATGAGATAGAGCCACCGGCCATTCGGAGAGATGGCGTCGAAGCTGAAGTCTCCGGGCAGGACGATCGACGTGCGCGTACGAAGGCGACGAGCGTCGACGATCACGAGGCCCGTGCTGGCTTGCGGAAATGCCTGCCTCGGCGTGATCAGCGCGAGGGTTGCGCCGTCGGCCGATAGGCCGCTCGCCGACCCGTCGTAGGCAACGGCCGGGATGGTGAACTGCCCCGCAAGCGAGCGAGCGGCGAGCACCTCGCCGTCGCGCCGCGCGACCCGCGCGACCACCGTCTGGCGTCCGGCCGGCAAGGTGACATACCGCGCAAGGCCGTCTGAGGTGAGGACCCCCGTCAACCCGACATCGATCCCAAGTACCGGAAGCCCGTCGCCATATGCGCCCACCGGGGTGGCGATCACCACGACCGCGAGCGCCGGAGCGACAAACGCCGCGGATCGCCGCCATATGTTCACGTCGCGTTCCTCCAGTTCGATCGTCGCATCGAGTACGTCCGCGGATCGCCCGGAAGTCCCCGGCGTTTCCCGCGAACCGTGCCGCGCACAGGTCACGCGGCCACTACGATCCGCGCGTGCCTTCGCCCGCCCAGGAGACGTCCGCGGCCACGCCGCCCTACCCCGATCACCTCCGGCTGATGGTGGAAGCGCACCTCGCCGGCCTCTGGTTCGCCCCCGCGGCAGCTGACGCGCACCTCGACACGATCGGCGCCGAGGGGCTTGTCGAGGCGATGCGCTACTCACTTCTGGCGGGCGGGAAACGGATGCGTCCAGTGCTTGCCATGGCAACACTTGAAGCGCTCGGCGGCTCGCCGCAGGACATCCTCCCGACGGCCTCGGCACTCGAGCTGATCCACACCTACTCCCTGATCCACGACGACCTCCCCGCGATGGACGACGACCACCTCCGCAGGGGCCGCCCAACCTGCCACGTCGCGTTTGGTGAGGA
The DNA here is from genome assembly GCA_031376285.1 of Actinomycetes bacterium. GTDB lineage: Bacteria > Actinomycetota > Thermoleophilia > Miltoncostaeales > Miltoncostaeaceae > JANMDN01. Next base: position 9,979 of record JANMDN010000020.1, read on the forward strand.
CACGGCGATCCTCGCCGGCGACGCCCTCTACGCGGAAGCGATTCGCCTCGTATGCGAAGCCCAGCCCGGTCGCGACGAGCAGCGTCTTCGCATCGTGGGCGAACTCGCCCGAGCAACCGGAGTGGCGGGCATGGTTGGTGGCCAGTACCTCGACCTTCGCGACCACGGCCGTACGTCTCCGGAGGCGTTACGCCAGGTGCACGCGCTCAAGACCGGTCGCCTCATCTCGGCGTCGGTTCATTGTGCCCTGGCATTCGCCACGCCGGCCGCGGAACTCGACCGTGTCTACCGTGAGTTCGCGCACGAGCTTGGGCTGCTCTTCCAGATCGTCGACGATATCCTCGACGTCGCAGGAGACGAAGCGGCGCTCGGGAAACCCATCGGCGCGGACGAACGCATGGGCAAGGCGACCTACGTCAGCCAATACGGCCTCGACAAGGCGCGGGTGCTCGCCCGTGAGTCCTACGAGCGGACAACACGTCTCCTTGCCAACGTCCCGGGCGACCGTGATGACCTTCAGGCGCTCGTCGACTTCACCTTCGGTCGGCGGCACTGACAGAGGTCTCAAGGGCGGGAGTCGGCGCACCAGTCGCGGACAATCGGGAAGGCAGGGTCCGCGGTGCTACCGGTGATCGGTCGCGTCGACACCGACTCGAACCGCGGCGCGGCGCCCGTGTGCTCCACTGAGACGACCTCCCAGGAGTCGCTCGACGCTGATGCGAGAAGCACACGGCGTCCGTCGGGGGCGAAGCGGAGGTCGCTGATCGGGGCGCGGTGCGCAAGGGCGCGAACCCTGCCGGGGGTGTTGATCGCGATCAGCGTCGGGCGTGAGGACGTCGCGGGAAGTACCGCAATCTCCCGTCGGATGGGCGACACCGAAAGGGCAACCGGCGCGGCGCGGAGCTGCCTGATTCGCGTGCGTCGACCGGTCCGAAGTGCGACCGCGAGCACGCCGGCGTCATCGGTTACCACGAGGTCACGGCCGCCCGCGGTCCAGTTGAGTGACCTGACCGGGCGGCCGACATTGACGCGGGCCAGCGCCTCCCCTGTGTCGACGTCGATGACCTGAACCACTCCCCGTCGAGTGGCGTAGGCGAGGACGTTCACATCCGAGCCGGGGCGCCATGCGGGCGCGACATCGGCAACCGCTGCGATCAGTCGTCGATCGTTGAACCCGTCGCCGCGCACGACGCGAAGCTCCTTGTGGTTGGCGAGGTAGGCGACCCGGAAGCCGCTCGGCGCCCAACGTGGGTCCGAGACAACGCCGGGTCGCGTCCGCGTCCACCGGACCTCGGCGGTATCCGGGTCGATCGCCGCGATGGTTCGTCCCCCGGTGGCCGCGACGAACCGGCAATGCGGCGACCAAACGCCGTCGCTGAAGGTCCCGAGCGCGCGCCCGGATCCATCGGGGCGCAACATCGAGATGCCCCCGCTGTGGGAGACGATCATCCGTCCTGGAATGCCGAGCACGACCGGCTGTGGTCGGGGCGTGTGGACGGGGTTGACGACCCGCCGCGCCCATTGGGCGATCGCCCGGCCCGGTGGACTCAGCGAGCCAACGCCTAGCAGGAGCACCGCGACCACGGCCGCGGCCGGCAAGGTCCGCCGTCGGCGGCGACTGACGTCTCGCGTCTCGAAGGCATCGGCCACCGCAGGCCATGCGCGCCGCGACGCGTCGTCCTCGTCCGGCGCCCGAACCCCTCGGAGGCGGCGCTCGGTTCGCTCCTCGCCGCGGCTCATTCGGAACATCCGCGGTCGTCGGTCAATCTCACGGCGAGGGTGTCGAGCCCACGGCGAAGACGGGAGTTGATCGTGCCGCGCGGGACGTCGAGGGCGGCGGCGATCTCACCCGGAGTCAGATCGAACACGTAGCGAAGCGCGACCACGGCGCGCTGGTCGGGTGGAAGCTGGGCGATGGTGCGGATCACGTCGGCCGGGCCCTCGGTGTCGGTCGCCCGGATGCTCGATTCGTGAAGCGGCGATTCCGCTCGACGCGATCGTGCGCGCGACGCGTCGATGGCGCGATTCGCGGCAATGCGCGCGAGCCAGGGCGCGAACGGTCGACGGCGATCGAAGCGGTCGAGATTTCGAATCGCCGCAAGGAACGACTCTTGGGCGATGTCCTCAGCCAGGCCAGCGTCGCCGATCACGAGAAAAGCGGTCCGATAGGCGAGTGGCCAGTAGCGTCCATACAGCGCCTCGAAGGCGGGGCGCGACCCAGTTCGCGCCGCACGGATGAGCGCCCGGTCGGTCGACGCCGGCCCGAAAACAACCGGGCCGGACGCCACCGGCAGCTCGCTCCCAGACGCTGTGGCCACGATGCTCACCAGACGACGTGTTCCTCGCATCCTGGATCCGCCCGGGCCGCCCGGCGCCGGACGGGCTCGAGGATCGGGACCGCGCCGCAGACGCGGTCGGTCGCGACGGCCACCATCAAGAGGCGGCCTCGCGTGAGTCTGGCGGCACCGGCAGGCAGGCGACCACGGCACGATCGTACGCCCGAACCCCTCGCCGTGGCCTGGTGGTGGGGTCGTCCCGACGCACCCGAAGGACCCTCAGGCGGCAATTCGGCCACGGCAGCGTCGGACAACGCCGCCATAGCGCCAGAATCGGTACCGGTCGCCTCATGCACCTCCTACGACCTCGCGGCGGTGAGAGGTCCCGAGAGTTCGTACGAACTTCGCGGCATACTCTGTTTGCAAGAACCCCGAGGGCGCGGAGGCCCGCGTGAGCGAAACCACCCCGCAGGGCATCACCGTTCGAGGACGCGCCACGACGCTCGTCGCGCCGGACTACGCGGTGCTTGACGTGACGGTCAGGTCGCGCGCCGCAAGTGCGGAGCAGGCGTTCGCCAACCTCGCTCCGATCTCAGCCGCTTGCGACGCGGTCCTTGCCAAGTACACGTCAATTGTGCGGCGTGGGGAGACCTCGAGCCTTGCGGTCGAGCCGGTCGTGGAATACGACCCGCAAACCGGTCAGGCCGTCGAACGCGGTCACACCGCGTGGCGGAGCTTGCGTGTCGAGATCCGACCGACGGAGGACGTCGCAGAGCTACTCCGGGAGCTTGTCGGCGAAGGTGCCGAACTCTCGGGCCCCCGGTGGCGCGTGGAGGAGACAAACCCGGCCCGCGAGGACGTGCAAGTCGCCGCGGCCCGCGACGCGCGGCGGCGGGCCGACGCGTACGCCCAGGGACTTGGACTCTCGGTTGGGGCCGTCGCGTGGGCAAGCGAGGTCGAGGAAGCGATGGGTCAGGTTTACGGGAAGGCCGAGATGATGTCGGCGAGGATGGCAAGCGCCGACTCGGGTGGCTCGGCGGTCGAGCTGGCCGTCGACGAGGTGGCGATCGAGGCGTCCCTCACGGTCACGTTTCGCATTGTGACCTAGTAGCTGTCAGTGGCGACACGCATTCGACACACCCCGTCGCGCAACGTCTGACACCTCCGGCGTTACCATGAAACTGGGTGGTGGTCCGGGGTGGCCCCAAAGCGACGGCGAGCGAGCGTTGGGCGCGGTGTTCCAGTAGGCGAAACCCTGCTTGATCCGAGTCCCTCGATGGGACTAGGTTCGAAGGGTGCAACCTCACGGAATCGAGATGATCTCGTCGGTTTCGCTGAACGAAGCGCGTAAGACCGACCACCTCCGAATCGCCCTTGACGAGGACGTCAGCTTTGCTCGGCTCACGAACGGTCTCGACGACCTTCGGTTCGAGCATCAGGCCCTCCCGGAACTCGACCTTATCGAGGTCGACACGCAGACCACCTTCCTGGGTTTTCGCCTCGCTGCTCCAATCCTGATCTCCTGCATGACCGGAGGAGCCGAACGCGGCGCGCAGATCAACCGGCGCCTCGCAATCAGCGCGCAGCACTGTCGGGTTGCGCTCGGTCTCGGGTCCGGCCGAGCGGCCCTTGATGACCCGCTGCTTGCGGAGACCTTTCTAGTGCGCGACCTCGCCCCAGACATTCCAATCCTCGCCAACATCGGCGCGTCACAGCTGATCGAACGCGACGGTCCGGAGCGCTGCGAGCGTCTCGTCGACCTGATGGGCGCCGACGCCCTGGTGGTTCACGCAAACCCGCTGCAGGAAGCGCTTCAGCCCGAAGGGACGCCCCACTTCCGTGGCGTCGTTGACGCCCTCGCGATGATCGCCCGCGACCTCCGGGTGCCGGTGATCGTCAAGGAAGTTGGCTGGGGGATCTCGGCGTCGGTCGCGGAGCAGCTCGCCCGGACGGGGGTGGCCGGCGTCGACGTCGCCGGCGCGGGCGGGACAAGCTGGAGTGAAGTCGAGCGCCACCGTATGGATGACCCGGTCATGCGCGATGTCGCGCGGAGCTTCCGCGACTGGGGGATCAGCACTGCCGACTGCGTCGAGGCATGCCGCGCGGCGCTCGGCGACCGTCTGGTCATCGCGTCCGGAGGTCTGCGCTCGGGGATCGACATGGCGAAATGCATCGCGCTCGGAGCCGACGTCGCGGGCTTTGCGGCGCCGTTCCTGCGTGCGGCCGTCCGAGGGGCGGTCGACATCGCCGAGACCATTCGACGTCTGAGCACCGAGCTTCGGATCTGCATGTTCTGCATCGGGGCTCGGGACATCAGTGAGCTGCGGCGCACAGCGCATCTCACACGGCAACGGAGCGCAACGTGAGCAATCGACCGATGGCCCTCGAACTCGGCATGGCGACGTACCTGCTGAGGAAACGTCTCATCGAACGCCGGCCCATGTTTCCGTTCACGCTCATGCTCGAACCGCTTGAGCTCTGCAACCTCGCCTGCCACGGCTGCGGACGAATCCGTGAGTACGAGTCGGTGTTTCACAAACGACTCTCCGTCGAGGAGTGCCTCCGGGTCGCCGAGGAGGCGGGCGCGCCGATCGTGAACATCCCCGGTGGCGAGCCGCTCATACATGCCGAGTTCGACGACATCGTCAACGGCATCATCGCCCAAGGGCGTTTCGTCTACATGTGCACCAACGGCGTCCTACTGCATCGGGTCTTCGGACGCGTCCCACCGTCGACTCGCTTTGCACTCGTCGTGCACATCGACGGCATGCGTGACGTCCACGACCGGGCTGTCGATCGGGCGGGTGTCTTTGCCACCGCGACGGCATACATGCGCCAAGCCATCGAGATGGGCTACCGCGTCTGCACGAATACCACGATCTACCGCGGCGTGTCAGCGTCAGAGTACGTCGAGCTGTTCGAGTTCCTCAAGGCGATGGGCGTCGAGGGGTGCATCACCTCACCGGGCTATGACTACGAATCGGTCACGCACGACCGCGATCAGTTCCTCGCGCGGGTCGAGGCACAGGCGCTCTACACCGAGGTGCACGAGCGCTGCGAAGGGAAGCGGATTCCCTTCTACAACAACCCGCTCTTTCACCAGTTCCTGCAGGGGAAGCGCGAGTACCGCTGTTCGGCGTGGGCGATGCCGACCTACACCGTGGAGGGGTGGCGAAGCCCGTGCTATCTCCTGGCCGACAAGCACGTTGGGAGTCTCACGGAGCTCTACGAGGAAACCGACTGGGAGGCATACGGCACCGATCGAGACCCCCGCTGCGCGAACTGCCTGATGCATTGCGGCTATGAGGCGAGCACGATTCTCGAAGCGCTGCACCACCCCAAGGATCTCCTCACCCTCGCCCGCGCGTAGTGACGATCCTTGTGGTCTGTTCACTCAGGATCGAGCATCGCTTCCTGAGTGAGTTCGAACGGCTGCCCGGTGTCGAGGTGCATCTCACCGGGATGGGCCGCGCGCGCGCAAGCGCCTGGGCCGATCAATGGATCGTGACCGGGCAACGGGCGGTCGTCTCCACCGGCTTTTGCGGAGCGCTCGACCCGACCTTGCCGCGGGGTGCGTTGGTCGCGGCTCACACCGTCGTTGATGCCCTCGACGGCGCCCGCTTCGCCGCGGATCCTGGCCTCCTCGACGCGGCGGGCCCGACCGGCCGGGGAACGCTCGTCAGCACGACCTCCCTCCTTCGCACACCGCAGGATCGCGCCGCGACCGCCGGGACGGTCGTCGACATGGAGAGCGCGGCCCTCGCGCGTGTCGCCGCCGCGCGAGGCGTCCCGTTTCTCGCGATACGGTCGGTCACCGACCGCGCGAACGACAGTCTCCCCGACCTTGAGCGCGTGGTCGACGGCCTCGGCCGACCGCGTTCGGCCCGACTTTGCGCACTCGTTGTCTCGCGTCCGTGGAGCGTGCCAGCGCTCGTTCGGCTTAAGCTGGGCACGGCAGCGGCCCGGAGGGCGCTTCCGCCTGTCCTGCGGTCGCTCGTGGAGCGCGCGCCGTGACTGCGGTTCTCGTGACCGGGGCCACGGGATTCATCGGGCGCCACGTCGCGCAGGAGTTCCTGGGTGCCGGGTACGAGGTCGTCGCGCTTGTGCGAAGTGGCAGTGAAGGGACCGCGCCCGCCGGATGTCGATTCGTCGTCGGCGACGTCTGTGATCGTCTGGCGGTGCGTCGTGCTGCTGAGGGCTGCGAGGCGATCATTCATGTCGCCGGCAAGTACTCATTGGCTCGCCACGCCAAGCGAGAGGTGATCCGCACAAACGTCGGCGGCACCGCGACGGTGATCGCCGTCGCCCGAGCCACGGGGGCAAACCTCGTCTACACCTCCTCGGTCGCGACGATGGGCATCCGTGCCGACGGTCTCCCCGGCGACGAGGACACACCGCTTCGACACCGGCAGACGGTCGGCGCCTACAAACGCTCGAAGGTCGACGCCGAGCGTCTTGTCGCCCAAGCAGCCACGGCCGGTGTTTGGGCGACGATCGTGAACCCAACGGCGCCGGTCGGCCCGGGCGATGTCCGACCAACGCCCACCGGGAGGATCATCCGCGACGCGCTCGCCGGCCGCATGTTCGGCTACGTCGACACCGGACTGAATCTCGTCGATGTCCGTGACGTGGCCGCTGGCCACCGCCTCGCCCTCGAGCGCGGTGTCTCGGGACGGCGCTACATCCTCGGGCACGCGGCGGGAAACCTCCGTCTTCGTGACATCTTTGCCGCGGTTGCTGAGATCAGCGGACGCCCCGCCCCTCGCCTTCGCATCCCGGTTTCGGTCGCCACTGCCCTTTGCGCCCTCGACGAGCTGGTCGAGGGGACGATCCTGCGGCGGGAGCCCTTCGCCCCGCTTGACGGGGCGCGGATGGCCCGCACACCGATGTTCTTCTCCCCGTCCCGGGCAATTGGCGAGCTGGGCCTTCCCCAGTCGAGCGTGCGAGACGCCATCGAGGCGAGTGTCGACTGGTTTCGCCGCGGGGCCCAGGAGGTCGCCGTTTCGTGACCACCCATTCGACACGTTCAGCGCAGTCCCGATCCATGCCGACACGAAGGAGCGACCCTCCGCTCGCGCCCGAGCTGCGGCGCGCCGCGCAAGCGGCCCTCGCACGAGGGCGGGAGCATCTCCTCGAACTCCAACACGACGCCGGGTACTTCTGGGGAGAGCTCGAATCCAATGCGTCAATCGCGGCAGAACACGTTTTGCTGATCCACATCCTCGGCTTCGGATCAGACGACGACCGGCGAGGCCTTTGCGAGGAGCTTCTGGCGACCCAGTGCGAGGACGGCGGGTGGGCGAACTGGTTCGGCGGGCCGACGGAGCTTTCGACGACGGTCGAGGCGTACTACGCCCTGAAACTGCTCGGCGCCGACGCGGACGATCCGGTCCTTGTGCGGGCGCGGCGGCGTGTCCACGCGCTCGGTGGCGCAAACCGTGTCCGCTTCTTCACGAAACTCTGGCTGGCGGTCCTCGGCGAGTTCCCGTACGAGGCGCTCCCGACGGCGCCACCCGAGATTTTCCTCATCCCCCCGCGGGCACCCGTCGCTCCCGTATACCGGCTGGCGAGCTGGGCGCGGGGCACCTTCGTTCCGGTGATGATCGTCCTCAGTCGTCGACCGATCTACCGACAGCGAACGTCAATGCGGGAGCTTTTCCTCGAGGCGCCAGGGTCGACGCCGAAGCCCCGCGCCGCCGGTGCGTGGGCGCAGCGCCTGGACCGAATCGACCGGTTGATGCGCCGCTACGACCGGCACCCATTCGGGCCGCTGCGGCGCGTGGCCGAGCGCAGGATCGCACGGTGGATTGTCGACCACCAGGAGGCCGACGGCTCCTGGGGCGGGATCCAACCCCCGTGGGTGTATTCGCTCATCGCCCTGCACGCCCTCGGCTACTCGACCACACATCCCGTCATGCGTCGTGGAATCGAGGGGTTCGAGGCGTTCACGATCAGGTCCGGCGGACGAACCCGAATTCAAGCCTGCATCTCTCCCGTGTGGGATACGGCCCTCGCGACGGTCGCGCTCGCCGACAGCGGTCTCGGGCCGGGCGACCACGCGATGCGGCGGGCGGCGACCTGGCTCCTCGGACGCGAGGTCACACGCTCAGGCGATTGGCGCGTGCTGGCCCGTCGAGGAGCGGCGGGTGGGTGGCCATTCGAGTTCCACAACCAGTCCTATCCCGACACCGATGACGCCGCCGAGGTGCTCCTTGCTCTGCGTCGAGCCGGCACGCCGGTCGACCACCCCGCCGTCGAGCGGGGTGTCCGCTGGCTTCTCACGATGCAATCGGCCGATGGCGGCTGGGGCGCCTTCGACATCGACAACGTCCCACGCCGCTTCGGGGACCATCCGATCTGTGACTTCGGGGCCATCTTCGATCCACCAACCGAGGACGTCACCGCTCACGTCGTCGAAGCGCTCGTCGCGTGCGGCCTCAGCGGAACCCACCCCGCGGTCCGACGTGCCGTCGCGTTCCTGTGGGCAACCCAGCGCGGCGACGGATCCTGGTGGGGTCGATGGGGCGTAAACCACATCTACGGGACAGGGGCGGCGGTTCCGGCACTTGTCGCGGCGGGCACTCGGCCGAGCGACCCACGCATCCGTCGCGCCCTCGCGTGGCTCGCCTCCGTGCAAAACGACGACGGCGGCTGGGGCGAGAGCGTTCGCAGCTACCGGGAGCCGGACTGGGTCGGGCGCGGCAAGTCGACGCCGTCCCAGACCGCCTGGGCGCTCCTGGCGCTTCTCGCCGCCGCTCCCGACCACGCCGCGGTCGCGCGCGGGATCGGACACCTCGTGCGGTCGCAGCGCGCGGACGGCACCTGGGACGAGCCTGAGTTCACCGGCACGGGCTTTCCGAATGACTTCATGATCAACTACCACCTCTACCGCCTGTACTTTCCGGTCGCCGCGCTCGGTAGGTTTCTGGGGTGAAACACGATCATGCGGCGACGTCCGCTCGTCGCGCGGTCAGGTCCCACGACGAAAACTTCCCGGTCCTTTTCCGCCTGCTCGACCGGGAACGTCGCGACGATCTCGCCGCCATCTATGCCTTCTGCCGCCGAACCGACGACCTCGGTGACGAGGCCGACGGCGACCGACTCGATCTCCTCGACCGCTGGGAGGGCGAGGTTGGGTCGGCGATCGAGGCCGGCCCCGACCGGTGCCCGCCTCAGCTACGTGGGCTGGCCCGCGCGGTCAGTCGTCGGTCGATCGGGACGGATCCTTTCCTACGCCTGATCGAGGCCAACCGGATGGATCAGCGCCAAGACCGATGGGAGAGCCACGACGAGCTGCTCCGGTACTGCGAGCATTCGGCGACACCGGTCGGACAAATGGTCCTGGCGGTGCTCGGGTACAGCGATCCGGAGCGGCGAGCCCTCTCGGACTGCACGTGCATCGGGCTTCAGCTGGTCAACTTCTGGCAGGACGTCGGCGAGGACCTCAGCGACCGGGGGCGCATCTACCTCCCGGCTGAGGAGATGCATCGCTTTGGGGTGAGCGAGGACGATCTTCGTGGCCCAGCCGCGAGTGAAGGCGTGCGATCGCTTCTGCGCTTCGAGGTGGAACGGGCCCGAGGCTATCTCGACCGCGGGGCGCCGCTTGCACGTCGCGTCGGCTGGCGCGCGCGCCTGGACATCGCCTGCTTCACGGCGGGCGGTCGTGCGCTCTGCGACGCCATTGCCGATCAGGGTTATGACACGCTCGCGTCCCGACCAGCTCCCGGGAGACGCGGCCGCGCGCGCATTGTCGCTCGGACACTCGGGCAACTCCTGCGAGTCGCGCGATGACCGTCGAGGAGGCCTACCTCGAGTGTCGGGCCGTTGCCCGCCGCGAGGCTCGAAACTTCTACTTCGGATTCGTCCTGCTCGACCGGCCCCGCCGAAACGCGATCCACGCCGCGTATGCATTCAGCCGGCGCTGCGACGACAGCGTCGACGGCGACGAGCCCATGGACTGGAAGCTCGACCAGCTCGCATCGCGCCGTCGGGAGATCAGCGCCTGCGCCGAGGGTCGTCCGGACCGCGAGGACGGCGTACTCGTCGCGCTGAGCGACGCGATCGCGCGCTACGGGATTCCGGTCACGTCCCTTGAGGCAATCGTCGACGGCGTCGAGATGGACCTCACGACAACCCGCTACGACGACTTCCCGGCGCTCAAGCGCTACTGCGACCGGGTCGCCGGAGCGGTCGGGGTCGTCAGCCTCCACATTTTCGGCTTCGACGACCCGCGCGCGCCGGGCCACGCCGAAGACCTCGGGGTCGCGCTTCAGATCATCAACATCATGCGTGACGTCGCCGAGGACTCCGGGCTCGGGCGCATCTACCTCCCGCGGGAGGACATGCTGCGCCATGGGGTCAGCGAGGCCGACATCGCGGCCGGGACGGTGACCCCCGCCGTACGGGCCCTCCTTGCCGAGCAGGGTGCCCGTGCCCGATCGTTCTACGGTGAGGGACGTCAACTGCTCCCGCTGCTCGATCGCCGCGCGCGTATGTGCGTCGGGACGCTGAGCGGCCTTTACCTCAAGATCCTCGACTCGATCGAGGCGCGCGGGTACGACGTCTTCACCGAGCGGGTCAGCCTCTCGACCGGCCAGAAGGTGCGCCTGATGCTGGGACGCTCGCTCGCCGCTTTCGCGTCTCGTTGAGCAGCCGCCCCCATGTGATCGTCTGCGGAGGTGGTCTTGCCGGTATCGGCGCCGCCGTTGAGGCCAGCATGCGTGGTGCCCGCGTCACCCTCGTTGAGCGACGTCCCTTTCTCGGCGGCAAGGCGTTCTCGTTTGACCTGGACGGAACGGAGATCGACAACGGGCAGCACGTGTTCCTGGGCTGCTGCACGGCCTACCGTTGGCTCCTCGGTCGGCTCGGTGCCTGGCGCCACGTGTCCCTCCCCCCGCGCCTCCACGTGGTCGTGCGGGACCGGGCTGGAACCACCGGAGTGCTGGCGGCCAGCCGACTTCCCGCGCCACTGCATATCGGCCCGTCGTTTGCTCGGTTTCCACTGCTCTCCAGCGCGGAGAAGGTTCGCGCGGTCGTGGCCCTTACCGCCCTGATGGTGATGCGCGACGAGGATCGCGAGTCGCTCGACGACGTCAGCTTCGGCGACTGGCTTGAGGCCCACGGGCAGCGTGCCGGCGCGATCGAGCGGTTCTGGGACCTCATCGTGTTGCCGACCTGCAACGACCGGAGTGCCAGCGTCTCGGCAGCCCTCGCCGCCTACGTCTTTCGTGAAGGGCTCTTTCGCACCCGGGGTGGCTCGGCGATCGGGCTCGCGCGCGTCGGACTGACGACGCTCGTCGAGGGCCCGACGCGCCGGTTGATCGAGCGCGCAGGAGGGACGGTGCGCACGAGCACCTCTGTGGTCCGAGCCGAGGACAGAACGGTGCTCCTCGGCGATGGCTCACGCATCGCCGGCGACGCCGTGATCCTCGCGCTCCCGGCAAGCCGAGCGGCCTCAATTGCTCCCGTCGCGGTCGGCCAAGTTCCGGATCTCGGTTCGAGCCCGATCGTGAACGTTCACCTTTGGTTCGACCGGACCGTGATGAACGAACCATTCATGGCGGTGGTCGACAGCCCCGCCCAGTGGATATTCGGCCACCGGACCGGATCGCGCGCCGGTCAGCGGTTGGTTGTGTCGGTCAGCGCCGCGCGGGCGGAGATTGATCAGTCGAGGGACGCCCTCGTCGAGGCATTCGTCGACGAGATCCGGATGCTCTTTCCAACCGCCGTCCACGCCCATGTCGAGCGCGCCCACGTCGTCAAGGAACCTGAGGCCACGTTCGCCGCCGCGCCCGGCCAGGGGCGAGCACGTCCAGGGCCGGTCACGGGCGATCCGTCGATCTTCCTTGCGGGTTCCTGGACCAACACCGGCTGGCCCGCCACAATGGAGGGGGCTGTTCGGAGCGGCATCCTCGCGGCTCGACTGTCGCTTGGCGACCGGTCGACTTGAGCCGACCCGGAGCGTCCGGTACGAAGCCGAGTTCAACTCCCGGGAAGGACAACGTGACCCACCCCAAACGGATCCGCAGGCGCCGCGTGGCGTTTGGCGCGGCCGGAGTCGCCGCCATCGGCGCGCTGGTCACGCTCGTGGTCGGTGGGTCGGGCGGTGGCGCCGCGCCTGGGGTCACGGCGGCTGGTGTCGATCTGGGGCAGCCGACAAGCGCAGCTCGGGCCGCGTTGATCGCTCGAGGCCGAGAGATCTCGCAACGCCTCGTCAACGTTCGTCTGGATGGAAGCCTGATCGCGGTCGTTCGACCGAGCGACCTCGGCGCCCGTCCCCTCGTGGATCGCGCGCTCAAACGCGCTCGGGAGCGCTCACCCGGGCGAATCGGACGGTCGATGCGCTGGATCACGCGACGCGGCCCGGTGCGTATTCCGCTGGCGGCGCACTTTCGAAGCGGCGCCCTTGATCAATGGGTAACGGAAGTCAGCGCGAAGGTCGACCGCGAGCCCGTGGACGCCCGGCTGGTCGTGCGCAGCACCACCTTGAGCGTCGCCCCGAGTCGCGACGGTCTCGAGGTGCGCCAAGGCCGGCTTCGGGCGATCCTCGCAAGCGATCTGGCCGGGCTCCCGAAGGAGATTGACGTGCCCGTGCAGCGCACCCGGCCGGCCGTCACGAGCGCCCAGCTCGAACGCGCGGCGAGCGCGGCCCAGGGCATCGTCGAGCGCCCGGCGACCGTGATCGTCGCGGGCGTCGAGCGTCGACTCGGGCCGACGGTGGTCGCCAGGGCAATTCGCACCGATGGCACGCGGGCTTTTGTCGACGCCGCCGCCCTTCGCCCCGCCCTCTCCCAACTCTTTCGTCCACTGGAGCGGAAGGCCGTGCCGGCACGTTTCGACACCGATGGAACCATCGCTCGGATCGTTCCGTCCAAGGCCGGGTTGGAGGTCGATGCCGACGCCGTTGCCCGCGGCTTGGGTGGGGATGTGCGTCCGGTCCCAGGATCGCTCGTGCAGCGACCGCCGACCTTCTCGACCGCGGCGGCGCGAAGGCTTGGGATTCGGGAGCGAATCGGCGGGTACACGACCCCGTTCAAGCCGGGCCAGCCCCGCGTCGTGAACATCATGAAGGCCGCGGCGATCCTCGACGGCACCATCATCGGGCCCAACGAGGCGATCTCCCTAAACGAGATCCTCGGCCAGCGCACCGCCGATCGAGGCTTCGTGGCCGCACCGATGATCGTCGGAAATCTTGAAGTGCTCTCGACAGGCGGCGGCATTTCGCAGGTCGCGACGAACCTCTACAACGCCGCGTTCGAGGGTGGGCTCGAGATCGTGCGCCACACCCCGCACGCGCTCTTCATCAGCCGCTACCCCGCCGGGCGCGACGCGACGATCTCATGGAAAGAGCCCGACCTCGTCATCCGAAACGACTGGCCCGCGTCCGTACTCATCAGGACCGCGACAAGCCCGGATGCCATCACGATGAACCTCTACTCACGCAAGCTCGGACGGCGCGTGGAGTCGACAACGAGCGACCCGTTCGACCAGACCGATCCCCCAACCCGGAAGATCATCAACGACGAACTCAAGGGCGACGAGGAACTCGAAATCCAGCCGGGGGGCCAGGGCTTCTCGGTAACGGTGACACGCAAGGTCTACCGTGGAGAAACCCTCGCCCGCGACGAGCGCCGCACGACGGTCTACGCCCCGGACGCCCACCTCATCGCGGTCGCGCCGGGAACACCGGATGCCGAACGGTTGCCCGAGGCCCCAGCGGAGAGCTAACCCCGCACTCAGTTGATGCCGATGAACCCGGGACCCTCTCGGCCCCCCGCCAAGATGGACCATCTGCAGTGGGTGCTGAGCTACGAGAACGACATTTCGCTTGGAGGGCACAAGACCCTTGGCGCAATGCTGGGCAGGGCGTATCCGGGGCACTCGGAGCTCTTCAGCGGCGGACGGAGCTGGTCTGGGGCGCGGCCGGAGGCGAGGGTCATCGGCTCCCTGTCCGGTCGCCCGGTCGCCCACCTTGGCCTACTGCGCCGCTTCCTGCGGGTGCCCGACCGCGGCGCTGGTCTGCTGGTCGCCGACGTGGGGCTGGTCGCCGTTGACCCCGACCTCCAAGGAAAGGGCATCGGCCGCCAGTTGCTCGATGAATCCACGCAGATGATGAACGAGCTTGGGGTGCCGTTCGGGTTCCTGACGTGCCGCCCCGACGTCGTCGAATTTTACCGGACCGGTGGTTGGCGGCTGATCGACGGGCAGACAACCCGGATGATCGACAACGATCACCGGGCCGAGATCTATCGTGGTCCCGCGATGGTGCTTCCAGTTCAAGCCCGGATATCGGACTGGCCGCAAGGATCGGTGGTCGACCGCAACGGTCTGGAGGTGTAGGAATGCCCAGGTGGCCTCTGGCGGGATTCGTAGCGACGTGACAGCGTTTGCCGTCGTGAATGAGTGGTCCAAATCGATCGCCATTCAAACCTTGGTGCTCTCAGGAAAGTCGCGCAGTCCGGCGGCGGCAGCGCCGGGGTAGAGGCCTTCGACGAGGCCCATGGCGTCGTCCATCCCGGCCTTCTTGACAAGGAGACCCTCAAGGGCGGCGACACCGGCGTCGAGATGTTCGTTGATCGTGGCGACGACGCCGTTGACTGGCGCGGTCTTTTCCAAGATCCCGCCGACGTGAGTGATGACCTCATCGAGCCCGGACGTGATCTTGCGAAGCTCAAGAATCGTCGACACGAGATAGAACACGAGCGCTGCGACGATGAGCGCGACGACAACGACGGTGAAGACACCAGCAGACATGTCGGCTCCCTATTTCGCGTCGTCGAGGATGACGTCGAGTGAGCCGCCGTAGCCGGCCACTCCCGCAATGGTCTGCGCCACTTGTTCTTGGGTTGTGAGGAGCAGCGCCGTGGCGTCAAGGTCCGCTGACTCGGCCCGCGTCACGGACGCGATCTGCCGCACGCTCGGAACAATGCTCTTCGCAGCGGTGAGAACTCCGTGCAGGAGATAGACGGGCACCGGCACGACGACGACGAGCAAGACGATGTTTCCGATCCACCAGAGGGTCATTTGGGCCGCCGCTGCGCCACGATGGCGGCTTTGCGACCAATGCCCGGGAGTGCGGAAAGGATCGTGTCGAACTGGGCGTTGATCGCTTTGACCGCTCCTTCGAGCGGCCGCAGGTGTTGGGCCTCAACGCCCTCAAGTGCCGAGCCGAGAGTGGCGAGGCCCGTCGAGATCCTTGTCAGGCCCTTGCGGACCTCGATGAGCGCGACGGCGAGCACGGCCACAACGACGACCGCCAGAACGACGCTGAAAAGCGCGAGGAGGTGCGTGTTACTCATGCGGCAAGTCGCAGCCCGGATCCACCGACGCCGATCGAGCTACGGCGACGCGACGGCGTTCGCGTTGCGCCGCTCAATGCCCTTTCGGCTGAGCGCGACGATCTGGTGCAGCAGCTCCCGGTAGGAGCGCGCCCGAGTTGGCTCCTCCGTGGCGAGCTCGACGGCAAGGCGCCGCTGCCACGCGATGAGGCTCGCGGGAGGCCGACCCGTTGGCGACAGGAGCCCCTGTTCGAGCACAAGACCACCGAGGCCGCGAAGCTCTGCGAGGATCAGCTCCACAGGTCGCGGGGGGCGCGGCTTGGCTCGGCTTGGGCGACGCCGGACCTGCCCGCGTTCTGCCAACGGTGCCTGCGGATCGATCCTCGTTGCAATCATCCTCACTCCTTGCCAGTCGCACCCGCACGGGTTTTGGGCGTCTGCACTCCTCATCGGAGCGCCCAGAGCGAGACACCTCACTCATTCGAGGTATGAAATGCTGTGCCCCAGGAATCCAACCCACGAATCCGGGGATCGGCGTCTCAGCGGCCCGACCCACTTGGCGAATTCGGCGAAGCGGGGTTCAGCGGGGCGTCGCGACTCCGCGGTTGCGCGAGATGTGCGGCTGAAGTTCGCGAACCAGACCGTGCGGGTCGCTGACCCCTCGAAAGCGCAACTCGGCGTCGTTTGGATCGCTCCCGGCCGTGTCGAAGTCGACCGCGCCGACCTTGAGAACGCGCTCGATCAAGCTCTGGTTCGTGTTGACGTTCTGGACGCGGTCGAGGTGGGTCGAACGCTCCTGCCTCGACAAGATTCCACGGCGAATTTGGATCCGCTGACTCGTCACCGTGTAGCGCGTCGAGTTGCGTCGCAAGACGTCGACGATGATGACGAGCAGGATCAAGAGGAAGGTGACCACAAGCCACTTGCCGTAGCCCCCGACGGGCTCACGCCCCGACTTCTTGATGGCCCCGGCGAGGATTGCCGGCAGAAGAGACGCGCCGATCCATGTCGCGTACCAACCGAAGTTCGAACGCCACGACGGGCGCCCCTTCCAGATCACCGATTCGCCGTCGAGCAGCTCCATAGCCGCAAGCCTATCCGGCGGCTGGGAGTTCCGCCTGGGGCAGGTCCATCCCCTCAAGGGTCTCGGCGAGGACCGAGAGGATGCGCGCGTCCCGGACCCATTTGTGATCTGCCGGGATCACTTCCCACGGAGCGTCGTCGGTGGAGGTCCGCTCAAGCACGTCCTGGTACGCGTCGACGTACTCGTCCCACCGATTTCGTCGCTCCATGTCGCCGGGTGAGTACTTCCAGCGCTTCGTCGGGTCGTCGCGACGTTCGTTCAGGCGCTTAAGCTGCTCGTCCTTGGAAACACAGAGCATGAACTTCCGGATCACCGTGCCCTCGCGGACGAGATGCGCTTCGAAATCGACGATCGATTGGTAGCGCGCCTTCCAGACGCGATCCGGGGCGAGCTTCTCGACGCGCACCGCGAGAATGTCCTCGTAGTGCGAGCGATTGAAGACGCCAACCTCGCCGCGGGCAGGGAGGACGGCGTGAATCCGCCAGAGGAAGTCGTGGGCGAGTTCGATCGGTGTGGGTTTCTTGAACCCGGCGATCCTGACGAGCATTGGGTTGAGCGCGCCAATGATGGCCCGGATCGCGCCGTCCTTGCCGCTCGCATCGGTCCCCTGCAAAACGACGAGAACCGACCGGCGGGCTTCCATGATGAGTCGGCCCTGGATCGCGGCAATCCGTTCGGCGGCGTCCGCCGCGATGCGCTGCCCCTCGGCCTTGTCGGCCATGCCGAGCGTGCCGGCGGCGTCAAGGTCGTTGAGCTTGGGGTGCTGGGCCACGGTGGCATGCTATCGGCCCTGACGCTGCTCGTCGGACACGAACCAGGGCGCCATTTCACATGACCCCGCACGACATCGAGACGGCCGCGCCGACGGATTTCGATCTCCCGACTGCCCAGCGCGGAGGACGCCTCGTCCCCGTCGCCCATCAGCCGTGAGTGGGCCGCGACGTCGCCGTCGATCGATCCTCTGCACGTGTCGCGATTGTCATGTCGCTCGTTGCCTGGGACGGGCGCGTGCTCCCGGACTTCACGTCGCCGGACCCGGGGCCGGTGACCGGGATCACCAGCTTCGAAGCCGGTCTTCTCTTCTGCGGGGCCGGCTCAAGCGCGCACCAGTGGGATCTCGACCGGTTTGAACACGCGCGTCTGCTGCCGATCCCGCGCGGCGGCGGGCGGCGGTCTCTGGCGATCCACCGCGGGACGCTCGCAAGGGGGAGCATGGCGCGCGGCGGTGGTGGCACTGGTCGACACCGCGAGCGCTCGCGTCGAGTGGACCATCCTCGGAGCCGAGGCGGCGGCGGAGTTCTCGGGCCGCCACCTCGTCGCTACCGGCGAAGGCGGGACGACGGTGTTCGAGTGGTACCCCCCCGCCGCAGCGCCTTCGGCCGATTAAGCCGCTCGAGAGTCGCGTTCGGCACCGTCGGGCGACCGGACCCAGCCGCGTTGAAGCGCGGTCCGTCGGCACAGCGGGCAGACCACGTGAAGGCGTCGCCCGCGGTCGGGCTCGTCGAAGTAGTGACGCGGCTCCCCGGGGAGGAATTGCCGGTGACAGAGTTCGCAGTTGCGGTTTGGGGCGCTACGAACCATCGGTGCCGATCTCTGCGATCCGGCGATCGACGAATGCCAGGATCTCGTCGAGGCCTGCGGCTTCGGCCACGGTGCGCGCCTCGACGTATCGACTGCGAGCGGCCTCGAGGCGACTCGGGGCCGAACGGTTCTTCAAGATGTTGTCGCCAGACAGCAACAGGGTGCGCACGCGGGCGGCCGCCTCGACATCGTCGTTCATGGCAAGAGGTCCATCGGTGGCGCCTGATCGTAGCTCGGAGACAGCGGGTCCGCATCCGCACTCGCGTAGGTCGCAATCAGTTCATCAAGAATCATCGCTGGGTCGAGACCGGTTGGCATCGCGCCACCGCCGGGCCCTGAGCGAAGCAGGCGCGGGTTGATCGCCGCGACCCCCTCGTAGCGCCACCTTCCACCGGCGAGCGGGTCGGACGCGGTAAGTCGTTCGGCAAGCGCCGTCAGGTCGACCCGCGGCGGAACGCGGCGGGATGCGAAGCGCACCCAGCTCTCGTAGCGATCTCGTACGGCCACCAGTTCATCGGCCACGATCGTCAGGACGCGCGAGCAGCGAGTTCTCGGATAGATCGCAAGCGGATCGAGCACCCGGGATGACCGGACGACGGCCAAGTCAACGTCCGGCAGCTCCTGGATCAGGACAGCTCCGGAGTCGACGAGCGCCAGGTCCTCCTCGACCGTGCTCCACATCGGCTGCCAGAAGCGCTGGTAGCGCAGCGGGTCATCAAGGAGCGCGCCCACCCGCGGGAGAACCGCCGCGCAGATCGCTCCCGCAGGATTGCGTCCCGACTGGCTCGACAGCGCCCGGAGCACATCGGGAAACGGGGTGGTCGGGCGCTCGGCGAAGGCCGCGAGCGCAAGCGCGACTTTCGGCGCCCAGGGAGTGGTCCACGTCCGGAAGTCGCCGGCCTCCGCTGACTCGATCGCAAGCGTCCGGCGGGGATCATCGATCGGGGGGCGCTCGAGCAGCATCCAGAGGCCGAGGATTCCGTCTTCGTCGTAGTGATTGTTCGTCACCGCGCCAACCGACGGGCCGCGGGTCGCAAGGCGCAGGTAGCGATCGACGATCTCGGTGCTGGTGTCGGCGGCCAGGGCCGGCGGAGTTGCCGCCGTTGGCCAATGCGAGAGCGTGAGGGCACAACCGGGAAGCACCGGGCCGTCGACGACGACGCAGGCCCGGCCTCGCAGTTCCGTGTGGTCGACGAAGACGGCGTCGGACGCGACGGCGGGAAGGTCGCTGCATGGCTGTGGGCTCATGGCGTGGATGGATCGGTCGAGGGGCATCGGCGGTGCTCGGCGAGCCTAGCTCGTGCCTGGACCACCCTGGCACTGCTCTGGACTCAAGCGATGCGATACTGCTCCGATGAGTTGGATCGACCGCCACAGCATCCTCCTTGCCGGCCTTTTTGCGATCGCCGTCGTTCTCATCGCCGTCGCGATCGCCGTCGTCCAGGCGCTGCGTGCCTGGCGCCGCACGAAAGCCGCGATCGCCGACGGGACGCGCCAGGCCGAGTTGTTGAAACAACGAATCACCAGCCTAGAAGCGCGCGCGCGGGAGCTGCAATCCCGCCAGGGTGAAATCGTAAACGCGGTCGCCGGCCTGAACTGGGAGGCTGGGATCGCCAAGGTGATCGCTGCGCACGCAGGACGAGCGCTCGCGATCCTCAAGGCACCGCTCCGCTACGTCGGGCGCTGATTCGTCGAGTCGGTCAGCGCTCCTGAACCCGGATCACCCATCCCTTGAGACCGCGGCCGAGAGCGGCCGGCGCTTCGCGATTGTCGACATCGGTTCGAACTCGGTGCGTCTGCTGCTCGCCGACGATGTCGCGCAAACGCGGCGAACCACCGTCACCGCCCTGAAGTCGGGCGCACAGCCCGACGGAACCATTGGAGGGCCGGCGTTTGATCGACTCTCGCGCTGCCTGGCCGACTACGGGGCTCAGATTGCCGAACACCGAAGCGATGTGATCGTGGCCGCGGGTACGAGCGCGGTCCGGGACGCCCCGAACCACGCCCAAGTTGCCGCGATCGTTCACCAGCATCTGGCCGCGCCGCTGCGTGTGCTGAGCGGCGACGACGAAGCCGCCCTCGCGTTTGCGGGTGCGCGTCAGGCGCTGAGTGGGCAACCTGGCCACGTCGTCCTCGACATCGGCGGCGGCAGCACGGAGATCGTCTGGGGATCCGGACCGCGTCCGAATGCCTCCGTGAGCCTCGCGCTTGGGTGCGTCCGCCAAACCGAGCGCTTCCTCACGACTGATCCCCCAAGTCCGGCCGAGGTTTCGGCGATGGAGATCGACGTACGACGACTCGTTCGACGGGGCGTGGAGTCGATCGGTGGGCTTTCCGCCGTTTCGGGGATGGCCCTGATCGGCGTCGCCGGAACCATCACCAGCCTGGCCGCAATCGCTCGCGGCGGGTACGACCGTGACGCCATCCACGGCTCGACCCTCCTCCTCGAAGACATTGCCAGCGCGAAGGGTCGGTTGGCCGCGATGAGCAGCGACGAGCGGCGCCGCGTTCCGGGACTGCATCCCGACCGCGCACCGGTTATCGTCGCGGGCGCCGTCATCGCTCAAGCCAGCCTTCGGGCTCTTGATCGCGAGGCACTCATCGTGAGCGAACTCGACATTCTCGACGGCTTGCTTGCAATGGCTCGCTCCGAGGCCACTGCGACCTCGGGCGAGCCGAATAGAATGGACGCGTGAGCGACATCACGGACGCCGAGCCGCTCGGCGGCGAAAGCGAGCAGGTACTCAGCGTCGCCGGCCTCGCGCACGCCCTCCAGGAAGTCGCGAGTCCACAACAAGAACGCCGCCTGATCTTTGCGAAGGGCGAGAACATGCGCCATGTTCGCCACGCGCAGCTACTCGAGCGTTGGCCACTGCTGCCCGAACTCTGGGCGAGGCGGGTTGATGCCGCGCGCCTGGCAGCCGTTGACCGGACCCCCGGGGCTGCGACGTTCGGCCGCTGATCGAGTAGCCTCGCCGAGGCGGGCGGTAGCCGACCCGCGATGGCCGGAGTGGCGGAATCGGTAGACGCGGGGGACTTAAAATCCCCGGCCTTCGGGCATCCGGGTTCGAGTCCCGGCTCCGGCATCGATCAAATGAGACGCTGACCCGGGTAACCGCGCAGGCCCCCGAATCAGCGCCTCATCGATCAGCTCCTACTTCTTCTTTGCGGCAGGCTTCTTCTTTGGCGCGTCAGCGTTGACGGCCTGCTTGAGGCTGGCCCCGGGGCTGAAGCGCGGGCGCTTGTGCGCCGGCACATGAATCTTCGGACCCTGCGGGTCGCGCGGGTTGGGACGATCGGCGGCGCCAATGTCGCTAACCGAGAACTTCCCAAAACCGGCAAAAGCAACATCCTCACCAACCTTCAGCGAGTCAGTGACGCTCTCTAGGAAGGCATCGACAGCTTCTTTCGCCTGGACCTGGGTGAGTCCAGTCTTCTCGGCTACGTTAGCCACGAACTCGGCTTTGGTCATGCAGTTCACCCCTTGGTCGGGATTGAGTATCCCCTCCCGCGATTCTGCGAAAGGGCTGAACCCGCGCGGAATCCCGGTCGCGGTTTCCTTGACGCTAGCAACCTGGTTCGGACGTCACAAAGGCGGAATCCCCTCAAACACGGCGTTTCCGTGATTTAGGAGCCCGGTCCGTGGTCCTCGACATGGATCAGGACCTCGGCATTCGGGACCACGGCGACGAGATCGCCCTTGACCCGACCGCTCAAAATGTGCCCCTGGCGGACGGTCGTCTCGGGAGCGACGACCATGTGAAGGTCAATGTGGCGCTTCGCGCCAGCACGCCGCCCACGAAGTTTGTGGAAGCTCAGTCCCTCCGCTTCAAACCTCGCAAGGACGGCCTCGACTTTCGTGATTTCGGACTCGGGCAAGTTCGAGTCGACAAGGACCTGGGCGCTGGTCCAACACAGGCGAGCCCCTGCGGCGCAGATCACGAGCCCGACCACGATGGCAATCAGCGGGTCGAGGATCCCCCACCCGGTTGCGGCGACGGCGACCAGGCCTCCGACCACCGCCGCCGCCATCACCGCATCGGTCTGAAGGTTCAGCGCGTCCCCCGCCAGCGCGGCGGATTGGGTGAGCCGTGCCGCTCGTCGAAGGTGGAGCGCGACGGTAAGGCTCACGAGCGCCGAAACGGACATCACGGCAATTGCGAGGCCCAGGTGCTCGATCGTGCCGCCATGTTGCAGGCGTTGGGCGGACTCGACCGTGACCAGGAGTCCCGCGGCGACCACGAGCGCTCCCTCGAGAAGCGCGGCGAGATTCTCGGTCCGCTCGTGCCCGTAGGGATGTTGACGGTCCGGTGGCTTGGCCGCCGCCCGGATGGCCCAGAACGCGATGAGGGCTGCGATGAGGTCCGTGGCCGAGTGCACCGCCTCCGAGAGGATCGCCACAGAGCCGGTCACCACTCCGAGCGTGAGCTTGGCGATCATCAAGGCAAAGCTCGCGGACGCGGAAA
Source organism: Actinomycetes bacterium (assembly GCA_031376285.1). Taxonomy (GTDB): domain Bacteria; phylum Actinomycetota; class Thermoleophilia; order Miltoncostaeales; family Miltoncostaeaceae; genus JANMDN01. The sequence goes on from JANMDN010000020.1 coordinate 32,663, forward strand.
GTCCCGCCGCCCGACTCGCCCGCCGGAGATTTGTCACGTTCGACATCGTTTGCGAGGGTAGTGAACGCCGGTATCGTTCGCAGAGATGTCGTTCTTGCGAGGTGCCCTGCGGTTTTCATCGCTCGCGGTGCTCTCCGGGTTGGGGGCCGCGTCGGCGCTGGCCGGCCAGCCGCCCGGACTGCTGAGCCCTGAGGAGGTCGGCCGGCCCGGATCCTCCGAGGCCCAGTACGGCAGGGCGCTCGCGACCGTCGTCCTGCGCGAGCGAACGAGCATCGCCGTCACCGCGACGGGCAGCGGGATCGTCGAGGTCGCGCGACGGGACCCGTCCAAGGCCACCTGGCTCCGTCGTTTCAGCCGCGTTGGCCCCAGCTCAATTCGACCGCTGCTTGCGCGTGGCCCGAACGGCCAGATCGCCGCTGCATGGATTTCGGGTGGACGCGCCGTCCTGTCGACTCGAGATCCGGCGAGCGGACGATGGCGGGAGGTGGAGGCGCTGAGCGACGGTGGTGTCTCGGTCGTGCGGCTCGCCGCAGGCCTGGACGGCGACATCCTCGTCGCATGGGTGCGCGATGACCGCCTCTACGCCCGACTTCGCCGGGCGGGATCCGAGCGCTTTGGACCTCTTCAGGCCATCACGTCGGATCCGGCGCAACTCACCCTCTCGGAAACACCGCTCCTCGTCGACGAGTTCGGCGACGGCGCGATTGCCTGGTCGGAGCAGCCACTGTCCGAGCGCACGAGCGCCCGAGTGGTCGAGCGGGTTGCGCTCCGGCCCTCCGGCGACGACGCGAGCTGGACGACACCGGAGGCCCTTCCGGCCGGCCGGTCAGACCAGATGACGCCGCCAGTTCTCGGCGCCGACGCGGCCGGCACGATCACGGCCGCTTGGATCGAGGATGGGGTCGTGAAAACGGCCGACCGCACGTCGTCGGGTGAGGCATGGGCGCTCCATCCGAACTCGGTGTTCGCGTCGCCACCGAGCCTGACGTCGGTCGTGCTGACGATCGAGCCGTCCGGGCGAGCCGTGATGGCGGCCATCGAGCGGGTTGGCCCGACGCTTTCGGCGGTTCGCGTCGCGTCGCGTGACGGAAGCGCCGACCGTTGGAATGAGGCGGGGGTGTCACCCGCCCGCCGTTCGAGCGGCGCGGACTCGTTGGCCATCGCCACGACGGCGCTCGGGGACGCGGTCGTGGCGCACGGCCGACCGGGCCCACCATGCGCCATGACCGTCACGGTCCTTGCGACCGGAGACCGTCGCAGGGGTGACCCCGCGCAGGTCAACGGCATGTGCGAGGTAGTCGGCGTCTCCACCGACGCGACAGGCGACGTGCTGGTGACGGGCGTGGGCTCGGACGGGACGCTGCGGACCGCGCTCCGACCGGAGGGTGGGCTCGTACTCGACCTCGAATCGGCTCCACCGGGCCGCGTTCGCCTGCGAGCCAGCGCGCCGAGCAGGGTTACGATTACGATTCAGGCCGGCAGCAAAGTCGTCGCTCGACGCACGACCGTGGCCACGACCGGTTGGCGAACCCTGACGATCTCCGGTCTGCGTTCGCCAGGCCGCTACCAGATCTTGGCGAAGGCGACGAGCGGGAGTGCCGCGAGTCGTGTCGAGACGCTCCCCCTCATCAAATGACCAATTCCGTGTCAGACCACTGACTAGTCCTCGCTGGCCCTGAGTGACTGCGCCATGTCGGCGATCATGCTCACCACGTCCTCGTTGGCGAGCGTTGTCACGTCACCGAGCTGACGCTCCTCGGAGATGTCTCGAAGAAGTCGGCGCATAATCTTTCCGGAGCGCGTTTTCGGGAGGTCGTCGGTGAGCACGATCGAGGCCGGGCGGGCGATGCCACCAATCTTCTTGGCGACGTGCTGGCGAAGCTCCTGGATGAGCGCCTCGTCGCCGGTCACGCTTGACTTGAGGGTGACAAACGCGGCGATCGCTTGCCCGGTCGTCGCGTCGGCGCGCCCGACGACGGCAGCTTCGGCGACTGCGGGGTGGTCGACGAGGGCGCTTTCGATCTCGATCGTCGAGAGGCGGTGGCCGGAGACGTTCATCACGTCGTCGATCCGCCCGAGGAGCCAGTAGTAGCCCTCGTCATCGCGACGGCATCCGTCGCCAGCCAGGTAGCGGCCGGGGTACTGGCTCCAGTAGGTCTCGATGTAGCGTTCGTCGTCGTTGAGGAGCGTTCGCAGCATGGATGGCCAGGGCTGGTCGAGTACCAGGTAGCCGCCCTTGCCGAGCGGGACCGAATTGCCGGCCTCGTCGACCACATCCGCGCTGATCCCGGGGAGCGCGAAGGTGGCCGAGCCGGGTTTGGTCCTCGTAAGGCCCGGAAGCGGCGAGATCATGATCGCGCCCGTCTCGGTCTGCCACCACGTGTCGACGATCGGGCAGCGGCCGCCGCCGATGTGCTCTTGGTACCAGATCCATGCCTCGGGGTTGATGGGCTCACCCACGCTTCCAAGGAGCCGCAGGGACGTGAGGTCGTGGCTCGCTGGGTGCTCGACGCCCCACTTCATGAACATCCGAATGGCCGTCGGCGCTGTGTAGAGGATCGTCGCCTTGTAGCGCTCGACCATGTCCCAAAGGCGATCGAAACCGGGGAAGCTCGGGGCGCCCTCGAAGATGATCCCGGTGGCGCCATTGCAGAGCGGGCCGTAGACGATGTAGCTGTGGCCGGTCACCCAGCCGATGTCGGCGGCGCACCAGTAAACGTCGTCGTCGCGGATGTCGAAGACCATCTTGTGGCTGGCTGCCACCTGGGTCAGGTACCCGCCGGTCGTGTGGACGATGCCCTTGGGTTTCCCGGTCGTGCCGCTCGTGTAGAGCGCGTAGAGGAGATCTTCGGCGTCCATCACCTCAGGCTCGCAGGTGTCGGGTTGCGCCTCGCAGAGCTCGTCGAACCACTTGTCGCGACCCTCGACCCAGCCGATGTCGCCGCCAGTGCGCCGGACGACGACGCAATGCTCGATCGCGGGGCACTCGGCGAGCGCACCGTCGGTGTTGGCCTTCAGTGGCACCTTCTTGCCGGCCCGCCAGCCCTCGTCGGCGGTGATACAGACCTTCGCCTCGAAGTCGATCACCCGGTCGCGGAGCGCCTCGGACGAGAACCCACCGAAGACGACCGTGTGACCGGCGCCGATGCGGGCGCACGCGAG
>JANMDN010000084.1:0-7452 GCA_031376285.1 Actinomycetes bacterium
GGCGACTCGAACGGAGACGGCGAGGCCGTGATGGCGATCACGGTCGACTCTGCCGTGCCGCAGAGCACCGCGGACGAGATCCGCGGCATCGACGGCTTCACGGCTGGCTGGTTCGTGGACCTCGGCGAGTCTCCGTCATAGCGCCCGCGGCGAGCGGGACGCCGCTGGTGGCGGTGCTCACCGCGAGCGCGACCGATTGTGCGGACAGATAGCGGGTCGCGTCGTGTGGTTCTGAGCGGTTGTCCGCCCGCTCGTCCGCGTCGAAGGTGGCGCCGGGCGGCGGCCTGAAGAGGCTCGACAGGTCGGGTCGGGCGGCGACGATGTCGTCGCGGTCGGCCACGTTCAGCCAGTGACGAACCGACGTCGGGAACGTTGGCGGCTGCGGGTCGAGCCGGTCGTAGACGATGTTCCGAATGCCGAGCGGTGAGCCCATGGTGACGAGCAGCGGGAGCGGTCGGTCGAGCAGGTGGGCGACCTCGAAAGCAACGACCGAGCCGAGGGAGTGGCCGACGATCGCCACGGTGTCTTGGCCGGTCAGGGCGAGGACGCGATCCCGGACCCGATTTCGGATCGTCTGGTCGTCGCCGAGGTAGGCGGACACTTGCCGGAGCGCCCGATTCACCGCCGCGACAGCGGAAAACCCGGCTTGGGCAAACCAGCGCATCCGACAGAGCGCCTCGACCGCCGTCCGGGCGACGGCTCCGGTGCCCTGCACCTCTGCATCCAGTTCGGGCTGCACCCGCCTGGCCTCGCGGCGATCGTCGGGGGACCGGGCGCTTGCCTCGGCCCTTGCCACCCATTCTGCGGCGAGGGCGCGCACGATCTCGGAGTCGACGTCGAGGTCCTCCACACCCTGCATCCCCGCATGTGCGAGAAAGAGGTCGCCGTAGAAGGTCATCGCAACGGAGACGTCCTGGAAGGCCAAGGCGGCCTCGGTGCCTCGGCAGGTCCGGATCGCGTTCTGTAGCGCGACACGCCAGGATTCCCCGAGCGCAGCGCCACCATCAGCGTGGTGGCGTTCCTGACCGATTCCGTGCACGAAGATCACTGACGCCACGTGCCCCTCCACGGGTGTTTGATGGGTTGAGTCCTACCTGACTCACGCGCCGATCGACGTCGACACGAGCGGTTCTGGCGAGTTGTGGCGACGCCGGACCGCGCCGAGCTGCGAAGCGTTCTTGCCATTTGGGAGGGTTCGGCCATGGGTGAGCGCCGTATTCTCGTCGTCGCATCGCAGTGCGACCAGTTGGGAACCCTGTCGTTCCTGCCCAATGCAGCCGAGGACTTCTACGGGGTCATGACCGACTCGGAACTCGGGGGATGCGTCCCGGCCCTGGCTGGGCCCGAAGGCGGCCTGCTTCTCAACCCCGACGCGACAACGGCGATGGATGCGTATCGCGACGCGTTTGTTCGAGCCTCGGCCGACGAGGCGACGCTCTTTCTGAGCTTCATCGGACATGCCGTGCGTACCGAAGCGGGTTTCTTCCTCCTTCCGAAGAACGGAGATGTCGACGCATTCAATCCGCAGACGTTCGTCAATCTCGTCGGGATCGTCTCCGAGAACCACGAGCACTATCCGAACGTCGACGGCCTCGTCCTCCTCATCGACGCGTGCCACTCAGGGCAAGGAGCGGCCAAGGCCGCTCGGGAATGGAACTGGACCGCCGGAGCCGGCCCCGAGCGCTACGACGTTCTCACTGCGAGCGACGACGGCGCCGCCTACGACGGCTGCTTCACGTTGGAGCTGACGCGCCTCCTCCGCGACGGACTCCCTGGGCCGGTACCAAAGATCGGCTCCGGTGAGGTCATTGGAAATCTGGAGGAGCGGTGTAAGCGCCAGAAACCGAGCCTCGCACGCGGCGGTCGGGACACGGGGCTGCACCTCTCGCGCAACCGGGCCGCGGATGCGCCGTGGGCTGGCACCACAGCGGCGTCCGAGATCGAGCGCCTCACGTCGACATTCGTTGCGCCCGCTCAGCTCGCAGCGGTCGCCGGTGCGGCGTCGGTCGGTCACGGGCTGCATCTCATTGGCGACGCCGGAGCTGGGAAGTCGGCGCTCGTCGCGGGAATGTGCCGCCCCGATCTGACCGGCGGCCTCGTGCCGGCCAACTTCCTACAGGCTGTTGCCTTCATCGACGAAGCGACGAATGGTGACGGGCTCGCCAACGTGCTGAAGGAGCAACTCCTCCGCTCTGTACCTGACTTCGCCCAGGCAACGCGTCGCGCACAGGCGGGTCTCTCCGCCGAGGAGCGGTTGGGCCTGAGCGCGCTGGAGCTTGGCGTCGTGCGCCCGCTTCAACAGATCGGCCATGGCCCGATTCGGATCGCCATCGACGGAGTGGATGGCAGCGCGGTGGGCCTCGCCGGTCTGCTCGCACCTGTCCTCGCCGAACTCGCCGGCTCGACCACGCCGTTGGTCGAGCTGATCGTTACCGGCCGTCCCGGTTGGACGATTGAGGGCGCCCGCCCGGTACCCGTTAACAGGGCCACGGACGCCGACCTCGCCACCTACTTCGCGCTCCGTGGGGTCGCGGTCCACCGGCCGAGCGCGCTCCTCAAGCGCTCCGACGGCAATTGGCTCGTTGCACGTCTCCTGGCCGACCTTCTGGAAGGCGGCACTGAGCTTGAGGACATCCCAACGGGTGGGCTGGGACCCCTCTATGAAGCTCACCTAAACGTGATCGTCGACGGCGACGAGGAGCGATGGCGGGAGCAGCTCGCACCGATGCTCGGCATCCTCGCGGCGGCGGGCGTCGGACCGGTTATTCCGGTCACGCTGGCGGCCGCGGCGAGTGGCCTGGGAGGTGTGACAGCCCGGGACATCCTCGTTCGGCTCCGCTCGATCGTCACGCGAAGTCAGGCCGGTGATCCTGACGAGCACGCGGGTTGCTTCCATCAGACCTTGGTGGGATGGCTTGAGGGGACCGCGCCTGATAGCCGTATTGTCGATGTCGATGTCGCTGGCAGCCACACTCAGATCATCGCTGCCCTCGAAGCAGAGGAAGCGCCGACCAACGCGACCCTCAGATACCGGCGGAACGCCCTGTATGCGCATCTCTTGGCCGTAGGGCGAGTCCGCGATGCCTTCATCGCACTCGCGGACCACACATTCGACTTGCCCCGGGACAACCTTGCTCACTGGCAGGGTGGGGAGGATCTACTGCGGAAGCGATTGAAGCCGGGGCACCCCTATGTCCTCATCGCACAAAGCAAGGTGGCGTTCTGGTGGGCCGAGGCGGGGGATGTCAAAGAATCCATTCGCCTGTTCCGAAAACTTTTGCCGCGGGCGAGAAAGACTCTTGGGGCCGACCATCAACTTGTTCTCCAGTGTCGAAACAGCATCGCCCAGGGCATCTCTGAGATGGGGAGGAAGAAGGAAGCGCTTCGGCTTCTCAGTGAGCTGCTGCCGGACGCCGTGCGAGTACTTGGGACCGAGTCTCGAGGCGTCTTCACGATTCGCAATAACATCGCTTATCTGGTTGGGGAGTTGGGAAATCATTCGGACGCCCTCAGTCTGTCTGAGAGTCTTCTGCGAGACCGAGAGAAGGCTTTCGGACCCGATGACGAGGACGTTCTCGCGAGTCGGCACGCAGTCGCTACATGCATAGCAAACGTTGGCCGAACGGAGGAAGCTCTCGAACTCCTCGTGCAGTTGCTTCCAGATCGGAAGCGGATCATCGGCCCTCACAACCCCTACATCCTTCCGACTCGTCACAACATCGCAATGCTGGTCGCGGATCTGGGTCGCCGCTCTGAGGCCATCGGACTACACCAAGAAGTTCTTGTCGACTCAGAGCGGATGTTGGGGCCGGATCACCCGTCGACGAAGCTCATACGAGGTCAGCTGAACCTTCTGGCCCGCGAGCCCGATGATTGATCTCCCCAGCTCCATCCGCTTGATCCTCGGCGGTCGGCTCCGATACGCTTGCGCCATGGGTTGTCCCTCCGCACGCGTCGCGCCTGGTCGCAGCCTCGGTCTGCGGCTTGCGCTCCTCCTCGCCCAATAGGGCGAGCGACTTGACACCCACGCCCGTGCTTGACGCGGGCCCGCGTTCGGACCCACCTGCCGAGGAGGAGGCGCTGCCGTGACAACGGAAAGCGTAAAGCGAGACCCAGACAAGCGTGTCAAGTTCTTCGATACGACCCTGCGCGACGGTGAGCAGTCGCCGGGGATTCACCTCGACCAGCGCGAAAAGCTCGAGATCGCGCACCAGCTCGCGCGTCTCGGCGTCGACATCATCGAAGCCGGCTTCCCGATCTCCTCGCCTGAGGACTTCGAAGGTGTCCGTTCGGTCGCCCGTGAGGTGACCGGTGTGGTCGTGGCCGGCCTGGCCCGGGCGGTGGAGAAGGACATCACCACCTGCTGGGAGGCCGTTCGCGACGCCGAGCACCCCCGGATCCACACCTTCATCGCCACGAGCGACATCCACCTGAAGTACAAGCTGAAGATGGATCGCGCCCAGGTGCTGGCGTCCGCCCTGGATGCCGTGCGCCTTGCGCGAAGCTTCTGCGAGGACGTCGAGTTCTCGTGCGAAGACGCGACACGCTCGGACGTGGCGTTTGTGGCCGAGGTGATCGGTGGCGCAATCGCCGAGGGTGCCACCACGATCAACATCCCGGACACCGTCGGCTACACCATGCCGAACGAGTTTCAGCGCTACCTGATCGAACTCTACGAGCGCTGCCCGAGCCTCTCGGACGTGACGCTCTCGGTCCATTGCCACAACGACCTCGGCCTCGCGGTCGCCAACTCACTCGCTGGGATGCACGTCGGCGCGCGGCAGGTCGAGTGCTGTGTGAACGGGATCGGAGAGCGGGCGGGGAACGCCAGCATCGAAGAGCTCGCCATGATCCTGCGCACGCGCGCCGAGGACGTCGGTGGGCTCTGGTCGGGGATCAACACACCCGAAATCACCCGCGCGAGCCGCATGGTCAGCCGCTTGACCGGCTACGTCATTCAGCCGAACAAGGCGATCGTCGGGCGAAACGCATTCGCCCACGAGGCCGGCATCCACCAGCACGGGGTGCTCGAGAACCCGCTGACCTACGAGATCATGGACGCCAAGAGCGTCGGCCTTGCAAAGAGCGAGCTCGTCCTCGGCAAGCACTCCGGACGACACGCCCTCGCGCACGCGCTGGAGGAGCTCGGCTACTTGCTCGACAAGGACGACCTCAACCAGGTCTTTGTCCGCTTCAAGGCGGTCGCCGAGAAGAAGGGCGAGCTCGGCGCGCTCGACCTCGAAGCGCTCCTCGGCGACGAGATGCGCGTCCAGGCCGCCGATGGCTACGTGCTGTCGCAGTTCAGCCTGGCGAGTGCGAGCGGGTCGTCGCCGGTCGCCGCAGTGGAGATCAGCGGCGGCGATGACGTCCGCATGACGGGCGAGGCAACAGGTGACGGCCCGGTCGATGCGCTGATGAAGGCGATCGACGCTGCGGTCGGCACCGTCGGAACGCTGCTCGAATACTCGGTCGGGGCGGTCACGAGCGGCAAGGACGCGCTCGGAGAGGCCCGCGTCGTCTGCGAGATCAATCGCCGTACATTCTCCGGCCAGGGGGTCTCGACGGACGTGCTCGAAGCGAGCGCGATCGCCTACCTGAGGGCCGTCAATGCGAGTCGCCACGCAGAGCAGCGCGAACATGTCGCGCTGGGAGGAGTCTGATGCCGAAGACACTCTTCGAGAAGGTCTGGGAGCTGCACGAGGTCAAGGCGGCCGACGACTCCGGGCCGCCGCTCATCTACATCGACTTGCATCTTGTCCATGAGGTGACGTCACCCCAGGCCTTCGATGGGCTGCGCCTCGCAGGCCGGACGGTCCGCCGCCCCGATCGGACGATGGCCACCGTCGACCACAACGTCCCGACCACCGGGCGATCAAAGAAGATCGACGACGAGGTTTCGGCGGCGCAGCTGGCGGCCCTCGCACGGAACTGCGCCGAGTTCGGGATCCCGCTCTACGACATCATGGATCCCCGCCAAGGCATCGTCCACGTGATTGGACCCGAGATGGGCCTGACTCAGCCCGGGATGACGATCGTCTGCGGCGACAGCCACACCGCAACGCACGGTGCCTTCGGCGCCCTGGCGTTTGGCATCGGCACGAGCGAGGTCGAGCACGTCCTCGCCACACAGACGCTTCCGCAGTTCAAGCCGAAGACGATGCGGATCAACGTCGACGGCAAGCTCGGCCTTGGGGTCACCGCCAAGGACCTCATCCTCGGAATCATCGGTCAGATGAGCGTCTCCGGAGGCGTCGGCCACGCAATCGAGTTTGCCGGCGAGGCGATCCGGTCGCTCTCGATGGAAGGTCGGATGACGGTCTGCAACATGACGATCGAAGGCGGCGGTCGGGCGGGGATGATCGCCCCCGACGAGACCACGTTTGCCTACCTTGCCGGGCGGCCCGGCGTCCCGGCCGACTACGACCGCGCGGTCGACGGCTGGCGCGGGCTTCCAACCGACGACGGCGCGCGGTTTGACCGCGAGATCTCGATCGACGCCGCGAGCCTCGCCCCGCAAGTGACATGGGGGACGACGCCGGACATGGTCGCTCCGATCACCGGGCGTGTGCCCCGGCCGGACGACTTCGACGACCCTGCCCGGCAGGAAGCGACGATGCGGGCGCTCGAGTACATGGGCCTCGACGGTGGCGAAGCGATCGAGGACATCGCGATCGACACCGTCTTCCTGGGCTCCTGCACCAACGGACGCATCGAGGACCTTCGCGCCGCCGCCGGCATCCTCGACGGCCGCCACGTCAAGGCCGGGATCCGAGCGTTGGTCGTGCCGGGCTCGGGGTCGGTTAAGGCTCAGGCGGAAGCCGAGGGCCTCGACCGTATCTTCACCGCGGCCGGTTTTGACTGGCGCGATGCCGGCTGCTCCATGTGTCTGGCGATGAACCCCGACTTCCTCGAGCCGGGCGAGCGCTGCGCCTCGACCTCGAACCGCAACTTCGAGGGCCGTCAGGGCAAGGGCGGGCGGACGCACCTGGTGAGTCCGGTCATGGCCGCGGCGGCCGCGATTGCGGGGCACCTCGTCGACGTCCGGTCGTTTGACTCCAACCTGGCGGAGGTGCCGGCATGAGGGCGTTTACGACCATCACCGGAACCCTGGCGCCGCTCGACCGCGCGGACGTCGACACCGATCAGATCATCCCGAAGCAGTTCCTCAAGCGCATCCAGCGCACGGGCTTTGGTGAGGGGCTCTTCTTCGACTGGCGCGGCGAGGAGGACTTCCTCCTTGACCGGCCCGAGTTCGCGGGCGCCGAGATCCTCGTGGCGGGACGAAACTTCGGGTGTGGATCCTCACGGGAACACGCCCCCTGGGCGCTCGAGGACTTCGGCTACCGAGCGATCGTCGCGCCATCGTTTGCCGACATCTTCCGCTCGAACTGCACGAAGATCGGGATGCTCCCGGTCGAGCTGCCGGACGCCGACGTGCGTGAGCTGATGGTG
>JANMDN010000086.1:0-102079 GCA_031376285.1 Actinomycetes bacterium
GCGGTAGATGTCCGGTAGTCCTCCACCTTGGCCGGTCGAGGCCTCGCGGTCCGTGGTCGCGACGGCGTCCGTGTCGGTGGCGTAGCGCGCCTCGACGCGCAGCGCGTTGGGCACGAGTTCGCGCACGACTCGGACGAGGTCCGGGACGATGTGGTCGAGGTCGACTTCGCAGTACAACCACGCGTCACCGTGTGGAGCCGCCGCCGCGACGAGGTCGTCGATGTGGCTTCGCAGCCGCACGAGTCGGCGCCCAGACGTCAGAGGCACGCTGCGGATGGACGTCGGCGAGCCGGCGTCGATGTCGACGATCAGAACCTCGGGCTCGGTTGCGCGTTCGCCGAAGTCGAGCTGGACCGGGCTCCCGCAGTAGCGCCCCTGAGCATTGAACCCTGGGAGTGCTTGCGGTTTGTGGATGTGGCCGAGGGCGATGTAGTCGAGGCTCGTCGGGAGTCGACCGGACTTCACGGCGTAGGTCTCGGCGAGCGTCAGCTCGCGCTCGCCTCCCCCAGCCTTGGCGTGTTCAACCATGAGGTGACCAAGCAGTACGGCGCCACCACCGCGCTCGGTTCGTGCGCGCAGGAGCGCGTCGGCGTAGCCGTCAATCAGGTCCGCCACGAGGTCCGCATAGGTCGTGTGCGCGGCCTGGGCGACCGCGGAGAACTCCAGACGAAGCGACGCAGGGTCAGGCCAGGGCAGGCACGCCAGATGGATCTCACCGGATCGTGTTTCGAACGTCCGGACCGCGTCGGCTGGTGCTGCGACATCGCAGACCACGTGGATGTTGCTTGGCTCGAGGTACGGGCGAAGGGCGCGCCAAAACCCGGGATCGTCATGATTTCCGGTGACCACCACAACCGGCGCAACGGCGGCGAGCGCCTGGAAGCCGGTCAGGCAGACCGCGAGCACCTCGGGTTCGATGATCCGGCGGTCGATGATGTCGCCCGCGACGAGGACCACGTCGACCGCTTCCCGGGACGCGACGTCGCGAATCTCGGCCAGCACACCCGACATCTCGGAGAGGCGGTCGATGCCGAAGAGGCGCTTGCCGACGTGCCAGTCGGCCGTGTGAAGGAGGCGCACCGTGATTAGGCGCGCGGGCCGAAGATCGTTGCCGCGGCGTCCCCTCGGCCGGCGCGGTCGACCTCACGGAATGTCGTGGCCCATGGTGGGAACGGTAGCTCGACGGCGAGCGCGGTGGGAACGCTCGGTTGGCTCACAAGGACGCGCCCTTGACGCAGGAGGCGCGCACGCATCCGGGCCTGCGGTGTCAGCCAGCCGTACTCCCCGCGCTCGGCCTCCGCTGCGTCGAGGCGGCCAGCGATCCGAATGGCGGCGTTCTGAGTGACCTCCGGGGCGACGAGCGACGCCTGCTGCTGACACCCGATGAGGATGACCCCGAGCGACCGACCACGCTGCGCGATGTCGATCAGGATCTCCTTGATGGGCGAGTCCCCGTCGCGCGGGGCGTACTTGTTCAGCTCGTCGAGCACCACCAGCTCGATCGGCTCGCGGGTGCCCTGTTCCTTGGCGTGGAAGGTCTCGGCGAGCAGCGTTCCAACGACGAAGCGCTGGGCGAAGTCGTGAAGTGGGGTCAGATGGACGACGGTTACCGCTGGCTCGCCGCTTGCGGCTGGCCCTCGAGGGATGCGTTCGGCGTCGACCCGCACGAGCGCGGCGAGGCGGCTCGTGGCTCCCTGAAGCCGGCGGGCAAAGGCCTGGAGGGTGCCCTGCGCGGCGCCACCAGACCATTTTCGATCAACCTGGTCGACGGTCAGGATGTCGTCGACCAGCCACTGCACCAGGCCACGAAGATCAGTGAATGGTCCGGCATCGAGCAGGCTCGGCGCCATCGGGTCGCGCCGCTCGGGCTCAGACGCAAGACGACGTTCGGCCACCAGGCCCACCGCACCGGGTTGACCGGTCACCGGGACCGCCTGCCGGATCAGCTCACCCCGTACCCGCTCCTCGAGGTACGAGAGTTGGCTGCGCATGTCAGCGGCGTCGGTGAAGCAGAAGCGCAGGAGCCCGTCGACGACGAACTGCCACGGCGTCCAACCAAAAACCCGGACGTCCTGGCGCGTCGAGCAGTCCGGGAGGCCCTGGGCGGTGGGCGGCGCCCAGACCGTGATCGACGGGAACGGTCCCGGTTTGGCAAGGCCAAGAGCACGCCACTGGTCATCGAGACGCGCACGTTCCGGGTTCTCGGCGTATCGACCGTTCGGCTGGTCGAGGTGCAGGAGGTCCTCGCCCTTGACGTTGAAGAGCGTCACACGGGCGCGGTTGGTCATATCGGCGTGTTCAAGGAGTAGCCGGACAATCGCGAGGGCCGTGCTGGTCTTCGTGGCGACGCCGCTGATTCCGGAGATCGAAACGTGGCCACCCTTGGTCCCGTCGAGAAAGTCCAGGTCGATGTGGACGGGGTCGCCGTCGCTTGCAAGGCCGATTGCGAGCATGCGCGTCATCGTGTCCTCGTAGAGGGCGCGCGCCCGTTCGACACCCTTGGCACGGCGAACCGCGGCTGCCGGATGCGGCGCGACCCACCGCTCAGGTTCGACGCGAATGACCTGGATGTCGGCGGTCCGCACGAGCGCCCCGGGCATCACCTGATCGGCGATGAGCGCCGAGTCTGAGGGCATCTGCGCGCCCTCAAGCGCGGCGTAGCGCTCTGAGACGACGCCATAGGCGATCACCTCGCCGGACGGCTCGGGAATGGTCACCGCCACGAGGTCGTCGACGGCGAGACTCCGGTCGCTGTCCAGCCCAACTTGAAACGTCTGGCTCGTTGACGCTTCGTGCCCGAGGACGATCCCGACGTCGTTCATGCCGCCTGCTCCATGTCGGCGGGGAGGCTCTCGATGCCCGCTTGGAGCGCGGCGCGTCGGATGAGTCGTAGGATCACGCGGCGGTCGCCGAGGCGTCGACGAAGGTGATCTTCGAGCGCCCCGATTGGTGTCAGGTTCTGGGGGGCCCGCGGGTCGCGATGAGGAATGCCGGCAAAGCGCGGAAGCTCGCGAGTGGCCCGGTCGGCGAGGGCGGCCGCCTCTGCGACGCCCAGGGTCTGGGGGAGCTCGCCGCGCAAGATCCCTTGCCAGCCACGCGGATCGGCCACCGGCAGACGTTGATACCAGCTCCAGCGGTCATGCCCGATCGCAAAGAGGGGGGTTCGCTGACCGACCCCAAGGGCCGCCATCACGTCGGCCGCATCACCCTGGAGGTAGGCGCGTTGGTGGCTCTTGATCGCCCCCATGATCGGGCCGACCCCTTCGCGCACAAATGCGCGCCGACCGTCGAGCACGACGAGCCCGTCCGGGGTCGCGATGCGTTCGGCCAGGGTGTGTTCGAGCTGCGAGCGATACACGGACACGGTCTGCGCGATTGGGTCCGGCCCCGGCTGAGTGGCTGCCACGGAGCGCCACGAGATGCCATCGGTCGCCGCCAGGTGGAGGGTCTCCGCGCCGCGTGTGACGACCAATCGTTCGACGGTGGTCTCGACAATGTGCGGAACCTCTCCCGGCCGCGCCACCACCGCGCCGACACCGATTGCTACCGCCGCCGCTCCAACCGGGGCGTCGGCTGTCCCGATGGCCCGCAGCCATGCCTCGACCCGCTGCGCCCCGTCCACGAACGCCAGCGGCCCGATGGGCGCAGGCGGTGGTGTCCGCGGCTCCCAGGAGAGCGGCTCGACGTTGATGTCGACCGGCGCGCCGGCGTCAACGACGGGACCGTGTCCCGGGTCGTAGCGTGGGTCGAGAACCTCGATCTGGTTTGGCGGGCGCATCGAACATATGCTCGCAACCGAGCCGGACGCCCCCGCCGGCTCGCGGTGGCAATGTGGCGCGGATAGAGTCACCCTCGCTTTGTCCTGACGACGTCTTGGGGCCGACTGTGGGCACGCTTGCTCGTGGCTTTCTTGCCGCTCTGGCCGTCGCGGCGCCGGCCGCGGCGATCGACGGCGTGCCGTTGCCGGCGCGAGCCACACCCAACGGCCCCGTCACCGCCATGACCACAGCGCCCGACGGGACGGTCTACTTCGGCGGATCGTTCACCCGCGTCGGCCAGGCCACCGGTCCGGCGGCGGTGCTCAGCGTCGCCACTGGCCGGGTCATCGCAGGGGGGCCCTTCGTCTCGGCGTCGCCGTCGCGTCCGGGAGGTACGGTCGCTGCCGCGGTCAGCGATGGGGCAGGTGGTTGGTACCTCGGCGGAGACTTCATCGAGATCGGAGGAACGCGGCGTCGCTCGCTCGCGCACATTCTGGCCGACGGACGAACCGACGCGAGCTTCGCTCCCGATCCGAACGGCGCGGTGACCACCCTCGTGCGCGAAGGAGGGCGTCTCTTTGTCGCCGGGTCGTTCACCACGATCTCGGGAGTTGCCCGAGGGGGCGCGGCGAGCTATCCGGCTCCGCCTGGCGTCCCAGGGCAGTTGACATCGTTTGATCCGAAGCCGTTAGGCGGCGAGATTAGTGACGTCGCCGTCACCGGGGACGACCGTGTCATCCTGGCCGGGGAGTTCACAAGCGTCGGAGGTCAGCCCCGGAGTGGGCTGGCGGCGGTCTCCTCGACCGGCACGCCGCTCACCTTTCCGACGCTCTCGGGCGGGGGCGCCGCGCTGGCCGTCGCCGTGGACCAGTCCACGGATACGCTGTATGTCGGAGGCAGATTCACGTCGCTCGGGGGCGTCTCGCGGGCGAACCTTGGGCGGGTGGCGCTCGCTGGCGGGTCGTCGGCGGTCGACACTTGGAATCCGGGCCCCGATCAGCCGGTACGGGCGATTGCGGTGTCGGGAGCATCCGGAGGCGCCCGGGTCTGGGTCGCTGGCGCGTTTCGTCGGATCGACAATGCCCAGCGCGTCGGGATCGCGCGCTTCGACGCCACGGGCGCACTCACCGAAGCGTTCGACGCCGGAATCGGCGTGACGGGGTTCGGCGTGGTGACCTCCATTGTGGTCGCGGGGTCGCCTGGCTCACTCGTCGCTGCGTACGAGGCCGTCGCGCAGGCGTCGGCCTCGATTCAAGGACAGCCGCTGACCGGCCTCGTCGCGATCGACGCGACAAGCGGTGAGCTCGCCCGCGACCAGCCGCCCGAGCCGGACGGGCTGGTCGTCGCGCTTGCCACGAGCGACAGCGGGGCGTCCGTGCTCGCGGGAGGGCGTTTTGGAATGCTCGGAGGGGCAGACCGTCCCGGTCTTGCGGCGCTCGACGTCGCTGGCGACCTTGCCGCCTGGTCCCCTGTCTCGCCACCGCTTGCGACCACCACCCTCGAGATCTCGGATATCGAGTTCACCGACGGCGCGCTCTATGTCGCGGGCAACTTCACCGCCGCGGGAACCACTCAGCGCCGCGGCGGCGCCGCCTTCGATCCGCGGACCGGGGGTCTCCTGCCGTGGAACCCTGATCCCGGCGCCTCGGCGTTGCGCGATATTGAGGCGACCGCCGACCGCGTCCTCCTCGCTGGCTCGTTTGTCACCGTTGGGGGTGAGGAGCGCCGAGCCCTCGCCGCGGTTGATCGAGCGAGCGGCGCGGCGCTGCCGTGGATTGCGGGCGTCTCGGGCGCGGGCGCCACCGTCAATGCGCTGGTCGTCGATGGCCAGACGGTCTACGCCGCCGGTGACTTCGCAAACGCCGGCGGGCGGGTACGTGCCAACCTCGCGGCGCTTGACCTGACGACCGGGGCGCTCCGGGATTGGCAGCCAAGTCCGGACCTTCCGGTCGAGGCGATGACCACCGCAAGTGGCCGACTCGTCATCGCGGGTGGCTTTCGATCCGCGGGCGGAAGTCCGCGCGTCGGCCTCGCGGCGTTCGACATGCAAACTCGCCAACTCCTTCCGCTCGCTGTCGAGGTTCGGGCAGCGGCCGCTTCCACACCCGTGGTCTCTGACCTCCTGTCGGTTGGTGACACGCTCGTCCTCGCCGGGAAGTTCGATCAAGTCGGCGGGCAGCCCAGGTCTGGCCTGGCGGGGATCAATCTCGAAAACGCAACCCTGCTCAGCTGGGCTCCGGTGGCCGGGTTCGTCGGACCATCCGCGGTGGATTCGGGGACGGTCAGCACCCTCGGGCGGATCGGCGCGAATGTGGCCGTGGCGGGAACCTTCTGGCGGGTCGGCGATGTGGATCGTCCGTACCTCGCCGTATTCGGGGGGGTCCTGGCAAACATCGTCCCGCCGCAGCTCTCGGGTGTGCCCCGCAGCGGCAGCACCGTTCGTTGCATTCCGGGTTCGTGGTCGGGCCAACCGATCGCGTTCAACATCCAGTGGCTAAGCGACAACGTCGTGATCGCCGGCGCGGGCGCGGCCGGCTACCCGGTGCGCGTGGCCGACGTTGGCCATCGCCTGACATGTCGGGTCCGCGCGATCAACCCGTCTGGTGAGAGCTCGCTCGCGGAGAGTCCCGCCGCGGCTGTCGTTTCCGGTATCCCGTCGCTGCGAGGACGCCCCACGATCGCCGGAGCCTCACGTGTCGGGGTTGCGCTGAAGTGCAAGCCCGGGCAGTGGGTCGCCGCGACGGGCTACCGCTTTGCGTGGAGGCGCAACAGCCGGCTGATCGCGGGACGCGAGCGGTCCCTGTACCGCTTGCGGTGGAACGATGTCGGCTCGCGCGTGTCATGCAGGGTCACGGCGGTGAGTGCGGGCGGCGAAGTGAGCGCGTCGACGGCGGGACGCCTCGTCCGACCGAGCTTCGCGGTTCCTGATCTGCGCGGCTTCATTCCCGCTCGCGTCGCCAGGGTCCGGGACGCGCTGGTCATCATCCGACAACGCGAGCCCGCGGCCCGCCTCGGCGTCTCGGGCTGCGTCCCCGCGCGGGTGCAGCGGTCTCGACCCGGGATCGTCGCCCTTCGAGCTGGCGCCGACTCGATGGTGCTTCGCTTCGCCGCGCCGGGCCGTCGGCTCGTCTGCGTTCCGGCACGCCGGACGGGCGTTGGCGTGGTCGTCGAGATCGTGACGCCAAGTCGCGGGTCTCATCGCGCGAGCCGTGCGGCGGTCCGGCTGGTGATTTCGGGGTAATGCCATCGCACGCGAACGGGTGTGGGTTGCCCTTCGCTCGGCATCCTGCACAATCCCCATTGGTGGACGCGCTCCCAAACGGCATACCGCTCCTGAAGATCTCCGAGGTCACGGCTGCCACGGGCATTCCGTGCGCGAATCTCCGGGCGTGGGAGCGCCGCTACGGATTTCCCGTGGTGACTCGGACCTCGGGCGGTCAGCGCCTCTATAGCGTCGAGCAGGTCGCCGAGCTTCGTCGCCTCCAAGAATTGCTCGGCCGCGGCATCGCGGTTGGCCAGGCGGTGCAGGTGATCCGCGGATCCGATCCGCTCGCGTGCGCGGGCGACGTCGGCGAGGAGATCCGCGGCGCGTTGTACGACGCGCTCACGTCCATGCGCGCCGGTGAAGCGGACGCGGTCATCGAGCAGGCAAGCGCCCGATGCCCCCTCGGCGTCATCATCGACTGTCTCCTTGCGCCCGTGATGCACCGAATCGGCGACGATTGGTCTGCCGACGCGATCGGCATCGAGCAGGAGCATTTCGCGAGCGCCTGGACTCGCGAGTGGCTTGGTCGTCAGGTGCAACGCCTGCCGACCCCGAAGCGGGAGCGGTTGCTCCTTGCCTGCGTCGAGGGTGAGTGGCACGATCTCGGCCTCCTGGCACTGCAGATCGAGCTTCGACGCGCCCAATTCGACACCCTGCACCTCGGCGCGAACGTCCCGACCTGCGCGCTCATTGCGGCCGTCCGCCGCTATCGCCCAGCGCTGGTCCTGCTATCGGCGAGCGTTGTCGAGCGTGTCCCGATGATCAACTGCGTGGTGGCGGCACTTGCCGAACTCCCTGGCGATCGCCGTCCACGAGTCGCCTACGGCGGGTTCGCGACCTGCGGTAGAGAGGACATCGTCGGCGCCGATTGGCTTGGCGGCACCGCCAGTGAGGCGGTCGCGGAACTTTCGCGCATGCTCGACTGACGCTCCACCGGAACCTGCCCGAGTTGCGGGGACGGCCCAGGGGGATACCCTGTCGGAGTCCCGCAACCCGATTCAAGAGGTTCCGCATGCCGTGCCGCAGACGTTCTCGTTACCTCGCATCAGCGCTCGCTGTCTCGGCCCTTGTGGCTGCCGGCTGCGGCGGCGGGGACAAGGCCAGCTCAGACAAGAGTGGCGCGTCCTCGTCCGACCCAAAGGCGGTCCTGGCCTCGATCAAGGCGCCAGCCGTAAACCAAGGCCCTCAGAAGCTCGGTCTCCAGCTCTCGATCACGCCGAAGGGCAAGGCGACCAGCCCGCAGATCGAGGCGTTCACGAGCAAACCGATCACTGTGAGTCTTTCCGGCCCGATCGAGGACAAGAAGGCCGACCTCTCCTACTCGCTCTCCGCGGGTCCCATCACGCTCTCCGGCGGACTGCGTCTCCTGGATGACAAGTCGTGGGTTCAGGTGGGCACGACGTGGTACGAGCTTCCGGCCAACACGAGCGGCACGTCCAGTAGCTCGAGCACCTCGGTCGACCCCCAGAAGGTTCTCGACGAACTCGGGAACCCGAACCAGTACCTCAAGGAGATCACTGGGGACGGTTCGGAGAAGATCGAAGGGATCGACACTGACCACATCAAGGGCACCTTGGACATTCCGGCGTTCCTGGATGCGGCGGTCCGGGCGGCCAACACGGTTCAGTCGAGCACTCCTGTTCCGACCGACCAGCTCGCGCAGGCAAAGACCGCCCTTCAGAAGGTCATCACCAAGTCCACGGCCGACGTCTGGGTCGGCAAGGACGACAAGTTCATTCACAAGCTGTCCGTCGGGTTGACGGGCGCCCTGACCGACGACATCAAGAAGCAGTCTGGCCTCGACGGTTTCGACGCGAGCCTCTCGGTGCAGTCGACGCCGACGACCTCGGTCAGCGTTGTGGCACCCGAGGGAGCGCGCCCGTCGAGTGAGCTCACGCAGGCATTTGGCGGCGTGTTGGGTGGGCTTGCCGGGGGCCTCGGCTCAACCTCGCCGTAGGCGCCGCGGTTCAGGAGGGACTCGGCGACATCCCGTCGTCGGGTCCCTCATCGTCGGGGTCACCGGCCGCGCCGAGCATGCCGAATGGCGTCACGAACGGGTCCTGCCGTCGGGCGCCGACGAGGAACCAAGTCGCGGCGATCGCGCTCGCGATCGCCAGCGCGATCAGGCCGCGTCTCATGCGCCCGTTCGTCTCGACGAGCCGACGGCCGCGTTCGAGGGTGTCGAGGCGGGCGAGCTCGTACCGCGCCAACGGGTCGGTTGACAAGGATGGAGTCGTGAGCAGCGTCCGCGCCCGGCGGAAGTCTGATCCCCAGATGCGCTTCATCGCCGCACCAAACTGAATCGACGACTCCGTCGGCCCGGGCGCTGCGACCTCTCGAACGGCCGCGTCGATTCGGGTCGACGAAGCGATCGCGCCCCCTGGACGCTCGCTCACCCATTGGCTGACAAGCCCCACCACCTGCCCGCGTCGATTGACGACCGGGGCCCCCGAGTCGCCCGAACGTATGGGCGCGTCGAGGCCGACGAGGTCGACGTAGTCGCTCTCGACGCGGATCGCGCCGAGATCCCCGGTCTCGTACGTCGGCGTTCGCACGTCGGGCCCATTGGTTGGTGAGATACCGACGAGCAGGACGCGCCCGCTCCGTTGTTGGATGGGCGCGAGGGCGAGCGCGGGCGCCTCGGGGGTGTCGATCCGGAGGATCGCGACGTCGCCGCTCGCATCGACGGTCGACGGTCCGGCAAGCTCAGCCCCTACCTGCCCGAGCCGTTGCCCGTCGGGGAGCACCCGGGACACCCGGAGCGTGACGCGCAACCCGACGGCGCGCGCCCGATTGGATCGCGCCCAGTCGGCGGCGGCGACCGGGCTCGTGTCGGTGCTGGCGCGCAGGTGGTGCTCGGCCGCGACCTGCTCCGCTGATGGCGCGGCGACATGCGCGGCCGTGGCCAGCAGGCCACCTTTGGCGACACCGAACGCGACGCCCGCGGAACGAAGCGAGCCCCCCGCCGATCGCTTCCCGGCCACCTCGACGGCGTCGAAGGTAACGTCGACCTCCAGGTCATAGGTCGCCTGGGTTGCGAGCCAGCCGGCCCGAACGAGCGGGTCGCCACTGAGATCGGCGGGCGTCGTGGCGGTACCAAGGGCCGGGACCGCCAGCAGCAGCGCGACCGCGAGTTTGAGGGCCATCCGGTCAGCGTACCCGGTCAGCGGCGAGTCCCTGGCAGACATCGAATCCCCCGTCGGGTCGCATCTCACGGTAGCCTCCGGCAGCCGCCTTTTCGCTCCCGCTACCGGAGGTGCACGTGCATCCATGGCATGACATCTACGTCGACGACACCCAAGTCGATCGTGAGTTCCCGGTCATCATCGAGGTGCCGCAGGGGAGCAAGAACAAGTACGAACTCGACAAGGACTCGGGCCTTCTCAAGCTCGACCGGGTCCTGTACTCGGCGGTCCACTACCCCGCGAACTATGGGTTCATCCCGCGTACGTTCTGCGACGACGGTGACCCGCTCGACGTGCTCGTGATCGGGCAGGAGCCGGTTCAACCGCTTGCGATCGTGCAGGCAAGAGCGCTCGGTGTGATGCGGATGCGCGATGACAAGGGCATCGACGACAAGGTCGTCGCGGTGAGCGTCCGCGACCCGGCCGTGAACGAGTACACCAGCCATGAACAGCTCCCCGGTCACATCCTGCGCGAGATGCGCCGGTTCTTCATGGACTACAAGGTCCTTGAGGAGAAGGAGGTCGTGATCGAGGATCTGATCGGGAAGGACGACGCGGTCCAGGTCGTCCGTGAAGCGCTTGAGCTGTACCGACGCCTGCGCCGCGGGGAGCTGACCGGCAAGGGCTGACCGAAGGCGTGCCAGTGCCTGAACTGCCGTCGGACCGCGGGAGTTGTGTTC
The DNA here is from genome assembly GCA_031376285.1 of Actinomycetes bacterium. Taxonomy (GTDB): domain Bacteria; phylum Actinomycetota; class Thermoleophilia; order Miltoncostaeales; family Miltoncostaeaceae; genus JANMDN01. The sequence goes on from JANMDN010000086.1 coordinate 10,889, forward strand.
GGAACGTGCACCGGACAGGCTTCGCTTGATGGCGGAGTTCAGCCTCACTCCCGTTGGCAGCGTCAGGGACCCGGTCCTCGACGTGATCTTTGTCCACGCCCTGGGTTCCGACCCGGCCAAGACGTGGACGAACGACGCCGACGTCTACTGGCCCGAATGGCTCCTCGACCTGCCGGGTGTGGCCGCATGGGCGCTCGCCTATCCCGCCCACAAAACACGCTGGGGCGAGGACGGCAAGGGCCTCGACCTGCGCCATGTCGGCCGCACCGCGTGTAGTCACGTCGCAGATCACGGTCTCTTCGAACTGCCGACCGCTTGGGTTGCCCACGGCCTCGGGGGGCTGGTGGTAAAGCAGATCCTCCGAGTCGGCACGCTTGGCGACGCCCAACTCGCGAAGGCCATCGAGAGCACCGTCTCGGTCGCCTTCCTCGCGACGCCCCACCGGGGTTCGGACCTAGCGACGACCGCCAGACGTCTGAAGGTCGTCCGTCCAAGCGAGATCGCCCTCGATCTCGTACCCGGCGACACCGGAGTGCAGGAGCTGAACGACTGGTTTCGACAACACGCCCTGGCCAGTCGGCTCTCTGTCCTCGCCTTCGCCGAGACCAAGCCGATCGCGACGCTCCCGGGGAATCTCGGCTCGACTGGCCTCATCGTCGAGACTGGATCGGCTGATCCCGAGATCGTGGGTGTCCTGGTTCGCCACGTGCCGGAAGATCATTTCTCGATCGCCAAGCCAGGCAGTCCGACCGACGTCGTCCCGTTCGCGATCGGTGCCCAGATCCGTCGTGTGCTCGAGGCCGAGCGGGTGCGCGAACGCGCGCAGTCGACCGAGCTTGGTTAGCCGTACCGCCTCTGGCCCCTCCCGAGGGTCGCCGAGGCCGACCCATTCCTTCTCGGCGTCTTTCGTGCCGACGGATTCCCCGCCGATGCCCCGTACGTGCCCCGTGATCGCGACGACGAAATCGACGCGTCGCTCCGAGCCGGCGGCGTCACGCTGCTACGCGGGCCATCGAAGAGCGGCAAGTCCCGAGCCGCGCTCGAAGCGGCCCGCCGCGTCCTCCCCGACGCACTGGTCGTCGCGCCTCGCAATCCGGACACCGCCCGAGACGCCCTGTCGGCGCACTCAATCGACCGGATCGGCGAGCAACCACTACTGATCTGGTTGGACGACATCGAGCGCTACCTTGGCCCCGTCGGCCTCGACGCCCGGTTCCTCGACGATCTCGCTCGTCGGCCGGGCGTGACCGTGCTTGGGACGATTCGAAGCATCGAGTACCAGCGGATCAGATCGACGGAGGGTGAACTCGGACGAAGCGCCCGCGAGATGCTTGATGCGTCGGCGTCGCTGCTCCTCGACGTGGAACTCAGTTCGATCGAGCGAGCCGACGTCGCCCGGATCTACCCAGCCGAGTCGATCGGCGATCATGAGGGAATCGGTGAGCATTTCGCGTCGGGGCGACTCCTTCGCGAGCGTCTGGAAGCCGATGCCGAAACCCGCCCGGCGGGTGTGGCGATCGTTCGGGCCGCGGTCGACTGGGTGCGCTGCGGGATGACGCGCTCCTTCCCCGACCGAGCTCCGCGCGCTTGCCGACAGGGATCTCCGAACACGGTTGGCGCTGAATGCCGACGTCGAGGGCGCCTACGCGGACGGTCTCTCGTGGGCCCAGACGCCGGTGGGAACTGGGGCAGCGCTTCTCGGACGTCGCGACGTTCCCGATGGCGCCCTGCTTCCGCTCGACTACGTGGTCGAGCTTCGGGAAACGGCTCAGCGAGAAATTCCAGACCTCGCGTGGCGCACGCTGATCGAACTGGTGCCTGTGAAGGAACTCCCACCAGTCGCATTTGCTGCCTACCAACGAGCCGATCATGACCGCGCGATCGACATCTTGACCGCGATTTCCGGGCTCGGGGATCCGGAGGTGTCCCCGGCCGCGATGGTCAATCTCGGGGTCGTCTACGGGGAGGCGGGGCGGACCGATGACGCGATCGGGGCCTACACGCGTGCGATTGATTCGGGTCACCCCGACGAGGCCCCGAAGGCGATGTTCACTCTCGGGTTCCTGTACCGGGAGGCGGGTCGGACCGATGACGCGATCAAGGCGTATACGCGTGCGATTGATTCGGGTCACCCCGATCACGCCCCGAAGGCGATGGTCAATCTCGGGTTCCTGTACGCGGGGGCGGGTCGGACCGATGACGCGATCAAGGCGTATACGCGTGCGATTGATTCGGGTCACCCCGACGTCGTCGCGCTCGCCAAAGCGGGTCTTGCGTCGCTGGAATCCGAGTAGGGCTGTCGGCGGCGTTAGTGCCGGAAGTGCCTCCGGCCTGTGAAGACCATGGCGGCTCCGAGGCGGTCGCAGGCCGCGATGACCTCGTCGTCGCGGATTGAGCCGCCCGGCTGGATGATCGACGTGATCCCCGCTGCGATCGCCGTCTCAGGGCCGTCGGCAAACGGGAAGAACGCGTCGCTTGCCATCGCCGCACCCTCGATCGACAGGCCCGCCGCGGCGGCCTTGTCGGTCGCGAGTCGCACGGAGTCGATCCGGCTCATCTGCCCTGCACCAATCCCAACCGTCGCAAGGCCCTTCGCGAAGATGATCGCGTTGCTCTTCACGTGCTTTGCCACACGCCATGCAAAGAGCAGGTCGCCCCACTGGGCCTCGCTTGGGCTCGTTGCCGTCGCGGTGTTCATCGCGTCGCGCTCGTCCGCATCGGTGTCGCGGTCCTGGATCAGCAACCCCCCGGTCACGCGTCGGTAGTCGCGCTCTCCCGGGTTCGTTCGGCGGCGCTCGTCGCTCTGGAGGATCCGGACATTGGGCTTTCGCTGCAAGGCCGTGAGCGCCGCCTCGCTGTAGCTCGGGGCGTGGAGCACTTCAACGAAGGTTCCCGCCAAGCGCTCACCAAGCTCCGGGTCGACCACGCGGTTGACGACGATGACGCCACCAAACGCCGAAACCGGGTCACATGCGAGCGCCCGTTCGTACGCGTCGAGGACGCTCGCGCCGACGGCGGCCCCGCAGGGGTTGTTGTGCTTGACGATCACGCACGCCGGGAGTTCGAACTCGCCACAGAGCATTCGGGCGGCTTCGAGGTCGAGCAGATTGTTGAACGAGAGTTGCTTGCCGTGGAGCTGCGCGACCCGCGAAAGCAGGTGCGTACGTGCGCCGTGCTCGACGTAGTAGGCGGCCCGCTGGTGCGGGTTCTCGCCGTAGGAAAGCTCCGCGTGGTGATCGAAGACCGCGATCATGGTCTCGGGGAAGCCCTCCTGGGCTCCCGTCATCCACTCGCCGATCGCCGCGTCGTAGCGCGCCGTGTGCTGGAAGGCCTCGGCCGCAAGTCGCTGGCGGGTGTCGACGGAGAGTTCGTCGGTCTCGGTCAGCTCGGCGACGACCTGCTCGTACTGGCGCGGACTCGTTACGACGCCGACGCGCGCGTGGTTCTTGGCCGCCGCGCGGATCATCGCCGGCCCGCCGATGTCGATCTGCTCGACGACCTCCTCATGGGACGGGCCACGTCGGTTGGCCCACTCCTCGAAGGGGTAGAGGTTCACGACCACCAGGTCGATGGGCTCGATGCCTGAGGTGCCCATCTCCTGGACATCGGTCTCGTTATCCAGCCGGGCGAGGATGCCACCGTGGATCTTGGGGTGGAGGGTCTTGACCCGCCCGCCGAGGATCTCGGGCTGACCCGTGACCTCATCGACTTGGGTCACGACAATGCCCGCATCGCGGAGCGCCGCGGCGGTTCCACCGGTCGAGATGATCGTCCAGCCCTTGTCGACAAGAGCCTTGGCGAGGTCCAACACACCGGTCTTGTCAGAGACCGAAACCAGCGCCCGTCGAACCGTCATCTCGTGCTCCCCTTGATCTCGACCACCCGTCGCTCGACGCTGTCACGCCGCACGCGTCCGGCAGCAAAGAGGCGGACGGCCTCGGGAAGCAGCCGGTGTTCAACCGCGTGGACGCGCCTGGCAAGCGCTTCGACGGTGTCACCATATTCGACCGGCACTGCCTCCTGCAGGATCGGTGGTCCTCCGTCGACCTCCTCTTCAGCGAAGTGGACCGTCACGCCGGTGAGACGGACCCCCCAGGCGAGCGCATCAGCGATCGCATGCATGCCGGGGAAGGCCGGCAGCATCGAGGGATGAAGGTTGATGACCCGATCCGGAAAGCGGTTGAGGAATGCTCCGGTCAGGATGCTCATGTACCCCGCAAGCACGACGAGGTCCGGCTCCACGGCAGCGACGACATCGGCAAGCGCGGTGTCGCGGGTCGTGCGGTCGGGGTAGTCCCCTCCGGATACGACCCTCGTCGCGATCCCACCGTCACGCGCCCGCTCAAGACCGGGCGCGTCAGCCTTGGAGGAAACGACCAGGACGATCTCCGCGACCTCGTTCGGGTCCGCGTGGAGCTGATCGATGATCGCCTGGAGATTCGATCCAGAGCCGGAGATGAGCACCACGACTCGGTAGGGCGTCCGAGCGGCTTGGCGGTCCTGGCTCCCCACGCCGAGAGCCTACTCAGGCAGACCCGCTCCGGTCTTGGGTCCAGGAGGTGAAGGGCGGCTCTCCACCATGGGTCGGTTCTTTGCGTGCTCGATCAGGGCGAGGCTGCCCGAGCTGATTCGGGCACGCGCCATCCACCTGAGACGGCCTACGACAAGAGATGGCGGAGTACCAGGAGCGCAGTGTCGAGACGCGTCACCGTGCCTGGGGCGATGAGCGGCACGATGAGCGGCACGATGAGCCCGATATTTCGTCCGACGATCGGTCATTTTTGTGTCCGCTCACCGGTCATTTTGCGCTAACCTGTTGCCGTGACCCAACTTCTCGATCGTGGCCTCACAAACCGTCTCAACCGGCTTCTCAGGGCGGTGCCCGTCGTCGTTCTCGAAGGGCCCCGCGCTTCGGGAAAGACGGCGATCGGCTCGATTCTCGCCGACCAGGGTCAGATTCGATCCACCATCGACTTGAGTGATCCGACAGTCCTTGCAGCCGCTCAAGGGTCGCCCACGCTTCTTGTCGATGAGGCTCAACTCCCCGCATTCGTCGATGAGGCACAGCTCGCTCCTGAGCTTGCGTTGGCTGTGAAACGCCGGGTCGACCGCGAGCACCGGAACGGCGCATTCGTGTTGACCGGTTCGTCTCGATTCGGGCGGAGCCAACTCGGTGGGGCTGATCCTCTCGCGGGAAGGTCCGCTCGCCTTCGTCTCTGGCCGATGACTCAAGGAGAACTCGCCGGGACGCCAGTGAACGCGGTTGCAGGCCTCATGGGAGGAGCGATCCCTCAAGGGACGTTCGCCGCCTTGACCAAGGGGCAGCTGACCGAGCGCCTTCGGCGGGGCGGCCTTCCGGGTCTCGCGGGGCTTCGTGGGCCAATCGACGCCGCGATACGGTCACAGCTCATCGCCGAGTACGTCGAGGCAGTCGCGCACCACGAGGACGGCAAGCGTCACGATCGGGCGGAACTCCTTCGAACATTCCGCTATCTGGCCGCTACGACCTCAAGGATCCTGAACGTCAGCAATGTCTCTTCCGATCTCGGCGCGAAGCGAGAAACCGTGAACGGACGGATTGCGACCCTTGAGTCAATCTTCCTGATTCATCTCCTCCCGAGTCACCGGACAAGTGAGCATCGCACGCTCACGGCTCACCCGAAGGTGCATGCGATTGACACCGCTCTTTCGGCCTGGGCCTCCCGAGCTGACAGTGATCCAGGCGCCCAGCTCAACGGCGCACTCGTCGAGACATTCGTTGTGAACGAACTCGTGGCCCAGGCGTCCTGGTGCAATGACCCGCCGGCCGTTCGCCATTGGCGCGATACGACGCGCAAGGTGGAGGTCGACGCCTTGCTCGTGCCAGACAATGGGCAAACGATCGCCATCGAGGTCAAGGCAAGCAGCGATGTTCGCCCGGATGACCTGAAGGGTCTGCGTGCCTACCTCGAGAACGACCCCGCGGCGCAGATGGGGCTTGTCTACTACAGCGGAGGTCTCGTACTACCCCTTGGCGAGCGGATTTGGGCGATACCGATAAGCTCGCTCTGGGACGACTCAGCGAACTAGGCCCGGTCCACCCGAGAGCACCTCGCCGATGAGATGCGCTCCGTCGATCAACTCCACGGCCCGAGCGGCCGCGGCTTGGGACAGCACCAAGCAGAGGCCGAGGCCCATGTTGAACGTCGCCCAGAGGTCGTCGTCGGGAACGCGACCGCTGTCGATGATCGCCTGGATGGCTCGGTTAACCGGCCACGAGCCGATGTCGATTGTCGGGCAAAGGCCCTCAGGGAAGATTCGCGGCAAGTTTTCCGGCAGGCCGCCCCCGGTGATGTGCGCCGCGGCGTGGACCTCGACCCCGGCGGCCCTCAGTGCCGCCATATCGGCCGGGTAGAGCCGAGTCGGTTCCAGGAGCAGGTCCGCGTCAGCCGGTAGTGCCCCGTCGTCGACGAGCCGGCGTACGAGCGAGAAGCCGTTCGAATGAATCCCGGACGACTCGATACCGACGATCACGTCGCCTTCCTTGACCAGGTGCGGCCCGAGCATCTCACTTCGCTCGACGACCCCGGTCGCAAAGCCCGCCAGGTCAAAGTGTCCGGGCTGGTAAAGCCCTGGCATCTCGGCGGTCTCACCACCAAGCAGCAGACATCCCGACGCCTCACACGCCGCCGCGACGCCCGCGACGATCTCCTTCGCCTCATCCGGATCGAGCTTGCCGACCGCGAGGTAGTCAAGGAACGCAAGCGGCTGCGCTCCCGAGCAGATGAGGTCGTTCACCGACATGGCCACGAGATCCTGGCCCAGGCCGGAGATCCGGCCGAGCTCTCGCGCAAGGAGCACCTTCGTGCCGACGCCGTCGGTGCACGCCACAAGCATCGGCTCACGCATTACGGGCAGCGGGATCGCGCCGGCAAAACCGGCCGTGCCGCCGTGGACGAGCGCGGCGATGTTCGCGGTGTGTGCCCGGGCCGCGTCGAGGTCCACGCCAGCGTCCCGGTAGCGGACCTCGCTCACCTGGCCACCGCGGGCTCGAAGCGGAGCTTGACGCTGTCTGAGGGAACCGGGATCGGGTATTCGCCGGTGAAACAGGCGTGGCAGAAGCCCTCCGCAGGACGGCCGACCGCCCGCTCAAGGCCGTCGAGTGAGAGGTAGGCGAGGCTCGTCGCGCCGCTCATCTCGACGATCTCCTCAAGGGTCATGGTCGCCGCGACAAGCTCGCGGCGATTTGGCATGTCGATCCCGTAGAAGCAGGGCCACGCGATCGGCGGGCTTGAGATGCGCAAGTGGACCTCAGCCGCGCCTCCCTGGTCAAAGAGCATCTGAACCGTTTGGCGGACGGTGTTGCCGCGAACGATCGAGTCGTCGACGACGACGAGCCGCTTGCCCTCGATGACCGAGCGCAGTGGGTTGAACTTCAGCCGAATGCCCTGCTGGCGAAGGCCCTGATCGGGCTGGATGAAGCTCCGGCCCACGTAGCGGTTGCGCACCACAGCCTCGGCGTACGGAATCCCCGACGCGGAGGAAAACCCGATGGCGGCGGGCGTTCCCGAGTCGGGTAGGCCGACCACGAGATCAACATCGGCCGGGGCCTCTCGGGCCAGCTCGATACCCATCCGGTGGCGCGCCTCCCAGACGGAGACACCCTCGAGGTTGGTGTCGGGCCGCGCGAAGTAGATGTGTTCGAAGACACACATGCTCCGGCGCACCGACTCGATCACCTGGCGCGACTCGATCCCGTTCCGAGAGAGGCGAACCACCTCGCCCGGACGAACATCGCGGATGAACTCGGCACCGATCTGGTCGAGCGCGCAGCTCTCGGAGACGACGCAGTGCCCGTGGTCGCCGAGTCGTCCGAGGACGAGCGGACGGACGCCGTGCGGGTCGCGGAACGCGACGACCTCGGTCTCGCTCATGACGACCGCCGAGAACGCGCCGACGAGGTCCGGCAGAACGGATGCGGTCGCCTCGAACAGGTCGCCGGGCGCGCTCGCGATGAGCGCGGCAATGATCTCGGAGTCCGTCGAGGCGGCGAGATCATCCCCCGCGGCCATGCAGCGCTCGCGAAGCGCATCGGTATTGGTGAGGTTGCCGTTGTGTCCGAGCGCGATGATGCCCGTGCCGCGTGGTCGGGCGACCGGCTGGGCGTTCTCCCAGTGGTTGCCGCCGGTCGTCGAGTAGCGGACGTGGCCAATGGCCGTATCGCCGACGAGGCTCCGTAGCGCCGGCTCGTCGAAGACGGCGCTGACGAGGCCCATATCGCGCTGCACAGTCACCTGGCCGCCGCCCGCGACCGCGATGCCGGCGCTCTCCTGCCCTCGATGCTGAAGCGCGTGCAGCGCGTAGAAGGTGATCCGCGAGACGTCGCGGCCCGGGGCGACGATCGCGACGACGCCGCACTCGTCGTGCAGGACGTCGTCGTCGAAGGGTGTCCTCACGGCGCCCACGACCGATCGAGGCCGTTTGACCATGCCTCGCGCGCGTCCGCCAGTGCCAACTCGATGTTGGTTTCGCCGACGCGGATCTGGAGCCGGTCACCGGTCACCGTGCCGATGACGGTTGCCACGGTTCCGTTTGCCTCGATCGCGTCGAGCACGTCGCGGCAGTCACGTGGGCGGCAGGTGAGGAGCGCCCGCCCGCCACCTTCGCCGAACAGTGCCTCGTCGGCACGTCGCCCGCCGTCGACCTCGACGTGAGCACCGAGATACCCCGCGATGGCACTCTCGGCGAGCGCGACCCCAAACCCGCCCGCGCTGATGTCGTGCGCGCTTCGAACGAGGCCGAGACCGGTGGCCTGCAGGAGGGCCCGAACGGTGGCCGTCTCGACCGGGATGTCGGGCCGCGGCGGCGCCCCTCGGGCGTCGCCAAGCCACTCACTCGCGTCGAGCCGAGCGGCGGGGGAGCCGACGTGGATGATCACGTCGCCATCTTCCTGGAACCCAATGCCGACCGTCGCGGTTTCGTCGACAAGCCCCACCATCCCCACGACCGGCGTCGGATGGATCGCCCGGGTCACCGATTCGTTGTAGAGCGACACGTTCCCGGAGACAACGGGGATGCCGAGCGCGGTGCATGCCTCGGACATCCCTGCGATCACCTCCGCCAGGCGCCAACCGGTCGAACCCTTCTCGGGGTTTGCGAAGTTCAGGCAGTTCGTGATCGCAAGCGGGCGCGCCCCGGTGCAGGCGAGGTTTCGTGCCGCCTCGAACACCACCGAAGCGCCACCCCCGCGAGGGTCGAGCTGACAGTGGCGCTCCGCGCCGTCGGTGGTGATGGCAAGCGCGCGACCCGTTCCGGGGATCCGGACAACCGCCGCGCCAGCGCTCCCGGGCCGTCGCAGCGTGCCCGCCCCGACGAGTTGGTCGTACTGCTCGTAGACGCTTCGCTTGCTGGCGATGTTCGGCCGGGCAAGGAGCGAGCGCCAGGCCGCGGCAAGGTCGGTCGGCTCGGGGAGCGACGCAAGGTCGATTGCGACAGGGGCGGGCGCGGCGACGAGCGGTACGCCGTAGACGGGCGCGTCGTCGGTCAGGAACGCGGCGGGGATATCCGCCTCGACACGCCCCCCCATTCGGGCCACGAAGCTCCCGGTGTCGGTCACCGTCCCGATCACGGTGGCGTCGAGCTGCCAATGCGTGCAGACCTCCACGAGCGCGGCGACCCGCGATGGTTCGACCACCGCGAGCATCCGCTCTTGGCTCTCACTCACAAGGATCTCGCCCGCGCTCATCCCCTGCTCGCGTAGGGGAATCAGGTCAAGGTCGATATCGAGGCCAACCTCACCCCTGGCGGCCATCTCGCTCGCGGCGCTTGTGAGGCCAGCCGCGCCGAGATCCTGGAGCGCGACGAGCAGTCCACGGGCGGCGAGGTCCAAGCAGCAGTCCATGAGTTTGCGCTCGGTGAACGGGTCGCCGACCTGAACTGACGGGCGCTTGTCCTCGTCGTCGTCGAGCTCGGCGGAGGCAAGGATCGAGGCCCCCCCGATACCGTCGCGCCCGGTCCTATTCCCGATCAGCACGAGGGCATTGCCGGGTCCGCTCGCGGCCGCGCGGAGCATGCCGTCGTGACGAACGAGCCCAACGCACATCGCGTTGACCAGGCACGACTCCTCGTAGCAGTCGTCGAAGCCAACCTCTCCGCCGACTGTCGGCACGCCGATGCAGTTGCCGTAGTGGCCGATCCCCTCGACAGCCCGCGTGAAGAGATACCGACTCCGCGGGCTCGTGAGCTCCCCGAAGCGCAATGAGTTCAGCAGGGCGACGGGCCGGGCGCCCATCGCCATGATGTCGCGGACGATGCCGCCGACGCCGGTCGCCGCGCCCTGGAAGGGTTCAACGGCGGAAGGGTGGTTGTGGCTTTCGATCTTGAACGCGACCGCCCAACCGTCACCGACATCCACGACCCCCGCGTTCTCGCCGGGGCCCTGCAGGACGCCGTCACCGGTCGATGGGAACGCTCGCAGGAGCGGCCGCGAATGCTTGTAGCTGCAGTGCTCGCTCCACATCAGGCTGAACATGAGGAGCTCGGCCTCAGATGGCTCGCGCCCCATCATTTCGACGATCCGGTCGGCCTCGTCGTCGGTGAGGCCGAGCTTGCGGTGGATGGCGGCGTCGGTGGTCATGCGGCGAGGAGTCCTTGGAAAAGCGCGACGCCGTCGGCGGACCCGAGAAGCACGTCGCAGGCCTCTTCCGGGTGGGGCATCAGGCCCATCACGTTCCCGTCGCGGTTTGCGATCCCGGCCACCTGATCGACGCTGCCATTCGGATTCTCGCCGAGGTAGCGGAGCACCACGCGCCCGTCGGTCGGGTCGCCGAACCAGGCCCCGTCGTGGTGTTTGATTGGGATCGAGATGCCCTCGCCGCGGCTTCGCCCGCCGGTCCAGCGGGTCTCGGCGTCGCCGACCTCGAGCTCCGCTTGGCGACAGATGAATCGTAGGGTCCGGTTCGGCCGAAGGACCCCGGGCAGGAGACCCGCCTCGCAAAGCACCTGAAATCCGTTGCAGATGCCAAGGACCGGGCCGCCGTCACCGGCGAGTCGGCGGATCGCGTTCATGATCGGGGCGCGGCTCGCGATCGCCCCGGGGCGCAGGTGATCCCCGTACGAGAAGCCGCCGGGGAGCACGACGGCGGTGGTCCCGGGGGGCAGGTCGGTGTCGGCGTGCCAGGCGAAGTATGCGCGGGCGCCCGTCTCCTCGGCGGCTCGGAGGGCGCTCTCGTGGTCGAGCGTTCCGGGGAACCGGATCACCGCGATCTGATCAGGTCCCGTCACGGTGCGGCGACCTTCGCGAACCGCTCGTCGACGACCGGTAGGAGGCGATCAAAGAGCGCTCGATCGGCCTGGACTCCCGTGACCGTCAGGGCAGCGATCACATCCGCGCGACGAATCACGGCGTACAGGGTGCGCTGCGGTTTGCCACCGGCGTCGCGGACCTCGAGGTGAAGGCCAAGCCGTTCGTCCCCGACGTTTGGGAGGGTCACGGGCTCGACACCAACGGTGAAGGCCTGGCTGGTTCCCGTCGCCGAGTTCTTCACCGAGACAGGGTAGGAGGTGCAGCCGTTCGTAGCCGTCCGAAGCGCGGCGACGGCCGCCGCGGCGGCGCCTGAGGGGTAGGCGGTCAGCCCGCCCTGCACAAGCGCCGAATCCGCGACCCGGACGAACTCCGCGCGAGCCTTTGTCGTGCCTGGGGCCTTCAGCGGCACGACACCGCAGAGCTCTGCGCCGAGGGTTTCGATTGCGACCTCGCTCCAACCCTCACCCAGATCTTCCGCGGTCACAAGCGCCCCAGAGAGCTTCTTCGCCGTCGGCAGGGCCGCCCCGGGAGCGCTGGTCGAGACGGTCGTGGTCGACGTCGGGGCGGGCTTCACGTCGTCTGCGCCAGCGCAGCCCACGAGGACACCGACGCACGAAACGGACAGCACGAGCGCAGCCGCTCGCGTCACCCGTCGACCTCGATGCTGTAGTCCTCGATCAGCGGGTTTGCGAGGAGTTGGTCGCACATTTCCCTCGCGGTCTCCGCGGGGTCGTCCCCGGCGATGTCGAGTTCGATGCGACGGCCGACGCGGACCTCGCCGTGGGCCCCGAACCCGAGGCTTGCGAGCGCGCCTTGGACCGCCTGGCCCTGTGGGTCGAGGACACCGGCCCTCGGCATGACGGTCACCACGACACGGGTCATCGGGTCTCCTCGATCCAAGATTCCAGGGTGCGGCCGGTGATGCGGTGGTAGGCCTCACGGTAGCGGGCGCTGGTACCGGAGACGATTTCCGGCGGGAGTGGCGGGGCCGGTGGATGGTGATCCCATCCGCTTGCGTCGAGCCAGTCCCGCACGAACTGCTTGTCAAATGATGGTGGGTTCGCGCCGGGCTCGTACCCGTCCACCGGCCAGAAGCGACTCGAGTCCGGCGTGACGGCTTCGTCGCCGAGCATCAGGTGACCGTTCGCGTCGCGACCGATTTCGAACTTCGTGTCGGCGAGGATGATCCCAACGTCGAGGCAGGCGCTCGCGGCGAGGCGATAGAGCGCCAGTGAGATCCGTTCGATCTCGGCGGCGACGTCTGGCCCCAGAAGATCCGCAACCTCAGACCGGCCGATGTTCTCGTCGTGGCCCTCACTCGCCTTGGTCGCCGGGGTGAAGATTGGCTCGGGGAGGGCGTCGGCGAGGCGCAGGTCGGGCGCAAGCGCATAGCCGCAGACCGAGCCCGTCTCCTGATAGTCGCGCCAACCGGAACCAGCGAGGTAGCCACGCACGACGCACTCCACGGGGAGCATCTCCAGCTTTCGCACGAGCATGGTCCGGCCGGCAAAGGTTGGTCCTTGCCACTGCGCCGGAAGGTCTGGCTCGCGCACCGAGATGAGGTGGTTCGCGACGACGGACGTGGTCGTACCAAACCAGTGCGCCGCGAGCCCGGTCAGCGCCTGTCCCTTTCCGGGGATGAGCGTTGGAAGGACGACGTCGTAGGCCGAGATGCGGTCGCTCGTGACGATGACGAGACGATCGTTGCCGACGTCGTGGACCTCTCGAACCTTGCCCCGAACCAATACGGTCACAGGGCCTCGACCCGCTCGCGAACGACATCAAGATGGCGCAGATGATGCCGCGGATCGAAGAGCGCATCGAGGTCGGTGTCCGGGAGAACCGCGGTGACGTCGGGGTCTTTGCCGAGGAGGTCGCGGAAGGAGACGCCGCCGTCCCATGCCGTGAGCGCGTTTCGCTGAACGGTCGTGTAGGCCAGCTCGCGCGTCAGTCCACGCTCCACCAGCTCAAGCAGGACTCGCTGCGAGAAAACCAGCCCATGCGAGCTTCGCAGCACAGCGGCCATCCGCTCGGGATAGACGACGAGCCCCTCGACGAGCGTGCGGGTTGTCGCGATGAGGTAGTCAAGGAGAACATGCGAGTCCGGCAAAATCACGCGCTCCACTGACGAATGTGAGATGTCGCGCTCGTGCCAGAGCGCGACGTTCTCCAGTGCTGCGATGGCGTTTCCGCGAAGGACTCGCGCAAGGCCCGAGATGCGTTCCCCGGTGATGGGGTTTCGCTTGTGGGGCATTGCCGAGCTGCCCTTCTGGCCGACCGTGAAGGCCTCTTCGGCCTCGCGGACCTCGGTGCGCTGAAGATGGCGGAGCTCCGTCGCGAGGCGGTCGAGTCCGCTCGCTGCGACGGCCATCTGCGAAAGCAGCTCCGCATGCCGGTCGCGGGGAATGACTTGGGTTGCGGCCGGCTCGACGGCAAGGCCGAGGTCGTCGAGCACCTCCGCTTCGAGCGCCGGATCGAGCATCGCGTAGGTTCCGACCGCCCCGGACAGGGTTCCGACGCTCGCGCGGGCGACCGCTGTCGCGAGTCGCTCCTCGTTTCGTCGGCTCTCGAACGCAAAACCTGCGAGCTTGAAGCCGAACGTCGTGGGCTCGGCGTGGATGCCGTGGGTGCGCCCGACGGTGACGGTCCCCCACTGCTCCAGAGCGCGTTCGCGGAGCACCTGGGTGAGCGCCGCCTGCTCGGCGAGCAGGATCGGTCCTGAGTCTGCGATTGCAAGGGCCGTCGCGGTGTCGAGAACGTCGCTTGAGGTGAGCCCGTAGTGCACCCAACGCGATGCGGGGCCGATGTGCTCGGCCACGTTTGTCAGGAACGCGACGACGTCGTGATTGGTCGTCGCCTCGATTTCCCGGGTCCGCTCGACCGAGAAGGCGGCCTTCGCTTCGATCTCGGCGAGGTCGGCGGCCGGAATCACGCCGCGGCGCTGCCAGGCGCGACAGACCGCCAGCTCGACTCGGAGCCAGCGCTCGAGCTTGGCCTCTTCGGTCCAAATGGCGGCCATCGCGGGACGTGAGTAGCGACCGATCACAGGTCGGTGTCCTCATCGAGGCCTTCGCCGATATCGGTGCGCATTTGGCGGCCTCGGAACCGGATCTGGGTGGCCGTTGCGTAGGCCCGCATCCTGGCGGTCTCGCAGTCGCTCCCAAGGGCTGCCACGGCAAGAACGCGCCCCCCGGCAGTCACGACGCGGCCCCCGGCGTCCAATGCGGTGCCGGCGTGAAACACCAGCGCCCCGGATGCTTTGGCACGAGTCAGACCCGAGAGCGGGTCGCCGAGTTGGGGCTCCACCGGGTATCCGGAGGCGGCGAGCACGACTGCCACGCACGCGTCGCTTGTGACGCGTATGGAATCGCTTGCGAGGGTGCCGTTTGCGGCACCCTCGAGGAGATCGAGCAGATCCTCGTCAAGGCGCGGAAGGATGGCCTGGGTCTCTGGATCGCCGAAGCGGGTGTTGAACTCCAGCACCATCGGCCCGTCGCTTGTCATCATGAGCCCGGCATAGAGCACACCGACAAACGGGATCCCGCGTCGCGCGAGTTCGGCGATGACCGGTCGGTGCACGAGATCGACGAGCTGATCTGCGAGGTCGTCGGGGAGATCGGGGATCGGGGAGACCGAGCCCATACCCCCGGTGTTCGGACCGGTATTGCCGTCACCGATCGGTTTGTAGTCGCGCGCCGCCGGGAAGCGTCGGACGTTCGTACCGTCGCAGATCGCAAGGAGGGAAACCTCCGGACCGGTGAGTCCGGCCTCGACCACGACCGTGCGGCCGGCCTCACCGAAGCGGTCTCGGACGAGACAGTCCTCCAGGGCCGTGCGAGCCTCGCCGCGGGTCGTTGCGATCACGACGCCCTTACCCGCCGCGAGGCCATCGGCCTTGATGGCGACCGGGTACCCGAAATCGTCGGCGGCAAAGAGCCCGACGTCGACGTCGGTCACCGTCTCTGACGCCGCCGTCGGAACACCAGCGGCGACCATGATCTCCTTGGCAAATGCCTTGCTTCCCTCGAGGCGTGCGGCGTCCGCGGACGGGCCCACGGTCGGGACCCCGGCGGCTCGGAGGCGATCGGCGAGCCCAGCGACGAGAGGGGCCTCGGGGCCGATGACCGCGAGGTCGGCGCCGCACGCCGTCGCCAAGGCCACGAGCCCGTCGAGATCGTCGACCGGCACCGCGTGTACCTCAGCCTGCGCCGCGATACCCGGGTTACCGGGCGCGCAGACCACGCGGGGCGTCTTGGGCGATCTCGTGAGCGCCGCGATGAGGGCATGCTCACGACCACCGCCCCCGACGACGAGGACCGTTCGCGTCACTTCCAGAGGATACTGATACCGCCGGGGCAGGGGCTCCCCGAATGGGCGGACTACGATACGTCCGTGAGCACGAATCCCCGCTCCGAGCGAGAGGCCCAACGGGAGGTGCTGCGCGATGCGCTGCTCTCGCTGACCTCAGGCTCCAAGCAGACCGACTCCGCGGTTGACGATGTGCTCCGAGCGATCGACGTCTACATCGATCGAAATGCCTCGGAACCGACCTCGTCTCGCGAGCCGCCTGTGGCGAACTTCGACGACCGCAATGAGCGAAACGAGATCCGCTGGGCGACATGGCTCGTCGTCGGCGGCGCCGTGGTCGCGACCATCGCGGTGGCGTTCCTCATCAGCGGCGGCGGCTGGCCGACGGGCCTCGCGGTGCTCGCCGTCTGGATCGCCGCGCTCTTCGCGCTCACCCAAACCTAGTGTCCTGATTCAGTAATTCGTGGTCGGTTTGGCGGCTGCGACCCGTCGCAGCGCGGCGTCCTTGGTCCCCGAATATTCGATATGCAGGGAACACCGCGTCCTCCTGCGGGTCGGCTTGAGCCGACGCAGACGGTGCGCACCTGGCGGTGCGTCCACCTGTGCTCGGCCTCGCTCGCCAAAACTGCCCACGAACTTCGACTCACGACACTCGGTCGAGCCTGCATCTCATCCCGGTCCCGACCCAATCTCGACACAGACTCGACACAGTCTCGACCCATCTGTCGCCGACGCCGACCGACGTTCGGCCGTTACCCTAAACCGTGGGTGGTGGTCCGGGGTGGCCCCGATCCGAACTCGGGCCAGCGCCGTGCCGGCGACCATCCTGGAACGCCTGAGGTCTGGTCCCGCCGCCGGTCGAACTGGGCGGTCCGACTGTTGGGCCTACAATTCGACGTAGTCGATGACCTGGTGGCGTCCTTGTCCGGTGCCAATGAGGGTGATTGGCACGTCGAGACGGTCGCTGATCAGCTCGAGGTAGGAGCGCGCCGCGCCGGGCAGCTCGTCGAGGACCGTGCAACCGGTGAGATCCTCGTCCCAGCCGGGAAGTTCCTCGAACACCGGCTTGCAGCCGTGGAAGTCACTCTGGTTCCACGGGAAGTTCTCGAGACGCCGGCCATCGCGGGTCTCATACGCGACGCACACCGCAATGCGCTCGAAGCCGGACAGGACGTCGAGCTTCGTGAGCGCGAGCTGGTCAATTCCACTCAGACGAACCGCGTAGCGCAGCGCGACGAGGTCGATCCATCCGCAACGCCGCTGGCGGCCGGTGGTCGTCCCGAACTCGTTTCCTCGTTCGAGCATCTGGCGGCCGCTGTCGTCATCGAGCTCGGTTGGGAACGGTCCCTCTCCGACGCGCGTCGCGTAGGCCTTGCTCACGCCGAGAACCTGGTCGATGCGCCCCGGACCCACGCCGATGCCGGTACAGGCAGCACCGGCAATCGGGCTCGATGAGGTCACGAACGGGTAGGTCCCGTGATCGATGTCGAGCATCGTGCCCTGGGCACCTTCGAAGAGTACGCGTTTGCCGGCCCGAAGTGCCTCGTCCACGAGGAGCGACGTGTCCGTGATGAACGGGGTCAGGCGCTCCGCGTATTGGAGCACTCCCGCCGCGACGATTTCGGCGTCGAGCGCCCCGAGGCCGTAGACCGTGGTCAAGATCGGGTTCTTGTGCTCCAGCGCGATCCGGATCTTTCGCACGAGGATGCTCTCGTCGAGGAGATCCTGAGCGCGGATGCCGATCCGCGCCGCCTTGTCCTGGTAGCAGGGGCCGATTCCCCGTCCCGTGGTGCCGATCGAGAAGCGCCCGAGCTTTTGTTCGGCCGCGCCATCGAGGGTGACGTGGTAGGGCATGATCAGGTGAGCGTTCGCCGAGACCCTCAGGTTGTCGACCGCGACGCCCCGACGCTCGAGGTCGTCAAGTTCCGAGCACAGAACCCCGGGATCGACGACCACGCCGTTTCCGATCAGGCACAGCGTCCCTGGGTAGAGGATGCCCGACGGGATCAGGTGGAGCTTGTAGACCTCGTTGTCGGCAACGATCGTATGCCCGGCGTTGTTGCCGCCTTGGAAACGGGCGACGATGTCGCTTCGCTCCGCGAGGAGGTCGACGACCTTGCCTTTACCTTCGTCGCCCCATTGGGCGCCGATCACCACGATTGCCGGCACGAGTGTCCTGTCTGAGAAGTGTCCAGATGTATCCAGAGGCCCGACGCCTCGGATGGTCCCGCGAGTGTCCTGAGGGCCACCGCGTTGTGGGTTAACCGCCCTCTCGGGCGAGGTTCCCGAATCGCGCGTAGGTCCCCTCGAAGGCGAGCCGCGCGCGGTCGGTCGGTCCATTTCGGTTCTTGGCGACCATGACTTCTGCGATGCCCTTCTGGTCGCTGTCCTTGTTGTAGTACTCGTCGCGGTAGATGAGGAGCGCCAGGTCGGCGTCCTGTTCGATCGCCCCGGACTCACGGAGGTCCGAGAGCAACGGCCGTTTGTCGGGGCGGCTCTCGGGACCGCGGTTCAGCTGGGAAAGGCAGATGACCGGGACGTCGAGATCGCGGGCGAGGAGTTTGAGTCCACGCGAGATGTTGGAGATCTCTTGCACGCGGTTCTCCTCGCGCGATCCCCGTCGAGTGTCGGAGTCCATCAGCTGGATGTAGTCGATGACCACCAGATCAAGCCCTTCGCGGGCTTTCAGGCGTCGGGCTTTGGTACGAATTTCGCCCACGGTGATGCCAGCCGACTCGTCGATGTAGAGCTTCGCCCGGCTGAGCTTGTCGGCAGCCTGGGTGACGCGAGGCCAGTCGGCCGCCGAGAGGCGACCGGTACGCATCCGAGTCGAGTCGATCATCCCTTCGGCCGAGATGAGGCGCTGGATGAGGTCATCCCCGCTCATCTCGAGGCTGAAGATCGCGACGGTCTTTCCCTGATTGATCGCCGCGTTCTGGGCCATGCCAAGGGCGAGGGCGGTCTTTCCCATCGACGGTCGCGCGGCGATAATGACCAGGTTCGCCGGTCGAAAACCACCCGTGATTCGGTCGAGGTCGAGGAAGCCAGACGACAGGCCGGTGATATCGGAGCCTCGCTCGAACGCCTCGGTCAGGTTCTGCACCGTCCGCATCGCAAGGTCGCGTGAATGGATTAGCCCGCCCCGGACTTGGCGTTGCATCAGCCCGTAGACGAGATCCTCAGCGCGTACGAGCAGGTCATCCGTGTCGGCCTGTCGCTGGGAGACCATCGTCTCGATGTCCTGCCCAACGCGCAGGAGGCGACGAAGCGTCGCGGACTCGCGGACAAGACCAGCGTAGGAGCGGTAGCTGGCCGCGATAAAGGGTGTCGACAGCAGGTCATGGACGCGGACGCGCCCCCCGACAACGTCAAGGTCCCCAGCACGCTCGAGCCGGTCGATGACCGTCAGCGGTTCGACTGGCTCGCCGCCAGCATCCAACGACACGATTGCCTGGAAAATTCGGCGGTGGCCCTCGTCGTAGAAATCGTCGCCGACCAGCATCGCCAACGTTTCGGCCACGTTCCCCGGGTTCGCCATGAGCGCCGCGAGCAGATGCTCCTCGGCCTCGCGGTTCTGCGGGGGCGGGACGTGCTGCGTGCTCACGCTCTGCTGCCCGCGGCTGGGCGCCGCGGAAGACAAATCACTCCTCGTGCAGCGGGCTAACGAGCGTCTTGACCTCGGCGGTCACGCCGGACCGAACGACAACCGGAACGGTATAGGTGCCCGTTGTCCGAATCGGAGGGTCGACGGTGATGTCCTTGCGATCGATGCGCACACCACGGGCCGCGAAGATGGCATCCGAGACGTCCGCCGCCGTGATCGAACCGAACAGTCGGCCGTCCCCACCCGCTTTGGCCTTCAAGGTGAGGATCGTGCGAGCCAGCAGATCGCGCAGCTCGAAGGCTTCCGACTCGGCCCGAGCGGCCGCATTACGCCGCGCGGATTCTTGGCGCTCGACCTGGGCGACGAGCCCTGGCGTGGCGACTTCCGCGAGCTTCCGGGGACCCAGGTAGTTGCGCATGTAGCCACGGGGCACGGTCACGACCGCACCTGCTGAACCGAGCCCTGCCACGTCTTGGAGAAGAATTGCTTGCATCGTCAAACAGCCTTGGTCGTCTAGAAGGGAATGTCGTCGTCATCGATCGTCGCGGCCGGGGTGCTTGGTCGCAGGTCGGTCGTATCGACCGGGAGATCGCCGCTCGCCGCGGCCGGCTGGGACCATCCGGCCCCGTCACCGCTCGTCTCACGAGAGTCGAGAAAGAAGATGTCGTTGGCTGTCACCTCGACGGACTGGCGGCGCGTGCCGTCCTGGGCCTGCCATTCGCGCCAGGTGAGGCGACCGTCGACGCCGACTCGCCGGCCCTTTGCCAGATAGGTCGAGGCCGTCTCGGCCTGTCGACCGAACACGGAGATGTCGAAGTAGTTCGGCTTGTCGGTCCAGTTGCCGGTCTCGTCGCGACCCCGGCTCGTCACCGCGAGTCGGATGCTGCAGATCGGGTCGCCCGACGGCGTCCGACGGAGTTCTGGGTCGCGGGTCAGGCGCCCGACGAGCGTGACGCGATTCAGGTCAGCAGGCATTGGACCGCGCTACCGGGGACGCCGGCGGCCGCCACGCGGGCCACCACGAGGACGAGCTTCAGGGTCGGGTCGCTCGTCGACCGGAGCTGGAGCGCCTTGAACGAGCGCCAACTCGGCTTGAGAACGGCTGAGCTTGATCCGTCGCGAGCGCAGCACGACGTCCTTGCTGATCGTCAGCACACGTTCGACCTCGTCGAGTGCCGCCGCTGATGCCTTGCAGGTGAGGATGACGAACATACCGTCGGCCTGCTTTGCCATCGGGTAAGCGATCTTCCGCCGGCCCCAGTCGTTGACGTGATCAACGCTGCCGCCGTCATCCACGATGATCTTGCGGACGCGTTCCACGATCTCCTCGTGGAGCTCCCCCGGGACATCGGGGTTCAGGATCAACATGAGTTCGTAGGCGGTGATGCCGGCCTCCTTGGCGGATCGTTTCGGGTCGCCGGGTCGAGCGTGCGCACGGCGCATCGCCCCTCGGCAAGCGGGAGAGTATAACAACGGCCTCGCCTCGACTGTGTCCGGGGTGCCTGGTAGCGCGTCAACTCTGTCACGACTTCGTGTCGGCGTGGCTGGCTCTTGGTCGACCACGCGGCGCCCCGCCAGGCGCGAGGGATCGCACGGACGCTGCGGCGTACTACAATCGACCGATGACGCGACCTGGGAGAAGCGCCCGATGAAGTGGCTTCGACGAAGGTTGATCGCCGTCGTGACCGCAGCGGGTGTCGGAGCAATCGCCGCCGTCTTGCGTCGGCGCGGTCGCAACCTGGTGAGCACCGAACCGTCCGATCTCGCGACACACGACGAGGGTTCTCTACCCGGACCGGCTGCCCCGATTCCACCCGACGCGCAGGCGGCAATCGACGAGGCGCGCGACCGACTCCGCGCGAGAGCGGAAGCCCTTCGGCAGGAAATCGACGGGGATCCGGATCCGACTTAACGCACGCGCCTCCACGGCCGCCACGGCGGCCGCGGTGGCAACGCTCGCGGGCTCGCCAGCGGTCTCGGCGACCCCACCGCAGGCCCGCTTCCAGGTCGTGGGGGACTGGGGCTACGGCTCATCGGCTCAGCAGGCGATCGCGGAGCGCATGTGCGAGCGCCAGCGGAGCCGGCCGGTCGACTTCATCCTCACGACCGGGGACAACTTCTATCGTCCGAATGGCACGGCCACCGAGGCGAACTTCTACCAGCCTCAGGCATGCCTGATCGAGGCCGGAACTCGGTGGCGAGCGGCCTGGGGAAACCATGACCTGGGCGGGACCTCGACCGCCGAGGTCCTCGGGGCCTCGTCACGCTGGTACCGGTTCAGGGCCGGCCCGGCGATCGTCGTCGTGCTCGACGCGAACCTTCCGACCGACGCGAACCAGCTCGCGTTCATGCGGCGTGCGATTCCGAAGGCGTGGCCTGGACCGGTCGTCGTCGCGTTTCATCAGCCCTTGCGGAGCGGCGGGTTGCATCGTCCGAGCCGTGCCCAGCAAGCTGCCTGGGAGCCCCTGCTGCGGGCGCGCGGGGTCGACCTCATCCTGCAGGGCCACAACCACGCCTACGAGCGGCTCCTCGTCGGCGGGATCCGTCACATCACCACGGGGGGTGGGGGCGCGCCGCTCTACCCTTGCCTCTACCCGGTGGCTGGCCTCGAACGCTGCGAGGTCGTCTTTCATTTCTTGGAGGTCACGGTGACGCCCCGCGCCCTCGACGTGGCGGTGATCGACGCCGATGGGAATCGGATCGATCGTGTTCGGGTTGCCGTCAAGCGGTCCGAGTAGCCAGGCGTCGCGGCGCCCGGCGACCGAACTACAACCGCACGGCGTCGGCCGCGGCCTCCGCCCAGCTCACCGCAACGCGGAGGCTCAACGTGGCCATTGCCGCCGTCACCTGCTGGCATTGGCGCTGGCTCGCCCCCGTCTTGGCCAGCGCATCTTCGAGTGCACGCTCAAGTGCAAGGCTGCCCGTAAGCGCCAGCTCGGCGGACGAACCGGCCAGGCCATGCGCTCGTCCGTAGTTACTCGCCTGCTCGAGGGCGACGCTGAGGGTCCCTGCCGCAAACGCATCCGCCAGCGTGTCGAGCCACGCGAGCACCGTTGCACGCCGTTCGTTCTCGGCCAACCGCCTGAACTCGGACAATGGTTGACCTTCGAGGTGCTGCTCGATGGTGCCCAGCACGGTTTCTGCGGCCCCACGGATCGCATGCGCAAGCGACGGTGCCGGCTCGAGACGGAAGGCGGCCCGACGCGGAAGCGGCGTAGCGTTGCCCGGCTGGTTGGCCAGCCAATCACGAAGACCCTCTGGATTGAAGCGTCGATGGCCCCCGGCTGTTCGGACATGGGGGATTCGTCCTTCGCTTGCCCAGACCCGAAGCGTGCTCGTGCTGACACCGAGCGCGCGTGCGGCCGCCGAGATGGAAACCCACGGACCTTCACTGCGCCGCGGGCGTCCTCCCTCCGAATATGCGCTAGCCATCAGCAGCTCGCCGCCTGGCCTGAAGGCCTTCCGCCATTCCTGACGCGACCCGAACGACGAGCCGGTCCATGGTGCGCTGCAGCGAGCGAAGTTCAGCGGTCGGGCGCCCGTCCAGCTCGGGCGCGACGACCCGATCGACGGCCCACCGCAGACAGAGGGCGTCACCGATCGGCCCTTCTCCCGGCGACCCGCTTGCCCCGTGGCGGAAGCCGTTCCATTCGGCTTCCCGGAGGTACCGGCCGAGATCCCCGGCCGCAATGCCGTGCGCAAGGCCTTCGACCTGACTTTCGAGGCGCCCTCGGCGGCGCCTCGCACGCCGCCGTCGTGAGGAGCCCGCGCCCGGTGCATCCGCCGAATCGGCCGCGTCGAGAAGTTCCGGCACGGTCTGCCTGATTCGTTCGGCGACCTCTTCCAGGGGAAGGGTGCGCGACGCCACCAGCTCGGGCGGCCGGGCAGGCGGCTGGGGAAGCTCCGCCCCTCGTTCGGCGAGCCACTGCTCCAGGTCACTCTTCAAAAATCGCCGGTGTCCACCGGCCGTTCGTCTGTGGGGTACTTTCCCGCCCGCGGCCCATGCGCGGAGAGAGGAAGCGCTTACTCCAAGAAGACGTGCGGCAGATGACACCGACAAAAGCGTCTCGTCTTGGCGTCCGGGACTGCTCAAGGATTCCTCGCTATTCGTTGGCGCTGCGCTGATTCTCACTAAAAAGAGTCAGTTGGGGGTAGTCTATTTTGCATCGATATCCCCGATTGCCCTCACGTTCTCATGGATTCATAAGACTTTATGATTCCTTAATGGGGGTCCGTTCGTCCAATTCGGCGGTTCGACGGCCCCAACGGTCGTCGCCGCTCACGGCGCCGCAGGTTTGTGCATGGTTGAACGTTCCCCTTCGGGGCCCGACTCCCTGTCGTTTGGGAGTAGCTTGCGCAAGCAGCGGGGAGCGGCCGGGGCCTGGTGGCCCAACTCGTCTTCAAAACGAGCGGGGCGGGGTCCACCCCCGCCCGGTAGGTTCGATCCCTACGTCGCTCCGTATGGCACCTCGGGCGCGCTGACCGCAAGCTCTGCTGCCAGCCTCGACCGATCGGGCGTCGTACGACGGGGTGTTCCGGGAGGCAGGTTCGTCGAGCCTCACATCCTGGTGCGCGTCGACGACAACGGCGACGAGAGCGATGGAGGAGTTTGCCGCGCATCGCCGTCGGGCGGTGGAAACCTTCCGCGCCACCATCGGTTTCAGGGCACTGCAACGGCCGTTGTCGGGTCAGTCGCTTGCGGCAGGAGGGCGGGCATCCGACGTGGAATCGATCGGCCGATGACGATTGATCACGGCGACCACGGAATTCCAGGCCACCCGCTCCCGGGAGCGCTCCGCTTGACCGGTCGACAACTCCACGATGCGCGCCTGCTGGTGCGCGACGTGATCTGCGGGCTCACTGACGAGTGGACCGAGGCTGGTGTCGCTGGGAGCTGGTTCGCGGCCTTTGATCGCGCGGCCCGGCTACAGGAAGCACTCGGCACCGTCGATGCTCCGCTCGTCGCACCGTCGGGCGCGCTCAGCCCGGAGCTTGCCGAGGCGCTCCTCGAGTTCGCCTCCGATGAAGTACGCCTCGCGTGGAAGTGGCTGGCTGACGGCATGGAGGACTCGATCCAGCGGACCGCCATCGAAGAGCGCGAAGCACGGGCGGGTCGGGTGCTCCAAGCCGTCGGCGACGGCGGCTGAGTCGCTGGCGAGCCGCGATGGGGCGCGTTGGTGCCATCGTGTGCAGAGAGAGCCATCCGAGTCGTGCCATGCACGGACGTCGGGCGGCCAGCCATCGTCGGGCGGAGAGCGATGGGCCCAGATGCGCGCACCCGAAGAATCTTGAGTGCCCTCGGCAGGATTCGAACCTGCGACACCAGGTTTAGGAAACCTGTGCTCTATCCCCTGAGCTACGAGGGCGGGGACGGTCAAGGATAGTCGTCGCGGGCGGGCGGCTACATCCTGAGCAGGTACTGCTCCCAGCTCTGCGGACGTCTCGGCGCCGCCACGGTGATGAAGACCGACGGCGCCGGCGGACGCGGCGCGGTCTTCGGGAACATCTGGATCTCGTGGGGAAGCCGGTTGCCCTTGCGGGAGTTGCACGGCGCGCAGGCCGTGACGACGTTGTCCCAGCCTGACCCACCCCCGCGGCTGCAGGGAATGACGTGGTCGACCGTCAGCCGCGACGTCGCTCCGCAGTACTGGCAGGCGTAACCGTCGCGAGCGAAGAGCGCCCGTCGGGTGATCTTGCGGTTCTCGTAGCGGGGCACGCGGACCATGTAGTTCAGCCTGATGACGTGCGGCCGAGCGTGCGTCGCGTGAAAGCTCCGGATCCGGCGCTCGGACTGCTCGAGCACTTCCGCCTTCTCCTTCAGGACCAGGTTCACGGCGCGGTGCAGCGAGCACACGTTGATGGGCTCGTAGGTCGCATTCAAGACCAACACCTGCCGGCTTCGGCTCATGGCCTGATCTCCGGTCGGAACTCACTGTTTGGAGGCGCCCGAGGGAGTGTAGCCACGTTTACGGCCATCGCGACGGCCGACCGGGCTTAGGCGGCCGAGCGTCGCCTCGGCCGGCCGGTTGCCATCTCGATCGCGCGCTCCTCCTCAGGAGAGAGCCGCTGCTCCGAGACGCCCTTGACGAGCTCTTTGAGATAGACCCGGGCATGGTCGCGGGCGTGCAAGCAGGTCAGCACCGCACCGGTGTCCGTACCATCGATGAACGCGATCGACCAGGACTGCTGGCCACCCATGTCGCGGTAGGCGTCGTAACGGATCAGGCCCTCGAAGCGGAGTGACTTGCGCAGCTCGGTCTCGGTGGCCTCTGCCTGATGGCCCACAAGGGCCTCAAGGTCGCGAAGGGACGTCTCGAGGCGTGTCAGGGTCTGGTGCAGGTCGTGCTGGCGAGAGGCGAGGTCGCCGGTCACACCATCGGGAAGCAGCGTGCGCTGGGCGGAGCGGACCCTGCGCAGGGTCAGCCAAAGCACGAGGCAGGCCACGAGCGCCAGGAACGCGGCGCCGCCCGCGCCCAGCGCGATCCAACCGGTCAGATCAGTGCTCACGGGGGGTGAGTCTAGCCCCCGGTGCGGCAGGCCTCCCCCGACTAGAGGCCGATCTTCACCCGGTACTCGAAGACGTTGTTGGCGGTGTTCTTCTCACCCGTGACGGCGGCGACCTCGACACGGAGGCTCGCGGTCTCAAACGGCGGGCTATCGGGTGGATCGACCTGCACGTCCTTGACCTGCTTGGGGTCGATGCTGTCGATGACGGCCGTCTTCTCCTGAGGCGATCCGGAGGCGGGATCGTAGGTGACCTTGACCGTCACGTTCGTCTCTTGGAAGTCGCCCGAGTTCTCGACCGAGACCAGCCACTTCAGGTTTGGACCGGCTTTCACGTTCACGGTGGTTCCCGGAATGAGCTGTGTCGTGCTCGGCTGGCCGAGGGCCACGACTTTGGTGATGCCGTTCCCGTGAGCGTTCCCGGTGCCGGTGGTGGTTGCTCCCGTCGTCGCGGTGCTCGCGGTCTTTCGCTGCAGCTTCGGGAGGATCTCCTTCTTGATCACCGACGGCGCCAGGAACTCTTGGTTCTGAAGGAAGATGTCCTTGTCGGCAACCTCGAGCCCGCGGATCTTCTCTTTCGCGAGGGCATCCTGTGTCGGTTTTGCCCAGGATTGCTGGTAGATCACGTCGCTTGCCCCGAAGAGCTTCATCTCGGCGGCGATGCGGGTGGCGGCGACCTCGAGATCACTCGTCTTCTCGGAAACCTTGGAAACTTTGTCGGCGAGGCCCCGAATGCCGTTTGCTCGGTAGGTCAGGGCGCTAATCAGGCTCGTGTTCTCGTCGCGCAGCGCGTCGGGCGGCTTCAAATCCTTCTTTGCCTTCTCCTTGAGGGCTTCTGCCTTCTGGGCGAGGCCCTTGAGCAGGGCCGTGACCTCCGCTGGCGTCTTGCCTTGCTGGTTGCTCAAAATGTTGATGAGCTGGGTGCCCTGATTCTTGGAGTCGCCGGTGATCGAGCCGGACTGCGTCACGTAGGTTCGGTAGGACGACACGAGGCGATCCTGACGGCAGCTCCTGATCACGACGGTCATGACGACGATGAGAAGGATCGCCGCGGCGAGGGCCGCGAGCAGACGGACGCCGGGCTGCTGCAGCGCGTTGCCGGCCGAGGGGCGTCGCCCTCTTGGTCCTCCGGGGCCTCCCCCGGGGCGCGAGCGACGTGGACGGTCCCCGGGATCGCGCGGCGCACGCGGGGGCCGCGACTCCGAGCGCGACCGGCCCGAACGCCGCGAGGGCTCCGGGCGGTCGTCAACGGTTTCGAGGTCGGCGAATGGATCGTCGGTCGACATGCCCTACTGCTCTCGGATTCCCATCGGCAATGCCCTGACGTCGATCACGGGTCGCTCCCATCGAGGTAGTGGGCGAGGGGGGACTCGAACCCCCACACTCTTGCGAGCACAGAAACCTGAATCCTGCGTGTCTACCAATTCCACCACTCGCCCATTGCTCCTACCAAGCAGGACTTTTGATCCTACCAGGGGCTTCGGTTGCCCCAGATGAAACTCGTCCGGGGCAGGGAGGGCACCGGGCGGTGGCGAACCAGCTTTGACGTGCCCTCTCGAACTCGCCACGCCACGCCCGCAGCACGTGCGCGGCCAGAGCCAGTGCTCGGCCGCTACCAACTCCACGAGCTGATCGGGCAGGGAGCGACGGCGCGCGTCTATCGGGCGTCAGATCGGCGCACCGGCGGCGAGGTCGCTCTCAAGGAGATCGTGCTCCAGGAGGGGCTTGCGCGCCGTGTGCGGGCAGAGGTGCGTGCCGCGGCCCGGCTCTCGCATCGATCGATTGCCAGATTGCTCGATTGGGGGCAGGAGGGGCCGACGGTCTACCTGGCCTGGGAGCTTGTCGATGGGCCGTCGCTCGCCGAACTCCTCATGCGGAGCCGCCCACCCGGCCCGGTTCGCATGTTGCGAATTGTGGCCGACGTGCTCGATGGCCTCGCGCACGCGCACTCGCGGGGCGTCGTCCATCGTGACGTCAAGCCCGCCAACGTCTTGGTTGGCTCCGACGGCCGGGCACGCCTGGCCGACTTCGGGGTCGCCCGCCTGGTCGACGAAGGGCGGCTGACCCGGAGCGGTGTGACCGTCGGGACGATGGCCTACATGGCACCCGAGCAGGCCATGGGTATCGACGCCACGGGAGCGACCGACGTCTACGCCGCGTGCCTGGTGCTCTTCGAGGGGCTGACCGGCCGCAACCCGCTCGCGACCGGGAACCCTGCCGAGACGGCCCGCCGTGCCGCCGCCGCCGACCTCCCTGACCTCGCAGACGAGCGCCCGGACCTTCCGCGCCGGGTTCTCGATCTTGTCGCGTCAGGGCTCGTCCGCGATCCGGCCGCGCGCCCGACAGCCTCCGCGCTCGGTCGGGCGCTTCGCGAGGAGGCAAGGCGCATGAGCGCGCCCAGCGCCGCGCGGCCACCCATGCTGGCGATGCTCGCACGAGGCGCAGGCGCGGTCGCGGCATTCATGGCGATGGTCGCAGTCCTCACCGGGATGGGCATGCCGGGTCTTGCCGCGCTGGCCGCGCTTGGGGTCACCGCGACCCTCGCGACACTCATTCCGCGACTTGCCTGCGTCGTCGCGTTCAGTGCCCTTGTTGGGCTCCTGCTCGGCGCCCTGGCGCCAGCGATTGCGCTCGGCGCCGTCGCGGGCGTTGCCCTCGGCCTCCCCATGCGTGGGCACCCGGCACTGCTCCTCGTGCCCGCGGTTGCCCCGATCGCGTTCGCAAGCGGCGCTGGAGTCCTTTACTGCCTGCTTGCCGGCTCGATTCGAGGACAGACACGGCGAGCGTGGGCTGCCGCCGCGGGGGCGTTCGTGGCGATCTCCGTACAACTCTGGCTCGGGGCGAGCGGACTGCTCTTCTCGCCTGAAACCCGGATGGGGCTCGGAAGCCAGCTCGGCGACGGACACTCAATTCGCGGCGCGGTCGCGGCAATCAGTTCCGCCATAACCGATCGCCCCGATGGAGTCGTGGGGCTCGTGGTCGTCGTCGTCGCATCGCTCACCCTGCCCCGCGTCGTGGCCCAGCGCGGCGGCGCGCAAGCGCTTGCAATGGTGGCGTGGATGGGCTTTGTCGTCCTCACGGCCGGCCTTGCGCCGGGGAGCGCCGGTGTGGGCGCGCTTCTCACCCCAATCGCCCTCTCCGGGCTCGCCGGTGTCGCGGCGGTTGGCCTCCTGCGTCGCCCCGGTGGCCCGGCACCCCGGGCATCAGGTACCCTGAAGCCAGTCCGATGAGCCTTCTCAAGTCCATTGAGCAGAAGATCGAAGGAGCCGTCGAGCGCGGTTTCGGGCGGATCTTC
The DNA here is from genome assembly GCA_031376285.1 of Actinomycetes bacterium. Classification (GTDB taxonomy): domain Bacteria; phylum Actinomycetota; class Thermoleophilia; order Miltoncostaeales; family Miltoncostaeaceae; genus JANMDN01. The sequence goes on from JANMDN010000086.1 coordinate 39,884, forward strand.
CGCAGTCCGGTCCAGCCGGTTGAACTCGCGCGCAAGCTTGCCCGCGAGATGGATGCCGGCAAGCGCGTGTCGGTCGCGGGCATCTACGCCCCGAACGACTTCACCATATTTCTCTCTCCCACGGACCGAGAGGCGTTCTCGAGCTTCGAGCCCTCCTTGCAGGGTGAGCTTTCGGCATACCTCACCGACCACGCGCGTGAGGCGCAGCTCACGCTGAGTGGCCCTCCAGGGGTGAACTTCGAAACCGATAGCGACCTGCGCGTTGGGGAGTTCGGCATCGCGGCGCGCGTCTCGGACCGCTCCGCGCTGACGCCGTCTCGACCGGCGCCGCCTGTGCCGAGTCGGGCGGAGGAGAAGATCGCCGAAGCGCCCATTGTCGCGTCGCCGACGCCTGCCGCCCAAGTCGACGAGCCGGCTCTCGACGAACGCCCCGAGGGGCTCCTTCCAGCGGCAGGTGAGGACGTCAGCGTTGCGGGGGCCGAGGACGGCACCGACTCCGGGCATACCGCCGAGCCGCTCGCCGCGCCTGCTCCAGCGCTCGTTCCCGCGCTTCCTGCTCCGTCGCTTGGCGCCCCGCCCGTAGTGCCGCCGCCCGCGCCGCCGCCCGCGGTGGTCCCGGCGACCCCGAACGACGCGCTCCGCGGGGTGCAGGGAACCCAGATCATCACGCCCGAGCAGGCGCGCGCGGCCGGCCTCGTTCGCGAGGACGTCGTCACCCTCACCATCGGCTCGGAGCGCCACCGCGTGACCAAGCGCACGACCACGATGGGCCGCAGCCGAGACTGCGACGTTGTGATCGCCGATTCGAACGCAAGCCGTGTCCACATCGAGATCCGCCACGTCGGCTCCGAGTTCCTACTCGTTGACATGAAGTCCACCAATGGCACGCGAGTGAACGGTAAGCGGATCACCCGGCACCAGCTGAGCGACGGCGACGTGATCGAGCTCGGCACGACCCAGATCGCGGTCGAGCGCACATGAGCGAGACCTGGCTCCTCGCGGCACAGGGCCTTGTCCTGCTGCTCCTCTTCGCGTTCGTCTGGGCGGTCGCCCGCTCGGCGGCGCGCGGGCTCGGAGAGCTCGACCTTGTCGCCTCGGCGACACCGACCGCGCTCGATACGCCCTCGGTCCGCGTGATCCCGCAGCCGCCACCGGAGGTGCGACCGGTCCCAGCCGCCACGGCGCCGCCCATCCCAAGCGACACCCGTCCCCAACCGGTCGTCACGTCACCGACCTACGACCCGGACGAGATCGCGGCCATTCACGACGTGCAGGTCCCGCCAACCGAGGCGCCCAGGCCAACCGACACCAGCACCTTTGGCCTGAACGAGAACATTCGACCGCGTCTTATCGTCGACGCGTCGACCTCGCTCACAGTCGGGCTCGAAGTCGAGCTTGAGGGGGGCGTCACGATCGGTCGCTCCCGCTCGAGTCAGCTCTGCATGGATGACTCGTTCGTCTCTCACATGCACGCCAGGATTTTCCGCCGAGGCCCGTTTTACTTCATCGAGGACCTCGGCTCGACCAACGGGACCTACATCAACGGCCGGCGCGTCGACGGTCAGGGGCAGCTCAAGGTCCACGATGAGCTGCGAATGGGCGAGACCGTCCTGCGATACGAGGAATGACCTCCGGCGCGGCCCGGGTCCGCGAAGCCGCGCTGGCCAGCCACGTCGGCCTGGTTCGCGAGGCAAACGAAGACCGAACCCTTCTGCGCCCGCCAATCCTCGGCGTGGCCGACGGAGTCGGTGGAGCGCTTGCAGGGGGACGGGCCGCCCAGACCGTCGTCGATCGGGTCAGCCAACTCGGCAACGACCCGAGCGTGGCCGAGGTCTGCGAAGGCCTCGGGGACGCCAATCGTGCGCTCCTTGCCGAGATCGCCCACAACCCAAGCCTCGCAGGCATGGGGAGCACGGCCACACTCACCCTCGTCCGCGAGCGGCACTTGGACGTCGTGCACGTGGGCGACTCGCGCGCGTATCTGTTGCGCTCCGGCGACCTTCGCCAGCTGACCGAGGATCACTCGCTCGTCGCGGAGCTCGTTCGCGCTGGCGCGCTCTCGGTGGAGGAAGCCGCGCTCCACCCTCGTCGGAACGTCATCACGAAAGCGATCGGAGCCGAGGACACCCTCGAGCCCGACGCGCGGTCCATACCAACCGAGCCCGGCGACATCGTCCTCGTCTGCTCCGACGGACTGTCCGGACAGGTTCCCGATGAGGAGATCCGGAGCCTGATCCAGGCCGCCCCGAGCCTCGACTCGGCCGCCACTCGCCTGGTCGAGGCGGCCAACTCGGCGGGTGGAGCCGACAACGTCAGCGTCGTCCTCGCGAGGCTGGCGTGAGCAGCCCAAGCGACGAGACCGGGCCGGAGCCTACCCAGACCGAGGGCGTGCTCGCGATCACCGAGGTCGCGCGACGGTCTGATGTCGGCAGGCGCCGCACCCACAACGAGGATCGTGACCTCGTCGCCCCTCCGGTGCTCGCGGTTGCCGATGGCCTCGGTGGCCAGCGCGCCGGGGAGGTCGCCGCCGCGATCGCCATCGAAGCGGTCGCCCGCATCGTCGGCAGCCCGTCTCCGGGAGCGATGCGCGCGGCGGCCGAGGAGGCCAACCGCACGATCCGGCGCATGGCGGGCCGAAGCCCTGAGCGCGCCGGGATGGGCACAACGCTCACCGCGGCACTCCTCGCGCATGGCCGAATCTGGGTCGCACACGTCGGCGACTCGCGGGCGTACCTCTATCGCGACAGGGAACTCCAACGCCTCACGAGCGACCACTCGGTCGTTGCCGAGCTTGTCCGGCGCGGAGACCTGACGGCCGAGGAGGCTGATCGCCACCCCCAACGAAACGTGATCACCCGCGCGCTCGGCGCCGAGCCGATCGTTCGCGTCGACCAAGTCGAGGTTCCCGCGCGCGCAGACGACGTCATCCTCCTCTGCTCCGACGGCCTTTGCGCCCTCGTGCCCGACGGCGAGGTCGAGGCGATGTTGCAGCGCGAGGGCGACCTCGACGCATGCGCCGGAGCGCTCACGGCCGCCGCGAACGAGGCCGGTGGCATCGACAACATCACCGTCGTGCTCGCGCGCATCGGCGTCGGAAACCAAGCGGAGGTGCTTCCGAGCGAGCGTCCGAAGTCCGGCGACACCGCACCACACCCTGTCGTGGCCGCCGCCGAGCCGGTGACTGTCCTCGGGAAGACTCCACCGTCTCCTCGCCGAAACGCCGAGCGCCCCAGCCGCCGGACCTCGGTGCTCGAGCACGTGGATCGCCCTCGGCGGGGATCTCGCGCACGGGTTCCGCTGCTCATCTCGCTGGTAGTGCTGGCCGTCGCCGGGGGGGCGGCGACCTGGGTGGGTTCGCGCAGCTACTTCCTGGATAGCGACGCGTCCGGTCAGGTCCGTCTCCATCACGGGCTTCCCTTTGAATTCGGGCCGATCAAAATGTTCACCGAGGGTCAGGTGATCGGCGTGCCCGCCGCCACGGTTCGGGCCGCCGAGCCCCAGGCGCTCGGACGCACGCTGATGGGTAAGGGTGAGGCGACGCTCCTCGCAGCTCGGCTGGTCTGGCGATACGGCCTTCCGGTGATCTCGTGAGGGCGGCACGTTTTCGGGAACTCGCGCTGATCCTTCTTGCGGTGGTCGTCGGCGGGGTCGGCCTCCTCGCCGTCGCTGGAGCAAAGACGGGGATGCTCACCTACGACGCCTGGCCCGGAGTGGCGGCGGTCGCAGGCGGCATGCTCGCGCTGCACCTGCTCGTTCGTTGGCGCCTCCCGCTCGCCGATCCGTATCTGCTCCCGATCGTCTCGGTGCTCGTTTCGGTCGGTTTGGTGACGCTCTACAGGGTCAGCCCTGAACTCGCGAAGGACCAGGCGATCTGGGTCGGCGTCGGGGCGGCCGTCTTCGCCGCGGTGATCCTCGTCATGCCAAACCACCACATGCTGGAGCGCTACCGCTACATCATCGGCACCGTCGGAGTCCTCCTGCTCGTGGTGACGGCAATCTTCGGGACGCGCATCTCCGGGGCAAAGCTCTGGATCGAGATCGGCGGGGGACAGACGATTCAGCTCGGCGAGGTCAGCAAGGTCCTGATCGTGATCTTCCTTGCCGGCTACCTCCGCGAGCGGCGCGAGGTGCTCGCCGTGCCGACCGAGCGCCACTTGGGCCTCAACCTTCCCGCGGCGCGCCATTTCGGGCCAATGTTCGTCGTCTTGGGCGCCGCGCTCGCACTGGTCGGCCTGTTGAACGACTTCGGCACGGCGCTCCTCTTTTTCGGGGTGTTCCTTGCGATGCTCTACCTCGCCTCCGGGCGAGCGACCTACGTCCTCGTCGGGGCTGGTCTCTTCGCCGTTGGAGCGGCGGCCGTGTGGGCGGCCGTACCCCGTATCCAGGATCGCGTCGATACGTGGCTCCAGCCCTTCAATGACGCCCAGAACACCGGCTACCAGATGGTTCAGTCGCTCTACGCGCTCGCCGATGGAGGCCTTGTCGGGCCCGGGTTCGGGCGAGGCTTCCTCGTCAAAGACGACGGGAGCCCGGTCATTCCCGCCCTCCAGACCGACTTCATCTTCTCCGCGATTGGCGCCGAGCTTGGCTTCATCGGCGCGGTGGCTGTCATCTGCGTCTTCCTGCTCTTCGCGGCGCGTGGCCTCGCGATCGCGGCCCGAGCAAACGACGGCTTCTCGAAGCTCCTCGCCGCCGGGCTGACGACCGTCCTCGCGCTCCAAACCATCGTCATCCTCGGCGGCATCACGCGTCTTGTCCCGCTGACGGGCGTCACGCTCCCCTTCATGAGCTACGGGGGTTCGAGCGTCGTCACGAACTTCGCGCTCGTCGCGATCCTGCTCGTGATCAGTCATCGCTCGCGAGCGCCGTGGCGTGAGCGGCCACCCCGCCTGGCGCCTGCGGAGGACCGGTCGTGAATCGCTCGATCCGTCGCCTCTACATAGTCCTTGCCGCAGGTTTCGGCCTGGTGCTCGCCATGCTCGGGTACTGGCAGATCGTGGCCGCCGACAGTCTCAATCGTCGAAGCGACAACCCGACCGCGTTGCAGCGTGATCGCCTCATTCAGCGCGGCCGAATCATTAGCGCTGACGGACAGATTCTCGCATCGAGCCGCCGTGGTCGTGTCCGCGGACAGCGCGTGTTCCAGCGCGTCTACGCCAAGCCGACCCTCGCGCCCCATGTACTCGGCTACACCACACCCGAGCAGGGAAAGACCGGGATCGAGGCGAGCTACGATCGTTACCTCGGTGGAAGCTACGGCACGGAGCCATTGCTGCAGCGCCTGCGTCTGCGGACACGCCGCGGCGCGGACGTGCACCTCACGCTCGACGCGCGGGTCCAGGAGGCGGCTACGGCGGCGCTTGCCGGTCGGCGCGGATCGGTCGTCGCGCTTGTCCCATCGACCGGCGCCGTGCTCGCGATGGTGTCTGAACCGGGCTTTGATCTCGCCAAGGTTCGCACCGACTTCCCATCGATTCTCAAGGCCGATGGCAAGCCGCTCCTGAACCGCGCGACGCAGGAGCGCTACCCGCCGGGATCGACGTTCAAGGTGGTTACCGCGAGCGCCGCGCTCGATAGCGGCCAATATCAGCCGACCTCGAAGTTCGACGACCCCGGCCGAATCGTCAAGAACGGTCAGGTCATCCGAAACTTTGGGGGGCAGGTCTTCGGTGTGCACGACCTCTCGACGGCCCTTACCCGCTCGATCAATACGACCTTCGCGCGGATCGGCGAGGCGCTCGGATCGTCGCTTATGGGTACCACGATGACGGGATTCGGCTTCGGCAAGCCCCCCGCGATCGACCTGCCTGACGGGCAGGCGGTCACCTCCGGACGCTTCCGCGGGGGGTCACTCCTGCCAAACGACGCCGCCGACGGCGACACGTCGCGCCTTGCGATCGGGCAGGAGTCGCTCGCGGTGACGCCGCTTCAGATGGCCCTCGTCGCCTGCGCGATCGCAAACGGCGGCACGCTCGTGCGCCCCTACCTCGTCGACCGGGCCGTCGACCGCCGCGGCCGGACCGTGTTCAAGACCGACCCCAAGAACGACGGCACGGCGACCAAGGCGACGACCGCCGCCGATGTCGCCGGCATGATGGGTCGCGTGGTCGACGAAGGCACAGGTCGCGCGGCGTCGCTCGACGGTCTCTCCGTCGCGGGAAAAACCGGCACCGCCGAGACCGGCGCCTCCGGTTCAAACGATGCGTGGTTCATCGGCTTTGCTCCGCGAGAGCGCCCGGTCGTCGCGGTCGCGGTCGTCATCGAGGACACACCGGGCACGGGTGGCGTCGTTGCCGCGCCCGTCGCCGCAGCGGTGATGCGAGCGGCAATCGAGGCTAAGGGAGGCGGAGGATGAGCATCATCGAACCCGGATCGGTCATCGCCGATCGCTACGAGCTGGGTCGTCAGCTCGGCACTGGTGGAATGGCGCGCGTCTACCTGGCCCGTGACCGGAAACTCGGTCGCGAGGTGGCCGTCAAGGTGCTCGCTGAGCGCTACGCCGCCGACCCCGCCTTCGTCGAACGGTTTCGTCGCGAGGCGACGAGCGCGGCTGGTCTCAACCACCCGAACATCGTGGCCGTGTACGACCGAGGTGAGGTCGATGGCTCGTACTTCATTGTCATGGAGTACCTCCCCGGCCATGATCTAAAGCGCGAGATCCGTGAACGAGCGCCGCTTGCGCCCACCGAGGCGATCGACATCCAGCTGCAGCTCCTCTCGGCGCTCGCGGCTGCCCACAAGCGCGACGTCATCCACCGCGACGTCAAGCCCCAGAACGTCATGTTCACCGACGACGGACGCGTGAAGGTCACCGACTTCGGCATCGCCCGCGCTGGCGGGCCGCAGATGACCGAGGTCGGCCTCATTATCGGCACGGCGCAGTACCTCTCTCCGGAGCAGGCCCAGGGCAAGGAGGTCACACCCGCAAGCGACTGCTACTCGGCTGGCATTGTGCTCTACGAGATGCTCACGGGGCGCCTTCCTTTCGATGGAGACCGCCCGGTGACCGTGGCGCTGAAGCAGGTCAACGAAGCACCGCAGGATCCGCGGGTGTTCGAGCCGAGCCTCCCGCCGCGCCTTGCGGCGGTGGTGATGCGGGCGCTCGAAAAGCGTCCGGAAGATCGCTTTATGCACGCCGAGGACTTCACCCGTGCGCTCCAGCGCGTTCGGGCGGAGATCATCGGCGACGACGAAACGATGCTGATCCCTGGCGACGGATCGCAGACGCGGGTGATGCCCGGGGCGATGGGCGACGCGAGCGAGACGCAGATGATGCGCCAGCCGACGGAGCCCACGCGTGTGAGCGGTCCTCCCCGTCGTAACCCACCCGGTCGCAACGGGCGTCGCGAGGCGTCCCCCAGGCGACGCGTTCCGGTCTTGCTTGCGTGGCTGGTGGGACTTGGCCTGCTCGTCGGCCTCGGGACGGCATTCATAATGCGGGATTCCGGGCCACCGAAGGTCAACGTCCCGAACATCCAGGGCTTCTCCGTTGCGGACGCAACCCGAGTGCTCAAGGAGCAGAAGTTCCAAACGCGCGAGACGCCAAAGGCGAGCACGGCCGACGAGAAGGGCAAGGTCATCAACTCGGTCCCGCCTGGGGGCCAGTCAGCCGACGCGGGCTCGACGGTGACCCTCGTCGTGGGCACCGGTCCGGATACGGCCAAGGTGCCCGATGTGGTCGGAATGCAACGGGCCCAGGCCGTGGCGGCAGTCAAGCAGGCGGGATTCGAGAACCGAAAAGTGGTGGAGCAGTTCGACAAGGATGCGACGAAGAAGGGGCAGGTGATCGCACAGGACCCCCCTGAAGGCGAGCAACCGACCGATTCGTTGGTGACCCTCACGGTCAGCAAGGGCCCGAAGAAGGTCGGTGTCCCGGATATCCGCAAGCTCAGCATCGACGCGGCGAAGGCAAAGCTCGGTCCGAATCTCGTCCTCGGGACGCCGACGTCCAAACCGAACGAGGACTTCACCCCTGGAACAATCATCAGCCAGGATCCCGGGCCGACGGCGTCGGTCGACGAAGGATCGACGGTGAACGTCGTCATCGCCGAGGCGCCGGTGGTGACCATGCCTGACCTGCTCCGCCTCACCCCGGACGAATTCAAACGTAAGTTCAGGGAGCAGGGCTTCAAGAACCGCTTCACCTCGAGCGAGGAAGAGGCCGGCCCGAACGACACGCCCGGTACGGTCATCGCGACGACGCCCAGCCCCGGCTCGCCGATCGAACCTGGCGACACGGTGAACTTCGTGGTGGCAGTCGCCCCGGCTGCTTCCGTGCCCAGAGTCGCGGGCCTGTCGATCGGCGCCGCCGAGGAGGCCATCAGGGCCGCCGGCCTGCAACCAGAACTGGTGCGGCGCGATTCTCCTGCCGGTGATGGTTCGGACGTTGTCTGGGGATCCTTCCCCGATCCAGAGACCGAGGTCCCGAACGGATCCACCGTTCAGATCTTCGCGGCACCGGTGCCGACGGGGACCGTGCCGTGAGCGACGCGCGCGTGAAGGTCGTCCTTCTGATGGGCGGCCGGTCGAGTGAGCATGAGGTCTCCCGGTCCTCTGGCGCGGGCGTCCTCGCGGCGCTCGATTCGGCTCGCTACGACGTCACCCCGGTCGAGATCCTCCGCGATGGACGGTGGCATGCTGATGGCGAGCCGGTCGCCCTGGCGGTCGGCGCCGATGGCGCCCCGGCCCTCATGAGGCTTGCGGGCGGTGCCCAACCGATCGACGTCGTCTTTCCCGTGCTTCATGGACCGTACGGCGAAGACGGCACCGTGCAGGGGCTCTGTGACACGGTCGGGGTGGCCTGTGTCGGTTCCGGGGTGGCCGCCTCGGCGGTGGCGATGGACAAGGCGCTCTTCAAGGATCTGATGCGCTCGCACACCGTCCCCCAGGTCGACTACGTCGTCGTCCACGCGCGCGACTGGGCGGTCGACCGGGACGCAGTTCGGGAACGGGTCGAGGCGCGGATCGGCTACCCGTCGTTTGCAAAACCCGCTCGGTTGGGTTCGAGCGTCGGAATCAGCCGTGTTGGCGGAGCCGACGAGCTCGACGCGGCGCTCGATCTCGCGCTCGCCCACGATCCGAAGGCCTTGGTCGAGCGGGCGGCGATCGGCAAGGAGGTTGAGGTCGGAATCCTCGGAAACGACGTCGCGGAATGCTCCCCGGTCGGACGGATCGTCTATGACGCCGAGTGGTACGACTACGACACCAAGTACCTCCCCGACATGGCCTCGGTCGAGGTTCCCGCGCAGATCGCGCCGCACATCGCCGAGCGCGTCCAGCAGCTGGGGCTTGAGGTGTTTCGGGCGACCGATTGCCGGGGCATGGCCCGAATCGATTTCTTCGCAACCGACGACGGCGAGGTCCTCGTCTCGGAGGTCAACACGATCCCGGGCTTCACGCCGACGAGTGTCTACGCCAAGCTCTTCGAAGCCGGGGGCATCGCGTACGGCGAGCTCCTCGACCGTCTCATCGCCCTCGCGCGTCAGGACTTCGCCGAGCGCGGCCGCTACGCGTCGTGAGCGCGACCGTGAGGATCGGGCTCGTCGCCGATTCGCACGTCGGTGAGTACCTCGACGCGATGCCCGAGGCCGTGTTCGAGGCACTCGAAGGGTGCGACGTGATTCTCCATGCGGGGGATCTGTCGGTCCCGAGCGTGCTCGACGACCTCGCCCGGATCGCCCCGGTGGTTGCGGTGCGCGGCGACCACGACCGACTCGACGGGTTGAGCCTTCCCAGAGACGCGGTCATCCAGGTCGCCGGGCACCGGATCGGCCTCTCGCACGGCGACCGGGCGTACCCAATCGACCTCGCGACCGTGGTGTGCCACCTCGCGCTACGTCGACGAAGCGCGTGGCGGGCCGGCCTGCATGGCAGTCTCCTTCGCCGGGTAGGCACGGTCGACTGTCTCGTCTATGGCCACTGGCACGATCCATTGGTCGCGATCCACCACGGGACGCTCATGGTTTGCCCCGGGGCGGTCTGCCCATGGGGGAGTTTGGAGGGCGGCGCACCACCAGGGACGGGGTGGTCAGGTATTTCCGACCGCGCGGTTTCGCGGGTTCGCAAGCAGCAGGGGCTCTTCCAAATGCAGCCGCGGGTTGGCATCCTTGAGGTCGGCTCGTCAGGTATCCGCCCGGTGCTGATTCCGATCGGCCCACCGACCCTGCCGGTCGTTTAGCGGTCCCGGCGCCCCGCTGGGCCGCGTCGAGTTTGGGGCCACCCCGGACCACCACCCGGTTCTCAGCGTAGTCCGAAATGTGATTCGTCGGGCGCGACATTTCTCACGGAAGTGTCTCGACACTGTGCCGCGCCAGCCGACACAATGGCGGCCGTGACTCGCTCAAGCGCCCCCGACGCCGGCCCGTGGCAAGAGCGCCTGATCCGCATTGACCTCCCCGAGGGACTTCACGCCCGTCCGGCGGGGCGCTTCGTTTCCTTGCTCGCCGCCTTCGAGGCCACCGTTGAGGTGCGAAACCACACGACGGGCGCTGGCCCGGCCAACGGTCGGAGCTTGACGAGCCTCGCGACGCTCGGTGTCTTGCGGGGCCAGATGGTCCTCGTCCGTGTCCGCGGCCGAGATGGCAACGAGGCGCTGGTGGCGATCGAAGCGCTCGCGGCCCGCGGCTTCGACGAAGGGGCCTCACCTCCGTTGCCTCCGACTCCAGCGCTTGCGGGTCTCGGATCGCCCCGCGACGCGATCGTCGGCCAGCCCGCAGCCCGGGGGAGTGTCGTCGCGCCCGCCCGACGGGTTCACCGACGGCCCACGGGGCGAACACGCGAGATCGGCGGCCCGGGCCAGGAAGCCGTCGTGCTGCGCAGAGCGATCGACGCCGTGCGCGACGAGCTTCGGCGCACGCGCGACGCCATCGCCTCGCAGGCGGGCGCGGTCCACGCCGAGATCCTGAGTACGCAGATCATGATCCTCGATGACGACGCGCTCGCCGGTCCGGCGTTTGCCGCGCTCGGCGACGACGGCGTCACCGCAGAGGCGGCCTGGGCGACCGCGACCGGTGGGGTCGCCGCGCGCTACCGGGCCCTCCCCGACCCCTACCAGCGAGCCAGGGCCACCGATATCGACGAGATCGGACGGCTCGTCATCGCCCGGATGGCTGGGGCCGCCGACCCGCCTGCGCTCTGGGGGCCGGGGGTGCTCATCGCGGATGACCTCGGACCCGCCGAGACCGCGGCGCTCGATCTGAACCTGGTCCGCGGCATCGCAACCGCGGGTGGGGGGCCGACGTCGCACACCGCAATCCTCGCGAGCGCGCTCGGCATTCCGGCCGTCGTTGGTCTCGGCCCGGGGATCTTGACGATTGTCGAGGGGACGCCGGTGCTCCTCGACGGGGATGCTGGCACGCTCACGATTGATCCCGACCCCGCCACACTCGCCGCCCGCGGCCCGACCCCAAGTGCGGCGCCGCACATCCGCCCAGTCGAGCCCGCTGCGGGCGATTCTGAGCGCAGGCTTGCGCTCGAGGTGTCCGCGAACATCAGCATGCTGATCGAGATGCGAGCCCTCCAAGCGAGTAGCGCCGACGCCATCGGTCTCCTTCGCACCGAGATGCTCTTTCTCGACCGGACCACCATGCCGACCCGCGACGAGCAGCACGCGGCCTTCGCGGCGATCTGCGACGAGGCCGAGGGCCGTCGCGTCACGATTCGCACCCTCGACTCCGGATTCGACAAGCCGCTTGCGTTCCTGCCTGAACCGGTCACCGCGAACCCCGCGCTCGGAGTCCGTGGCCTGCGACGCACGCTTGCCGAGCCAGGCCTCCTCGCGGCACACGTTGGCGCGATCCTCCGCGTGGCGGCCGAGCACCCCGTGCGGATCATGTTCCCGATGATCTCGACGCTCGGTGAGTGGCGCCGCGCCCGCGATGTCGTCGAGTCGGAGATTGACGCCCTCGGCTGGTCCGAGCGCCGCCCGCACGGACTCCAGATCGGAGCGATGATCGAGGTGCCGGCGGCTGCGATCTGTGCGGAACTCTTCGCCCCGGAGGTCGACTTCTTCTCGATCGGCACGAACGACCTCGCGCAGTACGTGATGGCCGCCGATCGAACAAACTCGGCAACGTCAGCTCTCGCCGACGCCCTTCATCCGGCGGTCTTGCGTCTGATCGGAGAGGTCTGCGGGGCCGCGGACGCCCATGGACGATGGGTCGGCGTGTGCGGTGAGGTGGCCGGCGACCCGCTTGCGACACCGGTGCTCGTCGGGCTCGGTGTGAATGGCCTCTCCGTTGCGCCAGTGCTCGTCGATGACATCAAACGACTGGCGGAACGGTTCGACGTCGACGAGGCCCGAACGCTTGCCGCGGAGGCTGTCAGCCTCGGATCAGCCGACGAGGTACGCGAGCGAGCCCGCACGTTTCTTAAGGGCACGCACTAGCTCTCACCGGTCGGCGCTGCCGCGAGGGTCGGCATGGACGTTCGGCCGCCTCTCGCCGCTCCACCATCCGAAAAGCGTTCGTCGGGCGCCGGTCGGCTCCCTCCTCAGTGGAGGGCGCGACGGCCCCGCCCCTTGGCTGGTGCTCTGAGCGATGACGAAGTTGCGACGAAGTTGGCGCATTCCGTGCGCCCGCTGTCACATCTGACGAACTACGCTGAAACCGGGTGGTGGTCCGGGGTGGCCCCCTGGGGGTCCTGGTCGCCGCCGTGCTCGGCGGCAGGTCGAGCGGGTCGCACGTCCCGGCGCGAGCGTGGATGGGCACGATCGAAGTCCGCGTGCAGGTGCGACGCCGTCACGTGCGTGTAGATCTCGGTGGTGACCGGGCTTGCGTGGCCCAGGTGCGCTTGGACGTAGCGAATGTCGACGCCCGCCTGAATCAAATGCGTGCCGCAGGAGTGCCGGAGCGCGTGGGGGAATACCCGCCGGCCATCGGATGTGATTCCCGCGACCTTCGCGATGTGGGTGACGATGCGCCAGACGTCGGCGCGCCCGAGGCGGCGACCGCGCGTTCCAACAAAGACCGCGTCGCCGTCGCGATGCTTGGCCTGGTCGCCTCGCGGGGTTCGGTCGCGCGCCCTCAGCTCGGGGCGGGCGTTTGCGAGATAGGCGATGAGCGCCGCGCGGGCTTGCAGCGGCACTGACACCGCCCGAAGGCGGCCACCCTTTCCCCGAACGACGAGGTAGGGGTCCTCGGCGTCGTCGAGTTGCAATGAGGAGCAGTCAAGCTGCACCGCCTCGCTGGCCCGCAGGCCGCATCCGTAGAGCACCTCGATCAGCGCCTCCGTGCGCCGCCCGAGCGGGCCCTGCGCCTTCGAAGCTGCGTCACACAAGGCGAGCGCCTCTGCCAATGTCAGCGACACGAGTTCTCGCTCGATTCGCCCTTGATCGCGGTCCGACTCGGCAGGTGGCCGTAGTTCGGTGACGGGGTTACCGACATCGAACAGACGCGACCACCATCGACAGAACGCGCGAACGCCCGCGACCCTGCGGCGGCGGCTCGCGATGCTGCCCTCAAGGCCGTCGCGCCAGTGTCGCCACCAGCCGAGCGGCAGGCCCGAAAGCTCCTGCGCCACGGCTCGCGCGCCCGCGTCGTCGGCGAGGTCGAAGACCGGTGCGAGGTCCGGCACGCGGTCATCGGCGAGCCCGAGCACGGCCGCGAGCGCATCGAGATCGCGCGCGTACGCGGAGCGCGTGTTCGCGTTCTCGCGCGTCGCGAGGAACCCGCTCGCGAGCCGCCAAAACGCTGCGCCGTCAGCCATCCTGGACCTCCGCCGCACGGCTTGCGAGCCCGCGCGGATGTCCGCCGCGAAGCGCCTGCTGGAGGGCTCGCGTCGTCACACCGGTGTACCGCTGCGTCGTCGCGAGACTGGCGTGGCCGAGCACTTCTTGGACCACGCGTAGGTGCGCTCCGCCGGTGCCGCCAGGCCCCTCGAGGAGATGCGTCGCGGCCGCGTGGCGAAGGAGGTGGGGCCCCCCACGACGACCGACCGCGCCCATCGCGCGCCGGACGATCCGGTAGACCGCGCTCCCGTCAAGCTGGCGGCCGGTGCGAGAAAGGAACACCCAGGCCCGATTGCGCGGGGTTGTCGGCGCGCCCGCGATTATGGGACGCCCTTCCAGGAGCCAAGCACGAAGCGCGTCGACGGTTGGTTCGGTGATCGGCACCGTCCTGGTCCGCCCGCCCTTGCCGACGATCCGCACCGTTTCGCTTTCGAAGTCGAGCGCGGCAAGCGACAGGTCGCAGACCTCTGAGCGCCGAAGGCCGCTGCCGTAGAGCAGCTCGAGGATGGCGTGGTTTCGCAGCGCGAGCGCACGGCGTAGCGTCCGTGTCGCTTCGTCATCCGGGGCGTCGCCGGCCTGGTCGACGAGCTGGGCGGCGTCAGTCTGAGAGAGGCGGGGGACGGGCGGCTGGACAACGCGTGGTCGTTCGACGAGGTCGGCGGGTGACCTGCCGGGTGGGTGGAGCTGGCCGAGCCATTCGCGCAAGGCCGTGATCGCGCGGCGTCGCGTCGCTGGTGCCCATTGCAGATCCCGGAAGGCCGCTTCGGCCATGGACGCGGTGACGCTCTCAGGGCCGGCCACGCCATGCTCGCCGCACCAAGCGGCAACGCGGCTGCAGTCACTCAGGTACGCCGTCTGCGTCGACGGTGCGAGGCGTTTGCCGCGGAGCCCCTGAACACTCAGGCGCTCGGCGAGGTCCTGGAGCGACGCGCTCCAGAGATCGTTGCTACTCATCCGGGTTTCGCGGTTCCTTCCAGCTCAACCTCGGCGACGCTTGCACGGAAGCCGCCCTGCCGTGACGCGGGAAGCGTCACAAACCACACGACATAATACGTGCTCACAGTGCGCGTGTCGAGATCAATCCGCTGTCGTCCGTCGGTTGTCGTACCGGTCGCGACGAGCGTCCGGCTTGCGTCACCTTGACCGGACGTGGCGAAGACCTGGTAGGACGCGCCAGGTGTCGGCGAGGTGAGGACGAGCGCGCGGGCGACCGCGGGCGTTGCCAGGTTGAGCCGCAGGCCGACGCCGTTCTTGTTGAGCGCACTCAACTCGGCGACCTTGTAGCGCTCGGTGCTCCAACTGGTAGCGGTGTTTCCATCGATTGCGAGGGGGGCCTCGGCGTCGTTCTCGCCGTCACCGGCGGGATCCTCGGTCTGGACGCTTGCGACCTGAAGCGGTCCGATCCCGTTCCCGCTGCCGCCTGAGGTCTTGAGGATGACCCCCACAACGATCGCGGCGGCGCAAACGGCGGCCCCGGCGCCGAGCGCAACCCGCCGCCGTCGGATGACGGTGTCGTCGGGTCGGCCCATTTCGGAAAGGCGCATCGGCCCCGTCGTTTCCTCGATGGCGTCGAATGGCTCGGGGCTCGTCTCGACCTCCGCCGTGGCTCCGATGGTGTCCCCGGAGCGAGTCACCGTGGTGCGCCCGAGTTCGTCGCTTGGCCGGGAGGTGAAGTCGATCTCCGGCATGAGGAGGGTTGCGCCTCGCACCGACAGGTTCGACGCGTCACGAAGCGCGCTCGCAAAGCCGGCGGCCGTCTGAAAACGGTCGGCGGGATCCTTCGCGGCCGCCCGTTTCACGACGAGCGACAGATGCGGAGGTATCTCGGGCACCAACTCCCGAGGGTCCGGAAGCGGGTCCTGAACGTGCCGCAGCGCGAGAGCGAGCGGGTTCTCCGCAGCGAACGGAAGTTGACCGGTCAGGCATTCGAACAGAACGATGCCAAGCGCGTAGACGTCAGCCCTCGCGTCGACGGCCCGGCCGGTCGCCTGCTCGGGAGAGAGGTAGTCGGTCGTCCCGACAAGCGTCCCGGTGCGGGTCAGCTCACTCTGGCCTTCGATGTCGAGGAGGTATGCGATCCCGAAGTCGGTGAGCTTCGCGCGGCCGTCGCGGGTGATCATCACGTTCTGTGACTTGACGTCGCGATGAACAACCCCGCGCCGGTGGGCGTAGGCCAGCGCGTCGGCAACCTGCGCGCAGGCGTCCGCGGCCGTCTCGGGAAGCAAGCGGCCAGTCCGTCCAACAAGCGCCTTCAGGTCCTCGCCTTCGATCAGCTCGAAGACGAGAAACGAACCGGAGTCATCCTCGCCACGGTCATAGAGCGAGACGATCCCCGGATGATCGAACGCCGAGACAACCTCGGCCTCGCGCGCGAAGCGCTCGGCGTAGCGATCGTCGTCTCGTAGGCGAGCATGCAGGCGCTTCACGGCGACCGGTCGACCGAGGCGCGTGTCGATCGCCCGCCACACCGACGCGGCGCCGCCACCACCGATCCGCCGCTCAAGGCGATAGCGGTCCGCGAGAACCTCGTTCACAGGATGTTCGATTTCGCAGCCACTGTCAGGGGTAAGATCGTCGCATGGGGCCGCCAGCGACGGTGTTGATCGTCGAAGATGATGAAGCGATTTCCGAGGCCCTCGCCCATCAGGTCACACGTGGCGGGCTTCGCGTCATCACGGCGCGCGACGGGGTACAGGGACTCCGCATGTTCCGCCAGCATCGCCCCGATCTCGTGGTGATCGACCTCATGCTCCCGCAAATCGACGGCTGGCGGGTCACCGAGCAGCTCCGCGCCGAGGATCCGCTCGTGCCGGTGATCATCATGAGCGCGCGTGGAAGCGAGCACGATCGGGTCCACGGTCTCGCGATCGGCGCCGACGACTATGTGACGAAGCCCTTCTCGATGAAGGAGCTGATGGCCCGCATTCAGGCGCATCTCCGTCGCGCGGAGGCGGCGAGAACGCCGGGAGGTAGGCCGGTTCTCGAAGCGGACGGCCTTCGCATCGACCCCGACCAGGTTCAAGCCTTCGCGGACGACGTCAGCCTTGCGCTGACCCCGCGGGAATTCGAAGTCCTCTACACCCTCGCCCGTCGCGCGGGTGCGCCGGTCAAGCGCCCGCGTCTGTACCGAGAGGTGTGGGGCTACGAGATGACGCCCGGCGATCGCTCGGTGGACGTCTTCGTTCGCAAGCTCCGGCAGAAGCTTCAGCGTGCCGTTCCCGATCGGGCGATCATCAGCACGCATTATGGCGTTGGCTACCGCTTCGAGCCCGCACTGAGTTCCTTGGCGACGCCGGAGGCCGGGGGCGAGGTCCATCCGCCGCCCCCGGCTGTAAACAACTCGCCATAGCTCGCTACGACACGTCGAACCGGTCGAGGTTCATCACCTTGTTCCAGGCGGCGACGAAGTCGTTCACGAACTTCTCATTGGCGTCGTCACTTGCGTAGACCTCGGCCACCGCACGCAACTCGGAGTTCGACCCGAACACCAGGTCCGCCCGGCTGCCCGTCCAGGTGACCTTGCCGGTCGCCATGTCACGAGCCTCGAAGGTCGTCTCATCGTCTGAGGTCGCATGCCACTCGGTCCCGAGGTCGAGGAGGTTCACGAAGAAGTCGTTGGTGAGCGTCCCAGGCCGGTCGGTGAGCACACCCATTGCAGACTGCTTGGTGTTCGCGTTCAACACGCGCAGGCCACCGACGAGCACGGCCATCTCCGGAGCGCTGAGCGTCAGCAGGTTTGCTCGGTCGAGCAGCAGGTGCTCCGCCGGCAGCCGTTGGCCGCTTGCGAGGTAGTTGCGGAAACCGTCCGCCGTCGGTTCGAGGGCGTCGAACGATTCGATATCCGTTTGCTCCTGCGACGCGTCCGTTCGGCCGGGAGTGAACTGGACGACGACGTTGTGACCCGATGCCTTGGCGCCCTGCTCGACACCGGCGCATCCACCCAGCACGATGAGATCTGCCAACGAGATCTGAGTGTCCCCGGTCTGGGCGGCGTTGAACGTCTGCTGGACGGTCTCGAGGGTGCGGAGCACGCCCGCCAACTGGTCGGGATCGTTGACGGCCCAGACGCGCTGCGGCTTGAGGCGAATGCGGGCCCCGTTGGCCCCACCGCGCTTGTCGCTTCCCCGGAACGTCGACGCCGACGCCCAGGCCGTCGAAACCAGCTGCGCCACCGACAGTCCGGAGTCAAGGATCTGACGCTTGAGGGCCGAGACATCCACGTCGCTGACCAGCGCGTGGGTCACCGCAGGAACGGGGTCCTGCCAGATCAAAACCTCCGCCGGCACCTCGGGACCGAGGTACCGCGGACGCGGCCCCATGTCGCGGTGGGTCAGCTTGAACCACGCCCGCGCGAAGGCGTCCGCAAGCTGATCGGGGTTCTCGAAGAAGCGCCGCGAGATCTTCTCGTAGGCCGGGTCGGCGCGCAGCGCCATGTCGGCCGTGGACATCATCGGCGCGTGCCGAACCGAGCCGTCGTGCGCATCGGGAACGGTGCCCGCTCCGGCGCCGTACTTGGGCGCCCACTGCTGCGCCCCGGCCGGGCTGTGGACGAGTTCCCAGTCGTGGCCGAAGAGCGTTTCGAAGTAGCTGTTGTCCCAGGTAGTCGGCGTGGGCGTCCAGGCACCTTCGAGCCCGCTCGTGATCGTGTCGACACCCTTGCCACTGCGGTAACCGTTTTTCCAGCCGAGCCCCTGCTCCCGGAGGGACGCGCCTTCGGGCTCGGCGCCAACGTAGTTGTCCGGAACTGCTGCGCCGTGCGTCTTGCCGAACGTGTGACCGCCCGCCACGAGTGCGACCGTCTCCTCGTCGTCCATCGCCATCCGACGGAAGGTTTCGCGGATGTCACGCGCGGATCCGAGTGGATCGGGGGTGCCGTTCGGGCCCTCCGGGTTGACGTAGATGAGGCCCATCTGCACGGCGGCGAGGGGCGTCTCGAGCTGGCGGTCGCCGGTGTAGCGCTCGTCGCCAAGCCAGGTGCCCTCGGGACCCCAGTACACGTCCTCGTCGGGCTCCCAGACGTCCTCGCGACCTCCGGCAAAGCCAAAGGTCTCGAAGCCCATCGACTCAAGCGCGCAGTTGCCGGCCAGGATCATCAGGTCCGCCCACGAGATCTTCTGCCCGTAATTCTTCTTGACCGGCCACAGCAGTCGCCGTGCCTTGTCGAGGTTCGCGTTGTCGGGCCAGCTGTTCAGTGGCGCGAACCGCTGCATCCCGGCTCCGGCGCCCCCGCGGCCGTCGCTGATGCGGTACGTGCCGGCGCTGTGCCAGGCCATCCGGATGAAGAACGGCCCGTAGTGACCGTAGTCGGCCGGCCACCAGTCCTGCGAGGTGGTCATGACCTCCTCGATGTCATGCTTGACGGCCGCGAGATCCAAACTCTTGAACGCCTCGGCGTAGTCGAAGGCCTCGCCGAGCGGGTTCGCTACGGGAGGGTTCTTTCGCAGGATCTTTAGGTTCAGCTGGCTCGGCCACCAGTCGCGGTTCCCCGCTCCCGTGGTGGGGTGGCGTGGAGCAAGTCCGACGACCGGGCACCCGCCGCCGTTTGCCTCCGCGTTGATGTCGCTCAAAACGGCATCCTCGTGATCAGACATGGTCTTCCTCTCTAAGTGGGCGGTCTGGAGTGGTCGTCGAGCAGTTCGGGCACAGTCCCGAGTAGACGACCTCGGCGACGTCGATCATGAAGCCTTGGTCGTCGGACGCGGTCAGGCACGGCGCGTCGCCGAGGGCGCAGTCGACATCGGCGATCGCCCCGCAGGCGCGGCAGACGACGTGGTGGTGGTTATCCGCGACCCGGGATTCGTAGCGGGGTACCGAGCCCGGGGGCTGGATGCGACGCACCAGCGAGGCTGCGGTGAGGACACGCAGCACGTCGTAGACGGTCTGGTGGGAGACGTTGCGGCCGGACGCTCGAACCAGTGCGATCACGCGATCTGTGTCCGCATGCGGATGGCCATCCACGGCCGTGAGCACGGCCAGCCGAGGTTGGGTCACGCGCAGGCCTGCTGCGCGGAGCGCGCGCTCCTGGTCGAGGGTTTCGGGCACCGTCCGGAGTCTGTCTTCTTTTCTGGAATGAGTCAAGAAACGCTAGACAGCGGTTCGTCGCGGCCGGCCGCCGCGCCCTCACCTCGACCGGTTGTCGCGCTGCCACCGGCACGCTAGCCTTCCTTGGCCGAGGGGGGATGCCCGAGCGGCCAAAGGGAGCGGTCTGTAAAACCGCCGGCTCAGCCTACGGAGGTTCGAATCCTCCTCTCCCCATACCCCGCGCGGTTCCCGAGTCTCGGGTTGCGGGGAGCATATGCCCAGTTAGCTCAGTTGGTAGAGCACTTCCATGGTAAGGAAGGGGTCGGCGGTTCGAGTCCGCCACTGGGCTCTCCGTCCATTCCGGGCGGAGGTTTCGCAGGGCGGTGTAGCTCAGTTGGTTAGAGCATCGGAATCATAATCCGAGTGTCGTAGGTTCGAATCCTACCGCCGCTATTTCAAGAACTCGCTGCTCAGAGCGATGGTGACGTGGAGTATCGGCACCGGCCTGGTACGAAGCAGGTGTGATTTCTGATTGCCCGTGCCGCGGTGCCTCCGACGGCGTGGTACCAGACGTTGCTCTACTACGTTGTCTTGTCAGCGACGGCACGGCAGCAGCCGAGTCCCCTGCGCGGAGGATCGCCCTCTGCGACCATCCCTGCGGATGAGACATCTTGGCTCGCTCGGTCGCAGCGCCGAGATCGCCGTGGTTCTCGCGGCCGCTGGCTCGGACTGGGTCGCGACTGCGATGGGCCTGCGCACGTGCCGCGAACTCTCATGCCGCATCCGGTGCACCCTGGGCGTGGGGCAGTGCCCGCACCACGTGGCGATGGACGATCCACTCCCGGCTCGGCTCGCCCAGGTCGCGGAGCGGCTCGGTCCCACCTTCGTCAAGGGCGCGCAGAGCCTGGCGCTTCGGCCGGACATGGTCCCCGCTCACTACGCGCTGGCCCTCTCGCGCCTCTATGAAGGGGCGGCGCCGTTCGAAGGCGAGAGGGCGCGCCAGATCGTCGCGAAGGAGCTGGGCGCCCCGCTCGGCCGCCTGTTCGCTGACTTCGAGAGCGAGCCGATCGCCGCGGCCTCGCTCTCCCAAGTCCATCGCGCCACCCTTCCGAACGGAACCGTGGTGGCGGTCAAGGTGCAGCGTCCAGGGATCGAAGAACAGGTACGCGAGGACCTGCGCCTTCTCGCCTCGCTGGCCCGCCTCGCCGAGCGGATGCGGCCGGTCTCCGGCGGCCTGCGCCCGAGTGAGGCCGTCGCTGAAGTGGCCGCCGTCATGCGCCGGGAGCTCGACTTCGAACAGGAGGGCAGGGTCACCGACGCCGTACGGATCTTTCACGCCGACGACCCCGACGTCGTGGTTCCGACGGTCCACTGGTCGCATACCAGCCGACGCGTCCTGACCCTCGATTTCATCGATGGTCTCGCCCCGTGTCCACCGGAGCAGATCCGTGAGGCGGGCCTTGACCCGCAGCTCCTCCTGGACATTGGCGCCCGGGCAGTGTTTCGCCAAGTCTTCGAGCATGGCCTCTTTCACGCGGACCCTCACCCCGGCAACCTCCGGTTGCTCCCTGGCAATCGGCTCTGCTTCCTGGACTTCGGCATGTTTGGCCGGGTGGGGCCTCGCGAGCAGCGCCGTATGGCCCTCGTGCTGTGGGCGCTTGTCAACGGCGACGCAGACGGCCTGGCCGGGCAGTTACTCCGCCTCGGCACGCGGCGCCCCGGCGCCGACCCGGAGGCGTTTCGGGCGGCCGTCGTCGAGGGGCTCGACCAGTTCGGCAGCGGCGACGCAACCCGCTCCATGACCGCGCTCTTGATGCACCAGCTGGCGGCCGGAGGGGCCAACGGGATCAACTTTCCCCGCGGGCTCATGCTGCTCGCTCGCGCACTCGTGAGCCTTGAGGGCACCGCCGCGATCATGGCGCCCGACACCGACGTCGCCGCGATGTCCCGCGCGCTCCTTCCCGGACTTGTCGACCGGCTGATTCCCAGCCCTGCAAACCTCGAGCAGGCCCTGTCGCGCAACAAACTCGCCTACGGGGAGCTGCTGCTGGACCTTCCCGACCTGGTGGCCGAGCTGAGCGACCAGCGAAGCGTCGCGGGGACCGCGCCGGCACCTCAGCCGGTGCGGATCATTCGGTCGGCGGCGATCGGCGCGGCGGGCGCGCTTCTTGGGGGCGTCCTCGCCCGCAGGCGACGGAGCCCCACGTGATCCCCTGGGGCCATGGTCCCATGAGCTCGCCCGCCCGTTTCCTCGCGCCCCAGGCCGCTGCGCAAGCGCTTGACGCATCGACGAGACGCTCCGAGAGCCTTATGGCGGCCGCGGGGTGCCCCCTAACGGAGCACCCCGAGCACCAAGTCGACGTCGGACTGGCCGTTGTAGAGGTGAAACGACAGCCGCGCCGCTCCAGCTCGGTTGGCGAAGCGCACGCCGGCCGCGCTCAGGGCCTTGTCGGCGCCGGATTGCTCGATCCGCACGATGGCGGAGTTCCCCGGCTCCTGTCCGAGACCGGCCGACAGTTGATCGGCGAGGCCCACGTTATGTGCGTGGATCCGCTCGATGTCGATTTCGAGAAACAGCTCGAGCGTCGGCGCCGCGGCTACCCACGACAACCAGGCCGGGGAGATGTCGAGCCCACGGGCATCGCTTGCCAGACGAAGCGGAGCCCCGTAGATCGAGTTCCAGATATCGGCCCCGGCGTACCACCCGGCGTTGTGGGGGATCAGCCCCGCGCGGCGTTCCGGTGAGATGACCATGAACGCGACCCCGCGCGGGCAGGAGAGCCACTTATACGCGTGGCAGACGACGTAGTCGAAGCGCGAGGCGTCGAGCGGGAGCCACCCGTAGCTTTGCGTTGCGTCGATCATCGTGTGAGCGCCCACCCGGCCACATGCGGCGGTCAGGCCGTCGAGGTCGACGAGCGCACCGTCGGCGGACTGAACCGAACTCACCGCAACGAGCGTCGTATGGCGATCCACCTCGTCGGCGAGCCGTTCGAGCGGCACACTCCGAATACGCACCCCTCGGGCGGTCTGCGCCATGAACGGGAAAAGGATCGAGGTGAAGTCACAATCGGCGGTGAGCACCTCACTCCCCGCGGGCAGTTGCGACGCGACAAGACCCGCGAAGGCCGAGGCGGTGCTTCCGATGGCCACCCGGTCGGGGCTCACGCCCGCAATCCGCGCGAAGGCCGCCCGGGAGCGTTCCACGTAGGCGTCATAGCTCGGCGCTTCGGCCTCGCCGCGCCGCCACTCCTCGATGGCGCCGAGCATCGCGTCGACGCCCACTCGCGGGGGGACGCCGATACTGGCCGTGTTGAGGTAGCCGAGGCCGGGTTCGAACTGCGCACGTAGCGCGGAGTCGATCATGCGTCGCAGACTATTGGGATCTTCGGTCGCGTCGGGGGTTTGGCGCCCGACGCGGGTGGGTACAGCCGACGGGAGGGCGCCCACAGCCTGTACCGTCGCGAGCTCGCTCCCAGGCCGAGCCACCACCGCGAGAGAACAACCACATGATGATCACCGACCGCAGCAAGAGCGTCATCCCATTTCGCCCCCACGACGCAAAGCGAGTCGGTGACGGCTGCTTCTACCTCGACGTCATCGTTTGGCTGAACGGCGACCAAATCGAGATGGGCGAGCGCGTCGGCTTCAACTACGGCTGCTACGTGAACGGCTACGGGGGACTTTTCATCGGCGACCGCAGCATCTTCGGCCCGTACACGATGATTCACACGGCCAACCACGAGATGGACCTCGGGGCCCCGATCCCCGATCAGGGTTGGATCTCGCGAGAGGTACGAATCGGTCCCGACTGCTGGATCGGCATGGGCGTTTCCATCCTGCCCGGCGTGACCATCGGCGAAGGTTGTGTGGTCGGCGCCGGGAGCGTCGTCGTCAAGGATCTCGAGCCGTTCTCGATTGCGGTCGGCAACCCCGCGAAGGTCATTCGCAACCGCCGCCCGGCCGAGCCGAGTTCTTGATGCGGGTACTGTTTCTGCAGCGCCAGCCATGCATCCGCGCGCTCAAGTACGCCGTCGGGCTGCGCTCCGCGTTGCCGGACTTGACCCTCGGCTTCGCCTACCAGGGCCGCACGCTCACCGAGTGGTATGGCACGGGTGACGAGCTCTTCGACGAGTGGTGGCAGATCGGCCATCCTGTCGCCGCCGCAGAGCTTCGCGAGGTCGTCGCCGAGTTCCGCCCGGACGTGATCCACAGCCACAACCTGCCGGACGGACTGACGGTTGCCGCGCTCGCCCTGGGCCCGGGCCGGCCCCCCGTCGTGCACGACGCCCACGACATGCAGAGTCTCCGGCGAACGCCGTACGAGGACGGTTTCGCCGACGAGAGTGACCCGCTTGTCGAAGAGCGGGCGGCGGTCGAAGGGGCCGACGCCCTTCTCGCGGTCTCGACGGAGATGATGGACGAGATGGCCGCGCGCTACCGGCTGCCGCGGCTTCGCGCCCAGTTCCCGAACCTCGTGCTCTCGCGCGACCTACCGGACCCCGCGCCACTCCCTGATCGGCCGCGCCGTGGCCCCCGTCGGATCGTCTACGAGGGCACGCTTTCGGCGAACGGGAGCCACTACGACCTTCGCGATCTTTTCAGCTCCGCGGCCGCCCAGGGACTCCAGATCGACGTGATCCCTAACCGGGACGTCCCCGAGTACGAGGACCTCGCGCGGCGCACCCCTGGCCTTTCCGTGCTGGCGAAGCGGTCGCCGCAAGAGGTCATGACCGCGCTTCCTGAGTACGATTTCGGGTGGGCGATTTTCAACTCGACGTTGAATGGTCGCCACCTTGATACGTGCCTCCCGAATAAGGCCTACGAGTACCTCGGGGCCGGCCTACCGATCATCGCTGGCGACCACCGGGCGCTTCGGCGGCTGATCGAGTCGACGGGCGTCGGGCTGGTGGCCCCGTCGATTGATGGGCTGAGGGAGCAGGTCGAGGCCGCTGACGTGGCAGCGTTGCGCCGCCACGTCAGCGCGGTAGCCGGGACGATCACCGTGGAGGGCGCCATCGGTCGTGTCATCGAGCTCTACCGCGCCGCCGCCGCGGTTCGCGGCCGTGCGAACGGGCCGCCGATCACGCGAGGCCTGCCCGCCGCACAGACGCTCTCACCTCACCAGACCAAGGCAACTCTGGGAGTTCGCTGAAGGAGCGGTCTAGCCTGCCGTCAGGTAGTTGTGCACCGTGTGGAAGCTCATGCGAGGACCGGACATCCCCGCCTCCTGGCTGAGCGGCCCGATTTTTTCCGTCGCGAAACGCTCAAAGTCTTCCTTGGTTTCCCAGACGTCGATGACCCGGATGCCCTCGTCGGTCTTGGCGACCCAGTGAAAGAGCCCCTTGGGGGCACCCCGCCCGCCCCGCCGAAAGCCCATCTTTTCGATCACTTGGTCGTACTGCTCCAGCGTTCCTTCGGCGAAGTCCATGACCACGGCCACGGGCATGGTTCAGTCCTCCTGATAGGTGTCGAGAGAACCACCGTAACCGCATGCCCGTATCGCCGCAAGTCGGCGTGGGCCGACGGTCGTGCCGACGCCGCGGGCTACTCGTAGCGAAGCGCGGTGATCGGGTCGAGCCGGGCGGCGCGTCGGGCCGGGTAGTAACCGAAGAAGAGGCCGATGGCGAACGCGACCGAGAACGCCACGACAAGCGACGGCACGCTGATCAGTACCTGCCAGCCGGCGACCGCGCCCGTGAGCCTCGTCGCGCCGATCCCGGCGACGACCCCAACCACCCCGCCGAGGGTGCTCAGGATCACGGCCTCGATCAGGAACTGCGTTTGGACGTTCCCCGGTGTCGCGCCCACGGACTTTCGAATGCCGATCTCGCGCGTTCGCTCCTGTACTGAGACGAGCATCATGTTCATGATCCCGATGCCGCCCACAAGCAGCGCGATCCCTCCGAGGGCAAAGGTCAGCACCCGGAACGTTTTTGTCGCGCCCTGGGCCTCCTTGACCACCGCCGCCTGGTCCTCGGTGGCGAAGTCGTCGGCCGAGGACGCTGGGAGACGGTGCCGTTCACGCAAGATGGTGGAGATCTCGTCCATCGCGGGTTCGATGTCGGCCTGGGATCGGATGTGCACGCCGACGCTCTTGGTGTTGGCGCCGCCGAGGAGCACCCGCGTGACGATGGGGAGGGGAACGAAGATCCGGTCGTCGAGCTTCTCGCCGCCGAACACTCCCTTGCGCGCCTGCACACCGACGACCTCAATCTCTCGACTTCCGACCCGAACGGTCTTGCCGAGCGCACTCGCTCCTGGGAAGAGGCGCTCCGCGGGGATCAGGCCGAGCACCACGACGCTCCGACCGAAGTCGATATCGGCGGCCGTGAGCAGACGGCCCTCCACCGCCGACTGGTTGTAGATGTCGGCGTAGGTCTCGGTGACTCCGAAGAGGCGAGTGGTCGCCTTGTTGCGCCCCGCGGAGACGGTCAGGCCCTCCATCTCTTGTTGGGGGGCGACGGCGCCCACCATCGGGAGAGCCGCGATCGCGGCGACGTCGTCGGGCGTGATGGTCCGGTCGGTCGCTGTTTGGCGTGTGCCGACGGTGATCAGCTCTCCGTCGACGAGCACGACGTTCGCGCCGAGCCGCTTGATGCTGTCTGACACTTGCGCCTGCGCACCGGCGCTGACCGAGGTCACCGCGACAAGGGAGGCGACACCGATCACCACGCCGAGCGCGGTCAGGATGGCCCGAAACCAGTTCGCGCGAAGCGCCCCGATCGCGATCCGCCAGAGTTCGATGAGCATCGTCACGCTGGTCCCGCCGGAACCGGTGATCGCACGACGGGTTCGTCCGAGACGATCAGCCCATCCGCGAACCGCACGATCCGGGTCGCGCGCTCCGCGACCTCGGGCGAGTGCGTGACGATGACGATCGTCGATCCACTCCGGTGGAGACGGTCGAGAATCGCGAGCACTTCCTCGGCGCTCACCGAGTCGAGGTTGCCGGTCGGCTCGTCGGCGAGCAATACGCTCGGGCTGACGATCAGCGCTCGGGCGATCGCGACGCGCTGCTGCTGACCCCCCGAGAGCTGGGTCGGCAGGTGGTCGAGCCGGTCGGCAAGACCCACCTCAGTAAGCGCTGCGACCACGCGCTCCTTTCGCGCTCGCGCTGAAACCCCCGCGTAGATGAGGGGAAGCTCCACGTTTCTGTAGGCGGTCGACCGCGCGA
Organism: Actinomycetes bacterium; assembly: GCA_031376285.1. Classification (GTDB taxonomy): domain Bacteria; phylum Actinomycetota; class Thermoleophilia; order Miltoncostaeales; family Miltoncostaeaceae; genus JANMDN01. The sequence goes on from JANMDN010000086.1 coordinate 66,808, forward strand.
GGAGGTTGTAGGCCTGGAAGATGAAGCCGATCCGCTCACCGCGAACCTTCGCCCGCTCGCCCTCCCCGAGGGTCGCCATCTCTTGCCCGACGAGGCGGTAGCTCCCACTGGTCGGGCGGTCCAGGCAACCGAGGATGCCAAGGAGCGTGGTCTTCCCCGACCCCGATGCGCCGACGATCGCGACAAACTCTCCTTCGTGGATGTCGAAACTGACCGAGCGCAGTGCCGCGACCGGGATCTCACCGCGGTGGAAGACCTTTGTGACGTCGGTGATCTCGATGACCGGCTCAGCCACCAGGAACGCCTTGCGGCTCGCCAAGCAAGATGCGCGCGCCTGGTTGAAGGCCCTTGACGATCTCGACGCGCTTGTTGTTGGCGAGTCCGAGCGTCACCCGCCGCGTCGTCTCCGCTCCTGCCGTATCGACCACCGTCACGATCGGCCGATCGTCCGGGTCGCGCAAGACGGCGTCGAGGGGCACCTGCACGACCGCACGCCGTTGGGCGACGATGATGCGAACGCTCACGTTGAGCCCCGTTCGCAGCCCCGTGCTACGCACCAAGGCGACCTGAACGGGGAAGCTCACCACCCCGCCGGTGTTGGTCGCGTTGAGGGCAACGATCCCGACCTTTCCTCGGAAGGACTTGCCGCCGAGGGCGTCGACGCTGACGACCGCACGCATGCCACTCTTGACTCTTGCGACGTCGAACTCGCTCAAGTCAACGACCGCGGCGAGGTGATCAACGTCGGTAATCGTCGCCACGGGGGTCGACGGATCCACCCGCGATCCGGGTTGGGTGAGAAGCGCCGTGACGCTCCCCCGGGCTGGGGCAACGATGGTCAAGTGCCGCTCGGCGGTCTGCGCTGCCGCGAGGCGCGCCTCTGCGACCTTGATGTTCGGCTGCGTGCCAGCGAGCTGGAGTTTCACTCTCGCGGCGGCCATCGCCTGATCAGCGGCCGCGCGCACGGTGGGGCTTGGTCCGACCGTCAGCTTGCGCAGTTCGAGCTGGGCCCGCTCGAGGTCGAGACGCGCCGATGTCCGGTCGGCGATCTTCGGAGGTCCGAGGAGTTTCGCGCGCTTGAGCGCCGCCGCGCGGACCGCTTGCCGGGCAGCGGCGATCGCCTCGGGCGAGGGGGCCGGCGGGCGACGAATAAGAAGCGCCAGTTCCGCGCGGGCCTTCTCGAGATCGAGCTTCGCAATGTTGACCTCGGTGATGTCAGGAGGGCCGACGAGCTTTGCAAGCGTCGCTCTGGCCGCATCGAGTGTCAGCTTCGCGGCATCGATCTCCGGTGGGGTCGGCACGGGGTCGGGCCGTCCGACGATGACGGCGAGGTCGAGTTCAGCTTTCTTTACCGCGGCCTCGGCCGTCTTCACCGCGGCCGGATCGGCGACACCGTTGACCCTGGCGAGCTTCTGTTCGGCTCCCGACACGGCCTGCTGCGCCGCGACGAGGGCCTCGGGAGCCGGGCCTTGAGCGGGCTGGAGTAGGGCGGCAAGCTCGGCTTCGGCCTTACTGAGGTCGCTCCCGGCGGCGCTCAGCTCTGCGGCAGCCGGCCGCGCGACGACACCGGCGAGCCGCTGTTTGGCCAGGTCGACGTTTCGACGGGCGACACTGACCGCCTGAGTGCGGTCGGCGGTGGTGCCTCCCCGGAGCTTTTCCAGGTCGGCTTCAGCTCGCGATACACCGAACTGGGCGAGGTCGAGGGCCTGCCGGGCCTCAAGGGACGCGGTCGCGAGCCGCGCACGCGCGAGCGCCACCGCCGCCGCGGCGGCCCCGCCGTCGTCGATCAGCGCAATCACCTGGCCGACGGTGACACGCGCGTTTTGCGCCACGAGCAGTTTCGAGACGCTGCCTCGCGCACTCGCAAACACGGCGCCCGGTGACGGCGCAGCCGTTCCCGTCGCACCGGGCGACGGAACGGCCTGCAGGCCGCTTCTTGCCTCCACGATCCGGCCGAGGGCGCCGACGGAAACAACGATGTCGCCTCGGCTTGCCGTTGCAACGGGCCGCGGCGCGGGCGCCGGGCCACCGCCGCGAAGGGTGCGGACACCAACCACCCCGACGGCCCCGACAACCGCGACGGCCGCGGACCAACGCAGAACCCGTCGTGCTCGTCGACCAAGCCCTTGACCTTTGACGTGACTCAACGGACCCTCCTCGTGTGGCGGGATCCGATCTTCTAACGCGACCGCTAAGAGGAGCGTGAGAGGGAGTATCTCCCGGAGACATGAGGGTTGGTAGGGGACCGGCGAGTTCGGAAGAAAAGGCGCGTCCAGTCCGGAAGAACAGCGCGGCCAGTCCGGAAAAGCGACTGGCATCAATACGAAGAAAGTACGAAGGACGGGGTCGAAGTCGATCTCCTGCTGGAACGTGATGATGGTGCGGTCGTGGGCATTGAGGTCAAGGTTGGCGCCCGTGTTTCGAGCGCAGAGCTTTCTGGACTTCGCGCCCTCCGCGAGATGATGGGCGACGCGTTCGTCGGTGGGGTGATTCTGAATCTCGGCGAGCGTTGGTACACCGCCGATCCCCGCATTCATGTACTCCCCGTGGATCGCCTTTGGACGGCGTAAGGGTTCCCGATCCTCGGGCGCCGGTCCTTGACCCGCGAACAGACGACGAGTTGCAAGACCACGCAAATCTTCCAACTGATGGAAGATTTGCCTGGTTTGTCGGAATCGAATCCCTGCCCTGCCTCTGGGCGAACCTCGCCATCCAAAGCGCCTTCAGCGCGGGGGGAGCGGGTCCAGTAGACCTCCGCCCATGGTGACGATCACTCCCGACGCCGAGTCGGCTGCCCGAGCCGCCGCCAGCCGCATAACCGAGGCCATCACATCAGGCCTCGCCGAGCGCCGCGTCGCGCACGTCGCGCTCGCTGGTGGGACGACGCCCCGGCGCGCGTACGAGATCCTCGCAACCGAGATCTCGGACTGGTCGGGAGTGTCATTCTGGTTCGGCGACGAGCGCATGCTTCCCACCGGTGACCCCGAGCGCAACGCCACGATGCTGATTGAAACCTTCCAGCGCCTGGGATCTGATTGCGTTCCGAGGATCGAGGAGGTTCCAACCGCGACGACCCCCGAGTACGCGGCCCGACGCTACGAGGCGCGCCTGCGCGAGCGGGTGACCACCGACGCAACCGGCGTTCCGGTGTTTGACCTCGCCATCCTCGGCCTCGGCGAAGACGGCCATACGGCCTCACTCTTTCCCGGCCACCCCGAGGTCGACGAGCGAGAGCGGCTCATCGTCCCGGTGCGAAACGCTCCAAAGCCCCCATCCGAGCGTGTTTCGATGACGATCCCGCTCCTCTCCGCAGCCCGGTCGATCGTGATCCTCGCGACCGGCGCCGGGAAGGCGGAGGCGGTCGGCACGCTCAGCGGACCCAGTCGAGAGAGCCTCCCCCCGGGACGACTTCCACAAGACCGAGTCGAGCTGATCTGCGACCATGAGGCGGCCGCCCAGATCGGCCGCTCGCAGAGCTGAGCCCTACCTTCGGAGTCGGGCAAGGGTGGCGGCGAGACTGTCGACAGTCGTCGCGGTGATTCCGCCGTCCAGCGGGAAGGTGCCACTCCCCCCGTGCACGACCCATCTGCCGGTCGCCGCGACATCGTCGGCAGCGATGTGAAAGCCCTTTCCAACGTTCGGGTTACTCGAACGCTTGACGTCGATCGCCCAACGCTCCCCACCGGGCAGCTCAAGCAGCAGGTCGATTTCGGCTCCCGCGGCCGACCGGTAGAAAAAAGCTCTGCGTGCCGTTCGGCGCGGACGAAATGAGGTTCTCGATGACGAAGCCCTCCCAACTCCCCCCTACCACCGGGTGCCCCAGGACGTCATCCAATGATTCCAGGCCGAGGAGCGAATGCACGAGGCCGCTGTCACGAATGATCATGGGCCAACATCGTCCAGAGGCGACGGAGTGTTTAGGCTGGAACGCGCCGACCAAGCTGGGGGATATCCCGCTCGAGATAGGTCGCGATGAACTGATCCCGCCAACGCATGCTGGCGTTGTCGGTGCCAGCGAGAAACGAGTCTGGAAATCCGCCCCGCAACCAGAGTCGGTCGACCGCCCCGGCATCGATATCGACGATCTCGGTCGCGAGAAAGGGCGTGAGTTCGAAGTAGGCGATCCGGCAGCCAGGCTTTCCGCCGACTGTTGAAGGAGCGTCCCGCTTGCTGATCCAAGCAGAAGGAACTGTCCGCTCCGCAGACCAATTCTTCGACGCTGGTCGATGATTCCTCGAAGTGCGCCAAAGAGATCGGGCAGACGCTGAACCTCGTCGAGAATCACGAGCTGGCCTGAGTGCGTAGCCAACCATGCCTCTGGGTCAGCGAGGCGCGCGAGGTCCCTGGGCGCTCCAAGTCGACGTAGCGGGGCACTAAACCATGCAAATCATCCATACACTGGAAGATTTGCTTGGTTAATCGATCGCGTGAACCAACCAATCTTGCGATAGCGCGGCGGCCGCTCAGATCGGGAGGTGACCGGCCGGGCGGAGGCGCCCGATCCGGCCGGTCTTTGCCTCGCCGATCCGAATGATGAGGGCCTGCATCGCGAGGTCGACGGTGGGGTTTAGCTCGAGTTCTGCCTTTGTTCTGGCGATGTCGTCAGCGGCGTGTTCGAGGAAGGGTTGGTCGGCGTGGGTCAGCGTCGATCGCATGATCTCGACGCGGTCGCGGTGGCGCACGAACTCCCCCGCCCCGATGACGATGGCGAGCCCGTCGGCGACAAGCTCGGCTGCCCCGTCGAGGACGTGCACCCAACCGTCGGTCAGCGCACGGCGAACCTCGCGGCGCTCCTGCTCGTCGGCTCGCTTTCGGGCGGTCTTCTCCCCGCGCTTTCCCTCGAGGTCGTCGGCCTCGCCGCGCAGGCGGTCGAGTTCGGGTGACGAGCGTCCGGCTGCTGCCGCCGCCATCCGCTCCTGGATCTCGGCCACCGCGGAGATCGCCGGGACCCCGCCCCGGACAAGGCGAGCGCCGAGGTCGGCGCCCGCGAGGCGCATCGCAAGCGCGAAGTCGTCGGCACGCAGGGCCGCCGGGCCAGCTCCCCGCGCGAGGCCCTCCGCGTCATGCGCATCGAGCCCTCGGGCGACGAGCCGCTCGGCGACAACGGTCCAGTGCGGCGGTCGAAATGGCACCGGCAGGCACCGCGAGCGGATCGTCGGGAGCAGATCGGTCGCCCGATCGGTGATGAGGATGATGTGCGAAAGGGGCGGCGGCTCTTCAAGGGTCTTCAGGATGCGGTGCGCGCCGTCCTGCTCGCGCAGGCGCTCGGCGCCGTCGATCACGACAACACGCCGCTTGCCAACCGACGGGCGCATCGCGAGGTCCCGAAGGGCCGGTTCGAGATCGTCCAGGCGAATCGTGGTTCCGCTCGGCGCGACGACCGTTAGGTCGAGGTGGCTCCCGTCGGCGCGCACCTGCCCGTCCGGCTCGATCAGCGCCCACGCCGTGTGGAAGGCCGCCTGGCGTTTCCCGGTCCCCGGGGGCCCGTGAAAGAGGAGCTGCTGCGGCGGGCGTTCTCGTCGCAGGATCGCCTGTAGCACCCGCTCGGCGCGCGGCTGGTCGGGAAGCTCGATCACCCGAGACGCTCCGCCACGAGCTCCGCCACCCGCTTGCCGACGGCCTCCGGGGAGTCGTCGGCTGGCACCAGGATGACTCGCTCGGGTTCGGCTTGGGCGATCTCTCGGTAGCCGTCGGCAACAGCCTGCTGAAGTCGGGCGCCTTCGGCCTCGATGCGGTCGTCGGGACCGGTCGCTCGTGCGAGCGCCATGGCGACGGGCACGTCGAGCACGATGGTGAGGTCAGGGAGGCAGCCCTCGACGGCGAGGGCGTTGGCGCGGCGAACGACATCGATCCCGAGGCCACGGGCGGCCCCCTGGTAGGCAAGCGACGAGTCGAGGAAGCGGTCCGAGAGTACCCACGACCCGGCCTCAAGCGCCGGGGCGATCACGGTGCGAACGAGTTGCGCGCGCGCGGCGGCAAAGATCAGCGCCTCCGCCTCAGGCTCGATCGGGCCGTCGCCCATGAGCACGATCTCGCGGAGCTGCTCGCCGAGGACGGTGCCGCCGGGCTCGCGCGTCACGACCACCGTGCGGCCTTGCGCGCGCAGGGTGTCGGCCAGGAGCGCCATCTGTGTGCTCTTGCCGGAGCCGTCGATTCCCTCGATCGTCACGAAGCGGCCGCGCGTCACGCCACACCAAAGCGGATTGCGACACCGATCATCACGATGATCGCGATCATGAGGAGAATGCCGAACGGCGTGACCCACGCGGGCGGCGTCCGGGGCTGCCACTGGCGGTCGGCCTCGTCATTTAGGCGGTTCAGGACGCTTGGCAGGGGCCCGGTGTCGGGGCGTTCCTCGGTCATGGGCTGACCGCGAGCGTGCACTCGTCGCCGGCCGCGCAGCGAGGTTTGCTCAGCCATCCCCGAAGGTGCACCCGAAGGCGCGGCGCTCCGCATTCGCACGGGGCGCCCCCAGGATGCGCGACCGCCTCGGCGGGGAGGGGATAGGCGAGCCCGCAGCCGCCGATGTCGCCTCCGGCGCAGACAAGCCGCAGCCGACCATCGAGGCGTCGTACGGGCCGCATCGGTAGGTCACACGACGGGCACCGTCCGAGGACCCTCCCTTCCACGAATCCGATGGGCGCCTCGACGAGTTCCATGGGTGCAATCTCGCAGAGGAGCTGCCGGGCGCGCTCGATTGCGCGTTCCGGGGTGAGCGCGCCCGTGGCGACCTGCTCGACGGCCGCGCGAACCTCGACGGCGACCCCGGTCGCGAGAAGCCCCGGTGCGCGCGACAGGATCTCGGTCACGAGAAAGGCCCCGGCCGGCGACATATGGACCCGGTCGTCGATCCAGACAAGGCCGTGAGATTCCAGCTCGGCGATGCCCTCGGCACAGAGGCCCACGCTTTCCAGCCCGCTGACGGCGGTTGCGTACGGGGTCGGGTTGCCGGCGAGGAGCGCAAGCGTGGGGAGTGTGTGGACACCGGCGCCAGCTGCGACCGGCGCGAGGAGCGCTGACCAGTGCGCGTCGATTGCGAGGCTCGCCTGCGCGGCACTCCCGAGGGCGTGCGCCCACGGTTCGCCGACGTCACCTGAGCGGTCGAGGCGCCGCGCCCGCCGCGCGGCACGCGGAGCGCCCTCGGCGACGACCCGGAGGGCCTGCAGCGCGGCGAGCTCTCCAGCGGGGGTCCGGGCGGTCGCGACGGCGACCTTCGTCGCGTCGGCCGCAAGGCGTCGGACCGCGGCGGTGGCGGCGCGGCCGGTCAGCGTCCAGCGAAGCTCGCGGCGGCCGGGATGTCCGCGCCCGTGGAGGGTCGGTCGAAGGAGTGGACCTCCGATTGCGACAACCGCCCCGGCCTGCCGGCCCGAGAATGTCGCGACGGGCGCATGCCCACCGATGTACCCGCAGGGGTTGCCATCACCAAGATGGTCGGCGAGGGTTCTCGCGGTCGCGGCATCTTCGGTGATCACCAACCACATCAGACGAACGGCCCGCCTACGGAATCAGGGCCGCGGAGGCTAGCACCATGGCAAGCACGGACGGCGTATCGATTGTGACCGGCGGGGCGGGGTTCATCGGCTCGAACTTGACTGATGCGCTGGTCGCCGCAGGCCGAGCCGTGCATGTGGTCGACAACCTCGCAAACGGCAAGCGAAATCGCCTGAACGCGGGCGCCGAGCTGCACGAGATCGACATCCGTGATGCCGACGCGCTGGCGGGCATTGTCGAGTCGACCGGCGCGTCGAGCATCTTCCATCTGGCTGCCCAGGCCGACGTGCGCCGGGCGATCGAGGAGCCGACCTACGACGCCGACGTGAACGTGATCGGCACGATCAACGTCCTCGAGGCGGCCCGTCGGACGAACGCCCGCGTGCTCTTCGCCTCGACCGGTGGCGCCGGCTACGGTGAGTACGAGGGCCTCCCCGTCCCGAGCCCTGAGACGTCCGAGACCCGCCCGCTGTCGCACTACGGCATGTCGAAGATGGCCGGCGAGGGCTACCTTGGCCTCTACACACGCCTCTACGGCCTCGACACCGTCGTGCTGCGCCTCGGCAACGTCTTCGGGCCGCGGCAAGACCCGCACGGCGAGGCGGGCGTCGTCGCGATCTTCTCCGGGAAGATCATTGACGGGCAGCCGGCGAAGGTGTTCGGCGACGGGCTGCAGACCCGCGACTACGTCTACGTCGGGGATGTGGTGGACGCGTTCATGCGCGCGGAGACGGGGCCGGCGGGTGACGTCTTCAACATTGGCCGCGGTGTGGAGGTGACGGTGCTCGACCTGATCGCGGGCCTCGGCCTCACGACGCAGCCCGAGTTCGCACCGGCCCGCGCAGGGGAGCTTCAGCGCAGCGCACTCGATCCAGCAAAGGCGAAGCGCCTGCTCGGCTGGGAGGCAAAGATGGATCTCGCCGAGGGGCTTCGGCTTACCTACGAGACGGTGGTTTCGGCACGCCAAAATCCGGACGCTCGGCCCCTGGGTTTCCTCGATGTAGGCTGATTCGCGGGGGCCGAACTGGGCCGCCCGCGAGGACCGCAGCGGGGCCGTCCTGCACGAGCCAGGCGAGCTCCTCTGCCTCGCGCCGCAGGGTGACGGCAGCTTCGGCAAGGCCGTCGTCCATCACGGGTGGACGGTCGGCGGAGTCGCCCCCGGAGCCGAGGAGGTGGACCATGCCACCGCGGAGCAGGTTGGCGGCCGCCCACCGGACGCGGGGCCCGTGCTCGGCCTTCAGGCTGCGCGCGGAGACGAGCACGAGGGCGCCGCGGCCGACGATTTCGCGGAGGCGATCGGGGCTTCGCTGGAGGGAATCGGAGCGCTCGGGCTCGGCGATGATGAGGCCGAAGCCGCGCACGTCGAGACCGTCGATGAGGTCGGGTAGGCGTAGCGGCCAGCCGCGTTCGGGAAGGCGCACAAGGACCCACCGGCCGTTCGCGCCGAGGCTTGCGCGGCGGAGTTCGTCATCGGAGGCCTTGATGACTTGGTCGAGTTCAAGAATGATGCCGGGGAGGACGTCGAGGCCGACGCCGTGCTCGACAAGGAGGTTCCCGAGGGCTTCGACGCCAGCGTCGCGGGTGTCGAGGGCTTGGCTGAGCCCGGTCTCAGCAGGAGGGCAGCAGACGAGGGTCTGGGTGCCGGAAGCGACGGCGAGGCGGGCGAGTGCAACGGCATCGTCTGGCCGGCGAGAACGGAGCGGGCCAAGGAGATCTGCGAAGAGGTCGATCACGGGCGGGGGAGGCTACCCCCGCGGCGGACAGACCGTCGCCCCTGCGCTAAACTACCGGCAACACGGGGCTATAGCTCAGCTGGGAGAGCGCCTGGATCGCACCCAGGAGGTCAGCGGTTCGAGCCCGCTTAGCTCCACTTCCCCCGAGAGAGAACGACCCTGGGTCCGCTGCGACTCCTGCGGCTGTGCTCGCCGCCACGGAGACCATGGCCCCAACGTTCGTGCCACGGGTGTCGCCGGGGACTCGTCGCAACGCTTGTGCGTCGTGGGCCTACACCGTAGATAGAACGCAGGATCTGCCGCCTAAAATGGCCCGGATGGCCAAGAGAAGTGGTGGTCTGCTTCTTCGCGATCGCCTCCTCAGTGACCACGAGGCCTGCTGGCCCGGATTTTCTTGCACGACTTTCGGGTGGTCGTTCCGCCAGAACTTGGAGTATTGACGGACGTCTGCGGCGGCCCAAGACTCTCGCCTCGCTGGTTTGTTTCAGCTGATCTGCGATGAGGGAGTCGTGCACGTGTCGGATGCGCAGGATGGCAAGCGGGTAAACGGTCAAGGCGGACGCGGTCGCGCTGCATGTCGCCTCCGGCGGGCGTCGTGTGTTGTCGGGGCGGCCGCGATGGCTCTCTTTGCGGCTGCTGGTTCGGCTGCCGCCGTGGAGCCCGCGCTTGATCCGGCAAACAACGATCGACTCCTGTCGCTTCTGCGCGTGCCACCGGTGGGCGACCCCGACTTCCAGGCCCTTGAGGTTGAGGACGCTCGGCGGCTGGCTGGTGATGACGGATCCCGGCTCGTTCTTGCGGAGTTGTACGGCGTGCGTTCCGCGGCTCGCGACGCGAGTCCGTTGCTCCTGGCAGAGACGGGTCACTTGGCCGATCGTTTCGGTGGGGGCGCGTTCTCTGATGCCTTGTTTGCGTTCATGCCGGGACAGAAGGTGCAGTGGAAGCAGACCCTAGGGCCCGGTCCGGCGAAGTACGTCGAGATCCAAGGCGCACCGGGTGTGGGACGGCTTGAGAGCTTCTACTACTTCTGGTTTCCGTTCTTTCGACCGACCGACGACCCGACTTGTACCGGGGAACTTGGAGCGTCGCGACCGCAGACGGGCTTCGTGTTGCGCTCGAGCCGGGTCGATCGGCCACCCAACGGCGCGGAGGCCTACCGCGGGTCGGCCTGCGGAGTCCTGCCGGCGAGCTTCTACACCTCACCATTCCTTTCGCCCGACACGCTCGCTCTTCGCGATGCAGACGCTAACCAGCAACAAGACTTCCCTGGGGACGTCGGGACCGGCTCTGGCAACTACGCGGGTCTGCAGGCGAAGTTCTACTCGGAGCTTGACTTCACCAGGACCCTTTCGATCTCGAACATGACCCACCAAAGTCCATGGGGGAACCTACCGACCGAATGGGTCGACTTTCCCATCCAAGACAACGCCCTTCTCCCACCTCGGCCAGCGAACTCCGATGAGGAACTCGCCCTCGCACGGGCGACGCTTCTCAAACCGCAGGCCGCGGAGATCCGCCAATGGATCAACTGGCGCCTTGACCCGGGGCACTACTCCCGCCCAGGCACCTGGTCAGGGGACGTATCGATCACGAGCGACCGCACCTTTACCGACACCGCGCACCCCGCAGCCAATCTGACCATACACCTCACCCAGAAGCTCCGAGAGCCCTACGAGCTGACTCTCTACGGTCCCGGGCGACGGGCGATGGGACGCTGGAACTCTGGCAGCAACCCGAGCCTGGGTGGCATCGGCGATGATACCTCAGTATCGGTTGCGGTCATCCCAGGCAACCCCGTTCGGCGCTACACCGCCTACGTATCGTACGATACACCAGTCATCGCTCCGCCGGCCCGAATTCTCGCCCGCGACACCATTGACATCAATGTGAACCACGAGCCTCTGTACGTCGCGATCGGTGATTCGTTTTCGTCCGGACTCGGCACCGCCAACGGGTATGACCGTGGCACCCGAGAGACCGATCGACCGCTATTCCCGAGCCCTTTCGATCCAATTGCCGCATGGCATGAGCCTGGTCCTTGGACAGACTGCTGGCGCTCGAACGATGCCTACCCGCACCTGATCACGGACTCCAATTTCGTGGCGAGCGAGTCCTTGCCCTATGCGGTCGTTCCTTATCAAGTTCGCCATGTGGCCTGCCAAGGCTGGACGGCGGCCGACGTTGCCGACAGCAGGAAGTCCGTTGTCGACTCGCGGGGACTTGTCGGTGACGGATCACAGCTTTCGTACCTTAACTCGCGGACGCGGCTCGTGACGGTTGGCCTCGGTGGCAACGATGCGAACTTCGCAGACACGCTCAAACGCTGCAACACCTACCCGCTTCAAGGGGGAACGGGGCCGTGCATTCGATTTGACGCGTCGACCAAGAAACTGATCCGCGATCTCACGAAACCGTTGAATGGCGACAAGTTCAGCGCGCTCGCCCGGCTCTACAGGAACATAAAGTACAGTCGGGCGAAGAATGCCCGGGTCCTGGTCGGCGGCTATGCGCGCTTTTGGCCGAATCCCGGTGGACCCCGCGGTTTGGTGTTTGGTCGAGACGGCTGCGGCGTACGGATGACTGACAAACCGTGGATGAACTCGATGATCCAGCTCCTCAACAAGGGCATCGCGGACTCCGCGAAGGCCGCAGGCGTCGACTATGTTGACCTCTACGAGGCCTCCGCAGGGCACGAAATGTGCGGCCAGGATCGCTCGACGGACTATCAGCACGCTGGCCGTGGCGGACCCTTTGGGGGCGATTCAATTGAGTCCTACCACCCCACCCGTTACGGCCAGAGGCAGATCGCGCGTGCGTATCTGAAGAGACTCGCTCAACCTCGGACACCATCGGTGCCGATCCGGCCCGGACAGACCATTCGCCGAACCATTGTCGTCGCTTCTGCTTCGCCGATCCTCGGTGTGAACACGACATGGCCCGGAAGCGACGTGGTCACCACACTTACCTCGCCGAGTGGCCGGATCATCGACCGCCAGACAGTCGCCGATGACGTGCTCCATGATGTCTCCGAAACCGTAGAGAACTACATGATTGCCGATCCTGAGCCTGGGACTTGGCAGGTTGACATCTATGGTGCCGATGTGGCTCCCGAAGGGGAGCAAGTCATCGTCGATCTGTTTGCTGCCGAACCCGACAATCAGGAACCGACAGCGAGGGCGTCGGTAACCCAGAGTGGCTCGGCGGTATCCGTCGACGCTAGCGCATCGACTGACCCTGAGAGCGGCCAGCTGACCTACCTCTGGGATTTCGGCGACGGGACAGCGGCCAACGAGCGCGTCGGCACCCACACCTACACCGCCCCGGGTATCTACATTGTCACGCTCACCGTCATGGATCCCGCTGGCTTTGTCGGTGTCTATGAAAACCCTCCGGTCACCGTCGCGGGTGACTCCACGCCACCGACCGTGACCATTACCAGTCCTACGGATGGCCAACCCTTGGTCAAGGGGGGCTCGGTAGCCGCGGCCTTCTCCTGTGCCGACTCCGGCGGCAGCGGCCTCGCGTCGTGCACCGGCACGGTCGCGAACGGTTCGCCGCTCGACACGGCAACGGTCGGCCAGAAGACCCTGACGGTCACGGCGACCGACAACGCCGGGAACACCACCACGGTGACCCGGTCCTACTCGGTGACCTACCAATTCACGGGATTCGTCCAACCGGTTGATAACCAACCTACTGTGAACACCGTCAACGCTGGTCGGGCCATCCCGGTGAAGTTCAGCCTCGGCGGCAACCAAGGCCTTTCCATCTTCGCGGCCGGCTCCCCGACGGTGCAGACCATCAGCTGCACCACCGGCACCCCGACCTCCGAGATTGAGACTACCGTCAATGCTGGGGGAAGCAGCCTGTCCTACTCTTCGGGTAACCAGCAGTACAACTACGTCTGGAAGACCGACTCCGCCTGGGCTGGAACTTGCCGACGCCTGATCCTGACCCTCAACGACGGAACCCGGCATGAAGCCGACTTCAAGTTCCGCTAATCCCGATCCGGGGGACTCGAACACTGCCCGCCTGGGTGGTGTGTCGCAAGCCGTTGGTCTGCCGCGATGGCAGAGCAAGGTGCCTGCTGTCGTCGGCGCAGTCCTTGCTGTCGCGGTCCTCGTGGGTGGATTCCTCTGGTATCGCTACGGGTCCAGTTGGGGGTCAGACCAGGGCGGAAACCGGGCCCTTGCCGCCCTGCGCGCTGAGCCAATCCTCAAGGGCGCGCAGGGATGGACGCGCACGTCCTACGATGAAGAGGCCGAAGCTGGCTTTGGAGGTCCAGCGAGGATTCGCGTGAGCTGGTACAGCCCCGACACCCAAGAGAAGACTCGCGCGAAGGTTCTCGCTCAGTACGCCTCGGTCTATGGGCGGGTTGCCGCGGATCCGGTGACTGGCTCGCTCAACTGGAGAGGAACCGGCGATATCTCTGCGTCAGTCGACGTCCGGTTCTCCGGCGTCGATTCACGAATCGGCACCGAAGTCAAAGTCGATCTGCGGGGCCGATAGGCAACAGCTCAGCTTTTGCAGTGAGGGCTCGTTCACTCAGCGCCATCGTCGGAGGAAGGGATTCCACGACGCCCGTTGTCGATTCCACACCACCGCCCCTCTTGACCATCCTCCCCGGTTCCGTGGGACAATAGGAGTCGAGGCCGATCGGTCAGCTTGTCGAGGAATCCTCGGACGCGGTCGTGGCAGCTGGCATCGCTGCAGGCAGTCCACCTTGGCGAGGTCGCATCGTCACCCCCACCCGGTGAAGGGCTTTGGAGGCCGTCTTGGCGTTCACGCCAAGGTCTTCGCCGACTGACACCAAGGAGAGCCCCGAGCGGTACAGCTCTGCGGCCCGCCGGATGTCGTCGGCTGAGAGCTTGGCCTGAACGACCCGCCTTGGCACGCCGTAGCGTTCGAGATGGATCGAAACGGTCTTTCGATTGATCCTGAAACGAGCCGCAAGCTCCCGCACCGAGGATCCGTCGCGGTAGAGCCCGACAAGCTCAGCGATCTGATCGTCGTGTAGGCGGACCTGGTCTTGGATCAGACGTCGGCGCTTGACGGCCCGAGTCGCGCCTTTCGACGCGGCAGCTCGTGCCCACGAATAGAGGTACTCAGTGCTCGCAAGCCTCGCTATGAGGTCCACTTCCCCCGAGAGAGAACGACCCTGGGGTCCGCTGCCCCCCAGGCTGCGGTCGCTGCCACGGTGACCATGGCCCCAACGTTCGTGCCACGGGTGTCATCGGCGTGATCGTCGCGACGCTTGTGCGTCGTGGACTTACACCGTAGGTAGAACGCAGGACCTGACCCCTAAAATGGCCCGGATGGCGATGACGAGCGCCATTTACGCCCGTGCGGACATCCGGACTTCTGCGAGAGTCCTTTCGGATCCGACTTTCTTGCATGACTTTGGCGTTGCCGTTCCGCCAGAACTTGGGGTATTGACGTGGGTCTCGGGTCAGCCCAGACTCCCGCGCCTCTGGTTGGTCTTCAGGCGATCTGCAATGGGGAGTCGGGCACGTGCTGTATGGGTCGTATGGCAAGCGGGTGAATGGTCGGCGTGGGCTCCGTGGCGTTGTCAATCGTTGGCGGCGGGCATCCTGTGTTCTTGGGGTGTCTGCGGTCGCTGTGTTCGCGGCTGCTGGTTCGGCTGTGGCGGTGGAGCCGGCGTTTGATCCTGCAAACGATGCTCGCCTGTTGTCGCTTCTTCGGGTTGCTGCCGTCGGCGACCCAGACTTCCAGGCCCTGGAGGTTGAGGACGCTCGCCGCCTCGCTGGCGATGACGGCTCTCGACTTGTGCTCGCGGAGTTGTACGCGGTGCGCTCGGCGGCTCGCGACGCGAGTTCGATTCTGCTGGCGCAGTCTGGCCATCTCGGCGACCGGTTCGGTGGTGGTTGTTGCTCAGATGGACTGTTCGGGCTCATGCCCGGCCAGAAAGTCCAATGGAAGCAGACCCTCGGCCACGGCACGAACTACGTCGAGATCTCAGGGGCACCGGGAGTCGGCCAGATCGACGGCTTCTACTACCGGTGGTTCCCGTTTTTTGACCCGGCAAACGACCCGTTCTGCACCGAGCTTGGTGCGGACCGGCCGGCGACCGGCTTTGTGCTGCGATCGAGCATGGTCGAGAGACCGCCAACGACCGGGTCGATCTACCGTGGCTCGGCTTGTGGTGTGCTCCCAGAGGCCGAGTACCAGGACCCGGCATATCCGGCCGGGACACTCGACCTACGCGACGGAGACCTCAGGAACCAGCGGGAGTTCCCGGGCAGCATCCACGCTGGCACCGGTTCTCAGTTGGGCCGCACGGCGAAGTTCTACTCGGAGCTTGACTTCATCAGGACCCTTTCTGTCTCGAACATGACCCGCGAGAGCCCGTGGGGCAACCTGCCGACAGAGTGATTGACTTTCCGTTCCAGGACCACGCTCTTCTTCCGCCGCGTCCCGCCAACTCCGAGGAGGAGCTTGCTGCGGCACGAGCGACGCTGCGGAAGCCGCAGGCGGCAGAGATCCGTCAGTGGATAAACTGGCGTATCGACCCCTCAAACTACGACCGGCCCGGGTCGTGGTCAGGCAATGTCTCAGTCACTTCGGATCGCTCCTTCACAGACACGGCAACCCCCAAAGCGACGTTGACGATCCGCCTGGGTGAGCCCCTTGTTGCCCCCTATGAATTGATTGTCTATGGGCCAGGCCGCCGGGCGCTAGGTCGTTTCCGAAACTCCCCAAACCAGCCGGGCAACATCGGCAACGCGACATCCGTCAACCTTGTGGTGACACCTGGCAGTCCTCTCCGTCGCTACACGGCTGAGGTGTCATACGAGACTCCGACCGTGGGTCCCCCAGTGCGAATTCTGGCGTCAGCTGGGCGCAGTTCGCATGATTCGATTGATATCAACGCGAACCGTGAGGCGCTCTACGTCGCGCTGGGCGATTCCTTCTCGGCGGGAGTCGGGATCGGACAACCGTTTGACAGCAGCACACAATACGGTGAGCGCCCTGCCTTCTACAAGGTCCCAGGCATAGGTGTCATGAATCCGTTCCTGCAGTGGCAGGATCCTGGTCCGTGGACAGACTGCTGGCGACACGAAGATGCCTATCCGCATCTCATCACGAGGGCTGCTTTCGCAGCGGCCAACGGATACACGGCTCAGCCGTACAAGGTTCGCCACGTCGCCTGCAAGGGTTGGAGGGCTGACCAGATGCTTGCCAACACGGACTACATTGACGACCGTTCCCTCTACGGCGACGCCGACCAGCTCTCGTATGTCACTCCGAACACCCGTCTCGTCACGATCGGGATTGGCGGAAACGACGCCGACTTCGCCAGGACGCTCGAGCGATGTGAAGACTATCGAGGAGGTGGCAGCGGTGACGGTCCATGCACTCGATTCGACGCGTCAACCCGGGACGGGATCAAGAACCTGACAGCCTCCCGCAGCAACACCCTTGCCAAGCTCTACACGCGGATTCAAAGGAAAGCACCGAAGGCGCGTGTCCTCGTCGGAGACTACTCACGATTCTGGCCAACCCGAGTCAATGTTCCGCCGTTTGGTTGGTTCACGCCGGGAGGGCGTTGCGGAGGTATCCGCTCGTCCGACAAGCCTTGGATGAACACGATGATTCGGCTTCTCGACAAAGCAATCGGTGACGCAGCGAAGGCATCTCACGTCGAACGAGTCAGTCTCCTCGGGGCATTCAATGGCCACGAGATTTGTGGTGGAGACGGTCAGAACTGGCAGCATGCCGGCCAGGGTGATGGATACCTCGACGGTGAGCACGACAATTCGTACCATCCCACGCGCGAGGGCTATCAGCAGATCGCGCGTGAATACCTCAAGCAACTTGCTCTGCCCCGCCCCCCTGCGACGGGAACGACTCGGCCCGGCCAGCGCACCTTCAAGTCAATGAGCGTCCCGGTGGGGTCTGAGATCATGGGCGTCAACACATCATGGCCCGGAAGCGACGTTGTGACGACGCTGACCTCACCGAGCGGACGGGTCATCGACCGTTCCACCGTTGCGGAAGACGTCATTCACGACGTCACGGACACCTGGGAGAACTACGTCGTCGCGCATCCCGAAGCAGGCGAATGGCAGATCGAGATCTACGGTGCGGACGTCGCTCCTGACGGCGAACCGTTCACCCTTGAGGTGTTCGCCGCTGACCCTCCCCTTAGACTTCCTGTGCCAGCGGTGACGATAACCCAGAATGGATCAACGGTCTCCTACGACGCAACTGCGTCGAGCGACGCGGGCGGAGGACCGCTGACCTACGTATGGGACTTCGACGACGGAACCGAGTCGAACGCACCATCTGGAACGCACACCTACACGGGCGCGGGTCACTACCAAATTTCCTTGTCCGTTGTGAACGCCGATGAACTTGCTGCCGGATACGCGCACCCTCCGATCACCATCGAGCGAGACTCGGTCCCTCCCACGATTGAGATCGCGTCACCCGCCGACCGTGCGCAGGTCTTGAAGGGCCAATCCGTTATAGCTTCCTATACGTGCGCAGACCTCGGAGGGTCAGTGCTCACGACCTGCGTCGGCGTCGTACCAGGCGGGTCTCCGGTCGATACCGTCACCACGGGCACAAAGACCTTTAGCGTTACGGCAACAGACGGTGCCGGCAATACCGCCAGCCAAACCCGTAGCTACACCGTCGTCTATGCGTTCACCGGTTTCCAGGCACCCGTCAACAACATGCCGACACTCAACACGGTCAACGCCGGACGATCAATTCCTGTGAAGTTCAGACTCGGCGGCAACCAGGGTCTCGACGTCTTCGCGCTGGGCTACCCGCGGGTTCAAACCATCAGCTGCGCGACCGGTGCCCTGACCGACGAGATCGAAACGACTGTCACCGCCGGCCAGAGCGGCCTCTCCTACGATCAGGCGTCCGGGACGTACAACTACACCTGGAAGACCAACACGGCGTGGGCGGGAACCTGCCGACGGCTCATCCTTAGGCTCAACGACAACACCATCCATGAAGCCGACTTCAAGTTCCGCTGACCCATTCTCCGGCAACGGTCGAAAGCCTGCGCACGAGACTCCATGCCAGGGAGGGCTGTCTCGCTGGACAGCCAGAAAAGTCACCCTTACGGTCGTCGCAACGGCGGGCCTTGTGGCAGGGCTCGTGGCAGGTGGCTTTTGGTTGTTCGCGCACGTCTGGGGCTCTGGACTCAGCGACCAGACCTCACGGGAAATGGAGTTTCTGCGGGGCCAGCGGATCCTAAAAGGTCTCCCCGGGTGGAAACGCACCTCATATGGCGAGGGTCTCACCTACATTGATGGCACTCTCCACCCCAGGAGCGCCCCGTCGATCGTCGTTACATGGCAGGCACCAACGGCCATGACCACGACTCGAGCACAGCTACTCAAAACCTACGCAGGTGTCTATGGCGAACCCGAGTCCAAGCGACCTGCCGAACGGGAAGCGGTTCGGTGGAAGGTGTCTGGACCGAGCAACATCGACGCGACCGCAATCCTGTTTTTCTCGGAGCCAGACTTGGGAGTCACGGTCGTCATCCTCGACCTCTCGGCCTGAGGCCGCACGACCGAATGCGAGACTTGCCGAGGACGCTGAGGTCCGATTCACGGCAGACCCGGAGCTGAACACCAATCCGTCGTCAATCCTACGTCACCGCCGCTCTTGACCATCCTCCCGGGTTCGTGGGACCATAGGAGTCGAGGTTGATCGGTCAGTCCCCTGAGGAGGCACTGGTTGCCTTCGTGGCCGCTGTCGTTGGAGCAGGCAGTCCGCCCTGCCGAGGTCGCATCGTCACCCCCACCCGGTGAAGCGCTTTGGAGACCGTCTTCGCGTTCACGCCAAGGTCTTCTCCGACCGACACCAATGAGAGCCCTGAGCGGTACAACTCTGCTGCCCGTTCGATGTCATCGGCTGAGAGCTTGGCCTGAACGACCCGCCGAGGCACACCATGGCGTTCGAGATGGATCGAGACCGTCTTTCGGTTGATCCCGAAACGAGCTGCAAGCTCGCGAACCGATGATCCGTCGCGGTAGAGCCCCAGAAGCTCAGCGATCTGGTCATCGTGCAGTCGCACCTGGTCTTGGATCAGACGTCGGCGCTTGACGACCCGTAGTGAGCCCTTCGAGACGGCGGCTCTTGCCCACGAATAGAGGCACTCAGTGCTCGCAAGCCTGGTGATGAGGTCCACTTCCCCGAGCAGACTCGTGTGGGTGGCCGTCCGGCGCAGCTGCCGGGCGCGGACCAACGCGCCGACTACAGGGTCGTCTCCAGGCCCCTGGGGTCACGCGTTTGGGGGCCGGCTCGTTTGGCCTCAAGCGGTGCGCCGCGGCGGCGCCCGAGGCCTCCAGGAGAGCAGTCTCGCATCGTGGGACCAATGCTCGAACGCAAGGTCTGACTGACAGGGCACGGACGCCCTCGACGACCACCGCCAGCCGGTCCTACGCGGTGACCTAGCAATTCACGGGATTCTTCCAACCGGTCGATAGCCAACCTGTTGTTAACACCGTCAACTCCGGCCGGGCCATCCCGGTGAAGTTCAGCCTTGGAGGGGATCAGGCCTTTCGATCTTCGCGGCCGGCTCCCCGACGGTGCAGACCATCAGCTGCACGACAGGGGCTCCAACGTCCGAGATTGAGATCACCGTCACTGCGGGAGGAAGCAGCCTGTCCTACTCCGCGGGCAACCAGCAGTACAACTACGTCTGGAAGACCGACTCCGCCTGGGCCGGCACGTGCCGACGCCTGATCCTGACCCTCAACGACGGAACACGGCATGAAGCCGACTTCAAGTTCCGAAGAGCCAGACTATGAACCAAAACAGAGTCTGGCCGGGCGGCAGCCAGCCCCGACACAACGACTCCGGCCTCCTAAACATCCGGCAACCTGCCCACCGGTACAGGCCGTGTAACACTCCATGACGACCCGGGTAGATCGATCGTCGACGACTTCTATTGGAGACTTCCGCACTGACGCAGCATGGGCGAGCCGGAGCAGGCAAGCGAGCTTCTCCAGGATTCCGCGCGCGGCTGCGGTCGCATGGTCGGCTCGATACTGCTGTCCGGCAGGCAGCCGAGCGTACGAGTCCTAAATGAACGCTGGAGATCCAGCAGGTACGCCTTCGCAGCGAAGCTGGGGGCAAAGTCCCTATCGACAGCGACCAGCGCATACGCGACGAGCGCGAGTCGTACGCGCACTAGCTGCTGCTGGCCTCGTTGGCGGTCTTGGATTCGGCAGTTGGCTGATCTGGCACAACTACGTCGCCCACCCGACTCTCGCCGAGCGACGAGAGCTGACGCGGCTCGGAAACGAGCCAGCCCTCGATGGCCTGCCCGGCTGGAAGCGCGTCTCATACCAGGGATACTCCGTCGGGATCGGCGTCGGACGGGCCCACGTGGTGGCGGTGTGGCACACAACGGCGACGCGTGCCGTCGTTCGCCGCCAGCTGCTCGCGAAACTCGTGCCGATCTATGGACCCGCTCCCCCAATCGCCCCCGGTCTCGATACATTCATCTGGAGTCCAACAAAATCCCGACCGGAGATTGACATTAGCCTGACGGGTGACGCTTCGTCGGGAACCGACATCAGTATCACGGCTCTCGCCTAGCCCAGCCTTTCTCGGCCACCGCGCCGCCGGCCTGCGACGGCCTCTCCAGTAGTGGGGGCATCCGGCCCCTGGGCGGGGTCAGGTCCTGCGTTCTACCTACGCTGTAAGTTTCGCTGGCCGGACCGTGTCCGAGGTGCGTGGTGGAGACAGCGTCCGATGTTCGAATGAGGGTCGGCGGCGAGGCGAGAGCTGGTTCATGCATGACTTACGGTGTAGATCGAACGCAGGACCTGACCCCGAGTGGGCTGGATGCCCTCATGGGAGAACTATGTCGTACAGTCGCCAGAGGTCGGAGGGTGGACGATCGACCTCTACGGAGCTGACGTCGCCACTGGCGGCGAACCTGTGACACTCGACATGTTCGCGGCACCGAAACGAAACCTGCCGCCGGTCGCGACCGCGGCGCTCACACAGACTGGAATGCAAGTCGCCGTGGACGCCACGGGGTCCGGCGACCCGGAAGGCCAGTCGATCCAAGCGGTCTGGGACTTCGGCGATGGAACCGGGGCGGCGGGTCTCAGTGCCGGCCACACCTACGCTTCTCCGGGAAGCTACACCGTCCGTCTTGTCGTATCCGACACGAACGAACTCGTCGGCGCCAAAACCGTGAAAACGATCGTGGCCGACGCAATATCGCCAACGACCACGATCGCCACACCGGGAACGAACGCGACCTATGCGATGGGCCAAGTCGTCACGGCAAGCTACTCCTGCCAAGACGAGCCGAGCGGAAGTGGAATCCGATCATGCGTCGGACCCACCCCAAACGGCCAACGTCTCGACACGTCGACCGTTGGCCCCCGAACATTCACCGTGACAGCGACCGACAACGCGGGAAACCGGACCTCGCTGACGCGGACTTACGCGGTGAGCTACTCATTCACCGGGTTTTTTTGCCCCGGTCAACAACCAACCGACGCTCAACACCGTAAACGCCGGTCGGGCCATCCCGGTCAAGTTCCAACTCGCAGGCAACCAGGGGCTCGGGATATTCCAGGCAGGCTTCCCGAAAGTCACAACCATCAACTGCCTTTCCGGAGCACCAACAGACGAGGTGGAACTTACGACAACCGCGGGCGGGAGCAGCCTGACCTACGACACCACAAACTCGGCCTATAATTACGTCTGGAAGACCGACGCCACATGGGCCGGCACGTGCAGACGCCTCACCGTCGGACTGAACGACGGCACCCAACGCTCAGCCGACTTCAAGTTCCGTTAGAACCGAAACCACGACGCCATCCCGATCGCGGCATGGCGTCGATCGGGATGGCGCCGCTCGAAAGGCTGACCAGCGCGGAAGTCGTCGGCAGACTTCGCGCCTCGGAGCGGTCGGCTCCGGCCACGGATCCGAGTCCCGCGGAGAACCCCGACAGGTCGCAGACAACGGCAACGGATGGGACTACCCCGGATCCTTCGCTTACTTCCCCGACTCTTCGCCCACGACTCAGCGGCCCACCCTGCCAGTTCAAGCGAACGAGCAAACCCGCCGATTAGAAAATCGATGACAGACATCTCGGCACTGCCAAGCCCGAGCCGGCAACTCGCATGACAAATCCATCCCGTCGCGACGTCACTCGGCGTCAACCTCACCCAAAGGGCCGAAGAGGAGTCCTGATAGTTGCGGGGATCGTGGTGGCGATGCTGGGACTCTGGAAAGGCTGCGGTTACATCCTCGACTCGGGTCTCCGGCATCTCGAGAGCGAGCCCGTGCTCCAGGGGGTCCCGGGATGGAATCTCAAGTACGAAGACCGGCAGGCAAACCCCACAACCTTTGGTGGGAGCGGCAAGGCGAGTATCGCGCGAAAATGGACTGCGCCGGTCTCGCAGGCCAAAGCCCAGAAGCAGCTGCTCGAGCGGTACGGGCCGACCTACGGTCAGCCAATGAACGTCCAGACAATCGCCGGAGTAACGCGGTTCAACTGGGTCACCCGCGACCGAGGAGCCGACATCCTGGTCGGACTCGGCCGAACGACCGGATCGGTCACGAGCATCGGCATCACAGTAGTGGAGCAGTAGACGCCGGCCGGGCCGTCCCAGTGAAGTTTAGCCTCGGTGGCAACCAGGGCCTTTCGATTTTTGCGGCTGGCTCCCCCGCGAGGCAGCCGATCAACTGCGCGACCGGAGCCGCGACATCCGAGATTGAAACCACCGTCACCGTCGGAGGCAGCAGCCTGTCCTACTTCGGAATAGGTTGGCATCGAGGGGACGCTTACGGTCACGGCAACCGACAACGCTGGGAACACGACCACGGTGACCCGGTCCTACGCCGTGACCTACGCATTCACGGGATTCTTCCAACCGGTCGATAGCCAACCTACCGTGAACACCGTCAACGCCGGCCGGGCCATCCCGGTGAAGTTCAGCCTCGCAGGAGACCAAGGACTGTCCATCTTCGCGACCGGTTCTCCCAGCGTGCAGACCATCAGCTGCACCACTGGCGCCCCGACCTCCGAGATCGAGACGACCGTCACCGCCGGAGCAAGCAGCCTGTCCTACTCCGGGGGCAACCAGCAGTACAACTACGTCTGGAAGACCGACTCAGCGTGGGCGGGGACTTGCCGACGCCTGATCCTCACCCTCAACGACGGAACAAGGCATGAAGCCGACTTCAAGTTCCGATGAGGCCGGGCGCACCGCCGACCCGAACCGCCACGCACCCCCCACAGCGCACTCGTCGACGATCCCGGAGAACTGAGCGATGGCTGACTCACAGGAACTCATAGCGATACCACAGAAGCGCTCACGGCTTCGGCTGGCGGTTGCGCTTGCTGCGCTGGGAGTGGGCGGGCTGGGGATCTGGCAGGGGTGTGCCTATGTCCTTGATCGTGACTTTCGACGGATGGCAAGCGAACCAGCCTTCGACGCTTTCAGTACGCAGGCCGGCTGGCGTGTGCGTTCGGAGTCGCGCGTCAGAAATCCGCGGCTCGGCGGCGGGACCGGGCACCCGTCGATAACGCGCTACTGGGAAGCGCCTGTCCCGCCGGCAGAGGCCCGCTCCACGGTACGGCGGCTATTCGACCCGATTTACGGTCCACCGCAACACGTGGACGATACTGGGAGTTTCCTCTTCTGGCTGTCCCGCGATCGAGAGTCCCGAATCGGGGTCGTTCTCGGTTCGGGCGGTGCCCCTATCGAAGTGCAGGTTACGATCGAAGATCTCTAGGTCGAGCATCCGTCTCGACGAGCGTGGAGCTGCTTCGTCGTTCAGCACCCGACGCAACGCGGACCGCTGTGAGCGTGCCTGCGTGACCGTGACCCACAACGGCCAACCCCAGGAGGTTGTCCCGTAGCTCGTAGAACTTTGGGGTAGGCGGCGGTTCCTCCGCTCCGTCCGTTGGTGTTGCCAGCGTTCGGAGTGATCCGCCAAGATCCAAAGGAGGAACCACCGTGGATGAAACCGTAGAGGTCCGGCCGGTCGACGAGGGCCCGGTCGTCTTACCGTTTGCTGTTCAAGAGCCGCTCGGAGCGCTCGTTGGCGCGGCCCGGGAGGGGTTGCTCGCGTTGTCTGTTGGGGTTGGGCTCGGTGTGCTGGCCGAGCTGATGGAAGAAGAGGTCACCGAGGTTCTCCGACGTCGATTCACGAATCGGAACCGAAGTCAAAGTCGATCTGCGGGGCCGATAGACAACATCTCACGCTTTCGCAGAGAGGGCTCGTTCACTCAGAGCCATCGTCGGAGGAAGGGATTCCACGACGCCCGTTGTCGATTCCACACCACCGCCTCTCTGAGGTTGTCCCGTAGCTCGTGGAACTTGAGGTTGGCGGCGGTTCCTCCGCTCCGTCCGTTGGCGTTGCCAGCGTTTGGAGTGATCTGGCAAAGATCCAGGAGGGGACTGTCCGGAGGTGTGTGTGAGTTCTGCCACGCCAGCATGTCCTCCACGACACAGTCGGATCTTTGGCTCGATTTCGACAGCATGCGGGCCCGATGGCTCGCAGCCGATCCCGTCGACTGGTGTGGCTGGGCCCTTGAAACCGTAACGCTGTCGTGCACCGTGGAAGGCAGCTGAGTGTCAGCCTTCCGAGAGCGAACGGACCTGCCACAGCGGTCCGTCGAGCAGGCTTCGCTCCGTCGTGGCCTTTGAACCCGAGGACCCGGCAAACCGGCTGGGGTGACCGCGGTCTGGGTCGCGTCGGAACTTTCGTCGACGCCAGGCCATCGCCTGGTCGAACCCGAGCCAGGACGATCGCAAGCGCTGAATCGTGTCGCGCAGAGCCTTGACGCCGAGGGCTTTGGACGAGTAGTGACACGGAACCGGGGATCGACGGCGGGGTCCGAGCCCCTCCCTGGGACGGATTGCGGCATGACCACCCGTTCGGGCGAACGCTGCCGAGCGGGCGGTCAACTCCGCTCTCTGTCTATTTGGCAGTGAACTCTGTGTTATAAACAGACAAGTGCGAACCGCTGCTCCTCTTCTACTCCCGCTCTTCCGGTCCGATGGGCAGGCGCGGCTCCTCGCCCGCGTCTATCTGTCGCCAGACCGGCCAGCGCCGATTGCCCAGCTGGCGCGTGAACTCGACCTGGACTCGGGAAACCTCACGCGTGAAGCCGATCGACTCGAGGACGCCGGGCTTGTTCGCTCGCGGCGGGTGGGGAATCAGCGCCTTCTCGAACCCGAGATCGATTCGGCCTACTACCCCGACCTGCTTGCGCTCCTGCTCAAGGCGTTCGGGCCCGCCGCGATTGTCGCGCCGGCGCTCGCTGACATCGACGGAGTCGAGCAGGCCTACCTATTCGGCTCATGGGCGGCCCGCTACTTGGGCGAACCCGGAGGCGACCCCAATGACATCGACCTCCTGATCGTCGGCGAGCCGGCTCGACCGGCAGTAGTCAAGGCGACCCGAGCATTGACCGAGCGCCTCGGCCGCGAGGTGAACGCCACGATCGTCACGCCGCAGCACTGGAACGAGCGCAGGAGCGGGTTCATCCGCCAGGTCAGAGGTGCGCCCCTCGTTGCACTCGATCTCGAATCGAGCCGCAATCGTGGGTGAGCCAGAGATTCGGCGTCTCCTGACAGAGAGGGCGCGCTCGACGCATCGCACGGGATCTCGGTGGCGAGTACGTCACGATGGACCGCGAACAGGAACGCGTTGCAGCGACGAGTGATCCTGAGACCTTTCTCGCATCGCTCGGGACGCCCGCCGTGATTGTGCGGGCGTTCGGAGAGTGAGAAAGGTGCTGGAACGCAAGGTCTGACTGTCAGGGGCCGGACGCCCCGCCTGCTGCTCGAGGCCGACGACGGCAGCGTCTGCGCGATCGAGGTCAAGGCGTCGTCGGTCCCACGCCCGGCGGATGCACGCGGACTGGAGGCGCTGCGCAATCGATTGGATCGTGTCGGTCAGGACTTTGTCTGCGGCGTGCTCCTCCACACCGGGGAGCGTCGCTTCACATTGAGCGATCGAGTCGTCGCGCTTCCAATCGCGGACATCTGGTCATAGGTGAGCCTCCAAGGAACGAATCTGGATCAGCCCGTGGACCTGAACGCCGCGTAGCGCTCCTCCAGGTGATCGCGTGAGAGGCGGTCGCGTGTCGCGCTATGGCGGGTTTTCGGCCGCCCCGCGCACGCGAGCAGCCTTTATCCGGTGTTTTGTAGCAGTACAATCTGCGTATGCCGAGAAATGTGGCATCCAGTGGCTTGCCGACAGCAGAGATCTTCGCGGTCGATGCCCGCACCCGCTCGGTGGCCTCGAAAGCCACCCGCGCCGGGCGTCTGCGCCGGATCGTTCAGGGTGTCTATACGCGGGATCTCTCGACGCCGCTGGACGTGCTCGTGCGAACCCGGTTGCTCGAGGTCGTTGCGGCGGTCCGCCCCGGAGCGGTGATCGCGGACCGCTCGGCGGCGCTGGGAGGGATCCTCACCGCGGACAACCTCCTGTTCGTCGTCCACGAGCGGCAGCCCGACGTGACGCTTCCCGGGGAGGTGGTGATCCGCTCGAGGGCGGGCGTCGGGCCCCTACCGAGCGACGTGGCGCTGCCGCGCGGCCTGTGGATGAGCAGCGAGGCACGGTGCGCGCTCGAGAACATGGTCGCGAGTCGTTCGCGCGGCGGGCGCACGGCACGGACGCTGTCGCGGATCGAGCTGGAGCGCTGGCTCGATCGCCAGATAAGCTCGAGGGGGGAGGACTGGGCGAGGCGTCTTCGCGACGACACTCGCGAGATCGCACCGCGACTTGGGCTCGAAACAGAGGCCGTCGCGCTCGATCAGCCGCTTGGTGCGCTTCTCGGCACTCGAGAAATCGCCGCCGCGTCTCCTGAGCTGCGAGCAAGGATGCGTGGGAAGGCCTACGACTCAGCTCGGATCGTCACCATCGAGCGCCTCCTCGATCAGCTCCTCGCATCGGCGCCCCCGCCATCGCGTCCGGCCGACCTGGGCCCGCGCTCGACCGTCCTCGCCTTTGTGGAGGCCTACTTCTCGAACTTCATCGAGGGCAACGAGTTCGCCTTCGACCAGGCCACGGCGATCGTGTACGCGGGGAGCAACCCGGCGGCCCGTCCAGCCGACGCACACGACATCCGCGGCACGTTTGCCATCGCGAACGACCCCGTCGAGATGCGCCGCCGCCCCGCCTCGGGCGAGGATCTGATCGCGGTCCTCCAACAACGCCACGCGACGCTGCTCGGGGGGAGACCGGATAAGCGCCCAGGGGAGCTCAAGCAGACAGCGAACCGGGCTGGCGGGACCATGTTCGTCGCACCCCGGCTTGTGCGCGGCACCCTGCTCGCCGGTTTCGAGCGCTACACCCAGCTCACCGACCCGTTCCACCGTGCAGCGTTCATGATGTTCCTGGTCGCCGAGGTACACCCCTTCGACGACGGCAACGGACGGATCGCCCGACTCATGATGAACGCGGAACTCGTCTCCGCTGACCAAACACGGATCGTCATCCCGACCGTGTATCGCGACAACTACCTCATGGCCCTACGCGGTCTCACGCACAACGCAAACGCCGCCAGCTACATCGCGATGCTCGACTTCGCGCAGCGCTACACCGCCCAGCTTGACTGCACATCGATCGACAGCGCCGACCGCGATCTGATCCAGACCAACGCGTTCCGAAACCCGGCCGAAGCCGACGCGCTCGGTATCAGACTTACACTCCCAACGCAGACAGGCTGAACTCCGGCGACCATTGCTTCGCCGGGAACCGGACCTCGGCGGTAACTTGAGCACAGGATCGAACGGTGAAGACCAGGTGAGGTCGTCAACGGCATCCGCTCCCTCGAAGGAGTGATCGAACGCAAGGTCTGACTGTCTGGCCTGGATGCCATTCAAGTACCGGCCCGGGTTCCCAGAGCGGTTCGACTCGATCGAACACGCCCGCGTTCTGCAGGGTGTTCTTCCCGTGGTACAACCTGACCCCTGCACCCCGTCGAAGCTCGCATCTGGTGATGTCAGTTGAGCCGTTGGGTGAGGTGGATCGTGACGTCGCCGCCGTCGGTCTTTCCGATGGTGCGGCGGATGGCGGCGGTAACCGGGAGTTTGTGCGTGCCGTCTCCGAGTGCCATGAACGCGCCTCGGAATGGCTCGCCGTCGATGGTGCCAGCGACCTTGACCAGGCCTCGGGTGCCGAAAGTATCCGCCGAGCCGAGGAGCTTGACGCAGGTCCAAGTGTCGCCCTCCTGCACCTTGCCGAGGGTTGCGGTGAACGTGATGTCGAGTGGTCCGGGCGTGGTGCTCATGGGTACTCCTTCGTGTCCGTTTCGATTGCTTCGAGGCGTCGCTGTTCAGGTGAAAAGTCCGAGAATGCTGCCGATGGCGACGAGTTTGATGAGCCAGTCGCCCGCGTGGAGGGCGGCGGATCGCACCGGCACTTTCTCCCAGAGCACGGATCCGGCCAGCAGCACGACCGGCAGTGCCCACAGCGCCAGAGCGAGCAGCGCGCCCTGCCTGGGGCCGCCCCAGTCGGCCGCGAGCAGCAGGCCGGCGACGAGACCAGAGATGATCGCGCTGCGGAGCAGCTCGATCGCGATCTGCCAGGGCCGGGGACGCTCCTCGGAAGCCGGCTCGGCGGTCGGTGGTGCGGGCGCGAGCGCGTAGAAGGCGAAGCTGATGATGAACGCCGCGATGGTGGCGACGGTGATTCCGAGAGCGGGCATCTGCGTGTCTCCAACTCGAACTTTAGTACTAGTCGGTATCTTTCTCGTACGGTAGACGACCCGTTGAGTACCGTCAAGTACTAAAGTGAGGCGGATGATGCACGAGAGCCGATCTCGTCGACCAGGACGCCCTCCGGGGAGCGCCGGGAGCGAGCTGCTTGAAATCGCCCGAAACGAGTTTCTCGCCAAGGGATATGCCGGCACAACGATGGACGCTATCGCGGGTGCTGCCCGAATCTCGAAGAACTCCCTCTACCGGGAGTACGCCTCGAAGGACCTCCTCTACTCCGCCGTGATCACCGACTGGGTCGATCAGGGACGCGACGCCATGCGCCCGCATACCGAGGCTCTCGTCGCCGCGCCCGACACCATCGATCAGCTGCGTCGGCTCGCACGCACGATCCAGGCAGCCGTCCTCAGCCCGTCCGTGCGGCAGATGCGCACCCTGGTCGCCGCCGAGGCCGCACGGTTCCCCGACATCGCAGCCGACTACGTGACGCGCAGCTGGGAACGCAACATCCAGAACCTCGCCGACGCCTTCACCGTCCTCGCCGAACGCGGCACCATCACCACCGATGCCCCGCTCGTTGCGGCCGACCAGTTCACCTGGCTCGCCGTCGCCGCACCACTCAACCGGATGACCCTCGACGCCGGTGCCCGCCCCTACACCCAAAACGAACTGGACACGATCGCCGATGAAGCCGTCGCGACCTTCGTCGCACGATTCGTCCCAGCAGACCCTCACGCTGGGACTGTCCGGAGGTTTGTGTGAGTTCTGCCACGCCAGCATGTCCTCCACGACAATGACGAGTGCCCGTGAGGAGTCCGATCGAGATCGGCCCCTCAGTCGCGCGGCGACACCACTGCCAATCCCGCAGCGGTTGCGGCGTCGGCCAGCCGGTCGTCGTAGGTGACGATCGCGTCCATTTCAGGGGCGAGAAGGCGTGCGGTGGCGAGGTGAATGGCGTCGAGCGAGCGCACTGAGCGGTTGGGCTCCTCCATCGCTGCGTCGACGATGTCGTCGTCGATGGCGACGTAGGCGAACGCAAGCAGGAGGTCTCTGGCGTCTGGCAGCAGTTGGGGGATGGTCCGCGCCACGGCGCGGGTGACTTCGACGCGAAGCAGGGCGGAGCTGATCCACTGCGCGTCAGAATTGCGGTCGTAGAAGGCGGCAAGGGCCTGAGAGTGCGCTTCTTCCACGAGGAGTTTCACGACCGCGGAGGTGTCGGCGTAGTAGACCCTCACCAACGTTCGTCATCGCGCATCGCCGCGACCGCATCCGAGAGGCGGTCCGTCCCGTCCGAGGGGTGCATCCGCGGGCGGTACCCGGGCCGGCGCGCGAGCGTGGCTCGCCCAGAGTCCACGAGCCGAGCCAAAATCGGAGTGGGTTCTGGATCGCCAGCCGGAATGATGCGGGCGATGAGTCGACCGCGATCCGTGACGTCCACCGTCTCGCCCTGCCGAACCCGCACCAGCACCTCACTCGTGCGATGACGCAGCTCCCTCAAGCCAACCGCGTGTTTCACCGGAGCAGTCATACTCTTTTAACGTATCACACGTCTGTGGCTACATCACACGCTTGCGAGGATATGCTGTCCGAAGCTCGTAGAACTTGGCGGCCCGGGCGTCCGCTCGTGGGGGCTTCAAGCGGCTGACTAACCTCTTGAGCGGCGCGACGAGATCACACCAGTATCGAAGCCCGCCAGGTTCAGGCCTCCGCTGAACCGGGCATGTTCGATCTTGATGCAGCGATTGGTCACGGCCTCCATGCCGCCCTCAACGGCGATTCGAACCGCGTCGTCGCTGTGGAGGCCGAGTTGGGCCCAGAAGACGCCCGCACCGACGGCGACGGCCTCGCGGGCGACGTCTGGGAGGTCGTCGGGACGCCGGAAGACGTCGACGATGTCGGGTACGCCGGGCAGGTCGGCCAGTGACGGGTAGACCTCAAGCCCGAGGATCTCCGTCTCGCGGGGGTTCACGGGCCACACGACGTAGTCCGCGCTTGATGAGTTGAGATAGGTGAGCACGAAGTTGCTCGCACGGGCGGGATTCCCGGATGCACCGACGACGGCGATCGTCTTGGCTCGGCGGAGGATCGCGCGGCGTGCCATGGCCGACGGGGCGTGCCACACCCCTCGCGTGGTCTCCACAACGTCGCGACTCATGCCACAGCCTGCGCTGCGTCAAGCGCGCAGTCGATGTCGAAGAGGATGTCGTCGACGTCCTCGATGCCGACGCTGACACGTACGAGATCCGGTGATACCCCCGCCGCGTCGAGGGCGTCGGTCGAAAGTTGACGGTGCGTTGTCGACGCGGGGTGGATCACAAGCGTGCGCGTGTCGCCGATATTTGCCAGATGCGAGCACAGCTCGACACCACCGATGAACGCCTCACCCGCCGCGCGGCCCCCGCGAACCCCGAAGGCCAGCACCGCTCCGGGCCCGTCGGGGAGGTACTTCCTGGCGAGCGCGTGGTTCGGGTCGTCCGGCAGCCCCGCGTAGCGCACCCAGCTCACGCGGGGGTCGTCGGTGAGCCACCGCGCGACCGTGAGCGCGTTCTCGACGTGAGCGCCCATGCGAAGGGAGAGCGTCTCCATGCCCTGGAGGATGAGGAACGCGTTGAACGGTGAGAGCGCGGGCCCGAGGTTTCGGAGCCCTTCGACGCGCATCTTGGTGCAGAAGCCGTACTCGCCGAAGTTGTCCCAGTAGCGCAGGTTCCCGTAGGTGGCGACGGGCTCGGTCATGACTGGGAAGTTGCCGTTGTCCCACGCGAACCTGCCGGAGTCGACGACGACGCCCGCGATCGACGTGCCGTGCCCCCCGAGGAACTTCGTCGCCGAGTGCACGACGATGTCCGCGCCGTGCTCGAACGGTCGGCACAGGTGTGGGGTTGCAAGCGTCGAGTCGACGACAAACGGCACGTCGGCGCCGTGGGCGATGTCGGCGAGCGCGGCGAGGTCGGCCACCGTCCCCGCCGGGTTGGCGATGATCTCGGTGTAGAGGAGCTTCGTCCTGCCGGGCTTGATCGCCGCGGCGAAGGCCGCAGGGTCGTCAGGCGCCACGAAGGTCGTCTCGATGCCAAGACGACGCAGCGTCACGTCGAGCAGCGTGAAGGTGCCGCCGTAGAGCGCGGAACTCGAAACGATGTGGTCGCCGGCATGCGCGAGCGACGTGAAGACCAGCGTCTCCGCGGCCTGACCGCTCCCGACGGCAACGGCGCCGATGCCGCCCTCGAGACTCGCGATGCGCTCTTCGAACGCGGCCACTGTCGGGTTTGCAAGGCGCGTGTAGATGTTGCCGTACTTTTGGAGCGCGAAGAGGTCGGCGGCGTCTTGGGTGTCTTCGAACACGAACGACGTCGTCTGGTAGATCGGCACGGCACGTGCGCCGGTCGTCGGATCTGGCCGAGCGCCCGCGTGGATGGCCCGCGTTCGCGGTCCCCACGTGCGATCCTCGGAGGTGGCCACAGCGCTACCCTAACGGGGATTTCGCCAATGCAAAGGGGGGCGCAGGTGTCGCTTGCGACTGTCATCGAAACGATCGGCGAGACCGTCGCCACCGAGCCGGAACGTGCGCATGTTGTGCTGCGCGTGAGCGGATCGCTCGTCGGGCCGCTGCAGTTCGACATGAAGAGTGGGCGGCACACGATCACCGCCGACGAGCCATCGTCATTCGGGGGAGAGAACACCGGTCCGAGCCCGACCCAGTACGCGCTCGCCGCGCTCGCCTCCTGTCAGGCGATCACCTACCGCTACTGGGCGGCCAAGGAAGGCATCGCCCTCGACGCGATCGACGTCGAAGTCGAAGGCGATTTCGACATGCGGGGCCTCTTTGGGCTTCCCGGCGCCGGCCCGGCCGGATTCACCGCGATCCGCGTGCATGTCACACCTCATGGGCCAGAGACCGCCGCTCGCTACCGGGCGCTCGCCAAGACGGTGGACGAGCACTGCCCGATCCTCGACCTCTTCCGGGCAGAGACACCGGTCGAGCGGCGAATGTCGGTTCCCACGGCGAGGAGTTAGGCGCCGAGTCCGGCCACGCAATGCCAGTGAGCACGGCAGTCGCCCCTCAGCATCACAGTCAGACCGTGCGTGGAGTCGGTCAGCCGAAGGTCAGCCGGAGTGTCGGGGCGTTCGCGTGCTCGCGCGAGTTGAAGTCGAAGCCGTCGGTGGAGTCCGGCAGGAAGACGAACGCGACGCTTCCGTTGCCGGCGACCAGCGGCGTGACGTCGTACTCGACGAACGCGCCCGCGGGCACCGCGGCCTTGTCGTCGCTGTGGGTGCCAAGAGGGCTCGGCCGGTTCGCCCAGGTCAGTCCGCTCTCAGTCCAGGTGGTGGCCGTGGCGAACACTTTGGGGCCATTGCCCGATGCGTTCGTCACGAATACCCGCAGCTTCGCGCTCGTGACCGGGCCGGTCACTCCGGAGACGTCGAAGCGCAGCAGCGCCTGTTCGGCCACGCCCGTTCCCTGGTCGACCTGCAGGACGGTCGCGGTGCCGAAGTTCGCGTTGGCCTGCGCCTCGGCCACGTGCGCGTCGGCGGCGGCGAACAGCGTCAGCGAGGAGACGGGCGGCGCGCTGACGGTCCAGGCCCGGCTCGCGGGCGTCGGATCGGCGTTGCCGGAACCATCGGTGGCGCGTACCTCGAACGTGTGGGCGACGTTGGTCAGGCCGACATAGGTCTGGGGCGAGGTGCACGCGGTGGGGGCCGCGCCGTCGAGCGAGCAGGCGAACGTGCTTCCCGCCTCGTTCGCCGAAAAGGCGAATGTCGCCGTGGAGGTGGTGACCGTGCCTGACGGGCCCGAGTCGATCTGCGTATCGGGCGGCGTGGTGTCGGGCGGTCCGCCGGAGGTCGTCAGCTCGAGGGTGGGCCGGTTAGCGTGCTCACGAGAGTTGAAGTTGAACCCGTCCGTCGAGTCGGGCACCAGGATGACGTCGTAGGTGCCGTTGCCCGCCACAATCGGCGCGACGTTGTACTCGATCCAGGCGCCTGCCAGAGCGGACGCCTTGTCGTCGGTGTGGGTGCCGATCGGCGCCGGGCGATTGTTCCAGTTGACCCCCGTCTCGGTCCAGCCGGATCCGGTCGCGAAGATCTTGGGTGCGTTCGAGGTGCCGTTGGTCACGAACATCCGCACCTTGGCGCCGGTGACGGTCCCCGCGACCCCCGTGACATTGAAGCGCAGCAGGGCCTGCTTGTTGACGCCGGTGCCGGCATCGACCTCGACCGCCGTCGCGGTCCCGAAGTTGCTGGCGGCCTGAGCCTCGGAGACATGCGCGTCGGCAACGGCCGGAACGCTGATCGGCGTGCCGGGCGTTCCCGCCACGGCGATGTAGTTGGTCCGGGTGCTCGTGTTGTTCCCACCCGAGTTGGAGGCGGTCAGCGCGACCGTGTAGGTACCGGCCTGGGTGTAGGTGTGGCTCGGGTTCTGCGCGGTCGACGTCGGTGAGCTGTCGCCGAAGTTCCAGCTCCAGCTCGTGGGGCCGCCGGTCGAGGAGTCGGTGAACTGAACGCTGAGCGGTGCGGTGCCCGTCGTAGGTGTGCCCGTGAAGGCCGCCGTCGGCGAAACCGGGCCTGGGGGGTTCACCGTGATGTAGTTGGTTCGGCTGTTGGTGGTCCGCCACCCGAGTTGGAGGCGGTCAATGTGACCGTGTAGGTGCCGGCTTGGGTGTAGGTGTGGCTGGGGTTCTGTGCGGTCGATGTCGGTGAGCTGTCGCCGAAGTTCCAGCTCCAGCTGGTGGGGGCTCCGGTCGAGGCGTCGGTGAACTGAACGCTGAGCGGGGCGGTGCCTGTGGTCGGCGTGCCGGTGAGGGCCGCGGTCGGTGCGACCGTGCCGCCACCGGAATAGTGGTGCCAGTAGCGCCTCGTCGCACCGTTGATGGCCAGCACAGCGAGGCCCGTCGTCGCGGTCAAGTTCTGTTTGGTGGAGCTTGCGTTGTGGACGACGGCGCTGTCGTCGTCAACGATGATCGGCGTCCCCCGACCGGGCGCGAAGTTGATCGCGCTCAGCGGCGTGCTCTTCATGTAGATGGCACCACCGCCGCCGTTGCAACCCCCGATTGTCGGGTGAGGACCCGTGGCGATCATCCGCAGGAGGTTTGCCCCCTCGTCGATCAGGACGCTTGCCCGGTTGTGGCAATCTGAGACCAACCCGAAGGTGTGGGTCGCCCAACTGCCGTCGTAGGCAAGGAGCATGATCTGCGGTTGGTTGGCCGCGGTTTCCTCGGTCTTTACCGCGGCAAAGATTCGGCCGCTGCTATCGGCCTCGAGCGCCTTCAGGTTCATGTGATCATCAGACCTCTCACTGGTCGGGATCCGCTCGCCACCGGTCCACGTCCCATCAGCCTGACCATCGGTATGGACCG
>JANMDN010000062.1:0-25804 GCA_031376285.1 Actinomycetes bacterium
CCTTGAGGGGTCGGTTGTGGTTGGGAAGGTGAAGGAGCAAAAGCAGGGGTGGGGGTTGAATGTGGAGACGGGTGAGTACGTCGATTTGATCAAGGCTGGGATTATTGATCCGGCGATGGTCACGCGGTCTGCGCTTCAGAATGCGGCATCGATTGCCAAGAACATTTTGACCACGGAGTGCATCGTCGTCGAAAAGCCCGAGCAGGGCGGCCCGATGGGTGGCGGCGGGGAGCACATGTCGCCGAACATGGGCGGCATGGGCGGCATGATGTAGAGACCGTCGTCTGCCGTCACGCGCAGACGTTTGAGGGCTCCCGGCAGATACGGTCGGGAGCCCTCGGTCATTTCAGCCACGGACGCCGGTCCCCGCTGGGTCGCTGTCGTTACCTGGTTAGCGACCCCATTTGGGGCGGGTGCGCCTCTGGCTGGGACAGCGGGGCTGCTGCGCGGTCCGCGCCAATCTGCTCCCAGGACGATTGAGGGCCCTCGACCATCCGGCCGCGAGCCCTCAATGCTTGGCTACCTGTCACGGCCACTTGGCCGCGTCGCTTAGGACTCGCTGCCCCCGTCGAGTGCGCCAGCCTTGACGAGGGCATCGAGATCAGCGTCGTCCAATGGCGTCACCTCCCTGGCAGTCGCGGCGCGGCCACCGTGCGTTCGCGCGACCTTTCTCAGTGGTGCACAGGTGCCCGAGGCATGTCCATTGCCTAGGGCGTGTCGGACCGGTCGTGGGCAAGCGCATCCCGGTGCGCGCCCAGAACCTGTACCTCGGGCACGCAATTCCCACCGGCGCGGCACACTTCGGGTGCCTGCGGGCCGACCGTCGCACGTGGTCAGCATTCGTTACGCAACTTCGCCGGTCTACGGGTTTTGTCGTGCCTGGCATCTCGATCCCAGACCCTCCGACATTCCGCGAAGCATTTGCCTCGCTGGAATGAGCGTCCTCCCCTGCGCACGTCGGGTCTATCCCCTGGATGGGGGATCAAATACGCCAGCGCGATGAAATGCCGCTGACGGGCGCTAGTGCTTGGAGATGACGCGGTCGACGAGGCCGTACTCCATGGCCTGCTCGGCGGTGAAGTACCGGTCGCGCTCGGAGTCCTCGTGGACCTGCTCCGGCGTCTTGCCGACGTGCTTGGCAATGATCGCGTCGAGCTGGCCTCGAAGCTGGATCGTCTCTCGGGCGTGAATCTCGATGTCGCTCGCCTGACCTGAGAACCCACCGAGGACTTGGTGGATAAGGATCCGCGCGTTCGGGAGGGCCATCCGCTTGCCCGCGGCGCCACCGGCGAGAAGGAGCGACCCCATGCTCATGGCGATGCCGCAGCAAATCGTCTGTACATCCGGCTTGATGAACTGCATCGTGTCGTAGATCGCAAGACCCGCGTACACCGACCCACCCGGGGAGTTGATGTAGATCGAGATGTCCTTGTCCGGGTCTTCGCTCTCGAGGTGAAGCAGCTGCGCAACGACGAGGTTGGCGATGTCGTCGTTGATCGGTGTTCCCAAGAAGATGATCCGCTCGGCGAGCAGTCGCGAGTAGATGTCAAACGAGCGTTCCCCGCGGGCAGTTTGCTCGATAACCATCGGGATCAGTGGGCTCACGGAGAGTTCCTCGCATCGTGGTCGGGGCCAGATCGAGAGGCTAGCAGCGGTTCGCCACGGGTCGGCGAGAACCGGTCAGGGTGCACAACCGAACAGCACGGGTCACGCGGGGGCGCCCGCCCGTGATCCGCGACATCTCGGCGGCGGTCAGTCGCGACCCTTCGGTGGCTTCAGCGAGTAGATCGCAACCGCAAAGCCCAGCGCAATCATGGCGAGCATGGCGCCCCAGACCACCGCCCCTCCGTCACCCGGGAGGAGTGCGAAGACGATCACCGCGACCACCGGGAGGGCAAGCGTGAGGATCGCACCGATCTGGACCACACGATCGTTCCAGCCCCGATGGCCGACCCGAGAAAAGACGAGCCGTTCGAGCACCAGAACGACGACAAAGGCAAAGAGAGATGCCACCACGAACCCGGCCAGCGGTCCCGCGCCGGCCCATCCGAGCCCGAGGAGGAGGCTCAACCACAGGGGGAGTCCGATGGCGGCGGCCCGGACCACCCGTCCGTTCCAACGGTCGGCCCAGTCGAAGTCCTCGATCTCGCGTTGATCCCACTCCTGTCGACCTGAGTTGGGTCCTCTCGCTGGGTCAGAATGCGTAGCGCTCCTCCTTCCAGGGGTCGGCGCTCATCGAGTAGCCGTACCGCTCCCAGAAGCCCGCGCGGTCTGCTGTCACGAACTCCAAGCCCCGAAGCCACTTTGCGCTCTTCCACAGGTACCGCTTCGGGATGAGGAGGCGCAGGGGATACCCGTGCTCAGGTTCGAGGTCGCACCCACCGAACCTGTATGCCAGCAGCACGTCGTCATCTGCGATGACCTCGAGAGGGACGTTGGCGCTGTAGCCCTCTTCAGCGTGGGCGATGACGTGGGTTGCCCCGTCGACCGGTCCCGCGTGGTCGAGCACCCAGCTGATGGGCAGGCCCTCCCAAGTCGTGTCGAGCTTGCTCCAGCTCGTGACGCAATGGATGTCACACGTGACCTGGGCGGTGGGAAGGGCCCGAAGTTCATCGAGGCTGAGACGAAAGGGATGTCGCACCGCGCCTGAGACCTGGAAGTCCCAATCAGCGGGCGCTTCGTCGTAGGGAACGGTGCCCGCGTGAAGGACGGGAAAGTCGCGAACGAGATGCTGTCCCGGGGGTAACCGCCGTCGCTCATCGTCAGTAATGCCCCGGTTTCGCAGCAGTCCCACGTGCCCTCAACTCTCAATACGACTCGGCTCAGTTTAGCTGGACGGCCTGACCCTCTTGGCCCCACCGCCATCCTGACGGACAGTTGCGCCAGGACGTTAGTCCGGTGCCATCCTGTGCTCGACGCGACGCCCGTCAGTGCCCGGCGGCGTTGACGGACACCTTGTCTGGCGGCGAGCATAGTGTGAGTCGGACGGCCCGCCCGTCCGCCGATGATCCAACGAGGATTGAATGGGCTCGCGACCGCAACGACAGATCCATGGCTTGGGCCTCTGCCTGGCCACGCTCGCCGCTGCATCGCTTCTTGTCGTCGCAGGGCGAAGCACCGCCCTTGCCGGAGGGCCGGCGCCGAGTCTGACGGTGCTCCTCGAGGTCCAAGAGCCCGGTTCGCCCGATTGGCTCGATGCCGACGACGTCCAGCAGTCGCCGGGCTCAAACGACGCGACGCCCGCAGAGATGTTCCCGGTCGAGACGGCCCTCCTGAGGATCACTGTGACAAATACCGGCGACACCGCCCTGTCGAACGTCCACGTGACCGAACCCGGGTGCGACCTCGACACGCTGGTCGACCGGCTCGACGTGGCCACCGCCCGAGTGTTCGTCTGCGAACGACGCAGCGTGCCCGGCGACCTCATCGAGACCGCGCGAGCCGAGGGTGCAACGCCTGTCGACGGGTCGGGGTCGATTCGCGATCCCCTCCCGGCGATCGAGGAGACCGCGCGCCTTCGGGTCTTCTCACCGGCGTTCACGCTTCTTGCTGAAGCCCTCGACACGCCCAGTCATACCTGGCTCGACGCCGACGCAAACCCAGGATCGCCTGGTTCGAACGATGGCGTCCTCGCTCGCCTCGGCCCACTTGGAGAAGGTCGCTTTCGCTTCACCGTCACGAACACAGGCCTCGTCGACCTGCTCGGGCTTCGGATTTCGGGTCCCGGCTGCGCTACCGCGGTGGACACTGAGCGGCTACGTCCGCAGGAGTCGCGTCGTATCGAGTGCGACTACCGGGGCGCCGACGCGCGCGCGTCGGCAACAGGTGCCTTGCCCGCGACGCCGCGCGGGCGGACGTCGAACGTCGCCCTCAACTCGCAGATCGAAGATGCCGGCTACCAGCCAGCACCTCCGGCGCCCAAGGTCGGTGTCAGTGGCAAGCCGACCACGACGCTTCCCTTGGCGGTTCTCCCGATCGACATTCGACTCTCGTCCCCCCGAACGACGATCGCTGGCGAACCGGTGACTCTCGTGATTGGCCTGCGCGCACGGCCGGGAGCCAAGACGATTCGGGGTGTACGCGTTCGGTACGGGCGACGTGGTCGAGCCCGCGTCTTCGGAGCCTCAAGCCCGGGGACGCTCGTCACGGCAGGTCAAGTGCTGTGGGAGGTGGGTGATCTCACTCCCGGGGTTTGGCGGACCGTCAAGATTCGAGTCAAAGCGACCGGCATTGGTCTCGGCCGGCTCGGCGGTCTGGTCCGCGTCGAGGCACCTGGGTCGTTGCCGACCCTGGCGACGCTTCGGCCGACGCTCGTCCAACCGTGGGGTCGGACCCCGCGTTCGACGACCGGTCTCACCCCTCGAGACAAGTGATCGAACGCGGCGCCCGGTGACGGCCGGGGCGACGGCGCTTCCGGGTCAACTTGAGGCCCGGGGCTGGGGTGGACGCTCCCGAGTGCTCCGGCGCGAGGCGGACTCGCACAGGACCTGTGAAATCCTTGCAGACCGGCCTAGCCGTAGGAGGGGGAAAACCCTAGCCCTCGAACTCTCAGATGGTGCAATTGCGGTCGCGCGGGGCGGTCAGCAGAATGCAGGCGGATCCCGCGCGATGCGGCGCGCCCTCGGAGGCCTCCCTTCATCGGCGCCATGCGAAAGGAACTCGGATGACGGCAGGGCATGGAGTACGCAGGAAGCGAACCGTGCTGATCGGTACCGCCGCGGTGCTTGCGGTGAGCCCGCTCATCGCCGTGAACATGGCGGCACGAGCGGACGCCGTCGTGAGCGCCGGCACGGTAAAGGGCCTCGTCTTTCGCGATTACAACGCGAACGGAGCCCGCGACGGGGCTGAGCCGGGGCAGGCTGGCATTACGGTCCGGGCTGTGGCCGCATCGGGAGCGGTGGTCGCGTCGACGACGTCCGGCGCCGACGGGAGCTACGCGCTCGCCGTCGCCAACGGCACGCTTGTGCGCGTCGAGTTCAACGCTCTTCCCGGCTATCTCCAGTCCGGCCCTCATGGGGCAGGGTCTGCGACCTCCGTGCAGTTCGTGACGAGCCCCGCCGAGGCGATCGACTTCGGCGTTGAAAATCCCGCCGAGTATTGCCAGGCAAATCCGGGCCTCGTGACCAACTGCTTCGCCGTGGCCGTCGCACCGGCAACGACTCACGCCATCGTGAAGCTGGCCGACGGAAACAACAGCAGGACGCCCGGCAGCGCTTCCCCCGGTGCCGCCGATGCGCTCGCAAACGCGGGCCAGGTCGGGTCGACGTGGGGACTTGGCGTCGATCCGGCGACCAAGAGCCTGTTCGCCGCGGCATACGCGAAGCGCCACACCCTCTTCGGACCGGGCGGCACCGGAGCGGTCTACCGGACCCAGCCCGGGCCAAACGGCACGTTTGGCGGCGGGGACGACGTGACGGTGCTCTACGCAACCGTCCCGAACGCCGGCACGAATCCTCACCCGGGGGTCAATAGCGGCGTCGCTCCTGTCGGCTTCGATTGGCTGACCGACGCCGCAGGCTTCCGAGCGGTCGGCAAGGTTGGCCTCGGAGACCTCGACGTCGCCGAGAATGGCTCGGAGCTCTACACCGTCAACCTCAACACGGCGTCACTCGTACGCGTCCCCGTCGGGGCAGCGGCGAGTGCAGAGCCCTCCGCCAGCGTGGCTATCCCGTCGCCGGCCGGGTGCGTCGCCCCTCGGCCATTCGGCCTTGCCGTCCATGACGGAATCGTCTACGTCGGTGGCGTGTGTTCCGCCGAAGGGGGAGCAGCGTCAGCGCTCTCCGCCTACGTCTACCGCTTTGATCCGGCGACGGGCGCGTTCAACCCGACGCCATCGCTTGCCTTCCCACTGAACTACGGGCGAGGCTGCGCAGACCGCGAGACCGACGCCCTCGGAAACTCGACCAGCAACACCCCCGGTGTCTACGGGACGATCTGCCCGGGGCAGCTCGGCGATTGGCAGCCCTGGAACACGGCGGCCAACGAACTGGTGGTGAGTCAGTCGAGCGTCCACCCAGAGCCGATGCTCACCGACATTGTCTTCGACCGCGGCGCGATGGTCCTCGGCATTCGCGATCGTCACGGCGACCAGATGGGAAGCGAGAACGGCACGAAGGACCTCAGCGGCGTCCTTGTCGGAGGGGCGTCAGGGGTCTTCGGAATTTCGTCTGGAGACCTCGTGCGGGCCTGCCCGACCGCGAGCGGCTGGACGATCGAAAACAACGCCGCTTGCGGCGCGACGACGACCGCCGGAGACAGCTCCAAGCAGGGACCCGGCGGGGGCGAGTACTACTTCGGTGACTACCATCGCTCGCTTGGTGAACAGGCCACACCCGTCGCAGTGAACGGTGACGGGGGCCACGACGAGACGACGCTTGGCGGTCTGGCGCAGGTGGCCGGACGGGCCGACGTCAGCTCCACCGCGATCACCCCGATCCAGGGCGGCGCCGACACATGGAGCGAGGGCGGCGTGACGTGGCTCTCGAACCAGACCGGCGAGCGCACCGGTGCCTACCGGGTCTACGATCAGAATCCCAGCGTGGTCTTTGGCAAGGCCGCGGGCCTCGGCGACCTCGAAGCGATCTGCGACGCAGCCCCGCTTGAGATCGGGAACCGGGTCTGGATCGACACGAACCGCAATGGTCTACAGGAGCCCGGTGAGCCGCCCGTCGCCGGCGTGAGCGTGGTTCTCGTCTCACCGGACGGCTCGACGCGCTCGACGACGACCGACGCGAACGGGAACTACTTCTTCCCCGTGGCGCCGAACACGAAGTACACCGTCCAGATCACCGTCGCTCAGCCGCCGCTTGCCGGGCTGACGCCGACCGCAATCGGCTCCGGCGGTAGCGTTCTCGTCGACTCAAACGGGCAGGCGAACGCCGCAGGAACGATCGTCTCGACAATGGTCACGACCGGTGGGCCGGGAGCCAACGATCACACGCTCGACTTCGGTTTCAGCTCACCCGCGCCGGCCACGCCAACGACTCCACCGGCCGTTTCCGGTGGTCCGAACCCGGTGCCACCGGCATCGACCAGCTCGGTGCTCCGGATCGACAAGCGGGCTCCGGCAAAGGTGACCGCTGGGCAGACATTCGTCTAC
Source organism: Actinomycetes bacterium (assembly GCA_031376285.1). Lineage (GTDB taxonomy): Bacteria > Actinomycetota > Thermoleophilia > Miltoncostaeales > Miltoncostaeaceae > JANMDN01. The sequence goes on from JANMDN010000062.1 coordinate 7,100, forward strand.
ACCATCACGGTCAGAGTTCCCGCGTCCGCAGCCAACGCGGCACGCGCGGTCTCGCTTCGCGACAAGCTCCCGAGCGGGATCACGGCGGTGCAGCGCCAGGAGACCGCCATCACTCGCACCGTCAAAAACGGCGCGTTCACGTGGAATCTCGGAACCATCAGGCCCGGCGGGTCAAAGACCGTGACCCTCCGTGTGCGGTCGACTCGTGACCTCTGCAAGCCGGTCCGAAACGTGGCGACCGTGCGGGGATCAAACGTCGCCCGGTCGGTCTCGGACGGCGCGACGACTCGGATCCAGTGCTCGAAGGCGGTCGTCGTCCCGAAGGTGACCGGCTAACAACAGGCAACTGCCTGGCGGTTCGGGTCCATACGGCCCGAACCGCCAGGTCAGTCCAGTGCGTTGAAGGCGACCCCGGTCAGGAGCTTCGGAAAGAAGTACGTCGACTTCTGCGGCATGGTCTCGCCGGCGTCGGCTACCTCCGCGACCTGACGCTTGGAGGTCGGGCGCATCAGAAGCGTCGCAGCGGCCGAGCCGTCCGCGACGAGCGCCGCCGCCTCGGACGGGTCCTTGACGTAGGTGAGCAGGCCGTCGTGGCTCAGCGTCGCCTGGTCTTTTCCGAATGCGTGGATCAGGATCTCGCGCTCGAGCACCGAGGTATCCAGCCTGGCCGAGGGTGACGCGTCGACCTCAACGGATCTGGTGAGGAGGCGGAAGCCGTCCGGGCGCACAAGCCCGAACGCGCTCTCGCTGTCCGGGGCAGCGCCGAGCGCAGCCTGCAAGTCGCGAAGGCTTGCGACCTTCGCATGGTCAAAACCATCCGCCGCGCCCTCGGGCCACTCTGAAAGAACCCGGTGCGTCGGAAGGACGAGGAGGCCAGGGTCATCGAGGGCGGTGAGACCCATCATGACGAAATCCTGCGGGCCGCCGGGGCCGCGCTCCCGCTGGTAGTTCACCGCAGTTTCGTAGCGGTGATGGCCGTCGGCGATCAGTATCCAGCGATCGGCCATGGCCTCGGCGACGGCCTCGAGCACCGCTGGGTCGCTGATCACCCACACGCGATGAAGGGTTCCGTCCGGGTCGGTCATCTCCCCGACGGGCGGCCCGATGGGGTTGGCCGCGGCCCACACCACAGCGTCGGGGTCCGTGTAGAGACCGTAGACGGGGGAAATGTTCATCCGTGTTGCGCGAATCAGTCGGAGGCGATCTTCCTTCGGTCCGGCATGCGTGCGCTCATGAGGCCGGACCACGCGCGCCTCGTAGGGCTCGACGCCGACGGTTCCCAGAAGGGTCTTGCGCTCGACGACTTGCCCGCCCATCAGGAAGGTCTGGGTCCAGGCGATGAGCACCGGCCCGTCCGTGGCGCGCAGGACACCCCGCTCCAACCATGTCTCGACGAGCGATCGAACGTCGTCGTAGGGGAGCTCGGGTAGCTCGAGGCGAACCGCGTTGAACGGGCTCGCGGCGAGGTAGCCGCGACGCTCGTCATCTGAGATGACGTCGTAGGGCGGTGCGGTGAGGTTTCCAAGGGTGCCGGCGACCGCTTGGTCGTACATCAAGGCCCGGAACGGACGCACTCGGGTGGGGACACTCACGCGGCGACGATCCTAACAGGACGCCGCGAGACGCTCCGGAAGGGCGTCGGAGCGAGCCGGGGAGTCCGTGATCGTCACAGACCACAAAACCAACCAGGGCAGCTGACCAGAGTCTGAAATGGCGCAGCCGGTTACCGTCGACCGTGACGAGTCCCCGTAGCGATGATGTATGATGTCGTCATGAATCGCACGCAGGTCTATCTCGGGGCAGAAGAAGACCGGCTCCTGACCGCTGCTTCAGCCGAGTCGGGGGCATCGCGGGCTGAGCTAATTCGCCGTGCGGTGCGTGCGGTCTACGGGCGGAATGTGACGGCTGACCGCCTCGCCGCGCTTCGGGCCTCGGCCGGCGTTTGGGCCGACCGTGACGAGGATGGGGCGGCGTACGTGGAACGGATCCGGGGCGACCTCAACACCCGACTTCGCTCTCTTGGAATCGATTGATCGTTCTTGACACCTCGATCGTCGTCGATCACCTCCGCAACCGCGACGCCGCAGTGCACCTCCTGGAACAGCTCCTCAACGATGGCGAGCACGTCGCCGCGAGTGAGATCGTCAGGTTCGAGGTGCTCTCAGGGGTTCGCGCCAACGAGCGCGAGGCGGTCGAACAGTTCTTCAGCCTGGTTGACTGGCTCGCCCTTGACGAGCCGACAATCCGGCTCGCTGCCGACCTCGCGCTCGAGTTCCGTAGGGAGCATTCTGGGATCGACACGGCCGACTATCTGATCGCGGCGACAGCGCTCCACACGCATGCACGGCTCCTCACGACGAATGTCCGACACTTCCCGATGTTTCCGAACCTGGCCGCTCCCTACTGAAGTTGATCTGTTCACGAATTGCTCCGACCGACGCATCCCGCTGCCACCCGGCAGTCAGGGGATCCGCGCAGGCACTCGCGAATCAACCGTCTAGGATCATTCGAGGATGCTCGCCGATCTGACGCCTGATCAAACGCGCGCCGTCACTCACGATGGGGGGCCGCTGCTTGTTCTCGCCGGTGCCGGGTCCGGCAAGACCCGCGTGCTCGGTCGTCGCCTGGCCTGGCTCGTCGAGCAGGGCGTGCCGCCCGGGGAGATTGTGGCGCTCGCGTTCAACGCTCGTGCCGCTGACGAGCTTCGAACACGCGCGGAGCAGCTCATCGGGCGCTCGCACGAAACGCTTCGGGTGATGACGTTCCACGCCTGGGGGCGGGAACTCCTTCGGGTGCATGGCAGCGAACGCGGCCTCTCGGCGGCCCTCGAGCCCGTCACCGAACAAGACCGTGTGCTCCTCCTGACCGAGCGCCTCGCCGAACTCGACCTGCGCCATCACGACCTTCGCCGCGGGTCGCGGCAGGTCATCGCCGAGATGATTTCCCGGATGGATAACTGCCGCGACCACCTCATCGGCGCGGCGACCTACCTCGCGTGGGCGGAGGCGAGCCTCGGGTCGGCCTCACGACCATCGGAGCGAGTTCGGGCGGAGCGCGAGGTCGAATTTGCCCGCGTGTTTGGGGCCCATGACGCGATGCTGACCGAACTCGGCCTCCAGGACTTCGGGGCGATGCTCGCCGACGCGGTCTCGCTCCTTCGCGCCCACCCCGACCGCCTCGCCGCCGTTCGTGAGTCGACCCGCCATATCCTCGTCGACGAGTTCCAAGACACCAACCACACCCAGTCGCAGCTCCTCTATCTCGCCGCCGACGGAAGCGACAGCCTGGTTGTTGTCGGCGACGACGATCAGGGCATCTATCGCTTCCGGGGCGCCTCGACCAAGAACATCCTCGACTTCCGGGCGCGCTTTCCAGACGCCCCCGAGATTCGCCTCGAGCGCAACTACCGCTCGACGCAGCCGATCCTGGACGCGGCTCACGCGATTGTCGCGCCGATCGCTGATCGCGCCGAGAAGCGTCTGGTGGCCGACACCACCGACCGGGCTCCGCTGCCGCGTCTTTGGGTTGCCACCGACGGCGCTGCCCAAGCCCGAGCCGTCGCCGACGAGATTGTCCGACTGAACGCCGCCGAGGGCGTTGCGCTCGAGGAGCAGGCGATCCTCATGCGGGCCGTGCGTACCGAGGGGCAGGCGATCGTCGATGCGCTCGAGGCGCGTGGCATCCCGCACCAGGTCCACGGTGGCCTGAATCTCTTTGATCGTCGCGAGGTTCGGGCGGCCCTCGGGTGGCTTCGGGCGGCGGTCGATCCGCGTGACGCGCTTGCCCACCTGCGTGTCGCGGCGAGCGCCATTGAGGACGTCGACTGGCCGCGAGCGACACAGGCCGTCGTCGCCGCTCACCGCGACGGAGAGTCGGTCACGGCCGCGCTCGCGGGTGTCGCGGGTCAGGCAACGGTCGCACGGATCGAAGCGGTCGGGAGTGAGGGTGCGCTGCGTCCCGCAAGTCAGCTTGTCGGAGCCGTCCTGAACGCGAGCGGCCTCCGGCGCGAAGCGATCGCGACGGGTGGCGCCGACGGTGCGGCCCGGCTCGACAGTCTCGGGAAGCTGGAGGATCTCGCCGCGGGCCTCCTTCGAACGCGACCCGACTTCGACGGGCCAGCGCTTGTGGCCGCCCTCGACGACCTCGCAGAGATCCGGATCGCGGGGCCGGTCGGTTCTGTTGGTCGACGCCTCGGCGTGCAGGTCATGACGATCCACCAGGCGAAAGGCCTCGAGTTCGACGCGGTCTATGTGATCGGTCTCTCCGACCGCAAGTGGCCCGGACGTGATCGCCCGCGAGCCGACATCCCCGACCAGCTCCTTCCCGAGGTTCTCCCGAAGGGGGCGGGGGTGCAGGAGGCCGAGGCGCGCCGGCTTGCCTATGTGGCCCTCACCCGGGCTCGACGCCACCTTGTGCTTGTCGCCGACAACGTCGGGGCCGACCAGCTCGGGCGCACCTCACGCTTCTTCGAAGAGGCGAGCGTCGCGCTCGGCGACCCGGAGGTCCTCGAGATCGGGGAGTCGCCCGAGCGCGCAGCGACCGAGGCGATCGGCGCCGCCCGAGAGGCATTCGAGGCGGCCTCACAGCGTGCCGCCCAGGCGGTCGCCACTGACGCCCCGGAGCGAGATGCGCTGCGTGGCGACGCCATCGCGATGGCGCAGCGACTCATCGATGCTCGGGCGCGCGCGTTACGCGGCGATCCGCCCCCGCCGACTCTGCGCCTTGCTCCCCCGGAGCCCTCGGCCCAGGACCTCTCACCGAGTCGCGTCCTCATCTACCAATCGTGTCCGCTTCAGTATCGCTTTCGCTTCGTCGACCGCATTCCGCAGCCCCAGCAGGTCGCCGCGGTCATCGGAAATGCGGCACACCGCGCGCTCGAAGGTCATTACCGTCCGGGCGGTGACGGCGGCGACGGCGAGCGGCTCGTTCGACGCTTCATCGGTGAGCTGCTTCGCGAGGGTGTCTCCGCGGAACCGGAGGCCAAACAGGCGCTCGAACGCGCTCGCGAATACCTCCCCGGCTATCACAAGCGGGTGACCTCGAGCGGGTCGCGCCCGGTCGCCGTGGAGCGACCCTTCACGCTCGTCGCAGGACCGCACGTCGTGCACGGACGGATCGACCGTGTCGACGCGCTTTCCGGCGGTGGCTTCCGGCTGATCGACTACAAGACGAGCGCCCCCGCGCAGGATCGAATCCCCGGCGCTCTCGTGCTCTCCCTCTACGTCGCCGGCGCGCAGTCGGCCTGGGGCGTGCCAACCGAGGGCGCGACGCTCGAATACATCTTCGACGGCGCGAATCGAACCTTCGATCCGGACCGAGCCGAGCTTGCGGCCGCAGTCGACGAGGCGCGCCTGGTCGGCGACGGAATCGCGCGAGAGCGCTTCGATCCGTCCCCGGGCTGGCACTGCAACGCCTGCGCCTACGCACTGATCTGTCCCGCGCAGGATCGCTGAGGTTGGCTCCTACGGGCCGGCGTATCATCGCGGGGTGACCGACGCCCCGCGCCTGATGCCCGATCCGTCTCGTTCCCGGCATGTGAGGCGGGCGGGATGAGCCTCATCAGCTCCCTCGAGGTCGGGAGCCCCGTCGAAGGTCTCTACGCGGTTCGGGACAAAGAGCGTCGTCTGTCACGGCGAGGCGAGCCGTTTCTCCTTCTCACGCTCGCCGACGCGAGCGGCGCTATTCGGGCATTTGTCTTCGACGAGCCGGACTTCTTCGGCGAGCAGTTCGAGACCGGAGACCGCCTTCGCGTGGCCGGGCAGGTTGTCGCCCGCGACGGGCGACCCGCAATTCGCATTCGCCACCTTCGTCCAGCCCCCGACGAGGCAACCGCGGAGCACCTGCTCCCGCGGAGTCATCGCGACCCGGAGGAACTCTTCGGGTTCGTGCTGCACCTCGCCGACGAGGTGGGCGATGTCGCGCTTCGACGTGTCCTTGCTGTCGTGACCGAAGACGATGCCCTCGTCAAGGACTGGAAGACGATGCCCTGCACGCGGTCCGGCCATCACGCCTACCAGGGCGGCCTGATCGAGCATTCGGTGGGGGTTGCGTCGCTCTGCCAGACCCTCTGTCAGTGGCATCCTCGCGTCGATTCCGACCTGCTCGTCACGGCGGGCCTCGTCCACGACATTGGGTACACGAGGATGTTTCGCTTAGCCGCAACGTTCGAGGTCACCGAGGAAGGGCGTCTGCTCGGGCATCTGGCCCTCGGTGCGGAGATCCTTGATGGCGTAGCGCGGCGGGCAGGCCTCTCAGATGAGCGTCGTCTGGCCCTGCTTCACGCGGTTGGATGGCACCACGGTCCGCCACCGGGCATGGCACCCGGTTCAGCCTCCCCCGAGGCGCTTGCGCTCTGGCGCGTTAACAGCTTGGAGGCGGGTGTAAAAGCGCGCCTCGAGGGGCCTGGAATCCAGGACGTCTGAGCGCTCCCACACCGCCCGGCGCACGCCTCAGCCCGCCGTCCGCTTGGGGCCACCCCGGACCACCACCCGGTTTCAGGCTATCGCGAATGCGTGTGACGACGCCCGATCAAACGTGTCTGAAGTGTGCCGAGTCTGGATCAGGATCCTTCGCCGTCTGCCGCGGCGGCCGCCGCGTCGAGCCTCGCCAAGCTCCCGCCGTCCAACCGCAGGTCAATCGCTTTGACGATCTCGCGCACCTGTTCCGGGGTCGTTGCGCTCGCGACCGGTCCCACCACGGACGGCCGCGCGATCAGCCAGGCAAGCGACACCTGAGCCGGCGTCGCACCGTGGCGCTCCGCAACGTCGTCGAGCACATCGAGCACCGCGAGGCCTGCCGGATTCATGAACCTCTCGATGACGCCCTCCGCGCGCGGGCTCGCTCCCGCCTCCTGGCCCGGGCGGTACTTCCCCGTGAGAAATCCTCGCGCGAGCGAGAAGTACGACAGCACGCCGATGCCCTCATCTGCGCACAGACGTTCCAAGGCGCCCTCGTACTTGTCCCGCTCCGCCAGGTTGAACCAGGCCTGCATCACCGAGTAGCGGGTCAGATGGTTCGCGTCGCTTGCGGCCAGGGCAGCGCTGAAGCGCGTCGCGTCGTAGTTCGAGGCGCCAACCGCACCAACGAGGCCCTCCCGGACCAGCTCGTCGAATGCCGCCGTCGTCTCGTCAAGCGGGGTCTCCGCGTCATCCTCGTGAGCATAGAAGAGGTCGATCCGGTCAACGCCGAGGCGCTTGAGTGACCCCTCAATGCCGGTCCGCACGAGTGCCCTGGTGAGCCCCTTCGCGTGGTCCCCGCCAGCCATGCCGACCTTGGTTGCGATCACGACTTCGTCACGCACGCCGCGACTGGCAATCCAGCGGCCGATAATCGTCTCCGACTCACCGCCCCGGTTGCCAGGCCCCCACGCCGAGTAGATGTTCGCCGTGTCGATGAAGTTCCCGCCCGCGGCGAGGTAGGCGTCGAGCACGGCAAACGACGCGGCCTCGCCGATCGACCAGCCGAAGACGTTCCCGCCGAGACAGAGCGGAGAGACCTCGAGGTTGGTCGCTGCGAGCGGGACGCGACGCGCGCTCACACGTTGAAGCGGATCTGCATGACGTCGCCCTCCTGGACGATGTACTCGCGACCTTCCATCCGCACTCGCGCGGTTTCACGAGCTTTGGAAAATGAGCCGGCATCAACGAGGTCCTGCCAGTTGACAACCTCGGCGCGGATGAAGCCCCGCTCCATGTCCGAGTGGATCTTTCCGGCGGCGCGGTCAGCGGGAGTCCCGCGAGGGACGGGCCACGCGCGCGCTTCCGGGGGGCCTGAGCCCGTGAAGATCGTCACGAGGTCGAGGAGACGGTAGGCGGCGGCAACGAGTGCGTCGGCGCCTCGCTCCGTTCCGTACTCGAGCGCCTCGGCAAGCTCCGCCGCATCCTCGGGGCTCATCTGCGCAAGCTCCAGCTCCACCCCGACCGGGAGCGCGAGTGCCTGGGCACCGACGCGCTGCGCGTGCCGAGAGACGCCCTCGGGTGGCGCGCCCGGTTCGTCGGTGTTGACCAGGTAAAGCACCGGCTTGGCGGTGAGGAGGTACATCGTCTCGGCCAGCTCGACCGCGGCCGGGTCGGGAGCGAGTCGCGCTGGCGTCCCGGCGTCGAGCGTCGCGAGGAGGCACGCGAGCGGTTCGAGTTCGGCCCGCGCGGCGACATCGCCGGATTTCGCGGTCTTCTCGGTCTTCTCTTTGCGCCGCGCGGTTTGCTCACGATCGGCCATTACGAGCTCGAGGTCGACGGTCTCCGCGTCGGCAACGGGATCGACGCGGTCGTCCGGGTGGGCGACGACGCCGCTTTCGAAGCCGCGCACCACATGGATGAGGGCGTCCATCTCGCGGAGTTTCGCGAGTGCTTGCCCACCGACGCCCTCGCCGCGGCCAGCGCCCGGCGCGAGGCCAGCGATGTCGACGACCTCGACGGTCGCGGGTACCCGCCGCGGGATGTCCTGAATATCGGCGATCGCGTCGATGCGCGGGTCAGGGACGTTTGCGATCGCTCGGTTCGGCTCGCGCGTCGTAAACGCATAGGCGGCCACCTCGGCCGATGCGCCGGTCACCAGGTTAAAGAGGCTGGTCTTTCCGGCGTTCGCGAGCCCGACGAGTCCGAGCTGCACCTACCCCTCCTCGCCGGTTTCAGATGCCGAGACGATGGTGCCTGGCACCACTGTTTCGGATCGTGAGACGGAGGGCTCAGGCACCGTTACCGAAACCGACCTTGTTGCCGACCTCGCCCGGAATGACGCGCAGGTAGCGCACCTCGCTCGTGCGAAGCCAGTGCTCGCCCTCATCGGCGGTCACCGCGTGGACGCCCACGTCCCCGAGGGCCTTGGAAAGGGGGGGGATCTGCCCGTCATCGACGGTCAAGCGCAGCACGGCACCTCCGTCAAAGCCCAGTTCGATACGTCTGGATGCCACGGCATCTCCTTCTCGGGGTTGGGTGTCAATCATGCTCCTCGACGAGCTCGGTCAGCACGCCCCCGCACGACCGCGGGTGCACAAACGCGACGCGATGGCCGCCGAGTCCCCGGCGGGCGACCGTGTCGATGAGATCCGCGCCACCCGCGGCGAGGTCGGCGAGGGTCGTATCGATATCGCTCACGGCGTAGGCGATGTGGTGAAGCCCAGGGCCGCGACGCTCGAGAAATCGCGCGACACCGCCCCCGGGGTCGACCGGTGCGATGAGCTCGACCTGGCTTGCGCCGATGTTGAGCGCGGCCGCCTCGACGCCCTGGTCGGCGAGCACCTCTCGAACCGAGAGGCTCGCGCCGAAGCGCTCCTGGTACTCGGCGATCGCGGCGCCGAGGTCGGGCACGGCGATGCCGACGTGGTGAATCCGCTCGAGGAGCACGGCGCCGGAGTTTAGTCGACGGGTTGAGTAGCCTTCGTGACATGTTCTGCTGGTCATGCGGGGCCGCGCTTCCCGCCGTCCCGCCAGTGGTCTGCCCAGTCTGCGCGACCGAGCACTGGCAGAACGCAAAGCCCTGCGCGGGAGCGCTCGTCGCCCTCGACGGCCGGTTCCTCCTCGTGCGGCGAGCGGTCGAACCATTCCGGGGCTCCTGGGACATTCCCGGTGGGTTCTGCGACGGTGAGGAACTCCCCATCGACACCGCACGCCGCGAGGTGCTCGAGGAGACTGGTCTCGATATCGAGATCGTCGACCTGCTCGGGATGTGGATCGACCGCTACGGCGAGCCCGAGCCCGGCACGCCTCCGACCGCGACGCTCAACATCTACTACGTCGCGCGACCGAGTGGTAGCGCCGACGTCCGGTTCGATCGCGAGGAGGTGTCTGAGGTCGGCTGGTTCGGGCCCGACACCGTGCCGAGCGACCTCGCCTTCCCGGATCACACCGGCAAGGTGATCGCCGCGTGGAAGGCTCGCCCTACTGGCTTGCGAGCAGTGTGAAGCTGATCGGGCCGACGCGGGACTCATTTCCCGCGGCATCTTTGGCCGAAATGATCACCCGGTAGCGGCCCGGGACGAGCACTCGCGTCGTGGTCAGGCGACCCCGGAACAGGAGTCGGTTGAGCCCCGCCTTGGCATTCACGGCGAAGACGGGGGAGACCGGTAGGAAGCGTGTGCAGCGGGGACGGCGCTGATTCGAGCGACGCGGCGGGAGGCAGGCGGGGCCGGCTTGGCGACCCGGAAAGCCGCGGACAAAGGAGAGCCGCACCCTGGCGTCCTCAGAGAGGACGAAGTCGATCGTTCGGGAGCCTCCAGCCTGGGTCAGCGTCGGGAGGGCCGCACTGAGGCGCAGGGTGCGCGGGACCATCACGGCGCGCAGGCTCGGCACCGATCGATCGGCGGGCTCGACGGGGACGGCGGGCAGCTGCGCGGTCGTTGAGAACTGAACCGTGTTCCCGGCCCGGCTGGCGTCGTGCGTGATGCTCGACACGTCGCCCACGATCTGAATCGGGCCCGGAGCGGCCGGAGTGAGCGTAACCGTCGCCGTGGCGGTTCGTCCCGCGCCGATGTCGCCGAGCTGGCATGCGAGGGGGACACCGCCGCACGATCCCGGTGCTGGAACCACGCTTGCACCGGCCGGGAGCACCAACTGCAACGTGACACCGACCGCGTCCTGGGGTCCGTCGTTTCGCACGGTGATCGCGACGCTCAGGGGAACGCCGACGGTTGCCGTCCCAATCGCCGCCGCCGAACCGCTCAGGTCGGCCCGGTCGCCGGTCAGTCGTGCGACCGTGACGCCGGTGGTGGCGCCCGCCACGACAACGTCGGTTTGCGGGGTGAGCGCCACGCCACCGGCCACGCCAGTTTGCGGGAGCGAGAGGATTCCGCTCCCCGCAAACGTCGAGTCGAGGCCCCCGTTTGCCAGGAGGCGGACGACCGCTCCGGACGACGTACCTTGGCGCCCGACGGCGACGAGTGCCCCGTCGGGCTGCTGGCTGAGCGCCCGCCCCTCGTCATCACCCGGACCGGCGTCCACGGTAACGACTCCGTCGCCCGAGAACGACGGGTCGAGCGCCCCGGACTCGGTGAATCGAGCAACAAGGAGCTGCACACCGGGCGCGCCCACCGAGGTCGCGCCCGTCACCACGAGGCGTCCGTCACGTTGGCGAACGAGCGCCAGCGCGCGGTCGTCGTTTGACGGTGCACCCGCAAGGGCGGAGATGTCGGCGACCTCGCGTCCGTCACCGGAAAACGAGGCGTCAGCCAATCCGGTCTCCGTGACTTGCATGAGGGCAAGGTTTCGCGTTGGGTCCGACGCGTTGCCCGTCGCCGCGGTGCTCCCGGCGACCATGATCGACCCGTCCGGCGCCAACGCGACGCCTCGCCCCTGGTCGTTTGCGGTCCCGCTCCCGACCGCAAACGACGCTGCTCCGCCGGCAAAGGTCGGGTCGAGCTCACCGTTCGAGCCGAGCCGGGCGAGACCGATATCGATCCCCGATGCCCCGCCCATATCAGCGCTCCCGACAATGATGATTTTGCCGTTGCCCTGAAACGCGACGCCGCGGGCGATGTCGTCGGCGGCAGCAGCCCGGAAGGTCACGGTTTGGACACCATCGCTTGAGAACGAGTCATCGAGCGTTCCGTCGGTGCGCAACCGCACGACCGCGTAGTCGTCGCCGGTACCGCCGCCCATCTCGGCCGTTCCGACGACGACGATCTTTCCGTCCTTCTGAATCGCCAACGCCGCAGGCGTGTCGGCTCCGCTCCCTGGCGCGATCGGGATCGTTTGGATGCCGTCGCCGGAGAACGCCGTGTCGGGGGTGCCGTCTCGGTTGTAGCGGGCGACCGCGAAGTCGATACCGCCAGCTCCAGCGATCGTTCCGGCGACCACGATGCGCTCATCGGCCTGGACCGCGACGGGACCTGACTGCGACGCGGGCGGGGCAAGCGATGTGAGCAGGAGCCCATCACTGTCGAGGCTCGGGTCGAGCGCCCCCGGCGCGGCGAGGACCACGCCGGCGATGGACGCGAAACCCACAAGGCCCACGATCACGGCGTTTCGAAGGGCGAGCGTGGTTGGGCGCGTCATGAACATGGCCTCGTCGTGGCGGGCGGCCCCACGCCGTCCCAGACTGGATTGCAGCAGGAACTGGCGGATTGCTCAAGCGTCACGGGGCGTTGCCAGTGTCATAGGCGACGCGCGAGAGGCGCGGGTTGGGGCGCTCCTCCCGGCCAACCTTGGCGCACGGGCTTGCGTCGACCCGGACGACGTCTGCCGTGAAGTCGTTTGTTCCCTGGAGGAGGGACGATCCCACCCCGTAGGCATCCACCGGGACTCCAGCGCGCTCGAACTCGGCGATGCGCTCGGCGTCAAACCCCCCCGAGGCGACGATCCGGACGTGTGCGTGGCCCGCGTCGTCGAGCGCGCGGCGCACCTTCCAAACCAGCTCGGGGACGACGCCCGTTGGGCGGAAGCGACCCATCTCGTGCCAGAGCGAGCGATCGACCATCGTTGACGACGTGTCGAGTCGGATTCCCCAAAGGCGCTCGCCCAGGGCATCGGCGACATCGAGGGCGGTGCGCACCGAGTCGTTTTCGAAGTCGACGAGCACGGTCACGTGGAGGTCAGGGGAGACGCGTTCTGCGAAGGTCCGCGCCGCCGCGACGGTGTCTCCACCGTAGGCCGCGATCAGGCTGTGAGGGACGGTGCCAAGCCCCTTGCCACCCCACCACGAGGCTTGTGCGTCGGTTGACACGCCGATCGCTCCGGCGATGTGGGCGGCCCAGCCGTCCCCGGTTTGGACGTGCCAATGGTCGAAGCGCGCGGGAAAGAACAGGACATGTTTGCCGTGAGCGGCCCGCACGACGTCCCGGACGTTTCGTCCGATGAGGGTTCGCCGGGCGAGCACACCGAGGTAGAGGGTCTCCAAATGCGCAAAGAGGGAGTAGTCGCCCTCGATCGTGAGCACCGTCTCCCAGGGGGTGATCTCGTCGCCGTCGTGGAGGGCGCTGACGACGAGGTCGTCCCAGCCGTCGATCCACGCGCCGTCCCGGGCCCGACCGGAGCACAGCCGCAGGATCGCGAGCGCCTCGTCCATCCCGCCGAGGATCGAGTGCTCACGTTGAAAGACCTGCATGAGGACCCTCGGATGGTGGTCGTCGGCCTCCAGGACGTCCCGCGTGAGGGTGAAGTACGCGTCGCTGTAGTAGCCGGATCGCATCTTCTCGACCGGTAGCTGAAAGGTGTCGGGCGAGAGGCGCGCGCGACTCACGTTCCGGGTTCGTCCTCCGGAAGCTTCGCGGGCCGGCTCGACCAGAGCAGACCGGTCACAAGCGCCGCAAGGGCCGAGAAGGCGACGGCAATAACACCGAGCCAGATCCCGGCGCTCGACGAGGTCCGCGTCGCGCTGGCCACCGCCGTGGGCTGCGTGGAGGTCTTCCCGTCGGCGGTTCGAATCGTCACGATCGCTGCCGGCTCGTTCGCCTCCGGAGGTCCGGTCCAGCGCCTCACCGAACCGTCGGCCAGCCGCTGGAGCGCCGGCCAGACCGTCTTCCCGGCCGTCTGCGGGTTCCCGAGGAACTCGAACTCGATGAAGCGCTTCGGCCCGACCGGAGTGCCCCGATACTCGGCGGCGGTAACGGTTCCACCGCTTTCGACCGGCCGGACCGTCCAGCCGGGGGGCGGGGCCGCGAAGCTGTAGACCACGACATCGGCGGGGAAGGTCACCCGGACGCTTGTGGTCGCGACGTTTCCTTCGGTCGGGACACGGATCGTAAAGCGCTGCGCTTCGCCGACGGTCACCTCGTTCGGGAGCACCTCGACATGCGCGGCGGCCGGGGCGGCGGCGGCGAGCGACACCACGAGCCCGATCAGGCGGGCCGCCCTCATCTGCGCCCCGATTCGCGACGCAGCAACGCTTCGATCGCCGCGCCGCCCACCGCGAGGTCCTCCCGGTTCGGCTCCTTCGTGACGAACTTCGCTTGGAGTTCGTGCCCAGCCCGGTGGAGGAGCCGCGAGACGCCCCGCTCGGGATTTCGAGATGCGAACGCGAAGAGCTCGACGGCAAGACCCGAGGCGATCGCCGCGATACCCGCCCGCCCGCCGAGCGAACGGCCCGCCCGGGTGCGCCTCGCGATGGCGTTGCCGACCGCGGTGCTCGCCATCAGTGGAAGAATCAAGTTGCTCCCGCAGCGGGTGTGCTCCTTCGCATAGGTCGAGGCCCAAGCGACGCCATCCGGGCCGCGATCCTCGTAGGCGGCGATGTTCTTGTGCTCCACCGCGTGCCAGGTCGCCGCTTGAGAGCGCGACAGAAGCCAGACACTCGGGACGAGACCGAGGGCAGCCACGATCGCCTCCTGGCCAATGACGGATCCGAGGCGCCGCCGCGCGACCGCGCTGAGGGCCGCCGCCGCGCCGGTCGCCAGGAACATTCGGGGATCCTCCATCGCGAGCCTGGCACTCGGGCTTCGAACGCGTGCGACGGGAATCACCGCGATCGCTTCAGCAAGGCGAAGCGCTCCACGCAGCACGGGGACGTTGCCGAGCGGGCCAATCGTCAGACGCGGTTTCGGGCCGGAGGTAATCGTCACCTGGCCGTCCGCTTCGCGCACGGCCACCGCCCAGCTCGACGGGCCATGGACGAGGAGCCCATTGGCGAGGGCCATGCCGCCCACGCGCGCGTGCTCTTTGGCTGGCGGAACCTCGCTCACGACGGTGGTGACTGTAGCGCAGCGTCGCGTCGGCGACGCTCGAGACGAGCCTCCGCGTCCATCCGTCCTCCACCAGCGCCAGTGTGGTCGACAAAGCGCATCATCGCGGCGATCGCGTTGTGCCCAGCGACCTCGGCGATCTCGCGGTGCATGGCCTGTGCGACGTGGCGGTAGCTCTCGTGCCCTTGAGGTTGGCTGCGAAGCTCGATGAGGTGCATCGCCTCACGCGCATTCATCACCATGGTGAACCGGATTCGGTGCGCCATCGTCACGGCGTAGGCGGCTGCCTCCGGGATCTGGGCGTCGAGTGCGCGGTAGAGCGCCGCGCACCGTTCCTGAACGGTGACGTAGCGTTCGGCAAGGCCGGCGGCCGCGACGTCGTCGGGCACGTCGTACCCGAGGGCCGGCGTGAGGGGCTGCGCCTGGAGGCTGAGCAGTCGGTGGCGCTGCAGGTCGCGATAGGCCCCGTAGTCGCACACGACCTCGAAGGTGTAGGTCGTCGCCTCGAGGGCGCGTCCGGGACGGTGGCGGCGGTCCCGGCGCTCTCCGGCGATCGTCGCGAGATGCCCGGCGACTTGCTCGGTCGAGAGACGCGCGACTTGGTTGGTCACGTCAGCGAGGCTCGATGTCCCGCCGGCCCAGAGGGCATGGCTGAGGACGCGCGCCTCGCCGCTGGGATCGAACTCCAGGAGGCGAACGGACACGCCGGGCTCGCCTGTGCCCGGTTCGATAATCGCGTTGGCAAGATCTCGGGCCGCCCGGGCAATCTCGCCGAGATACGCCCCATGGACGGCTCCGCGATCTGGACGGTCGACGCGTGTGAGGAAGGCCGGGATGACCTGCCGGAGCTCGCTGAGCATGAGCGCGGCGCAGTCACGCGCCTCGGGGAGCGGATGGGCAAGCATGCGAACGAGCATGGCCTCGAAAGCCTGGCCCGAGGCGAAGATGCCGACGTTCGAGCGCGTCGCCGCGGGCAGGAGGCCCCGAAGGCCGTCGAGCGCCCGCGCGCGGATGGCCCGCGTTCTGGCCACGTCGGGGACCGCTCCATCACTGCGAACGAACGCATCGAGATGGGCGACCAGCAGCGGGATGAGCTCAGCGTAGGTCTCGAAGACGTCGTCGAGGGTGGCGACATAGTCCGGGCCGAGCTCAGCGTGGGCGATGACCGCGGAGGGGCGGTGGTAGCGGAACTGCCCGGCGGGCCGGTCGTCGTAGGCGATGTAGCGGGTCGACTGCTCGAGGTAGCTCGCCAACCGCCCCCACTGAAGGATCTTGGTCAGGATGTTCGACGCGCCCTCGACCGCGATGTGGGCGGCGCCGAGCTGGGCGACCGAGTCGTCGCCGTAGTCGGCGAGCACCCGTTGGAAAAACGCCTCCGCGCGCTCGGCGCCTGGCCCCTCGCCGGCCGGTGCGCCGAGGTCCTGTGGCGGCAGAAACTCCTCAAGCAGGATTCGTCGAAGCGACTTGGCGCTGCGCGAGTAGCGGGCAAAGAGCGCGCCCTTCACGGCCTCGGGGAGGTTCACAAGGGCAAACACCGAGCCCGTCGTGTTCGTCACGTAGGGAGCGATCCGCGCGCGCTCCTCGGGGGTGAGGTCATCAGGCGCCGCGACGGGCGCGTCGAGAAACTGGTCGTTCATCGTGGACGGATACGGTAGATGCGGCCTCGCGTGAAGTCTCCGACAAGGAGTTCCTTGGTCGGGGTCGCGAGCAGTGCAAGGGGGTTTTCGAAGCCTCGCGCAAAGGGCACGGCTGGCCCGCCGCGGGCGAGCGACCATCGCACGACCTGCCGCCCGGTTGGCGGGCGAAATGAGGAGCCATACAGGGCGACGAACGCCGAGGTCCCGGCGATCGGCCCGAACCTGCCGGCGACAACCGCGACCGCTCCCGCCGCAGAATGGGCGGGAAGTCGCACGAGCGCCTCGCTCTTCCCTCGACACGGAACGCCGCCCTGTCCCCAGCAGCCGGGGTAGCCGAAGTCCGGCGGCGCCGCGCCAAGGCGGACGATGTTCAGCTCGTCCGGCGGTTGCTTCAGGCCGAGGTCGTCGCGTCCCTCCTCGGTCACGAGGAGATCGGTGCTGCCGGGAACGAACGCAAGGCCGTACGGGTTTCGCAGGCCGCGAGCGACGACGCGCACGTCTCGGCCGCTTGGCAGAAACGAGAGCACGGTCGCCGAGCGAGATCGCGGCGGCACGCATGCGTCGCACGGCGAGCCGAGGCCCAGGTAGAGGCGACCGTTCGGGCCCGCAATGACCGCGTCGTTTTGGTGGAGCCCGACAGGCAGGCCGGCGATGACCGTGCGCCGCAGCGTGAAACGCCCTCCGGTGAACCCAGAGAATGCGTCCACGCGCCCGGTCGACGAGACGTAGAGCTCGCCACGAAACCAGGTGAGGCCGAGCGGGGTGCGCAGGCCCGAGATCATGGCTCGCGGCGTGGCGCCGACGCGAGGCAGCATGAGCACGCGGCCGGTTGGCCGTTCGCTCCCGTCGGCGCTTGTCATCCAGATACGCCCCCCATTGTCGCGAGCGAGGGCGGTGGGCCGCACGACGGACGCGACGACGTCGGTGCGGAACCCTGCCGGGGTGGAGATGCCCGCCCCCGTCGGGACGAGCGCAGCGCTCGCCGCAGAAGGGAGGCAGGCGGCCGCAAGGGCGGCACACGCGGCTCGGAGGGTCACGCCGAACCCATCGCTCGGAGGCTCGCCGGCGTGAAGAGCGCCTGAAGGCATCCGCCGCCACGACGCACCCCGTCGAGTTCGATCACCGCGACGCCCCCCTTGCGGAACTCCACGAGTCCACCCGTGAGGTCGAGGGTGATGTAGGACAGGTCGGGCTGATGGCCGCACGCCCAGACGCGATCGGCATCAGGGTGGTCGTCGAGGATCTCGGCGATCTCCTCGAAGCGCGCGCCGGGCGAGAGGCGTTCCTCGATGACGGGCTCCAATCCGAGGGCGCCTCCGACGATCCCGGCGGTCTGCGCACAGCGCAGAAGAGGGCTCGACAGGAGCACGTCAACGGGGCCGAGCTTGAGCGCGGCGAGGCCCCGGGCCTGGACGGCCATGCGCTTCGCGCCCTCGGGGGTCAACGACCGGTGGGCGTCCTGGAAGCCGTTCGCTGGGCCGGCGTCGTCGGCAATCCCGTGTCGCATCAGGATGAGATCCATGCGCCGCGATGCTATCGACCTTCGGCGACCAACTTTACGATGCGAAAACGCTGCGGCGATGGCCGCGCTGCCCTCAGGCGGTACGGTCCCTGAACGGAGCGAGCGAGGGGTGCCAGATGTTCCAGATTGTCCACCTGCCGGAGCGGGCCGCCGACGATGCCTACGCGGCGAGCGTGCGTGATCTGGTGATCGGCCACCCGGGCTCTCCCGTGACGATCGCCTCCGAGTTCCGTCCGGCAAACAACGCCTTCTATCGCGCGCTTCCCGACTCGAAATGGACGCGCATCGTGCGACCCCTGAAGTCCGATGGCAGCTTCCGGTTCGCAGGCGGGAGCCCACAGGCCAATGGGCGGGCGATGGCCGACGAGATCACCGCGACCCTCCTTGGCCAGCGCGGCCCGATCCCGGCGCGTGTGATGGTCGACGAGCTGAGCATGAAAACCAAGCCCCATATCGCGGCGTGCGCGTCGCGTATGGCCGAGCTCCAGGCCGCGTCGCCACAGCTTCAGAGCCGTTGGGGCGTCTTCCTCGTGACGGGTCGAAACCTCAACTACCGGGCCTTCGAGACGCAGCTGCGCCTGGTCATGGCAACGCGGGGCATCGTGGCGGTCGAGATGTACGCCTCCTACACCGACTTCTGCCGCAGCGGCGGCGACGCCTACCTGCGCCGGTTCTTCTTCTCAGGCGAGCCGGGACGGTTCACAAGCGGCGGACGGTTCGCCTACGTTTATACGCTCGCCGGTGAGTTCCAGAACCCCCCGCAACCCCTCACCGTTGTCTTCGGGGTCGCCGACCCGTTCGTGCGCGGGCCCTATCCGAAGTTCTTTATCGATCGGATGATGTTCGTCTGGATGCAAAACCCGCGGTACCGGGGTGTCATCGCGACCCAGAACGGTGGGGCCGGTTCGTGGAAATGGGAGTGGCGCCAGACCGAC
>JANMDN010000063.1:0-30589 GCA_031376285.1 Actinomycetes bacterium
CCTTGAGGGGTCGGTTGTGGTTGGGAAGGTGAAGGAGCAAAAGCAGGGGTGGGGGTTGAATGTGGAGACGGGTGAGTACGTCGATTTGATCAAGGCTGGGATTATTGATCCGGCGATGGTCACGCGGTCTGCGCTTCAGAACGCGGCATCGATTGCCAAGAACATTTTGACCACGGAGTGCATCGTCGTCGAAAAGCCCGAGCCAGGCGGGATGGGCGGCGCCACGAACGCGATGCCGAACATGGGCGGCATGGGCGGCATGATGTAGAACCGTCCTCCCAAGGACTGAGTGCGGCCGACGAGAGCCGTGCAGCCGATGGGTCGCGAGCGTTTGCTCGCGGCCCATCGTGCATTTGGCGCGAGGAGCGCTGCTACGGGTGGGGCTACCCTGAGAGACCCTTGGTGGGTGTCTGCGTAGGCCCCCGCGAGGCCAGACCCCCGCGAGAGGGGCAGGGCCCCCCGCGAGGCCAGGCCCCCCGTGAGCTCGGCCCCCGAGCGCAGTCCGCTGGGCGCCAGCTCGCGAATCTCGTGAAATCCACCGTTAAGGGTTACGGCCTTGTTGCCGATTAACTCGTTGCCTCCCCTCTCACCCCGATGCGGGTGCGAGACCGTCGTCATGGAAGATCGTCGCCCAGGAGGGCAGCAGTTTGCGCGAAGCAAGGATGCGACGCCAAGAGGGGTTCTCGTACATCGAGATCCTCGTCTCAATCGTCATGCTCGCCCTCGTTGCAGGGGGCCTCGCCGCCGGAATGGTGGCTGCGAACCGTCAAGTGGGTGGTGCGCGGGTTGAAACGGGTGCCGCCACGTTGGCCCAAGAGACGCTCGACAACATCTCGAAGCTCGACTACGACAAGATCGGCAACACCGGGGCCAGTCCGTCCGTTCCGGGTGATCTCCCGCCGACCGTCTCGCCGATGCCTCGTCGTGGCAAGGTCGACTTCAAGGTCGACATCGACGTCCGCTACAAGGACGATCGTGCCGGCGGGCAGCCGCGTCTCTACGCGAACTACAAAGAGGTGACGGTTACCGTCACCCCTCAAGTTCCGACCCCCACGTCGACGACGGTCAGCAAGTTCTTCTCTCCTGCGTCAGCGGGGGCTGTTCGCGACAAGGGCACGGCCGTAGTGACGGTGCTCGACTCGCTGACGAACGATCCGATCGAAGGTGTGTCGATACTCGTCAACGGGAGCACTTCGGCGCCGCGCAGCGACCTGACCGACGCGCTCGGGCAGGTCGCCTTCGGTCTCCTTGAGCCCAGCCACCCGAACCCGGCGAACCCGCTCTACGAGTATCGATTCACTCCCACGAAGACCGGCTACGCGGTAGACCCGACGACGAGCAACGTCAAAGCGCACCTGGGTGCGGGTCAGACGGCGTCGCCAGTGATCAAGATGTTCAAGCCGGCGACGATCCGCGTGAATCTGCTCGACCGCGCGACAAACAGCCCGATCACCGAGTTCAGCACGGTCAGCGTCAAGACACCGGATCCCGGTTCGCTCACCGAGGTGCTGTCGCTTACAAGCGGCGTCTACGTCTTCACGGCGATTGCCGGGAAAGCGATCGAGCCGCGCAGTGCCCCGTTCCTCATCACCGCTTCGGCCGACTGCTACGGATCGGCGACGAGATCGTCGGCGATTCCTGTCGGGTACCCGTCGGTCACCGAACAGACCTTCAATATCCTCTACGACGAGCAGGCTCACGGGACCCTCAACGTCCAAGTCGTAAACAACACGACTGGCGTCCCGATTTCAGGCGCAACGGTGCAGGTCTCGGGTGGTGACCTCAACATCGCGCCCCGCTCTCGCGCCACAGCGGCCGGTGGAACGGTCTCCTACTGCCTTGAGCCGTCTGGGGTCGTTCGCTACGTCGTCTCGGCCGCAGCGACCGGCTACGGCGCTGGTGCGGCGCTCAGCGTCGTCAGAACCGGCATCACGACAACGCTCCAAATTCGTCTTGTCCCGATCGCGAATGCCTGCAGCATCGTGCTCAACGCCGGCCAGTCGGGGCGGCTGGTCCGACTTCAGGCCACCACTGGCACCTATGAATCGGTCCAGCTGACCAATGGCACCGGGAAGCAGACCTTCGCCGGTCTCGCCGCGGGTACCTACCTCGCGTCGATCGCCACCGCAACAGCTGGCGACGGGAGCCCCGTCTTTTCGCCATCGCCGGGCCGGAGCGTCAACTGCGTCGCCGGACAGACGCGGGAGTACCCAGTCCCATGACCAAGCGCTCATCTCATTCCCGGATCTCGGACGAGGGTGGATTCACCCTCGTGGAGATCCTCATGGTGACGCTCGTGATGTCGATCTTTGCGGGTGGCCTGATGGCCTTTTTGATCAACGGGACGCAGTCGTTTTCGTCACAGTCATCAATGAGTTCCGCAGATGCCGATGCCCGCCGGGCGCTCCAGAGATTTACCCAGGACGTGCGGCAGGCCATCACACCGGACCGCGAGCTCACGGCTCCGGTCGACTCGATCAGCGCCACAGCGGCGGTCGTTTACACGGAGGTCTTCGATCGCACAGCAGGAACCACCGGGGAGCCACGTCCGAAGAAGGTCGAATACCGGCTCGTCGGGACCATCCTGGAGCGCCGGAGCACCGATCCCGTGGGCGCAACCTCACCCTTCACCTACGGAACACCCTCGGTGACCGAGATTCTCGCGGGCAACATTCAGATGGGGTCGGACGCCGTCTTCACGGCGTTCGATGACTCTGGAAACGTCCTTGCGCTTCCGGTCGTACAGAGGAAACGCATCGCGACTATTCGCATCCGACTCAAGCTCGGTCAGAAGACCGGGGCAAGCACTACGACGACGGAGATCGCCACCAATGTCACGCTTCGCAACCGCATTCTCTAAGAGCCACCGAGGCTCACGTTACCAGCAGGGGCAGACCCTGATGGCAACGATGGGGGTCATCACCGTGCTGGCAGTGCTCGTCGGCGGTGGACTTCGCATGTCGAGCACGACCAAGACGGCTTCAAATCGCGATGCGCGCTCTGAGGTCGCGCTGCAGGCTGCCGACGCGGCTGTTCAGCGCTACGTCTCGCGACTTGTCGAGGACCCCTTCTACTACATTCACTTCGTGGATGAAGCCGAGGACCCGCGCACGAACTCAAGTGGCGCGGCCGTGCCTAAGGATCCGCCGCCCGCAACATCCACGGCGTGGGATAATTCCTCGAACTGGACCTACAGCGGTCCCGTGACGGGATGGAAGACCCTGCGGACGGGCGGGGGCTACGGTCTTGTCGACTACTCGATGCGAATCAAGGTCAGCGGAGACACAGTGACGGTCACGGCGACCGGTCGCGTCGGCTCGGACAAGCCGAACCCGCTGCGTCGTAGCATCGAGGTCCGGGTCCGCCCCAGCTCAATCGCTGACTTCCAGCGCATCTCAGATCACGCAATGGCCTACGGATCCGATGCGATCACGACCGGCAAGATCTACTCCAACGAGACGATCGCGCATGCCGGTATCGCTCGGGGCGAGGCCTACGCCCGCCAGCACCTCTGCGTCTCAGGGTCGTGTTCAACGTCAAACGTCGATCCTGCGCACTACCAGGCCGGTGGCTGGGACTCGCAGACCCCGGAGACCTTCGACCAGAAATTCAAGACGCCGCTTGACTTCACGAAGTTCACTCGGTCGTTGAACGCGATCGAAGACGCCGCTCGCTCCGGTACTGGGACGTTCTACAAGAACGATCCGACCGCCTTCGGCTGGCTCGTGCAGTTCCTGAGCACTGGAAAGGTTCGCATCTGGAAGATCACCTCCGCAAACGGCGGTCAACAGCTCGGCGCCTCGATGGGCAACCTCGATTGCGGCACGCTCCTCGACATGCCGGCAAACGGCGCGATGTACTTTGAGCAGAGCGTTGTCGTCTCGGACGCGAGCATGCGGCGCGACTGCGCCGGCGTTGGCCCGGCTGTGCAGCGCGACTCGGTTGTTGACGGCCGCGTCACAATCGGGACGAAGGGAACGCTCTACCTCGGTGGCAATATCGGCTACGAGACCAACGGCGACGATGTCCTCGGGATGGTGACCTCCGCGGGCATGATCGTCACCCGCTACGCACCGGACACCACGAACATTCGAGGCGCGATCATCTCCCAGTCGAGCGACTGGCACACCTTCGACACGAACGGCAGTAAGAGCCAGCTCAACATGGAGGTGTCGCTCGCGACGTTCTTTGGCGGGTACGCAACGATGTACCGCAACCGTCTCTACCAGTACGACGAGACGCTGAAGTTCCTGCGTCCGCCGCTCTACCCGATCCTCGAGGACTCGTGGGAGAACGCGTACTGGCGCGAGATTACGCCGCTCGCGTAGGGATGAAATCGATGGGGTCGACCCGGAGTGCGGGGTCGGCCCCTCAGGTCGCTCGAGGCTTGAGGTCGACCAGCAGGTCGCACTCGAGCGCTTCGGCCAGTCGAAGGAGCGTCGAGAGGCGAGGCGGCGTCCCTCCGGTCTCGAGCCGGGCAATCGCCGACTGCGTTGTCCCGCACTGGCCCGCCAAGGCGCGCTGCGACACACCGAGCGCGGTCCGGCGGCGTGCGATGAGGCTACCGATCCGGATCGATTCGGCTTCTACGGCGGTTCGATCGAGCCGGTCGAGCACGCGACGAACGCGCACCGAGGTGCGCGCCGCGGGGTTCGGAACCTCGAACTCGGGCGTCTCAGACACGCCGTTACTCTAGCGATGATCGCGCCTTTGCGATCATGCGACCCGCCCGCAGCCGGGTTCACGGCGCGCGGATAGTCTCCGGTACTCGTGACGACGACCGCCATCGCAGCTCTGGTTCTTATTCTCGCCGGGGCGGTTCTGCGGCGAGCGGGCATCGTTCGAGCAGAGGACGGCGAGGTGTTCGTCCGCGTCGTGATCTACGTGACGATGCCGGCGCTTGTCTTCCTGATCCTGATGCGGGCAGACCTCGAAGGGGCGCTCGTCCTCGTCCCACTGATCGCCATCGTTTGCCACGTGATCCTGATCTTCGTCGCCCTCGCCGCGAGCCGAGCGATGCGCCTCGACCGCCCGGCGACCGGTGCGATGATCGTCGCGTCGGCCGTCGGAAACACCGGCTTTTTCGGTGTCCCACTGATCGCGAACTCCGGTCCGGGGTTCTCCCCGCTTGCCGCGGTCATGTTCGACACGTTCGCGACGGGGCTCATCACCTGGACCTCGACGGTCGGCATCGGGAGCGCCTTCGGCACCGCGACCGAGGGTGCCCGCGTCGACTGGCGCCAGGTCGGCAGGGCGCTACTTCTCCCGCCGAACTGGTTCCTCGCCGCCGGCCTTGCGTTGAATCTCGCGGGCGTTCGCGAGGCCGACATCCCGGAGGCGCTCCTGCGCCCGCTCCAGATCGCAAGCGGCGCGGTCCTCCCGCTCGTGATGATCTACGTCGGAATGATGCTCGCGCCGAAAGGAATCCGTCGTGTGTGGCCGCAGGTGGCGACGGTTGTCGTGATGCGCCTCGCCCTGGCCGGGGCGATCGGCTTCGCGCTCGCCTGGATGGTCGGCTTGCGCGGCGACGTCCTGCGCACCGTCGTGCTGATGGCGTCCATGCCGACTGCGATCATGTCGCTTGTGATCGGCGGGGGCCAATATCGCCTGACAAGCGACATCATCGCCGGATCGATCCTCGTGACGACGGTGCTTTGCACGATCACGCTGCCCGTGATCCGCGCGATCGTGGCATGAGGGAATCCTTCGCCGACCGCCTCGCCGGTATTGTCGAGCGCCGCGAAAGCCAGGTCGTCGTGGGCCTCGACCCCGACCCGGCTCGCGTGCCCGGCGGTGTCGGGGGCGCCGAACGGTTCTGTCTCGCCGTCCTCGACGCCGCCGCTGAGCACTGCGCTCTTGCGAAGATCCAGCTCGCCCATTTTGAACGCTTTGGTGCCGATGGATGGCGGGCGTACGAGACCGTGGCGGCAGCGGCCGCGGACCATGGCCTGCTCGTGATCGCCGACGCCAAGCGCGGCGACATCGACGCGACGGCTCACGCGTACGCCGAGGCCTTCCTTCGTGACCCGATCGATGCGTTGACCGTCAACCCAATGCTCGGCGGCGACGCCGTCCGGCCCTTTCTCGACGCGGCCACCGCTCGCGGCAAGGGCCTGTTCATGCTCGTTCGCACCTCGAACCCAGGGGCCGCCGACCTCCAGGACTTGGTGCTCGCTGACGGTCGACCTTGGCACGAGGCGCTCGCGAGGCTCGTCGCGGCGTGGGGGAGCGCGATCGTCGGCGACTGCGGGCTGTCGTCGGTGGGCGCTGTCGTCGGCGCGACCGCCCCGGATCGCCTCGCCGCGCTCCGTGCCGTCATGCCCGACCAGCCATTCTTGCTTCCCGGTGTTGGTGCGCAGGGCGGACGGGCCGAGGACCTCGCGCCGGCATTCGGCGGACGCGCGGCAGGTGGGCTCATCGCCGCGAGCCGCTCGATCATCTACTCCGACGATCCTGCGGCGGCGGCCGCCAACCTCCGGGCTCAGGGCTGGGAGGCGTGGCGGTCGGTTGCCCCGCGCTCAGGTGGACCGGCCGCTACGCTCGCCTCGTGACGCGAACCAGCTTGGCAACGGTGGTCGATCGCGCCGCGATCCGTCGAGCGCGCCGGTCAGGGACAGCGAGCTGACGCCCCGCACCCCGCTGGTACGATCGTCCGGTGCGCTCCTTGGGCTGGTGTCTTGCGTTTCTCCTTTCACTCGAAGTCGCCGCGCCCGCCATCGCCGCCCCGCCTCAGGTACGGGCCACGAGCTACGTGCTGCTCGACGGGTCCACGGGCGAGGTGCTCGCATCGAGGCTCCCCGACCGGCGCCTTCCGATGGCCAGCACGACCAAGGTCATGACCGGACTCTTGGCCCTCGAGTCGGGCTCCGCGGAGCGGACCATCGTGGTCCCGTCGGCGGCCATTGCGATCGGCGAGTCGAGCTCAAAGCTCGTCGCGGGTGAGGCGATCTCGGTTGGCAATCTCCTTAAGGGCCTCCTCGTCGGAAGCGGCAACGACGCGGCCGTCGCCCTCGCGTCCGGACTCGCCCCATCCCAATTGGCGTTCGTGCGGCGGATGAATCGCCGGGCGGGTCAGCTCGGGCTCACCAATACGCGCTACGCGAACCCGCACGGCCTCGACCAGGCCAGCCACTATTCATCCACGCGCGACCTCATCACGCTGTCGCGGGTCGCCATGCGGCGTCCGGCGTTTCGGGCGATCGTCGCGAATCGGCGCACGACGATTCCCGGTCCCGCTGGGCGCGGGGTCCGCCTCTTGGAGTCCGAGAACACCCTGCTCTCGATCGATCCGATGGCCGACGGAATCAAGACCGGGCACACCGCCGGCGCGGGATACTCGCTCGTGGCCCACGCCACGAGCGATGAACTCGGCGTTGGGCTCTTCTACTCGGCAATCGGCGCACCGTCCGAGGCGACCCGCGCCCGCGACGCGAAGCGGATCCTCGCATGGGGATTCGCGCAGTTCGCTCACCCGACGGTCATCGCCGTCGACACGATCGTCGCCCGCGTCCCCGTGCGCGACCGCCAAGGCGTGACGGTTGAGGCAGGCGTCGCCGCGCCTGTGGAGGTTGCGGTCCGCCTCGGCCGCCCCTTGAGCGCTCGGATCATCGCGCCTCCCGACATCATCGGCCCGGTCGTCGCGGGCGCAAGGATCGGCGAGGTGCAGATCCGCTCGGGCGAACAGACGCTTCGCCGCGTGCCGCTCATTGCCAAGAACAGCGTGGCAGGGCCCGGCATCGGCGACCGTCTTCGATCGGCGTTGAGGGCTGTCGCGTGATTTTGACGGTCACCCTGAACGCCGCCCTCGACCGGACGCTTGCGGTGCCGAACTTCAGCGTCGGACACCAGCAGCGCGCGACCGACTCCCTACTCCTCCCCGGTGGCAAGGGCGTCAACGTCGCGCGCGCGTTGAAGCGGCTTGGAGTGCCCGTGATCGCCACCGGGCTTGCCGGAGGGCGCACCGGGACCGCGCTCACCGAAGAGCTGACCGCCGAGGGGATCCTGAACGACTTCGTGCGGATCCAGGGAGAGTCGCGCACCTCGACGGCGGTCGTCGAGCCGACCGTCAACGTCCAGACTGAGATCAACGAGCATGGGCCGGAGGTGACGCCCGGCGAGCTTGAGACGTTCTTCGAGAAACTCCACTACCTCTCGAAGGGCACATCACTTGTCGTCCTCGCCGGGTCGCTCCCGCGGGGCGTCGAGCCCGACCTGTACGCCGACATCGTTCGACGGCTCGGTGCGATGGGGCGACCGACGGTGATCGACGCGCCCGGCGAGCCACTTCACCTCGCGCTCGCCGCCGAGCCGGAGCTTGTCAGCCCAAATGTCCGCGAAGCTGAGGACGTCGTCGGGTACGAGTTCTCCGACGAGGCCGACTTCGCCTCGGCGGCCCTCGCGCTCACCCAGATGGGCGCCCAGAACGCCATCATCCATTCCCACGACGGGTGTATCGCCAGGCTCCGGGACGAGAACGGCGAGATCGTCACGCTTCGCGCAAGGTTCAACGAGCCGATCGACGTGGTGAGTACGGTTGGGTCCGGTGACGCGTTTCTCGCCGGCTTTCTCTCCGAGTGGGGTCACGGCCAGCCGGTCGAGCGGGCGCTCCGGACCGCGGTCGCGTGCGGCATGGCAAACACGAGGGTGATCGGGGCGGGCGTTTTCGACATCGGGGACGTCGAAGCGTTTGCTCGTCAGGTCGAGGTCACTCAGGTCACGTAGGAACGATTCGAACGACAACCAACGAGGGGACTGAGTCACGGTATGGAGATCGAGATCGGACGGGGAAAGAAAGGGCGTCGCGCCTACGGGTTCGATGACATCGCAATCGTGCCGAGCCGGCGCACACGGGACCCTCAGGATGTCGACCTCAGCTGGCAGCTTGGGCCGCACCGTCTCCAGTTGCCGCTCCTTGCATCGGCGATGGATGGGGTCGTAAGTCCGCTCACGGCTGGCCTCATCGGCAAGATCGGTGGGCTCGGCGTGTTGAACCTCGAGGGCATCCAGACGCGCTACATCGAACCCGATGCCGAACTTGAGCGCATCGCGGGCTTTGGGCCAGCTGAGTCGACGCGCGGAATGCAGGAGATCTATGCCGCGCCAATCCGGCCCGAGCTGATCGCCGAGCGCATTCGTGAGATCAAGGCCCACGGCGTCCTCGCGGCTGGCTCGCTGACACCACAGCGCGTCGAGCGATACGTCGGGCCAGCGATCGAGGCTGGTCTCGACATCCTCGTCATCCAGGGAACCGTGGTCTCTGCCGAGCACGTCTCCTCCTTCGGCGAGCCGCTGAACCTGAAGCGCTTCATCGCGGAGCTCCCGATCCCGGTCATCGTGGGCGGTTGCGCGTCCTACTCGACGGCGCTCCATTTGATGCGCACCGGCGCGGTCGGCGTGCTTGTGGGTGTCGGGCCTGGAGCGGCCTGCACGACGCGCCAGGTGCTCGGCGTCGGTGTGCCTCAAGCGACGGCGATTGCCGACGCGGCCGGGGCGCGGATGCAACACGCGCTCGAGACGGGGCAGTACGTGAACGTCATCGCTGACGGTGGGATGAGCTTCGGCGGAGACCTTGCCAAAGCGGTCGCCTGCGGAGCGGATGCCTGCATGATCGGGTCACCGCTCGCCAAGGCGGCCGAGGCACCGGGCCGCGGAAATCATTGGGGGATGGCGACCTTCCACCCCGAACTCCCGCGCGGAACCCGCGTTCGCACCAAGACGATCGGAACCCTCGAGGAGATTCTGGTCGGTCCAGCCGGGGAGAACGACGGCTCGCTGAATCTCATGGGAGGGCTTCGCACGGCCATGGCGACCTGTGGCTATGACTCGGTCTCCGGTTTCCAAAAGGTCGAGGTGATGGTCGCACCGTCACTCAAGACCGAAGGCAAGCGGCTCCAGCAGGCGCAGGCCGTCGGGATGGGCTGATCTTGGCCTCGACGCGGCTCGACCCTCACCTCGCCCAAGCCGTCCCTGGCGGCGTTATCGTCGTCGACTACGGGGCGCAGTACAGCCAGCTCATCGCTCGCCGGATCCGCGAGTGCCGAGTCTTCTCCGCGCTTGTCGGCCACGACACGTCGCCAGCGGAGATCGCCGCGCTTCGCCCCTCGGGGCTCGTGCTCTCGGGCGGCCCTGCGTCGGTCTACGCCGACGGGGCGCCGGCCCTCAATCCTGAACTTCTCGAGCTTGGTATCCCGGTGCTCGGTATTTGCTACGGGATGCAGGCAATGGCTCAGGCGCTCGGGGGCGAGGTCGCCGAGAACGGCGCGGGCGAGTTCGGAAAGACCGCGATGGAGGTCACGTCGCGTTCGGGTCTCTTTAGTGACCTCGCCGCGGAGTCGTGCTGGATGAGCCACCGAGATGCCGTGACGCGCGCGCCGGCCGGCTTCGAGATCACCGCTCGAACCGATGTCAGCCCGGTCGCCGCGATGGAGGATCCGGCGAAGCGCCGCTACGGCGTTCAGTTCCACCCCGAGGTGATGCACACGCCGTTTGGGACGGACCTCCTAAAGCGGTTCCTGTTCGACGTGTGCGACTGCGCACCGACGTGGACAGCGGTGCAAGTGATCGAGGATCAGGTCGCCCGGATTCGCGCTCAGGTTGGCGACGGCCGGGCGATCTGTGGCCTCTCAGGGGGTGTCGACAGCGCGGTAGCGGCACTGATCGTGCACCGGGCGATTGGCGACCGGCTCACGTGCGTCTTCGTCGACCACGGGTTTCTGCGCCAGAACGAGGGCGAGCAGGTCGAGCGGTCATTTGGCAACCATTTCCAGGTGCCGCTCGTGCACGTCCGGGCGCAGGAGCACTTCCTCGCGGCACTGGCCGGCGTGACCGACCCCGAAGAGAAGCGAAAGATCATCGGTCGGGAGTTCATCCGGACCTTCGAACGGGAGGCGGAGAAGCTCGACGACGCCCAGTTCCTCGTCCAGGGGACGCTTTACTCGGACGTGATCGAGTCGGGTGGGGGAGACGCGGCCACCATCAAGAGCCACCACAACGTTGGTGGCCTCCCTGATGACATGGCCGTCGAGCTTGTCGAGCCGCTTCGCAACCTCTTCAAGGATGAGGTTCGCCTTGTCGGCGAGGAACTCGGCCTGCCCGAGCGGATGGTCTGGCGTCAGCCGTTCCCCGGTCCCGGCCTCGCAATTCGCATCATCGGCGAGGTCACCGAGGAACGCCTCGACATCCTCCGCCAGGCGGACGCTGTGCTCCAAGAGGAGATCCGCCGCGCGGGCCTGTACCGCGATCTCTGGCAAAGCTTCGCCGTGCTCCCCGCCGTGCGAACCGTCGGTGTCCAGGGCGACAGTCGGACCTACGCATACCCGATCGTGCTTCGAGCCGTCACAAGTGACGACGCCATGACCGCAGACTGGGCGCGCCTGCCGCCGGATCTCCTCCAACAAATCGCGAGCCGGATCATCAACGAGGTGCCAGGGGTGAACCGCGTGGCCCTCGACATCACGTCTAAACCACCCGGCACGATCGAGTGGGAGTAGCCCGGCGGGGCGCGTTCGCTTAGAGGTCGTCCGGCCGACCGGGCAGCTGAACGGTCGTCACATCGCGGCCCGGCTTTCGGGTTCGGCTCCCCATGAAGACAAGGTTCCAGGCCCAGGTCAGCAGCATGTCGCCGAAGGTCACCGGAGCCACCCACGTGAACTCACGCCAGATCGTCCATCGGGTGTCGAGCGACCGCGCGATGCCTTTATTGAGCGGTGGGCTCGTCCCTCCCGGCCCGTCGGGGTGGTAGACGGTCTGGAGGATGCCGTTGGTGTCGCGCGTCTCGAAGAGGATCGGACCCTTCTTGTTCGCCGACGCCTTGAGCTGCGCTTTGTGGAACTCCCAGGCGTAGGGAAAGCTCATCACGGCGCCGAGCACGGCCCACACGATCAGGAAGCTCCGCCAGAATCCATCGGAGAGCACGAAGGTTGGCATCGGCGTGAACAGGCCGAACACGAGGAAGATCGACCAGATGCCCACGAGGAACGCTCCGCCGCGCCACGACCCGTCCTTGTCGCCTCGAGTGGGGCCGACCGGGATCATCA
This sequence comes from Actinomycetes bacterium, assembly GCA_031376285.1. Lineage (GTDB taxonomy): Bacteria > Actinomycetota > Thermoleophilia > Miltoncostaeales > Miltoncostaeaceae > JANMDN01. The sequence goes on from JANMDN010000063.1 coordinate 12,036, forward strand.
GTGACTTTCGTTCACGTCATTGGCTCCCGACCGGCGGGGCCCAAGATCACGGCTGAGTGCCGACCTGGACTTTGACGTTCGTGGAGTTGTCGAGTTTAACGCCGTTGCCGGTGGAATACAGGCAACCAACGCCTCGCACGCAGAACGCCCCGCTGACAATGCCGTTTGTCAGGAAGAGCACCAGGATGAGGATAAGTCCGACAACTACGAGGAAGGATCGCACGGTGTGACTGTTCGTCGGGGTGTGGGCATCTCCTGCAACAGGGTCCAGCATTGCACGCGAGGGAGGCGGCAGGGAGCGCCGACACGATCTCGGCTCAGTGTTGGCACACGCCATCCGCGCGCCGAAACAACCTCGGCGCTACCCTGAAACGTGGGTGGTGGTCCGGGGTGGCCCGACCGGCGATCGGGTTTGAGGGTCTCGCGGTTGATCCTGGGGCCGCCAGGCCCTACCATTCGCGGTCGTCGCGGCAACCGCTGTCCGCCGCTGCATGTCCGATCTCGGAGTTGAGGAGCCTGTGAGTCCCGTCAAAACGCTGAGTGCCAAGCCTGGCACCGTCGATCGCAAGTGGTACATCGTCGATGCCGACGGTCAAACCCTCGGTCGTCTCGCATCCATTATCGCCGAGACCCTGAGCGGGAAGCGATCGCCATGGTTCACGCGCCACTGTGACACGGGCGACTTCGTCGTCGTGATCAATGCCGAGAAGATCGGCGTGACGGGCAAAAAGCTCGAGCAGAAGCGCTACTGGCGCCACTCAGGCTACCCAGGCGGCATCCGCTCCAGGACGCTTGCCGAGCAGCTCGCGCGGCGCCCCGAAGAGGTCCTGCGAAAAGCGGTCAAGGGCATGCTCCCAAAGAACCGCCTCGGCGCCGACCAGCTTCGCAAACTCAAGATCTACGCCGGAGAGGCCCATCCCCACGAGGCCCAGGCCCCAACGCCTCTCCGCCTCACGCGCATTGTGATGAAGGAGTCCAGTTGAAGATTGACGCGCCGGTTGCCGAGCGAACTCGGGCCACAGGAAAGCGCAAGAACGCGATCGCCCGCGTGATCTTGTTTCCGGGCGATGGCACCATCGTGTGCAACGAACGCCCGATCGAGCAGTTCTTCGGGCGCCCGTCGCTTGTCACCAACGCCCGTCGGCCCCTTGTCGCCACGGGGGCGGACGCGCGCTTCTCGGTCTTCGCTCGTCTGCACGGGGGCGGGATTTCCGGCCAGGCCGGTGCCCTCCGACACGGGATTGCACGAGCCCTCGCGATTGCGGACGAGTCGCTCCATGCCGAACTTCGTCGGGGCGGATTCCTGACACGCGACGCCCGCATCAAGGAGCGCAAGAAGGCCGGCCTGAAGGGCGCGCGTAAGCGTCCGCAGTTCTCGAAGCGCTGACGCCCCGGGCATTTTTCGGTACCGACGGCGTTCGCGGGGTTGCGAACGCCGAGCCGCTCACCCCTGAGTTTGCGATGTCCCTCGGCCGTGCGCTTGGCGCGCGCCTCGGGGCAGGCGCGGTGGTTCTTGTGGGGAGGGACACGCGGCGAAGTGGGCCGATGATCGAGGGCGCACTCGCGGCGGGTCTTGCAAGTGCCGGGGTCTCCGTTCGAAGTGGGGGCGTCCTGCCGACGCCCGCGATTGCGGAGCTCGTCGCCTTTGACGCTCAACTCGCGGCCGGCGCCGTCATCTCGGCGTCGCACAACCCATTCCCGGACAATGGGATCAAGCTGTTCGGCTCAGACGGTTTCAAGCTGCCCGACGTCGAGGAATCGGCGATCGAAGCCTCGCTCGGTGCGCCTGGGGACCGACCGACCGGTGAGGCGCTCGGCGCGATCGATGGCTGGCAGGACGCTCGGACCGAGTACCTCGACCGCCTGCTCACCCGACTGCCACACCGGCTTGACGGCGTGGACGTGGCAATCGACTGCGCGAATGGCGCCACCGTCTCGACGGCTCATGCGGCGCTGACCCAACTCGGTGCGCGCGTCACCGTCGTCGCGGACCAGCCCGACGGGGTCAACATCAATGTCGCGTGCGGCTCCACTCACCTCGATCTCATCTCGCACACCGTTGTCGCTGGCGGGCACGATCTCGGGTTGGCGTTCGACGGCGACGGCGACCGTGTGCTCGCGGTCTCCGGAGACGGAGCCGTCGTCGACGGGGATCAAATCCTTGCCGTGCTCGCGCTCGATCTCCACGCCCGGGCGGCGCTTCCCCACCACACCGTCGTCACGACGACGATGACCAACCTCGGCTTTCGCCGAGCGATGCGCGACGCCGGGATCGAGGTCCGTTGGACTGACGTCGGCGACCGTTACGTCCTCGCCGAGATGCGCGCTGGGGGCTTCGTCCTCGGGGGTGAGCAGAGCGGCCACGTCATCAACCTCGGCCATGGCCCGACGGGTGACGGGCTTGCGGTTGGGATCCAGCTCCTCGGTGCGCTCAGCCGGACCGGTGAGACCCTTGCCGAGGCCGCATCGGTGATGACCAGGCTGCCACAGCGACTCGTCAATATCCGAGTCGAGCGCAAGAACGACCTCGCGACAGCCACTGCCGTATGGGACGCCGTCGCGGTGTGCGAGCGTGAGCTCGGCGAGAACGGTCGAGTGGTCGTTCGTCCGTCGGGCACCGAGCCGCTCGTTCGGGTGATGGTCGAAGCGCCGACGGAAGCCGACTGTGACCGTTGGTGTGCCGAGCTGACCTCAGTGACCAAGGCGGCCCTCGGGCCCGAGTAGCGTCTCGCATGGTGGAACGTTGGTGCCAGGCACCGTTCTCTCGCGATACGAGACAGACGTGACCAACGACTCACCGGACGCCGGCTGGTGGCGGTCCTACGTCCAACCATTGTCGTGCTGGGGGGTCGAGCTCCGAACGAAGCACGACCCCCCACATCAGCTCGACTACCCGGTCACCACCACGCCGACCTTCGTCGGCTTCGGGGTGACGATGGTGATGGCGGAGGCCCGAACGGTCCGGGCATTGTCCGCCGCCGCCCGTGCGACGTTCCTAAGCGTTCCCTTTGCCGTGTTGGTGATCCGGAACGTGAGTCGAATGACCTTCGGCCGGCCTGGGGCGATGTTGCCAACGCTGATGGTCGTCGTGCCGTGCGTGGCCTGGAGACCGGTCGCTGCATTGAGCTGCGTGCGGCCGACAAGGACGAGCCCCTTCGGTGCGACATCGGTGACGCGAACGTTCCTCGCCGTCACCGTCGTGCCCTTGGCGACCCTCACCGTCAAAACGTAGGTCACGCGCTGACCGCCGATCGCCTTGGCGGGACCGACCTTCACGAGCGCCAGCTTGCTGCCGGCTGGCGTTCCGACAACCTGGGCCCCGCCGACCACGACGGCCGCGTCCTCGGACCTGTTTGGAAGCGACGTCAGTCGGCGCCCACCCGGTATCACCGGTATCGCCTGGGTGACTGAGGCGGTATTGACCTTGCTGGCCGTGACGTTCTGCGCTGCGCAGGTCACCGTTGCCGAGGCGCCTGGGGCGATGGTCGCGATGGTGTCGCTCAGGCCACACCACGCGTCGACGACGCGCACATCAGCGAGCTGCAGGAGGCCCGTGTTGAACACTGTGATCCGGTAGTTCGCCGTGGCGCCACTGGTCAGTCGCACCGGCACGCCGTCGTTTGACCCGCGCGTGCCCGCGTTCGCGTCGGCGTCCCGCCAAGAGCCACTCGCAGGGTCCTGGACCTCCTTGAGGATGTCGTAGCTTGCGACCGGCACGAAGCCGAAGTCGTAGGTGTGGTTGCTCTGCCCGGGGGCGCCGCTTGTGAACCCGGCCTCGACCCGCCCGCCGCTTCGGACGCCGTTCGAGTCGATCGTGCGGGAGGCTCCGACGTTCGGGGTCGTCGGGACGTAGGGAGCAAGCATGGGCTGCGCCAGGTCGATCGTGACCGAGTAGGGCGTGTTCGGGACGACCGGGAAGTAGTAGGCGCCGTTCACGTCGGTGTTCGTGGATGAGGTGACGTTGCCGGCCCCGTCACGGAGGTCGACCTTAAGACCACCAACGATCGGCTCGTCCGCATCCTGCTTGCCGTCGGAGTCGAGGTCGATCCAGACCCGGTTTCCGATCTCGATCGGCGCCGCGTCGCAGAGGGCCTCCAGGTCCCCGAGGCCATTGGCTTTGCCAAAACGGTTCCGGTCCGCCGTCGCTGTCGCAGGGTCGGGGCCAAGTCCGGTGTAAACGTCATACGCGCCGAGCTGACGGCCAGTGACAACGCCGTGGCGCTGAACGCCGCCGGTGTAGATGTTGCGGGCGTACGGAGCGTCGAAGTTGTTCGCCGCTCCGGTCGAGACCGCGTCGTAGGCGGTCGCGATCACATCGGCGTAGCCAGGTACGTAGGCCAGGCCGCCCATGATCGCCTCCGGAGTGTCTCCTCCTGAGCGGTCCTGGTAGTAGAACTCGCCCCCGCCAATTCCCTGGCCGTTGCTCGCTCCGCCGGTCACGACGGAGCCGCAGGAGCCGTTTGTCTCAAGGACGAAGGTTGCTCCGCTCGGGCAGGCCCGAAGGATGTCGCCAAAGCCCCGCGGGTATGGCGGTTGGTCCGGAAAGAGATCGGACGCGGGCGTCCTGTCCCCATACCGGTCGCGGAGACCAATCGTGAGCGCCCCCGACTCGTCCGTGACGATGTCCGAGAGCATCGGCTCAGGTTTCTCACTGAGGTTGTCGACGGTAGACCACGGCGTCCACGTGATGCCGGAACGCTCAACCGGCGCGTCCAACACCGTCGTGAAGGCTCCGGACGCGAAGCGCATGACATACATCCGAAGGTTGGCCGCGTCGCCGCTCGTCTCCGCGCTACAGACCGCGCCGAGCAGCAGCGCGCCCTGCCGGTCGACGCCGAGCCCCATCGGTCGGAAGTCGCCGTCGCTTGTGCAGCTCGTCGGCCGGGCGGCGGCGATGTCGAACCGCGCGATCGTGGCGACGCTGGGTGCTCCCGAGGTCGGAATGGCGTATAGGTGGCGGTCGGCCATGCTCACCGCGTAGAGGGTTGATCCGTCGGCGGAGACCTCGAGGTCACCAAGGGATCGCTTTCCGACGAGCGGTCCGGTTGGGGCGTCGCGGTTCCAGTCGATCCCGACCGGGTGCGGGTTCGCCCCTCCCGCGCCAGGAAAGAGCGCTTCGAGGTCGACAAACGTCGACACCGACGGTGTGCTCGTTGGGTTGACAACCGCGTAGATCGCACCGGTTCCCGACGGCCCGAAACGCGCCTTTCGGCGAAGGTAGGCACCCGAGTAGAGCGTACGGTTGGCTCGGTTCCATGCCTGGCCGTACGTAGTGCCGATTTGGTTCATCGACGCCGTGTCGGCGGGATCTGGGCGCAAGGCGCTGGGGCCAGCTCCGTTGATGTTGCCGTCGAGCTCTGCCGCGTTGGCGTACGGGAAGGACTTGAGCGTCGAGAGGAAGCCGGCAGTCGCTTCGCTCCCGCCCGCGTTACCGGCTGCCCAGCACGCGATGACGAGCGTCGGGTTGTCCTGGCAGTAGTCGCCTGGACGCAACGCTCCGTAGCTCACGCCGGAGGCCGGAGCGGTCACGAGCGCAACCGAGGTCCCCGATTGCGGGCCGTGTCGCGCCGGCTCGAAGCCGGCGGGCAGGGTGCCGAACTCGACGATGACCGGTGTCCCATCGGGCACCGGGAGCGAGTAGGCCCCGCCGGACGTGCTCGGCACAGGGCCGTAGACCGTTCCATTCGCAGCGGTGGCCGTGACGTTCACAGCGGCAATTGCGCCGTCGATTGCGGTGCCAGCGGCGCCGGAGCTGTCCTGGATCCCGTTCGAGTTGTGGTCGTTGAAGACCGTGCCGGAGACGGCGGCGCCCGCAACGCTTGGGCCGGAGCTGAGGATCGAGGCGAGACCAGCGATCAGGACCGCTCGTCGGCCTCGAATACGGCGACCGTTGGCCGATGTGAGGTGGCATGCCACGATGTGGATCCTTTCAATTGCAGGGATTTCACGTCAATCGCCGCGCGGCGATGGAAGCCGGCCCGAGCACCGGGCCTGAAATCGTCAGAGGTCCCGTCGAAGACCCTATCCGCCGAAAACGATGAACGTACACATCTCCCTGCCATCTTCGGACGACATCGCCGGCCACCGCGCCCCTGGTTGGGAGGGAACGACCGGTCAGATGATGTGCCGGTTGGCGCTTGCACAGCTGTTACCCTCGCTGCCATGTGCGGAATCGTCGGATACGTCGGGGCACGCCCCTGCAAGGACCTCATTCTCGCTGGACTCGAGCGGCTGGAATACCGCGGCTACGACTCCGCGGGGATCGCCCTGATCGACCCGCTGGATCGTGTCGAGGTGGTCAGGGCCGTCGGCAACCTCGCTCGTCTGCGCGCCGCGGCCGGTGACGAGCCGTCAGGCGCGACGACGGGCCTCGGTCACACCCGATGGGCGACCCACGGGCGAGTTACCGAGGCCAACGCCCACCCGCACCGCGACTCAAGCGGAAAGATCGCCGTCGTGATGAACGGGATCATCGAGAACTACGCGTCCCTTCGGGCCGAGCTGCAGGCCGAGGGGATTGAGTTCACGAGTGAGACCGACACCGAGGTGCTCCCGCACCTCATCTCGCGGGCATACGGTGGCGACCTCGCCCAGGCGGTTCGCGACATCATCCCGAGGCTTCAGGGCCACTACTCCTTTGTCACGATGCATCTCGATGAGCCAGGCCGCCTGATCGGGGCGCGTGAGGAGTGCCCCCTCGTTGTCGGCGTTGCCGATGGTGAGCGGTTCTTCGCGTCCGCGATCCCAGCCTTTCTCCGCGAGACCCGCGATGTTCAGCTCGTCGAGTCAGGTGAGGTTGTCGCGCTCGAGCCGAACGCTACGCACGTCTGGAATGGGTCGGGCAAGGGCATTACTCGCGCCGTATCGACCGTCGATTTCGACGAGGACGAGGCTGAGAAGGGTGGCTATGAGACCTTCATGCTCAAGGAGATCTACGAGCAGCCCGAGGCCATTCGAAACACCCTCGGCGATCGTCTGCACCCGGACGGCAGCGTCGATCTCCCCGAGCTCGGCCTCGAAGACGCGGTGCTCGCCCGTGTCGAGCGCATCCAGATCGTCGCGTGCGGGACGTCCTTCCACGCTGGCCTTGTCGGGCGCTATCTGATCGAGGACTGGGCACGGATCCCGGTCCACTGCGAAGTGGCCAGTGAGTACCGCTACCGGACCTGTCTTGCCGGCCCAGGCGATCTCGTTATCGGCATCACCCAGAGCGGTGAGACAGCCGACACGCTTGCGGCCATGCGGGTCGCGCGCGAACGCGGCGCCCACGTCGTCGCGTTGACAAACATCATGGGTTCGCAGGCCACGCGCGACGCCGACGGCGTCATCTACACGCGGGCGGGTCTTGAGATCTCTGTCGCGTCGACCAAGGCGCACACCTCGCAGATTGCCGCGCTAGCCCTGCTTGCCTTGAAGCTCGGGCGACTGAAGTGGGCGCTGACCCAAGCGGGCGCGGTGGAGATTGCCGCTGAGCTGCAAAACCTTCCGATCGTGCTCGAACGCTACCTCGCGGGCCCCGGCCCCTTGAAGGTCGCCGAGATTGCGCGCCGCTACGCCGACCGTCCCTTCTTCTTGTACCTCGGTCGCCACGTCGGCCAGCCGGTCTGCTTCGAAGGCGCACTCAAGCTCAAGGAGATCAGCTACATCCCGACCGAGGCCTACGCCGCCGGTGAGATGAAACACGGACCGATCGCCCTGCTTGACGAGGGGTCGCCGGTCGTCGTTGTCGCAACCGACGGGCACGTCTTCGACAAGGTCGTTTCCAACGTGCAGGAGGTGCGCGCCCGCGGGGCCGAAGTCATCGCCGTCGCAACCGAGGGCAACGTCCACATTGACCAGCACGCCGACCACGTGATGTGGTGCCCGAGGACGAACCCGCTGCTCTCAGGAATCGCCGCGCTGATCCCGCTCCAGCTCTTCGCCTACGAGATCGCGAAGGCTCGTGGTCTGAACGTCGACCAGCCGCGGAACCTCGCGAAGACCGTCACGGTGGAGTAGGGCTCGGGGTGGGTGTCCTCGGGGTCGGCGTCGACACCATCGAGGTGGCGCGCATCGCCGATGTGCTGGCGCGCCGGCCGCGCTTTGCTGAGCGCTGCTTCACCGACACTGAGCGTGAGTACTGCGAGTCCAAGCCGTATCCGCCTCAGCACTTCGCTGGTCGCTTTGCGGCGAAGGAGGCCGTCGGGAAGGCGCTTGGCATCGGCATGAGACGGTGGCGAGAGGTCGAGGTTGTCAGGGGTCGAGGCGCGCCGAGCGTCCTGATGTTCGGCCGAATGCTCCAGCGCGCCGAGACGATGGGCGTACGAACGATTCACCTCTCGATCAGTCATAGTCAGACCGACGCCGTCGCGATCGCGGTCGCCGAGACCTAAGCCCGGCCAGGCCGTCGACGCGTCGACATTTTCGGGTCCCTAGGATCTTTGCGGTGACGGCCGAGCCCACCCCGATTGTGCCCCGCCCTGGGTCGGCGCTCCTGAGTGCGGCGGCGGTTCGGCGCATCGACGCCCGCGTCGGTCACGAGCTCGCGATGCCATCGATCCTCCTCATGGAGCGGGCGGGCCTTGCGGCCACCGGGGCCGTGATGGCCCGCTTTCCGGACGCGGGCGAGGCGACGATCGTGGTCGGACCGGGTAACAACGGGGGCGATGGAATGGTCGTCGCCCGCCACCTTCAGTCAGCCGGGTGGTCGGTTCGCGTCCTCGCGCCCGACGGTCGGCGCCCCGGCGGCCCCGACTCGACAACCATGACAACGATCGCCGAGCGCCTCGGCCTGGTCGTCGAGCCGCTCGACACTGGCTCGCGTCTTGAGGGCGTCGTCGTCGACGCCCTCCTCGGTACGGGCTCAGTTGGGGCGCCTCGAGGTCCGGTCGCGGCCGCGATCAACGCCATCAATGCGTCCTGCGGACCCGTCGTCAGCGTCGACATGCCAAGCGGCGTTTCGGCCGACACCGGTCGCGTCGACGGTGTCGCGGTCCGGGCGCATCTGACGGTGACTTTTCACGCGGAAAAGCTCGGGCTCTACATCGCGCCGGGTCGGGTGTATGCCGGTCTCGTAGAGGTCGCTGATATCGGCATCCCCGCCGCGATCAGCGAGCCACCGTCCGCATGGCTGATCGAACGGGCGGCCCTCGACGCCATCGACGCTCGTCGGCCCGAGATCGACAAGTACGCGGCGGGAGCGGTCCTCCTCGTCGCTGGGTCTCCGGGGATGGTCGGCGCAGCCGCACTCGCCGCCCGTGCGGCGCTGCGGGCTGGGGCGGGTATCGTCTTCTCGGCGCTTGCGCAGGAACTGCTCGCGAACCTCACGGCGCTTGCCCCAGAAGTGGTTGGTATCGCCCTCGACGGCGACCACGACGCACTCACCGCGATCACCAGCCAACTCACTCGTGTGAGTGCCGTTGCGATCGGCCCAGGGCTCGGCCGAGCCTCGGCTGCCGGGTCCCTCGTTCGAGCGCTACTAGAGACGGTTGATCACCCCGTCGTTCTCGACGCCGACGGCCTCTGGCACGTCACCCTCGACGACCTCGCTCGTCGGGTCGGCCGGACCGTCATCACTCCCCACGCGGGCGAGGCGGCGCGCCTCCTCGGCTGCACGCGCGATGAGGTTGACGCAGGCCGTCTCGATGCCGCGCGTGAGCTGAGCCGGCGAGGCGGAGTGGTTGCAGTTCTCAAGGGCTCCGGCACGCTCGTTGTGGGCCCAGACGGTGCCGTCGGCGTCGACGCGCTCGGCGGGCCTGAACTCGCGACCGCGGGGAGCGGAGATGTGTTGACGGGCATCATCGGGTCGCTCCTTGCCACAGGGCTCGATCCCTGGTCGGCGGCCTGTGCCTCGGTGGCCGTGCATTCGCTTTCAGGGCAAGCGGCAGGCAAAGGCCGTTCGACGATGGCGAGCGACCTGGTCGAAGCGATTCCAACGGTGATCGGCGCCCGATGATCGCGGCCCGGTCAATTGCGACGATCGACCTTGGCGCGATCCATCACAACGCATCGACGCTCCGACGTGCCCTCGGCGCCAGTGAGCTGATCGCGGTGGTCAAGGCCGGTGGCTACGGGCATGGGGCGCTTCCCGTTGCGCGGACGGCGATTGAGGCCGGAGCGACGCGCCTCGGCGTGGCTTCACTGAGTGAAGCTGCGGAACTTCGTGACAGTGGCATCACCTCGCCGGTCGTCGTGATGGGCCCGGTCGGAGGGAGTGGCGACGTTCAGGAGGCCTCAGCGCTTGGGGTCGAGCTTGTGGTCTGGACACCTGAGACCTGCGCGCAGGCGCGCACCTTCTCCGTCCCCGTGCACCTGAAGCTCGACACCGGGATGGGGCGCCTCGGCGCTCGCGCCGAGGACGTTGACGCCCTGGCCGACGCGGCCGTGGACGCGCGCGTTGTGGGGTTGATGACCCACCTTGCGACCGCGGATGAGCGCGACGGGGAAAACGCCGCGTTCATGATCGAGCAGCTACTGCGCTTTCGCGCCGTCGCTTCTGCGCTGCAGGCCAGGTTCCCCGACGCGATCGTCCACGCCGCGAACTCCGCCGCCTGCTTGCGCGATCCGGCGGCGGTGCTCGACGCGGCCCGATGCGGCATCGCCCTTTACGGTTGCTCGCCATTTCATGGCGATCCCGCTCACGACGACCTACGCCCTGCGCTGCGATGGACTTCCCAGCTCGCGTCGGTCAAGACCATCCGCTCACAGGAGAGCGTCGGCTACGGTCGCGCCCATCGAGCGGCGCGAGGGACACGCATCGGTCTCGTACCGGTCGGCTACGCCGACGGCGCGGCACGCTCGCTCGGGAACGTCGGCTGGATACTCGTGGGTGGCCGCCGAGTTCCGATCGTCGGGAACGTGTCGATGGACCAGTTCACCGTCGACCTCGGCCCGGAGTCAACGGATCGTATCGGCGATGAGGTCGTTCTGATCGGAGCCCAAGGTGACGAGCGGATCACCGCAGAAGAGGTCGCCGCGTGGCGCGGCACCATCAACTACGAGGTGATCTGCGGGATCGGGTCGCGTGTGGTTCGTACGTGGACGGACTGAGCCAACGCGTCGCCGAGGTGCGCACGAGGCTTGAGCCGCTCGGTGGCCGGGGGTGGCTGGTCGGTGGCGGCCTGCGCGACCTGCTCTTGGGTCGCCCGGTGACCGACGTCGACGTCGCGCTTGAGGGCGATGCGCGTGCCGCGGCGCGGCGCCTCGCGAAGGTCTACGGCGCAGGATGCTACGAGCTTTCGCCGAGTTTTCGCGCGTGGCGCGTCCACGGAGGCGATCTCCCATTCACGATCGACCTCACGCCGCTGCAGGGGGGATCGATCAGCGAGGACCTCCAGCGGCGCGACCTCACGATCAACGCGCTCGCGATGCCAATCGCTCCGGGTACTGACGAGCGACCGCTTGATCTCTTCGAGGGACTTCGAGATCTTGCCGCGAGGCGAATGCGCATGGTGAGCCCAACCGCGTTCGCCCAGGACCCGGTCCGACTCCTGCGCCTTGCGCGTCAGACAACCCAGCTTGGTTTCAGCATCGACCCTGGCACGGTCGACCAAGCGCGAAACGACGCCGCACGCCTCTGGGAGTCCCCCGGTGAGCGCATCTTCGACGAGGTCGTACGGATGATCTCGACGAACCAACCGGTCGGCGCCCTGCGCGTGTGCGATGAGCTCGGGATCCTGTCGGTGCTTTGCTCCGATGGGGACACCCCCGAGACCGAAGCCCCGAGACGTGTTCAGCGCGCCGAGGCACTCTGGGGCCTTCTCACCGGCTTGGACGGCGTACTGCCCGAGCACGCCGGGATGCTGCGCCGAGCGCTCGAAGGCCCTCTTGCGGACGGACTCAGCCGTCGCGACGCCCTGATGATCGCGTGTCTCTGGGAGGACGTCCCTGACGCGAGCGCCGCCGTTGACCGATGGTGCCGACGGCTGCGCACTTCGTCTCGGGTTCGCGAACAGCTCGTCCATATCGCCGCGGGAGGCGAGCTGCGCTCGCAGATTGGCGAGGACTGGTCGGATGCGCACTTCTATCGCGCTGTGACGGCGGCGGCGCCCGCCGCTCTTGAGGTTGCGATCCTCGGGGTTGCCGGTGCCTCGATCGACCGACGCGAGCTGGCCGTGGCTTGGGCACGGTCGGTCGTCGAGATGCACGCGCGTATCGACGAGCGAGCCGCGGATCCCGCGCTCATCGCCGGTGACGACCTCGCTCGCGCGCTTGAACGCAACACCGGCCCGTGGCTTCGCGAAGCGCTCGAGCACGTACGAGAAGCGCAGCTGATTCGGGGGCTTGCGACCCGTGACGAGGCAATCGCTCTTGTGAGAACTTTCCTAAGAGAAGTAAGGACAGACCCCGAATAGTCAGCGGCTGCCCCTGAGCGATGGTAGCGTGCCGATTCGCCAGGGCCTCTCCGGATGATGGGGCACAAACGACTGCCATTGAAGGAGTCGCCAGTGAGGTTCACGAGGCTGCCCGTTGCAGCTGCGGCCATCGCCGCGCTTGCTGCCCCCGTTTCCGCCCCTGACCAAGCCAGTGCGTGCGGAGCCGGCATCTCGGCAACCGACGAGGTGGGTCTCGTAAAGATGGTGAACGACTTCCGCGCAAACAGTGGTTTGGCGAGGCTTCGGCCGCGGGCCCTCCTTCGCGCCTCGGCGCGTCGTCACAGCGCCGCCATGGCGTCGACGGGGGCGCTGGAGCACCAGGTTCGCGACGGTCGCCTGACCTGGGCGCCCGCCGGGTCGGCCGCCGGTGAGAACGTTGCCCTCGCAGGTGGCGCTGGCCAAGCGCTTCAGCTCATGCTGGGGAGCGCACCGCATCGCCAGAATCTGATGCTGCCGCGCTGGCGCTCGATCGGCATCGGTGCGGTCACGTCCTGCTCAGGCGTGTTCTTCACCCTGGAGTTCCTCGGGTAGTCTTTACGACAACGTGGTCCGCCTCACCCGCATCTACACCAAGGCCGGGGATGGGGGAGACACTCACCTCGGCGACATGAGCCGGGTTCGCAAGACGAGCCTGCGGGTGGTGGGTTTCGGTGACGTTGACGAACTGAACGCAGCCGTCGGTCTGGTGCGGCTCGTCGATCTCGACGGCGAGATCGACGCCGCACTCGCCCAGATACAGAATGACCTCTTCGATCTCGGTGGCGACCTGTGCGTCCCAATCTCCCCGGACGAAGCGGGGCGACTACGGATTCGTCCCGACCAGGTGACGCGCCTCGAGCAGTGGTGCGACCGCTGGAACGACGCGCTGGCGCCCCTGACGAGCTTCATCCTGCCGGGGGGGAGCCCCGCCGCGGCGCACCTGCACCACGCCCGGACCGTTTGCCGTCGCGCGGAGCGCGCCGTGATTGCCCTGTCCGACCAGGAGACCGTCAACCCGGAGACAGTGCGCTACCTCAACCGCCTGTCGGACCTACTCTTCATCCTCGCTCGGGTTGCCAATGTTGTTGTTGGCGCTCCCGACGTCCTCTGGGTTCCGGGCGGCTAGCGGGCGATTTGCACGCGGCCTCGCCGTCGCGCGAGGAGCAGTGCTCCAATCAACACCCCGCCAAGCGAGATGACCTGCGCGGTGGTCAGCCCAGCAACCTCGGTTGGGTTGCGGCGGACGAACTCGACCAGGAAGCGCATCGTTCCCGCCATCACGAGGTAGGCGCCGGCGAGCTGCCACGGTCCCGCGAGGCGACCGCGCAGGCGCCACAGGACGAAAAAGATCACGAGGAGCGTCGCACTCTCGTAGAGCGGCGTGGGATGGACGATCTCGTTGGTCGGCACGGTTCCTTCCGGGTAGCTCATACCCCACGGCAGGGACGTCGCGCTGCCGTAGTCGCCGTCGCCGGCGAGCTGACACCCGATGCGGCCGATGGCCTGCCCGAGGGCGACTCCCGGAGCCACGAGGTTGGCGACGACCCCGAGCGGTCGGTGGCGCAGGACGCCCAGCAGGGCAACCGCGACGGTGCCACCGATCAGTCCGCCGTACCACGTCAGACCTGCGGTGGAGAAGAGCCCGCCGCCGCCGTTTTCGGCAACGGAGTAGAGACGCGCTCCGAGGAATCCGCCGACGCCCGCGGCGAGCAGGATCTCGTATGCGAAGGCCGAATCGAGCCCGCGCTGCGAGAGGTCGCGGGCGAGGAACCAGGCCGGAATGATCAGCCCGAGAGCTGCCATGAGGCCGAACGAGTAGAGCGTGAACGGACCGATTTGGCCAAGCTCAGGAAGCACGCGGCTCCTGCTGCGGCGACGCCATCATGGGCCCACGTCCCGCTGCCTGGTCAGCCCATGCCTCGCGGTCATCAACGCGAACTCTCGCGCCGACGAGCAGGCGTAGGCGGTAGACCGCGAGCCCGATACCCGAGCCGCCCGCCATCAGTCCGGGTGCGGCTTGGCAGACGATGCACACGGCCGCGACGCTATCATCAGTTGCGATGGCCGTGTCGGACCGACTCATCGAACGGTTGGGCGAGCGTGGCCTCCGGCGCACGCCGCAGCGGTCCGCCGTCCTTGAGGCGCTCGAGCACGAGTCCCGAGCGCTCGGAGCCGCCGAAGTGCACCGAATGGCCCGGACGCATTGTCCCGAGCTCGGGCTTTCGACGGTGTACCGAACCCTTTGGGCGCTGAGCCAGTCAGGCCTCGTGGACGTCATCGGCCATCACGAGGGCGAGGCGACCTACCGCCTTTGCGGTGAACGCCACCACCATCACCTCGTGTGCGAGCGCTGCCGCGAGGTCGTGGAGCTGCCGGAATGCGATCTCAGCGCGATCGAGGAGTCGATCGCGAGCAGTCATGGCTACCGCGTCGACGGGCACGCGCTCTCGTTTTACGGGCGCTGCGCGGCCTGCCAGTAGCGACGCCCGCCGTGACGGGCCCCGGCGCGTCTGAGGCCATCCAGCCCCAGGGCAAGGGCAAACGCTCCCGTGGCCCACAAGACCGTCGCTCCGCCGAGCGCCACACCCCAGTAGTACGACGTGTAGAGCCCCGCGACCCCGGCGAGTGCGGCGATCCCGACCGAGAGCCCCGCCAGCGGGAGTAGACGCCGCGCGAGCATCCGGGCGGTGGCCGCCGGGGTCACGATGAGCGCAAGGACGAGCAGCGTTCCGACGGCGTGAACCGCGACGACCGTCGCGACCGCGATCGCGGCGAGGAGCGCCATGTCGAGCGCTCGCACCGGGATACCCGAGCTCGCCGCAAACGCCGGGTCCATGGTGGAGGCAACGAGCGCTCGCCCCGCGCCGGCCAGGAACGTGACCACACACAACATGGAGACCATTGATGTGGTCAGGTCGCCATCGCTGACACCCAGCGGGGTGCCAAAGAGGAACGACTCCACGTCGTATCCCTCGGCCGCACCGCTCGACAGGACAACCGCTCCGACCGCAAGGGCGACTGCCATCACGATCCCGATTGCGGCGTCGCCCGAGAGCCGCTGCCCAAGCCATGTCACGAGGATGCTGGCCGGGATCGCGGTCGCAAGAGCCCCCAGCCGAATCGACGCCCCGACGGTGGCGGCGGCAACCGCACCTGGAAACACGGCGTGTGCGAAGGCGTCCCCCGCGTACGAGAGCCCTCGAAGGATGACGAAGACGCCAAGGGCGCCGCAGAGCACCGCCACGACGATCAGCTCGATGCCGGCGCGGGCGACGAGCTCAGATCGCCACGGCTCGGCGATCCAGTTCACGGTGCGGGGTGATGGTCGGGGTGAGCGGCGTGACGCGCCGACGACGCTGTGCCGTGATGGTGGTGGCTCGCGTCGTCGAACACTCCGATTGGGTGGCCGTGCGCCGGGTCATGGACGAAGAGATCGCCCCCGTAGGTTGCGCGGAGGACGGCTGGGGTGAACACCTCCGTCGCCGGGCCCGCCGCGACGAGGCGGCGATTGAGAAAGAGGAGCTGGTCACTGATCGCGGCGGCCTGGTTGAGGTCATGGGTCGACATGAGCACCGTGGCGCCTGAGGACCTGAGCCCCGAAAGCACCTCGAGGATCGTCTCCGATGACGTCCCATCGACGCCGGTCAATGGCTCGTCCAGGATGTAGACCGCACCGCCCTGTGCGAGGGCCCTGGCGAGCATGACGCGCTGGCGCTGCCCTCCCGAGAGCTCACCGACCTGGCATGCGGCGTGCCCGGCCATCGCGACCTGACCAAGTGCGTCCATCGCGGCGTCACGGTCGTCGGGGCGCAGTCGCCGCCACCACCTTCCAAGGCCGATGCGCCCCATCATCGCGACGTCGAGCACCGTGAGCGGGAGGTCGAGGCGCGCGTGGTCGCCCTGTGGGACGTAGGCCGCCCGCCCGTCACAGACGACGTGACCCCTCCGAGGGGTCACCAGGCCGAGGATCGCCCGGAAGAGGGTCGACTTACCGGCTCCGTTTGGACCGATCACCGAGGCGATGCACCCCGGGCCCAGCTCGAAGCTCAAATCGTCGAGTGCCAGGTGAGTCCCGTAGACGACCCTGAGGTTCTGGACGGCGAGCCGCAGGCCCGATTTGAGTGCCGGAGAGCTCCGCCGCACCTCGCTACCTGGCAAGGAAGCCCGCCACGAGACGCTCGGCGTTTGCGCGCATCATCCCGACGTAGGTTCCAGCGGGATCGTCGGCGCCTGCGAGCGTATCTCCGTAGAGCTTTGGCCCGACGCGCACACCGGCCTCACGAGCAAGCGCACGCTCGAGTTTGGCGTCGACCGATTCCTCCGCGAAGACCACGGCGACGCGCTCTGCGCGGATCGTCGACGCCAAGCGGGCGAGGTCGCGGGCGTTCGGTTCGGCGGAGGTCGAAAGGGAAGGAATCGCCGCACCGACCACACGAATCCCGTAGCGGTCGGTGAAGTAGCCGAAGGCGTCGTGATTTGTCACCAGCGTTCGCTGGCTCGGAGGGACCGCGTCGATCAGCGCAGCGAGCTCGCGGTCGAGGTCGGCAAGCGCGGCGTCGTAGGCGTTCGCCCGAGCCCGGTAGCCGGTGGCGCCAGCCGGGTCGAGTTCGATCAGCGCGTCGCGCACGGCCGCGACGATGTGTCGGGCGTTTCGTGGATCGAACCAGATGTGCGGATCGCCGATCGGTGACTCGTCGTCACCGGGTCGCAGGCGAATTCCCGCGCTTGCGTCCAGACGCCGTGGATTGTTGCCGGCACTCGTCACCACCCCGTCGATCCAATCGTCGAGTCCGACGCCGTTTGCGACAACGAGCGACGCGCGGCTGACATCGTCGATATCGCTCGGTGTCGGCTCGTAGTCGTGCGGATCGCGGTTGGGGGAGAGGAGGCCCACAACACGTACGCCGTCCCCGGCCACGTTTCGAGTGAGGTCGGCGAGCTGCGTCGTCGTCACAACGACACTCAGGCGGCTCGCCTCCCCGGCCGTGTCATTCCGCGAGCCCGCGCATCCGGGGATCACGGCAAGACATACGAGGAGAATGACGACAAGCGACGGTCGGCGCACGTGCCGGATAGTAGTCGTAGATGAGAATGATTGTCAACTGGGGATCATCCCCAGGCGTGGACCGCCATCCGCCGTCTACCGAGCTGGCGAGCCCCCGCAACAACGCCGAGCAGTACAGCGGCGGCGAGGGCGATGCATGCCCCTGGAGGCGCGTCGAAGCGCACGGAGAGCCACAGACCCGCGACGCTTGCTCCGAGGCACAGCCCCGTTGCGGCGAGCTGGAGCGAGCCGAGCCGCGTGGTCACAAGACGTGCGGCGACGGCCGGGATCAGGATGAGACCGGAGAGCATCAGGCTGCCGACGATGGAGACGGCTACGGCGACGGTGACGGCGAGCGCGCACAGAAGGAGCGTGTCGAGGAGTCCGACGGGCACGGCGCTGGCACGGGCCTGGGGGCGGTCGAATGTGGCGGCCAGCAGCGACCGTCCGAGGCCAGCGCCGACCACAAGCGCAAGCGCGGCGGCGGCGGCGCTTCGCCAGAGATCCGCGTCGTCGATCGAGAGCAGGCTGCCGAAAAGGATCGTGTTCGCCCCGACACCCGGGTCGGTGACGTTGCTGACAAGCACGGCGCCAACCGCGACCCCGGCCGACAGCACAACGCCGACTGCGACGCCGTCCGCGAGTTCAGGACGCGTCGATAGGAGCCCGATTCCGACGGCCACAACGATCGCAGTCGCAAGCGCTGTTCCGAAGATGCTCCAGCCGGCGATATAGGCGACGACGAGCGCCGGAAAGGTCGCGTGGCCGAGCGCGTGGCTGAGGAACGCGAGCCTGCGGAGCACGACCCAGCTTCCGAGGACACCGGAGGCGATCGACAGCAGCGCGACCTCGACGAGCGCCCGCCGCATGTAGATGGGCTCGAAGGGCCCGAACAAGAAATCCCAGATCTCGCGCACACCGCTATTGTCGCGCAGCGACGCGGATCCGCGCAGAACCGCTCAGCAGAGTGCACGACTGGCGCCCGTCTCACGATGTGAGCGCACGGCCGGCATCCCGACCTCTGACCACGATTGCCGCTAGATGGTTGATTCCGAATTAGTGGTTGTAGGCGGTGAAGTGGCGACCAGGCTGACCGATGGATTGGTTGTGTGCAAGGCCGGCTGCCAGAGCGAGCATGCGCAGCGCGACGCGTACGCAGACCCCGGTGATGGTTCGCC
>JANMDN010000075.1:0-144387 GCA_031376285.1 Actinomycetes bacterium
CGGCGGATGATCCGGCACGAGAGCGTCATCACCGCCCTGATCGGCGCCGCGCTGGGCATGCCGCTCGGGCTCTTCCTCGCCGGACTCGTCACCGTCGCGCTCAGGGACGAGGGGCTCACGTTCTCGCTCCCGGGCTCCACGCTTGTCGTGTTCGCCCTCGTCGCTGTCGCGGCGGGCATCCTGGCCGCCATTCTGCCCGCGCGGCGGGCGTCTCGGCTGAACGTGCTCGAGGCGCTCCAATACGAGTGATTGAACGTACGCAAACCCGGGTCATGTCGTTTTCACGGAGGGATCGAGGCTCCCCTCAGGTCGCGCGGTGGCTGACCCGGGTGAACGATCCTGCGCAAGGTCGAACGCGGCCTCACTCACGCGAGGTCACTCACCGCGCCGTGAGGCTGAGCCAGCAGATCCCGCCGAGTCGGCCGGCGCGCCCTTCTGACGGCGGCGCCCGATGGCCTTAGTCGGGGTAGACCCAGCCGATCTGGTCATTGGGGACCCCAATCGAGGCATGCGTTTGGACGAACCGCCAGACGCCCTCTTCCCTGTGGACGACGGCGCTCCACCGAGGCGAGACGCGGCGCCCGTCGGGGAGAGTGATCGTCAACAGCGTGGTCGCCCAGCCAACGGTCCCCTCGCTGAATGCCCGAATGTCTCGCGGGGTAAACGTGACGTTGCCGGCGGCGCCGGAGACCTCGCCGTGCAGAAAGCGCGAGACCTCCTCACCGCCCTCGATGAGTTCCTCCGGATCACTTCCGATGAGGCTGGCGGCCGGGTCAGGCGAGACATGCCGGTCGATGATCGACGCGTCACCGCGGCTGGCCGAAGCGAACCAGGAGATGACGAGCTCCTCGATCTCACGCGATGGCTCCATCCGGTCCCCACTGGACGTGATGTTGATGCGTTCTATCGGGGCTCCGGGGCGGTTGTCAAGGCGGCCCGCGGTCTGGCTCGGCCGGGCCAGCGCTATCCTCCGCCGGCGGAGTTCTTCGGGCCTGATTCGCCCGACGCCGACGACGCGGAAGAGATCCTGGCGGCGATCCCCAAGCGGTTCGCTGCCGACACCACCATTCGCTTCATCGGTTCGCGCCGGATCTTCCGGCTCGAGTACCTCTATCGCAGGACCCCGGGTGGTCGAGGTCGGCAAGCCCGAACCGCAAACCCGGGAGGTCGTCATGGCCATCCTCGACGCCGACCCGTATCTGGTCTGCACCCCCACGTGTGGCGTCCGGCGAGGGCTCCCGATGCTCGTGGGCCGCACTGAGTGACCGCCGTCGAGTACTTCGAAGACTCCGCGGACGGCGACGCTCGGGCCGTGAAGGAGCCGAGGTCTGAAGAAAGCGGAGATTTGCTACGGGCGGCGTCTGGCATCCGGACGCGCGCGGGTCAGCTGAACGAGAGGTCGAGCGTCTCCCCATCAGCGGGGATCGCGACGCGGTCGGCAAGTCCTTCTGCGGCGAGTCCCGCCCGGAGCGCGGCCCGGGTGAGCAAGCAGTGGTTGATGGCCTCCATGTGGACCGCGACGATCAGCGCGTCTGGGGCGGCCCGGCAGACGGCGACGACGTCGGGGACGTCCATGGTGATCGGGTCGCCCGCGATGAAGCGAGCCGCTCCTGCGTTCACGACGATCACGTCCGGAGTGTGTGTCTCGACCGCGGCCTCGACATCCGGACACCAAACGGTGTCGCCGGCGAGGTACAGGGTGGGCTCCCCTTGGGCTCGCAGCACGTAGCCCGAGACGGGTCCGAGTTCGTCGGCAATCGCGCCGTGTCCGTGCCGACCGCCGGTTCGGGTCACCGTGACTTGGCCGAGCGCCGTTTCGGAAGCGAACGGGCGCAGGTCTCCCCTCCCCTGCCGGGCAAGGAGCGTCGCGTCGTTTGCCTGGCAGAGCACGGGAAGCGTGGCATCCAGGAGGGTGAGCGCCTCGATGTCGACGTGATCCGGGTGGAGGTGTGTGATGAGGACTGCCTGGACGTCCCGGACGACATCGTCGGCCGGGACGGGCAACTCGACGAGCGGGTTCGGTTGCGGGTTTGGCGTCTCAGGGATGGGCGGCTGCCCGCCGGCCGCTCCGAGCAGCGGGTCGACGATGATCCGCACACCGGCGATCTCGACGATCAGCGTCGCGTGGCGGATGAGACGCAACCTCACACCAGGATCCTACGCCCGGGCAGGCCCAAGCCGGGATACGTCTCAAACGATCGCAGGGCGATCGGCGGGGTACCCTGCAGGGGTGACCGAGATCACCTCGATCGACGAGCTGAGACAGCGCTACCGCGAGCCCGTCGAGCGAGTCGTTCGCAAGGAACTCGACCGGATCGACGAGCACTGCCGCCGGTTCATCGCGCATTCGCCGTTTGTCGTCCTCGCGACCGTCGGAGCCGACGGCCGGCTTGACGCGTCCCCGCGCGGTGATGCCCCTGGCTTTGTCGAGGTCCGAGATGAGCACACCCTGTTGATCCCGGATCGTCCTGGCAACAACCGGATCGATTCCCTCACCAACCTCGTCGAACGTCCTGGCGCAGGCTTGCTGTTCATGATCCCTGGCATTGACGAGACACTCCGCGTGAACGGCACCATCGCGATCCGCGACGACGAAGAGCTGCGAGGTCGGTTCGTCGTCGACACTCGCCCGCCCGCGACGGTTCTCGTCGTGCGCGTCCAGCAGGTCTACCTGCACTGCGCGAAGGCCTTCATGCGGTCCGGCCTCTGGGATCCGAACACGTGGCCGCCCGAGCGGCCGATTCCCACCCTTGGCGAGATGATCCACGATCAGATCAACGAACCGGTCCCCGCCGAGTCTCAAGACGCCATGCTGGCCCGTTACCGCGAGAACCTCTACTGACGTCCGGCAGAATCGGCTACGGCTGGGCATGCCCGCCGGCGAACACCCCTTGGCGACGCGCAGGCCGTCAACCCGCGTCGACGCTGATCTGTCAGGACCTCGACGATCTCCTCGTCGGTCAACCCGATTTGGCGCGCCAACCGAATATGGACGTGGAGCCGGCGCTCCTGCCCCGAGCGGTGCGAGGACAGAGATCGTCTCGATCTGGCGTTGCTTGAGATCGAGGCCGGGTCGGCTGCAGGTGTCGCCGAACGGGAACTCGATCGAAGAGTCGGCCAACGTCTGGGGCGACGTCTGCCAGCATCTCCAAGACCTCCTCGCTGATCGTCGGGTCGAGCCTGCGCTGCGCGTGCGCCTCGTAGTCTTGCCAAGATGCCGGCGACCATGGACGCGACCGTGACCGAAGCCCGAGGCGAGCGCTTGGCGATACGCCTGCGGGGCGTGACCAAATCGTTTGGCGAAATTCGGGCGGTCGACGGCTTCGACCTCGACGTGCCCGAGGGAACCTGCGTCGGTCTCCTCGGCCCCAATGGCGCCGGCAAGAGCACGACGATGAAGCTTCTGACCGCTCAGGCGATCGCCGATTCGGGCGACATCAACGTCCTCGGCTACGAGCTGCCCCACCAGTCGAAGTCGGCCCGAGCCGAGATGGGGGTCGTCCCACAGCTCGACAACCTCGATACGACCCTCACGGTCAAGCAGAACCTCATCGTGTTCTCGTATCTGTACCGCGTCCCCCGGGCCGAGCGTCGGAGCGCCATCGAACGCGCGCTCGAGATCGCCAAACTTGGTGACCGGCGCGACACCCGTGTGGACAAACTCTCCGGCGGAATGCGCCGGCGGCTGCTGATTGCCAGAGCCCTGATCCACCAGCCGCGCCTCGTTCTGATGGACGAGCCGACCGTCGGGCTCGACCCTCAGGTTCGTCAGGAGATCTGGGCACTCATCGACCGTCTTCGCGGCGACGGGGTCTCGATCCTCATGTCCACGCACTACATCGAAGAGGCCGAACGGCTCGCTGACACCGTGACGATCATGTCGCACGGACGCCCCGTGGCGGTCGGCCCGCCCGCCGACCTCGTGACGACACACGCCGGGCGCGAGGCAATCGAGGTCTACGGACCGCCGGCGCGTCTCGTCGAGGTCGAACGTGACGCGCTCGCGGTGGGGGTTCGGACTCGGCGCACCGGGACGTCGATCGCCCTTCTTGGCATCGACTCCGCAAACGGCGCCCTTCCGCAGGGCGAGCGCCGACCGGCAAACCTCGAAGACGTATTCGTCCTGCTCACCGGCGAGGAGATCGCGTGACCACGACCCCGCAGATGCCCCGGGAGGGTCGGACGCGCCTCGGCCGGCTCGAGCGACCGGCGCTCGTGGGCGTCCTTGTGCGCGAGATCATCAACTTCTCCTCCTACTGGCGCTCGACGACGTTCTCGGCGACGGTCGAGCCCACGATTTACCTGTTGGCCTTCGGATTCGGCTTCGGGTCACTTGTGTCGACGGTTAAGGGTCTCGACTACGTCGAGTTCGTCGGCACCGGCACCGTCGCGACAGCGATCATGTTCGCGTCGGTGTTTTCGGCGATGTTCGGCACGTTCGTCAAGCGCGAGTTCCAACACACCTACGACGCAATTCTGGCCGCGCCCGTGGACGCGGAGGAACTCGTCACCGGCGAGGTGCTGTGGGTCTCGGCTCGCGCGGGCGTCTACGGATCGATTCCGCTCCTTGTCGCGATGATGTTCGGCCTCGACCCGAGTTGGGGCATGTTGACGGTTCCGCTGATCGGGGTGGTCACCGGATTCGGTTGGGCGTCGTTTGGCGTGCTGGTATCGGCGGTACTGAAGTCCATCGATCATTTTTCGTATGTCACCAGCACGGTCGTGACCCCGGTGTTTCTCGTCGCCGGCACGTACTTTCCGCTCGACGGCCTACCCCAATGGGCCCGGGTCGCAGGGCATTTCAACCCGCTCTACCACTGCGTCGAGCTCGTCCGCCACGCATCGTTTGGATGGCAGGGTTTCACCGACCTCGGCCACCTTGGCGCCCTGATCGTGTTCGGCGTCGCGATGTGGCGCCTCGCGATCTGGCGCACGAACATCCGCCTAGTCTCCTGAGCGCGGTCGGACCGAGCGTCGTGGACCTCTCCGATCGGCAGCGACGTACGGTTGGTATGCGACGACGAGACTTCCTGACCGCCGCGGCGAGCCTTCCGTTCCTCGGATACACGGGAGCGCTTGGAGCGGCCCGGCCCCATGGGGGGAGCGCGGTGTTCCTTGTCACGGCCGATCGGGAGTCCCAGATACTCGCTGTTGACGCCGCGACCGCGCGGATAACCGGTCGCGTTCGGACAGCGCCCGGGCCACGAGGCATCGACGCGACAGCCAATGGGCAGACGGCCGTCGTTTGCCACACCCAGACGGGAGTCGTGAGCATCATCGTCGCAGCCGGACTGCGAGTGCGCCACACGCTCGAGACGATCGCCGAACCGCGGTACGCCGCGTTCCCAAACGAACGCCTCGCGTATGTGAGTGACTCCGCGAGCGGAGCCCTCCATGTCGTCGACCTTGCCAGGGGACGGCTTGTCGGACGTCTCGACCTCGACGGCGCAGCCAGGCACTTGTCAATCTCGCCGACGGGTGACCGGATCTGGGTCGCGCTCGGCAACGCCTCACGCACCGTCGCGATCATCGACCTGACGGCGCCGCTGCGACCCCGCCTTCTCCGGTACGTCGCCACCCCCCATCGCGCCCATGACGTCGCGTTCTCAAGCGACGCGCAGGAGGTCTGGATCAGCTCCGGGTCGACTCGGCGCGTCGCGGTCTTCGACGCCCGAACCGGACGCCAGGTGGCCGTCCTCAAGGCCGACGCGCCACCCCAGCACTTCGTGATGCTCCCGGGGGCAGCCTGGGTGAGCTCCGGTGAGTCCGGAACCCTTCACATCCACGATCTCGTCACGCGGGAGGTTCGGCGCGCCATCGCGATACCCGTGGGCTCCTACAACGTCACGGCGGGGTTTGGACTCGTTGCGACACCGTCACTTGATCGCGGAACGCTGACCACGATCGACCGCCACTCCGGCACGGTGACTCGATCACGTCACGTCGCCATCGCTGCGCATGACGCCTGCTTCGTGGTCGGCGCCTGACAGGGCGGCTTGGGGGTGCTGATCGACCAACCTTCCCCCACATCACCGGTGTCCGACGAGCCGTGGTCTGTGACCTGAGGCGTTCCGCCCGAGCGCTCGGGCGGTCGGCGTGAACCCACAGGAGTGAAGGTTTTGCCACCGACAGCCGATACGAGAGCGGATGTCGAACCGACAGACGGGTCACCAAGGCCGACAGCAGGCCGACCGAGAGACGGCCGCGGCGATCGCGGTGCCGCCTGCGACGCCCGGCGCATGGACCACGTCCGGACCTTCCTCGACCGCCGAGATGCTCGATCGCCTCCGTCGCATTTTTGACGAGGTCGGCGCGCGGAGCGTGGCGCTCCTTCTCGGCGATGTCGACATCGTCGGAGGCGCGCGGAGGCTTGGACCCGACGACGGCGAGGTGTTGGCCGAGGTGGCCCGCAGGATTCGCGCCTCGGTCGGGGCCCGTGGGATCCTGGCTCGCCTGGACGGCGATGAGTTCGCGGCGGTCCTGGTTAACCCGGCCCCCGGAGAGTCTGTGGCGGTGGCCCGCCGGCTCGTCGAAGCGGTTCGGGCTCCCATGATTGCCGCCCATGGGCGGTACGAGGTCGGTCTCAGCATTGGTGTGGCACTCGGCCGCGTCGATCACGAGCGGCCGGAGGCGCTGCTCCACGATGCCGACGTCGCCCTCGGCAGAGCCAAGGCCGCAGGGCCTCGACGGGTCGCCGTCTACGACGTCGGGTCGACCGCGTCCGGCCTCGGGCACAGGGAGATCGTCGCGGGGCTGCACGGCGCCGCGGACCGAGGTGAGCTTTGGATCGCCTACCAGCCACGTGTCCGCCTGAGCGACGGAGTGATCACCGGGCTCGAGGCACTGCTGCGCTGGGACCATCCCACGCAAGGTCCACTCTCGCCGGGCGCATTTCTCACCGTTGCCGCCGAGCGCGGAATGATGGCGCCCCTGGGCGAGTGGGTGCTCAGCGAGGCGTGCCGGCAGCTTGCCCTGTGGAGGACAACTCACGCCTGCGCGATGGGGGTCGTGGTCGGCGTCAACCTCTCGGGCCAGGAACTGCGTTCAGACGGCATCATTGCCGCGGTCGCCCGAGCGGTCGACACGTCAGGCATCCCGGCCGAATGCCTCGAGCTGGAAGCGAGCCAGCGTCTGCTGAGCATTGAGTCAACCGCGGGTCGACTCCGGGAGCTTAAGCATCTGGGTGCCCGGATCGCGGTCGACGACTTCGGCACCGGCTATGCGTGGCTTGCCGAGCTTCGACGACTTCCCGTCGACGTATTGAAAGTCGATGGCCTCGTCGTGCAAAGGCTGCACCGCGCACGCGCGGACCGCGATCTGGTGCGCCTGGCCGTCGGGCTCGCGGATGCGCTTGGAGTCGAGGCCGTCGCCGAGGGCGTCGAGCGAGTGGACACCCTCCTTGCACTCGGCGAGCTTGGATACCGCTCAGCGCAGGGAACGATCCTGACGCCGCCGCTGCCACCTGAGGCCATCAGCCGGATCCTCGCCGACGGCGGCCACGTCACGCTACCGTAGAGGCCCAGTACGCTCACAGTTATGGGCTCCATCACCGAGCTTGACCTCCTGCGCTGGAGCGAATCGCTCGCAGCTGTGGGCCGCACCGGGCTCGCGTTCACGGAAAGCCTCTACGAGCGTGAGCGGTTCGAAGAGATCCTGCGCATCGCCGCAGACATGCGGTCGCGGGCGGGCGACGCGCCCGACGTATTGGCCCTTGTCGAGGAATGGATGCGCGAACCGGGGCGTGGGGCGGCGGGCTACGCCACGCCCAAGCTCGCCGTCGGCGCCGTCGTCGGAAACGACGCGGGCGAGATCCTCCTGGTGCGCCGGTCCGATTCGGGTCTCTGGCTCTACCCCACCGGCTGGGCCGACGTCGGCTATTCGGCCGCTGAGGTCGCCGTTCGCGAGGTCCGCGAGGAGACGGGCATCCTCTGCGAAGCGATCGGACTCATCGCCGTAATTGATGGCCTTCGGGCCGGCTTTACCCGGATTCCCCTGCACTCACTCGTGTTCCATTGTCGCGCCGTCGGCGGTGCGCTGCTGGGTCATCCCCTGGAGACAAGGGATGTGGGTTGGTTCAGCCGGGACGGCTTGCCGAGTGATCTGGCGGGGAGCGGAGCGTGGACGACCTTCGCCTTCGAGGCGATCAGTGGCACGGCGCCGCCAACGCGCTTTGACCCAGTACGGGAGCCCACCTGGGGTGGGGAGGTCGATTAGACACGCAGCTCCAACGTACCCTGAACAAGCTGGAGTACCATCCCGTCGCACGCCCGTTCGATGAGGTCGAGGGCATGCTCGAAGTCCTCAGGTCCACCGTAATAGGGATCTGGGACCGGCGTCCCCGGTTCTGCGGTTGGGTCGAAGTCCATGAGCAGGCGGACACTCGCGGCGTCGTCTGCGGTCGGGGCGATCCGTTGGAGATGGCGATGGTTATCGCCGTCGAGGGCGATCACGAGCCGCAGGCGGGCAAAGTCCGCCGAGCCAAACTGACGGGCGCGGTGGTCGAGTTCGAGGCCGCGCCGCACAAGCGCGGCCAGCGCTCGAGGATCGGCGCGGTCACCAACATTCCACCCGCCCGTTCCGGAGGACTCGACCGTGACCTCGCCGCCGAGGTCTGCAACGTCGAGCCTGTCGCGAAGCACCGCCTCAGCCATCGGCGACCGGCAGATGTTGCCCATGCAGACCATCGCGACGGCGATCACTGCTCCACGTCGTCGTCGTCGGGATCCAGGACGTCAATGATCAAGAACTGCAGGTGTGTGAGGAAGTCCATCGTCGCCGCGTGTCGGGCGAGATTCTCGTCGCCCAGCGCGAGGGCCTCGTCGACGGTCACGTCGTCGGGCGCCGGCCCGATCATCAGCCGCAGCGTCTCGAGGCCCTGGAGCCACGCATCGAGTTCGTCGTCGGTCAGCGTCGCCGCGTGGGCCGTGTCTCGAAGAACGGTGAGCGACGCGACCTTCCCACTCACGAGGTCCCCGCCAACGAGCTCGCGGTAGGCCAGCTCGCGATCTGGGTCGTTGGGATAGGCAGGCGGAAAGAGCCGCCGCGTATCGGCGCGCTCGGCCGCCATCGCGTCAATCGAGCTTCCAGCGAGCGCGGCGAGGACATCGCGGGGCTCGCCGGGGAGATCCACGGCGTAACCGCTCCCCGACTTCTGCCGAACAAACGGGCCGAGCACGCTAGTCGTCGCGCTGGAGCGTGGCCCAGAGGCCGTGCTCCTGGAGTCGAAACACATCGTGCTCAGACTTCTCCAGCTGCCCGCTTGCGACGACCGCCTTGCCGCTCGTGTGGACCTCCATCATGAGTTGGCGCGCCTTCGTCTTGGGGTGACCGAGCACTCGCTGGAAAACGAGCGTCACGTAGCTCATCAGGTTGACGGGGTCATCCCAAACGATGACGAGCCAGGGGCGGTCGTGTTCGCGCTCCCCCGCCCCTTCGTCGGAGATGGTTGTTCCGGGGAGAACTGGTGTCTCGGTGCTCACCGCCCAAGTCTTGCAGCCGATCAGCCGTCTTTCACATCACCCCGCCGATGGCTGTTCGACGAGGCGCGCGGGGCGGCGCCGAGCTGCCAGGGCAGTTCCGAGGAGGATGAGAACCATTCCTCCGATGACTGCAGGGGTGATCGCCTCGTCGAGTATGAAGGCCCCGTAGGCGAGCGAGACGGGCGGGATCAGGTAAGCGACAAGCGCCGACTGGCCGATGCCCACATCGTCCATCAAGCGGTAGTAGAGCGCGAACGCAAACGCCGTTCCGACGATGCCGAGGAGGACGATCGACAGGACGGCGACGAGTGTCGGCCGACGCTCCGGGAACGTCGCCACCGCAGCCGGGAGCGTCATCAGCGCCGAGCTGGCGATGGTCACGAGGCTGACTGCCACTGGCGAGAAGGTCGGGTAGGTCGCGCGGATGGCAAAGCCCGACACGGCGTAGCTGAGTGACGCCACCAGGATCGCAAGCGCGCCAAACACCGCGGCGAGCGAGCCGACCGAGTCCACGCCAACGAGCAGCCCCACACCGCCGAGCCCGACGAGGAGGCCAATCCATTGCCGGGCGGTGGCCTGCTCGCGTCGGTCGAAGATGGGCGCGAGGATCGCGATGAAGATCGGCGCGGAAGCCACGAGGACGGCCGCAAGACCCGACGGCACCGACAGCTCACCGACGGTGATAAGGAGGAACGGCAGGGCAACCGACAGCGCACCAACCAGCACCGCGTGGCCGGGACGGCGGCGGACGTCACGGACGAGGCGTCCGAGCGTTCCCGGCTCGCGAGCGACGAGCAGCCCCGTCAGGCAGAGCGACGCGAGCGCCGTGCGGCCGAACACCACCATGGGTGGCGAGAAGTCCCGGAGCGCCAGCTTGATCAGGAGATACGAGGCACCCCAAATCAGGGCCAGAAGGCCGAGCACCGCAAGGTTCCGGGGACGCACCCCGCCGACCCTACGCCCCGCAGGACTCGTTGGTTCAGGCCACCGGTAGGGTCGGTCGCGCTACGCTCACTCGACCGTCTACGAGGAGGCGACATGCCGAAAGCAGTCTGGAACGGCGCGGTTGTCGCCGAGAGCGACGACACCGTCGTCATCGAAGGCAACCACTACTTCCCGCCCGGCGCCGTCCGAGGTGACCATGTCCAGCCGAGCGAGTCGACAAGCATCTGCAGTTGGAAGGGCACCGCGAGCTACTACGACGTCGTTGCCGGCGGCGAGGTCAACGCGGCCGCGGCCTGGTACTACCCCGACCCCAAGGCCGAGGCGCGCGAAATCACGGGCTACGTGGCCTTCTGGAAGGGTGTCCAGATCGAAGGGTAGGACCAGCCCGCCCGGCCTATACTTCCCGGACGGACTCGACGGCCGCTCGGCCGAGCATCGGCGACGTCGCTGGGAGTGTTGTGGAGCAAGCGGTCATTATCGACGCGGTGAGGACACCGGTCGGACGCCGAGGCGGGCAGCTCAGCGGATGGCACCCCGTCGACCTGACCGCTGAGGTGTTGGCAGCGCTGGTGGCTCGGACGGGCATCGACCCGGCCATCGTCGACGACGTCATCCTGGGGTGCGTCGATCAGGTCGGCGAGCAGGGCCTCAATGCCGCGCGCTGGGCGCTCCTCGGCGCGGGTTTTCCGGACACGGTCCCCGGTACGACAATCGACCGCCAATGCGGATCGTCGCAGCAGGCCGCCCACTTTGCCGCTCAGGGCGTGATGGCCGGTGCCTACGACGTGGCCATCGCGTGCGGGGTCGAGTCGATGACCCGTGTCCCGATGTTCGCCAACCTGCCCGACGCCTCCGAAGCCTATGGCAGCCGGGTCCGCGAACGTTACGGCCTCGGCAGTTCGGACTTCATCCACCAAGGCGAGTCGGGCGAGCTGATCGCCGAGCGTTGGGCGCTCGACCGTGAGGCCCTCGATGCCTTTGCCGTCGAGTCGCACCGGCGTGCCGCCGCGGCCACGGCTGACGGACGTTTCGGGCGCGAGATCCACCCGATCACGATCGACCAGGACGGCGTCTCGGTAGAAGTGACCGCTGACCAAGGCATTCGGCCCGGCACGACGGCGGAGACCCTCGCCGCGCTCAAACCGGTCTTCCGCGACGACGGGCGCTTGACGGCTGGGAACTCCTCGCAGATCAGTGACGGCGCCGCAGCGCTCCTCATCACCTCGGAGCGTGTCGCCGAGCGTCTCGGCCTGGAACCGCTCGCGCGGTTCCACACGTTCGCACTCGCGGCGGTTGATCCGATCGAGATGCTGAGCGGTCCGATTCCCGCAACTCGCCGCGCCTTCGAGCGCAGCGGCCTCAGCGCCGATGACATCGAGTTGTACGAGGTCAATGAGGCGTTCGCCTCGGTGCCGCTCGCCTGGATGAAGGATCTCGGCGTTGACGCCGGGCGGGTCAACGTCAACGGCGGCGCCATTGCGCTCGGCCACCCACTCGGCTGTTCAGGCGCCCGCCTGATGACCACACTCGTTCATGCGATGACCGCCCGTGGAGCCCGCTACGGGCTTCAGACAATGTGCGAGGGCGGCGGAACCGCGAACGCAACCATCCTGGAGAGCCTCTGATGCCGCTGCATCTCACCGATACCCAACGGGAGATCCAAGCGCTTGCCCGGGAGTTCGCACAGGGGCAGATTGCCCCGAATGCCGAGCGCTGGAACCGCGACCATCACGTCCCGGTCGAGCTGTTTGGCGAGATGGGCCGGTTGGGCCTCCTCGGGATCACCATCCCGGAGCCGTTCGGAGGGATGGGTCTCGGCTATCTCGAGCTTGCGCTCGTCATCGAAGAGGTGGCCCGAGCTGACGCCGGTATCTCAGCGGGTCTCGCCGCGCAGAACAGCCTTGCCGCGATGCCGATCGTGCGTGCCGGGACGGCCGATCAGCACGCCAGGTTCCTGCCGAGCCTTGCGAGCGGCGAGCGCCTCGGCGCGTACGCGCT
The DNA here is from genome assembly GCA_031376285.1 of Actinomycetes bacterium. Taxonomy (GTDB): domain Bacteria; phylum Actinomycetota; class Thermoleophilia; order Miltoncostaeales; family Miltoncostaeaceae; genus JANMDN01. Next base: position 12,423 of record JANMDN010000075.1, read on the forward strand.
CACCGAGCCCGATGTCGGCTCGGATACCGCAAACCTCAAGACCACGGCCACCGAGACCTCCACTGGCTTCACGATTCGTGGTTCGAAGATGTGGATCACAAACGGTGGTTTCGCCGACATCTTCATCGTCTACGCCCGAACCGATGGGCCGGGCGCGAAGGGCATCTCAGCCTTCATCTGCGATGGAGGCCCCGGTCTTGTCGTCGGCCGCGAGATTCCCAAGCTCGGACTACACACCTCGTCGACCGTTGAACTCTCGTTCGACGATCTCGCGGTGGACGCCGACCGCCTGCTCGGTGGACGGGGCGACGGACTGAACGTGGCGCTCGGGACCCTCGACGGCGGTCGAATCGTCGTTGCGGCCCAGGCGGTCGGCATCGCGCAGGCGGCGCTTGATCTTGCCACGACCTACGCCACCCAGCGGATCGCATTCGGCGGCCCGATCGCCCGCTTCCAGGGCGTTCAGTTCCCGATGGCGGACGTTGCCGCGAAGCTGGAGGCCGCGCGAGTCCTGACCTATCACGTCGCACGTATGCGCGACCGCGGTCTCCCCCACTCCGCGGAAGGCGCGAAGGCGAAACTCTTTGCCAGCTCGGTTGCCGTCGAGGCGGCCGACATGGCGGTTCAGACACTTGGGGGCTACGGATACTCGGCCGAGTTTCCCGCCGAGCGCTACTACCGCGATGCCAAGATCACCGAGATCTATGAGGGAACGAGCCAAATCCAGCGGCTCGTGATCGCACGCCATCTCTTGGGCGACGCCGCTCGGGGTTGAAGCACCGGCCTGGCGAGGGATCGAATCACGGTCCCCGGCCGGGCCCCTGGAACCGAAGTCGTCCGCACACGACGTCGCTCAGCTCGGGCGACAGGCCATGACACGGTGCATTGCCGCACAGAACTCGGGCCAGCGCTCCTCGGCGACATCGCCGGTTTGTTGCAGCAACCGATCGACCGGGACGAGCTGCACGTTGTCGAGGTTGGCGACAGAGCCATCACGAAGTCCTTCATCTGGGCCCAGTGACACCTCGGTCGCGATGCCGCGCACCCTCGACGTCACCGGTGCGACCAGCACGTGCCGAAGCAAGGGGGCAACCCTCCCGCGAGTGAGAACGATCACGGGACGGACCTTGTCTCCTGGGAGGTCAACCCACCAGACCTGACCGTGAGCCAGCTCGGTCATCCTTCGCGTCGCGCTCGCCGCTCCATCGCGAGCGCGAGGACGTGCGGCGGCACCTCTCCGTCGTAGGAGAGTTCGCTCGGGAGCGGGATCAACGGGAGATCGAGCATGGGATCACGGTCATATGGACTCGCGCGGAGCGCCGCGATCTCACGCTCGGTCTCGATCTCGTCAATCAGTGCGCCGAGGGCCCGATCGAGCAGCTCCGCGTCGCGTCCATTGAACAGTGCTCGCGCCTTGGTCAATTGACGACCGTCCACTGTGGTCGAGATCCGCATACGTTCCATGCCATGGACCGTAGCACGGACTGCGGGGTGTTCAGCCTCGCCGGCGGCTGGGCACGAGGATCGTGAACTCGCTCACGCCCACCGGTCGGCGCGTGAAGACTCCGGAGCGCAGGAACGGCCACACACGCCAGAAGTAGTGGTGACCGGGCCGAAGTCTCCCGGCTGGAATCCTGAACGACTCGCCCTTCGGGAACGCGGAGACGACCTTCCTTGACCCCTCGAACACCTGGACGTTGTAGAGGAATGGGCGCTCTCCACGCGGCCGCTTCCAGCGGAGCGTCGGCTGCATCTCACCGATCAACTGACCCGCCGGCGGTGACAGCGACCGACTGAGGGCCGGAGGAAAGAGGAGTCGCGTGGTCGCGCCGGAGGCCGTGCGGAAGACAAGACGACGGGTCTCGGGGGTGTATCGGGCCGGGTTTCCGGCGAAGTCGGTGACGCCCACGAACTCGACCTGGTAACGCGTGTTCTCCCTCAGCGGCCCGAGCACACGCAGCGTTGCACGGCGCGGCGTTGCGGCCACGACGATCACCGGCAGGCGCTCTGAGGTCGCCCTGCAGGTCTCCCGACAGACGCGAACGGTGCTGGCGGTGAAGTCCCGAACCGGCTCGGAGAACTCGACATCGATCACCGGCAGCCGGACGACCGTTCCCGCCTGAACCCTCGGCCCAATTCGCGCGAGGACGACCCGCGGCCTGGAGCGGTCGACGACCACCCGCAGGGCGCCGTAGGGGCTCACAGCGATGCGCGTCGCAAGATCGTTCGACAGTTCGACGGCGCGAACCTTGAAGTGCCAATCGCCCTGGAAGACTGGTGCGCTGATCGCGGTGGCGCTTCCGAACGACTCCGTTGGGAGGCAGGTCGCGATCGAACAGAAGCCACCCTCGTAGATGACGCGTGAGGTCGCCGAACTGAACGCGATCCCCTCCCACGAAATAGTGACCTGCGCCGCGCTCGTTGGCGATGTCAGCGGGGCCACGAGGTGTGGGGTGGGCCCCACCGGAAAGGCTGCGTGGACTTGGGGCGCGGCAAGCAGCACGGATACGAGGCCGACGGCAAGCGACGCGCCGAGCGCAGTCGCAGTCGATGGCCGCGTTCGAGGGCCGGGCGCGGTGAACGCATTCCACATGCATCGAGGGTAGGCGCACCCCCCACCGGTGGGGGACCGCCGAAAGTCGAGTCACGAAGCCCCCAGATTCGCCAGTGTGACCACCAATCGGCGGTCGCGGTCGTCCTCGCATGCTCGACTCCAGGGGGAAGGCAGCACGCCAAGCGGGGTGAGATACATCACGGTGAACGCGACCGACGCACGTCGGGTCCGCGTTGAACGAGCCCGTGCACGGATGCGAAAGGACCCCCGCGCAATGCCCACCACCACCCTGCCGCCGAACGCGACCCGTCGTGTTCGGCACGCAGCGCGACTTGCCCTCTGCGCCTTGGTGTGCGGGGCGGCCTTCGTGCTCCCCGGCCAACTTGATGGAGCCCCCGGTAGCCGCGTCGCGGGGACGGCCTTCGTCGATCTGGACGGCAGCGGGGACCACTCCCCCGGCGAGCCCGGGGCCTCGAACGTCCTCGTGACAATCGAAGACCCCGCGGGTCTGGTGGTCACCGCGTCGACCGGCGCCAAGGGCGACTACGCGGTCGACCTCGCCTCCCAGGGGCCGTACCGCGTTCGCTTCTCCGGATGGTCCGAGGCGCTGATGCCGGCACCGCGCGGCAAGCTCGACTCGTCCCCGGTGCAGTTCCTGAGCGAAGCCGGCGGCCAGGCCGACCTCGCCCTGGTCGCCATCGACGGCTGCGCCGTCGTAGAAGCGCGCGCGGGCTGCCTCGCCCAGATCGGCGACCGGGTCTTTCTCGACCTCGACGGCGACGGCATCCAGGACGCGGGTGAGCAGGGCCTACCGGGCGTTAAGGTCACGGTCAGGTCGCCCCTTGGGACACTCGAGACCAGCACCGACGCAGTCGGAGTGTGGTTTGCCGATGTCAATCCGAAGGAGCCCTTTACCGTCGAAGTTGCCCTCGACCAGCCCATTCTCGGTGCCCTGCGGCCAACGACGCTTCACGCAGGCGCCGACGACATCGACTCAGACGGCGCGCTCGACCCCGATGGGAAGCGGGTCGTCGTCGCGATCGCCGGCCTCGCGGCAGGCCAGGCCGCGCTCTCCTCGGCCGATATCGGGTTCGCCGTCGACGCACGCCTGAGCATCCTGACTCAGGTACTTGACCCCTCGCCGGCAGCCACATGGCTCGACGGCGACGCCGTCGTCGGATCCGCGGGGACAAACGACGGAATCCTTCCGATGTTCGCTCCGAACGAGTCCGGGGAGTTTCGCGTCACCCTAACCAACTCGGGCCGCGCCGATCTCGTCGGCATCGACCTGAGCGACACCGCTTGCACACCAAAGATCGCGAGAACCATCGACCTCAAAGCATCAGAGGTCGTCGTGATCGGTTGCACCGCCCCGACCCTCACGGCGCCCGGTACGGAACGCTTCACCGCCTCCGGCGGGCGTCCGGTGGCGATTCCCGTGATCAACGAGGCGCCCCAACGCCTCGGATTGGTGCTTCCCGCCATCTTCGAGGAGGCCGGCTTCACGATGGCCGCGCCATCGTTCGAGATCGTCGAGGAGGTCCAGAACCCAGCAAACGCCCTTGAGTGGCTCGACGCCGATCCCGTGGCCGGTCCACTTGGAGCGACCGGCGCGCAACCGCCTGACTTCTTCTCAGGCGAGACGGCCCACCTCCGTGTTCGCGTTCGCAACTCGGGCAACGTGACCCTCGATGACATCCTCGTCGCCGATCCGACCTGCGGACTCTCGGCGACCCTCGCACCGCTCGCCCCGGGGGCGACACGAACGCTGACCTGCGACCGACCAAACCTCGCATCGAGCTCGACCTCGACCGCGACCGCCTCAGGCGCGACGGCCAAGGTCCACACGAGCACCATGGTCGGCCCGCTTCCCCCGCGCACGGAGAGCGCCGCGGTCCGCGTCGTTCGTTCGGCGATCGCCATCTTGAAAGAGGCGCAGGATCCTGCGACGGGTGCCTGGCTCGATGCCGATTCCCAGGCGGGCTCCCCGGGTAGGAACGATGGCCGAATGCCGGTCCTGCCCTACCTGTCGACGGCCAAGTATCGGATCACGGTGACAAACACCGGAACGGCCGAACTCGTCAGCGTCAGCGTGAGCGACCCCATGTGCTCCCTTGCGACCATCGTTTCGACCCTCGGCGTCGGTGAGGCCCGACAGCTGACGTGTGAGGTCCCGCGGATGATCGGCGAGCGACTAAACACCGCGACCGCCAGCGGGACGGGACGCATCCCTGGAGGCGAGGGGCGGACGGCCGCAAACCCCACCCCAATTGCCTCGGAAGAGGCGTTCGTTCGGGTCGCCCCGGCGCCCTCTGCCCCGGGCACCTCGTCCGGCGCCGTCGGTGCCGTCGTCACGCCACAGGTCGTCGGGAATCCGGTCTCGTCCGGGCCAGTCGCTGTTGTCACCGGTGGCCCCGCCCGGGTGAAGGCCGCGAAGTCGGGCCCGGGGAAGGCCGTTGGCGGTCGGACGGCCGTCTACGAGATCACGGTATCCGTCATGAACTCGAGCGCCGTCCCCGCCCGCGGGGTTCAGGTCCGGGAGATCCTCCCTCACGGTATGGCGGTGGTGGCCAAGCAGGAACTCGGCCGGGGGCCGTGGCGTCACCAGCGGCAGATATCGGTCTGGACCCTTGGCGACGTCGCCGCCGGTGAGACGCGCGTGGTCCGAGTCCTCGTCAGGATCGACCCGAGCCTGGTCGGTGCCGTCGTCACCAATCGAGCCGAGATCACCGCGCAGAACGCCACGCGCATCGTGGTCGGTAGCAAGCCGACGCGGATCATTGCGGCCCGCCGTGGCGTCAAGGCACGGGTCACCGGTTAGTCGAAGCGTCCTCGCTTGGTCCGTCGGCCTCACGGCCGGCGGACCGGACCTCGCCGGTAATGAGGCGCGCTCCGCGGTTTCTCGTCAGGAAGCTCGACGTCCGGCGGATCAGGAGGAGTCCCCGACCCCGCAGAGCCCGAACCGTGGCACGACCGGCGAAGCCGCCGCCGATCACCACGACGCGGCGCGACGTAGGCTTCCCGTTCAGTGACGCTGTCATCGCTCTTCCCAGGCTTCGAAGCGCGCCGAATCGACACGGGGTCGGTCGCGATCGATTGCCTCGTCGGCGGAACTGGCCCGCCGCTTCTGCTCTTGCACGGCTATCCACAGACTCGGGCGATGTGGCACGCGGTGGCGCCCCGCCTTGCCACGACGTTCACGGTTGTCGCGAGCGATCTCCGCGGATACGGCGCGAGCGACAAACCCCCAGCCGACGCGACGCACGCGGCGTACTCCAAACGCGAGATGGCCGCAGATCAGGTGTCGCTCATGAGGGCCATCGGGTTCGGCGCATTCGATGTCGCGGGCCACGATCGCGGTGCCCGGGTGGCGCACCGGATGGCCCTCGACCACCCGGACGTCGTCGCACGCCTCGCGCTTCTCGACATCGTTGCGACCCGAACGGTCTTTGCGACCGTCGACAGCGAGCTGGCGCGCTCCTACTACCACTGGTTCTTTCTCATACAGCCTCCCGGCTTTCCGGAGCGTCTCATCGGCGCTGATCCGGACTTTTACCTCGAACACACGCTGCGCTCCTGGGCCGCTCCGGGCATGGTGTTTCACCCCGAAGCGCTCACACGCTACCGATTGGCCTTCCGTGACCCGGCGACGATCGCCGCCTCCTGTGAGGACTATCGCGCCGCGGCGAGCATCGACCTCGAACATGACCGCGCCGACTCCGGACCGCTCACCCAACCACTGCTCGTGATGTGGGGCACACGCGGTGCGATGGCGCGTTGCTACGACGTTCCGGCAACCTGGCGGGGGCTCGCGACCGACGTCACCGCGTGCCCGATCGATTGCGGACACTTCCTCGCCGAGGAGGCTCCCGAGGAGACCGCCACCGCGCTCGAGCACTTCTTCGCAGGGACCGTTTAGAGCCTGTCTCAGAATGAGGGGCGCGGTCGTCCGGCCGCGAAAACCGAGTAGGGCAAGGAAGCAGGGAGGGTTGAGTAGCTGGGCTATTGCCTTGACCGATGACGCCGCTACGCGTTGGTTTGCAGCGAGTCGGCGGGCGTGCCCCATTTTGAACAGGCTCTAAGCGCGTACTCGTCGGAGCACGGTCATCGACCGCCCTTCGGCTGGCACCTCGGTTCGAGCGGAGTGCGAGCGAGAACCGGCCTCGAGCAGGGGCTCGGCGGTGGAGAGTTCGATTCCCCATCGCAGCCCGAATCGGCGAGCGGGAAGCCGGAAGAGCAGGCGCTCCGGGGAGCCGTTGATGAGGATGATGAACGAATCGTCCCGAATGCGTTCACCGGCCGGCGTTCGTTCGGTGATCCCGTCACCATTCAAGAACATCCCGAGGGTCGGATGCTCGGGCCGTCGCCAGTCGCGGGCCGTGAGTTGCCGGCCATCGGTGCGGAACCACCAGACGTCTGGAAGGCCCGAGTCGAGCACCTGGCGCCCCTCGAGGAAGCGGCTCCGGCGCAGCACTGGGTGCGCCTGACGAAGCGCGATCGCCCGGCGGGTGAACTCGAGAAACGCCTCGTCGATGGTCGACCAATCGATCCAGTTGACGTCCCCATCCAAGCAGTAGGCGTTGTTATTGCCATCCTGGGTTCGGCCGAGTTCGTCACCGGCGAGGAGCATCGGGACGCCCTGGGACATCAGGACCGTCGCCAGGAGGTTCCGCCGTTGGCGGGCCCGGAGTGAGTTGATCGCAACGTCGTCTGTGGGGCCTTCGGCGCCACAGTTCCAACTTCGGTTGTCGTTTGTCCCGTCGCGATTGTCCTCGCCGTTTGCCTCGTTGTGTTTGTGGTCGTAGCTCACGAGGTCGGCCAGGGTGAAGCCGTCGTGACAGGTCACGAGGTTGATCGACGCGAACGGGCGTCGCCCGTCGGACTGGTACAGGTCGCTCGATCCGCCGACGCGGGTTGCCAAGTCCGCGACGCCATCGGTCGCCCCGCGCCAAAAGTCCCGGACGGTGTCGCGGTAGATGCCGTTCCACTCGGTCCAGAGGACGGGGAAGTTCCCGACCTGGTACCCCCCTTCCCCGACGTCCCAGGGCTCCGCGATGAGCTTGACCTGGGAAAGAACCGGGTCTTGGTGGATGACATCAAAGAAGGCCGAAAGGCGATCGACGTCATAGAACTCGCGCGCAAGCGCTGACGCGAGATCAAATCGAAAGCCGTCCACGTGCATCTCGATCACCCAGTACCGGAGCGAGTCCATGATGAGCCGCAGCACGCTCGGGTGGACCGGGTTCAGGCTGTTGCCGGTGCCCGTGAAGTCGAGATACCTGGACGCGTCATGTGGGTCGAGCCGGTAGTAGCTGGCGTTGTCGACGCCGCGAAAGGCGAGCGCGGGCCCGTCAGGACCACCTTCGGCCGTGTGGTTGTAGACGACGTCGAGGATCACCTCGATCCCCTCCCGGTGAAGGGCTTTGACCATCCCCTTGAACTCGCGAACCTGCTCGCCGTCAGATCCAGTGGCCGCGTAGCCCGCGTGTGGGGCGAGAAAGCCGATGGAGCTGTAGCCCCAGTAGTTGGAGAGATCCCGAACCGCCAGATGGCGCTCGTCGGCGATGTGGTGCACGGGCAGCAGCTCGAGCGCCGTGACACCGAGGGAGCGCAGGTAGCCGGTCGCCGCCGGTGAGGCCAGGCCAGCGTAGGTGCCGCGCAGATCCCCGCGTACGTCCGGATGCAGGCGGGTCATCCCCTTCACATGGGCTTCGTAGATCACGGTCTCGCTCCACGGCGTGGCCGGCGGCTGGTCGTCCTCCCAGTCAAAGTGCGGGTCGATGACGACCGATCGCGGCACCGCGCCGGCCGTGTCCTGCGGACATGGGGACGACCAGTCCGGCCCGGGAAGAGCGACTGAGAGGTTGGGTCCACGATGATCAACGAGGCCGTCGATGGCCTTGGCATACGGATCGATCAGGAGCTTGGCCGGGTTGAAGAGATGGCCCTGCGCCGGTGCCCACGGACCGCTGACGCGGTACCCATACCGCTGCCCCGGACCGACCCCGTCGATGTAGCCGTGCCAGTGAAACGCGGTGCACTCGACAAGCGGAACCCGCTCCTCGTCGCCGTCGGCGGAGAACAGGCAGAGCTCAACCGACTGGGCGTTCTCCGAAAAGAGCGAGAAGTTCGTCCCGCGCCCGTTCCAGGTGGCCCCGAGCGGAAATGGTGAGCCCGGTGAGACCAGCCTCACGATGTCTCAGGGGCGAGCCAGAGCACGCCGAGGGGCGGCAGCGTGACGCTCGCCGACCACTCTCGTCCTCGCCACGGTGTGGCCTGCGCCTCCACTCGCCCGAGGTTGCCGACCCCCGACCCGCCGTAGCTCGTGCTGTCGGTGTTCAGAATCTCGCGCCAGGCGCCGCCGGTCGGGAGCGCGACCCGGAAGCCGTCCCTCGGCACGGGAGAGAGGTTGGCAACGCACACGACGACATCGTCGTCGGCGAAGCGCGCGTAGGCGAGAACGTTGGCGGCCGCCTCGTCGCCGTCGAGCCAGGCGAAGCCACTCGGCTCCGAGTCTCGCTCGTAGAGCGGCGGGTGGGCGCGGTACACGCGATTGAGGTCACGCACCAGGTTCGACATGCCCGCGTGGTTCCGATCTGCGCTCAGGTGCCAAGGGAGCTGACCCTCGTGCGACCACTCGTCGAGCTGGGCGAGTTCCGAGCCCATGAAGATGAGCTTCTTACCGGGATGCGCCCACATGTGTCCGTACAAGGCACGCAGATTCGCGAACCGCTGCCACGGGTCGCCGGGCATCTTGGACAGGAGCGAACCCTTGCCGTGGACGACCTCGTCGTGGGAAAGCGGCAGGATGAAGTTCTCGCTGAAGGCGTACAGCAGCCCGAACGTGAGCTGGCTGTGGTGGTGGACTCTATGCACCGGATCGCGCTGGAAGTAGTCGAGTGTGTCGTGCATCCAGCCCATATTCCATTTCATGCCGAAACCAAGCCCACCGAGCTCGATCGGCCTTGAGACCCCCGGCCAAGCGGTCGACTCCTCGGCCGCCATGATGGCCCCCGGTCGCCGGCGGTGCGTCACGCGGTTCAGATCGCGCAGGAACTCGACGGCGTCATGGTCCTCCCGTCCGCCATCTGGCCCCGGTACCCACTCCCCAGCTTTCCGGGAGTAGTCCCGGTAGAGCATGGACGCGACCGCGTCGACGCGCAGGCCGTCGGCGTGGTACTGGCCGAGCCAGTACCACGCGCTCGCGGTCAGGAAGTTCCGGACCTCCGTGCGGCCGTGATTGAAGACCTTGGTTCCCCAATCCGGATGCTCACCGCGCAGTGGATCGGCATGCTCGTAGAGCGCCGTGCCGTCGAAATGGTCGAGTGCCCATGCGTCCCGAGCGAAGTGAGCCGGCGCCCAATCGAGAATGACGCCGATGTCGGCCTGGTGCAGCCGGTCGATCAGGAGCCGGAGTTCGTCCGGCGTGCCAAGGGGCGCGTGCGGAGCGAAGTACCCGGTGGTCTGATACCCCCACGAGCCATCGAACGGGTGGGCCATCACCGGCATAAACTCGACGTGGGTGAACCCGAGATCGCTCAGGTACGCGGGAAGCACGTCGGCCAGCTCCCGGTATCCCAGCGACCGGCCATCATCGTGTCGGCGCCATGAGCTGAGGTGCATCTCGTAGATGCTCATCGCGTCCCGATGCGGGGTACGCGACTGACCAAGGTAGGCCTGGTCCCCCCAGCGGTGTGCCGGCCGCGGCGCGACGACTGAGGCGGTTCGGGGTGGGACCTCGACCTGATGTGCCCCGGGATCGGCCTTTTCTCGCCGTGCGCCGTCCGCACCCAGGACGGAGAACTTGTAGCAATCGCCCACAGATGCCTCCGGGATGAAGACCTCCCAGATCCCCGACGCGCCGAGTGAGCGCATCGGATGGCGATAGTCATCCCACCCGTTGAAGTCGCCCACGACGGCGACGCTCCGTGCGCTCGGCGCCCACACCGAGAAGGCGATGCCGATCACGGCCTCAAGCTCCACCTCTCGTGCGCCCATCACAAGACCCAGGTCCTCGTGACGCCCTTCGGCGATGAGGTGCAAGTCGAGTTCTCCGAGGGTCGGAAGGAATCCGTACGGGTCGACGAACACACGCTGAATGCCGTCCCCGTCAACAGCCCGGTAGCGGGCAGCGATTGGCGCGCTCGACGCGCCGACATCCGCGGAGAAGATCCCGGACGCAATCTCGGCAAGCGCGACCGGCGGGTCCGAAAGCAATTCCACGCTATTTGCTCCGGGCCGCCAAAGGCGTAGCTCGACCGTGTCGCCTGTGACGCGACGACCAAGAATCGCGTGAGGGTCGTGCGTCTCGCCCGAGCGCAGGCCCGCGAGCCCTTCCGCGATCACCGAGATTTCGATCACCAGTCGCCCTCCGGCTCGGCCAGGGCGCGCAGGCCACCGAGGGGGATGGGGATCCACTCCGGCCGATGCGCCCGTTCGTATTCGATCTCGTAGAGAACCTTCTCGAGCTCCATGACAAAGAGCAGGTCACGCGTCGACTCGCGCTGCCGCGGCAAGAGCCTCGGCGCCTCGGGCGCGCCGGTGTAGGCATCGAGAAATGCGTGTCGCGCCTCGCGTCGCCAACGGGCGGCCGACTCGTCGGTCGCGCCCCCGACCACCGCAGCGTAGTCGAGGGAGCGCAGCATCCCCGCCACGTCGCGCAGCGGGGAGCGCCGCCGACGGCGTTCTGTGCTCTCGCGCATCGGCTCGCCCTCGAAGTCGACGATCCACCAGCGCCCGGACGCCCGGAGCACCTGACCGAGGTGATAGTCGCCGTGGCCTCGGATCAAGCATCCGATGTCGGGCGTGCGCGCGGCCGCCCCAAGGCGGGCTCGAAGCTCCGCGATCACCGCCAAATGGTCGTCCATAAGGCCGCTCGCCGCGAGCTCCGAAAGTCGTTCGTCAAGGGACGCAGCGAGCAGGCCAAGCTGATCGGCGTGCGGCCACTCCGGGGTGAAACTCCCGTCGTCGGGTCCCGCTGCGAGCGCGCCGTGGAGGGCCGCCGTCAATGTGCCAAGGTCAGCGAGTTCGTCAACGAGGCCGCAGCCCGGCTCGGGGTTGGCCGCGTCGGCTGTGGCGAGCGTCCAACCGTCGACCGATTCGGGGATGTAGCGCTGGAGGAGCCCAAGCGTCGCTTCGCTCGTGTCATCGACGTGTTCCCACCACCCGAGGATCTCGGGCACGCCCTCGAAACCGATCCGAGTCAGGTACGTGAGCATCTCAAGCTCGGGGTTGGCCCCCGGGGTGATCCGCCGGTATGCCTTAAGGAGCACGCGCTCGTCGAAGACCGCTGCGCTGTTGGTGGAGTCCGCGCCAAGGGGACGGGCCGTCGAGGGAGCAGAGGGGAGGTCGGCCACGAGCGTGCGAAAGCGCACCGTCCCGGTGGTCGCCGCCGTGTCGAGATCCGCGGCCGTGAGCTGCCCGAGCGCCCGGAGTGAGGTCGGGTTGCGAAGGGCGTCGTGGAGCGGTCGCCCGTCGGCAAGACGGCAGACGCGCACGCCGTCGGGACCCGGCTCGTCAGTGAGGACCAGCTGGTACCGGTCGTGGAGACCGGTTGCGAACGTCACCTCGACAACCCCGAGGACCACAAGCGGGTCCGAAGCGTGCAGCGTCGCGGCCAGGACGGGCTCGACCGCGAGGACGCGCTCGCCGCGACCCGCGAACCAGCGCTGGCCCTCGATAAACACGCGGACGTCATCTCCGCCGAGGGCGCTCAGTGATCCGGCTGGCAGCGATGCGACGGGTGAGCTCATACAGGGGTGACCGTACTCCCGTCGCGCAGGCGAAACCACATGAATCCCCTGGCTCCGAGCGTCAGTCGATACGGCTCGTCGGAAATCATCGGAAAGACGGCCCCTCCGAGCAACTCCACCGGTTCGAAGCCGCGGTGGGCGGCGAGGCCGAGCTCGACCGGTTGGGCCGACGCGGCGAGGTTGTGCACACAGAGCACACGATCCTCGGCGAGCGTCCGAAGGTGGGCGAACACGCGTGGATTCGAACACTCGAGGGCCTCGTAGGAGCCCTCCCCGAACACCGGATGGGCTTTGCGGACCGCGATGAAGCGCTGGAGCCACCGCAGAAATGAGTTCGGAGAGCGCAGCTGTGCCTCGACGTTGATTGCCTGGAAGCCATAGACGGGGTCCATCAGCGGGGGAAGGTAGAGCTCCGCAAAGTCTGCCTTGGAGAAACCGCCGTTGCGGTCGCCCGACCACTGCATCGGCGTCCGAACGCCGTCACGGTCGCCCAGGTGGATGTTGTCGCCCATTCCGATCTCGTCGCCGTAGTAGAGCACCGGCGAGCCGGGGAGGCTGAAGAGGACCGCCGTCATCAGCTGGAGTTCGTCGATGCCGTTGTCAAGGAGGGGTGCAAGTCGGCGTCGGATACCCAGGTTGAGCTTCATCCGAGGGTCGGCGGCGTACTCCGCGTACATGTAGTCGCGCTCGTCGTCGGTGACCATCTCCAGGGTGAGCTCGTCGTGGTTACGCAGGAAGAGGCCCCACTGGCAGTTGGAGGGGATCGGGGGCGTCTGATCGAGGATCTCGACGATCGGGGTCGCGTCCTCCCGCCGAATCGACATGAACAGGCGCGGCATGAGCGGAAAGTGGAAGGCCATGTGGCATTCGTCGCCGTCTCCGAAGTACTCCACGACATCTGATGGCCACTGGTTGGCCTCCGCGAGGAGCACACGATCAGGGTAGTCCGCGTCGACCTCAGCTCGAAGTCGACGAAGGAATGAGTGCGTCTCGGGGAGGTTCTCGCAGTTGGTCCCCTCCCGCTCGTAGAGGTAGGGCACCGCGTCGAGACGGAACCCGTCGATTCCGAGGTCGAGCCAGAAGCGAAGCGCGGCGAGCAGCGCCTCCTGGACGTCGGGGTTTGCGAAGTTCAGGTCGGGCTGATGCGAAAAGAAGCGATGCCAAAAGTACGCGCCGGCGGACTCGTCCCAGGTCCAGTTCGAGGTCTCCGTGTCCACGAAGATCACGCGGGCGTCGCCGTAGCGGGTGGGGTCGTCGGACCAGACGTACCAGTCGCGCTTGGGATCGTCAGGCCCTGAACGGGCCGCCTGAAACCACGGGTGATCGCTTGAGGTGTGGTTGACGAGGAAGTCGGCGATGACGCGGATCCCGCGCTCATGGGCCGCCTCGACGAAGTCCCGGAAGTCGCCGAGCGTTCCGAGATCCGGGTGGACATCGAAGAAGTTCGAGACGTCGTAGCCACCATCGCGCAGCGGGCTCGAATACATCGGCAGGAGCCACACACAGTCGACCCCGAGCCACTGGAGGTAGTCGAGCTTCTGGGTCAGGCCGGTGAGGTCGCCGATCCCGTCCCCGTTCGCGTCATGGAACGCGCGCACGTGGACTTCATAGAAGACGGCGGTCTTGAACCAGACGGGGTTCGCTTCGAACCAGCGGTTCCCCATCGTCGGCGGCGCCACTTAAAATGTCTCGATCAGGAGGACGTGGGCCTCTCGAACGCCCGGTTCCAGGCGAACGTAGTTGGGCCCGGTCGTCCAGAACCAGGCGTCGCCGGTGAGGAGATCCCGGACCCGGAATGTCGTCGACGGGGCGATCCACTCGGGAATCACGCACACGCCCTCGCGGACCTCGTGCGGATCAACGTTTACGCAGATGATGATTGCGCCGACCCCGGACCCTCGCGCCACCGCGAATACGTGCTCACTCTCGGTCTCGAGGACCGTCGTGTTATCGAGCACCTGGAGTGGCGCATGTGCCCTGCGAACGGCGTTCAGCCGAGCGACGAGCGGGAACAGTGGACCGCTGAGATCACGCTCACGTAGCTGGTACTTCTCCGAGTCGAGGTACTCTTCGCTGCCCTGGCGGACCGCCGCGCCCTCGTACTGCTCGAACCCCGAGTAGATCCCATAGGAGGGCGAGAGCGTCGCGGCGAGGATGAGCCGGACCCGAAATGCTGGTGGGCCGCCATGCTGGAGATAGTCGTGGAGGATGTCGGGCGTGTTCGTGAACAGGTTCGGGCGCACGCAGTCCGCCCAGTCGGCCATCAGCTCGACGAACTCGGAGAGCTCCGCGCGAGTGTTCTTCCAGGTGAAGTACGAGTAGCTCTGCGAGAAACCGGCTTTGGCGAGCGCGCGCATCGGTACTGGTCGAGTGAAGGCCTCGGCCAGGAAAATTGTCTCTGGGTGGCGTTTGCGGACTTCGCGGATGAGCCATTCCCAGAATGGGAGCGGCTTGGTGTGCGGGTTGTCGACCCGGAACACATGGACACCTCGACCGACCCAGGTCAGGACCACCTCGAAGAGCGCCTCCCAGAGGGCGCGCCACTCCCGGCATCCGAAGTCGAGGTTGTGGATGTCTTCGTAGCGCTTGGGCGGATTCTCCGCGAACTTGATCGTGCCGTCCGGTCGCCGCTGGAACCACTCGGGGTGTTCGACGAGCCATGGGTGATCCGGCGAGCACTGGAGCGCGAGGTCGAGGGCGATGTCAATGCCCAGCTCGTCGGCGCGCGCGACCAGCGCCGCGAAGTCGTCGAGGGTTCCGAGTTCCGGATGGATGGCGGTGTGGCCGCCCTCGCTCGCACCGATCGCCCACGGGCTCCCGACGTCACCCGGAGCCGCGGTCGGCGTGTTGTTCGGCCCTTTGCGGTTCGTACGCCCGATCGGATGGACCGGGGGCAGGTACACGATGTCGAAGCCGAGCCCCGCGAGGCGCGGCAGGGCGTCGGCAACGCCACGGAGCCCGCCAAACGACCGCGGGAAGAGTTCGTACCACGCGGCAAACGACGCCCGCTCCGGGTCGATGTCGACTCCCCGCCACGGCGAACGGGCAACGTCCTCGCGGCACGCTCCGGCCGTCCGGATTGCCGCATCGATGGCCTCCGTAAGCGACGGTTCGACGTCTCCGGTGGTGAGCGCCTCGAGTGCGATCGAGGCGACGGCCCGCTCCGCCGCTGGCAGCGCTCGGAGCGCTTTGCGTAGGAGCACCGCGCCCTCGGCCGCCTCACCGGTGAGGCTCGCCTGGCCGGCTGCGACTTTGCGACCAACCTCGTCGCGCCAGGACGCCCATCGATTGACCCACGCGACAACCCGAAAGCGGTGAAGGCCAAGGTCGGTTGGCGCGACCGACCCGACGAATCGGTCGCCGCCGATCGGCGCGAGCGCGTGGACAGCGCGAGTGTCGTCCGGGGCATCGACCTCGACGGCGGCCTCGATCACGTCATGCCCATCGCGCAGGATGGTGGCTTCGACGTCGAGGCTCGTGCCAAGTGCCCGCTTGACCGGCCAACGTCCGCCGTCAAGCGACGGCGTAACGTCTTCGATCAGGATCCGGTCTGGGGCGCTTCGCGGGGTGCTCACAACCGGATTCTCGCCGGTCGCTGTCCCCAAGGCCACCTTGACGGCGGAAGTAGCATCCACGCGCAATGGATCTTCCGCGATCGGCCGGCGTGCTGCTGCATGTGGCATCACTTCCTTCGGGCCGAATCGACGGGTCCGCGTACGAGTTCATCGATGTGATCGCGCAACTCGGGTTTCGTTGGTGGCAGATCCTTCCGATCTCGCCGCCGGACGAGACGGGCTCCCCATACGCGAGCCCGTCGACGTTCGCGATCGACCCCGACCTCGTGGACGACATCGCGCCGGTGACAGGAGACGAGCGACGGGCGTTCCTTGCCCGTGAAGGCCATTGGATTAACGAGCACGTGCGGATGATGGGCGAGCAGTCCCTGGATGAGCAGGTCCGCGCCGACCGCACCTGGAGGGCACTGCGGGCATACGCGTCGCGCGCCGGCGTTGGATTGATCGGCGATCTTCCGATCTATGTCGCTCCTGATGGCGTCGAGCGGAGGCGGCACCCCGAGCTCTTCCTTCCCGGCGTCGTCGCCGGTGTCCCCCCCGACGCGTTCACCGACGACGGGCAGCACTGGGGAAACCCCATCTTTGACTGGTCGGCGATGGCGGCCGACGGGTACGCGCTCTTCGTTGATCGCCTCCGGCGCCTGCTCGATCAGGTGGACGTCATTCGAGTCGACCACTTTCGCGGCTTTGCCGGCTACTGGGCGATACCCGAGGGCGCGGCAACCGCCCGCGACGGTTACTGGGTGATCGGCCCCGGCGCGGCGCCGTTTCTCGCCGCGGAGCGCTCACTCGGCCGGCTGCCGCTCATCGCGGAGGACCTCGGCGTCATTACCGACGACGTCATCAGGCTGCGCGACGACCTTGGATACCCGGGGATTCGGGTCGCCCAGTTTGCCTTCGATGGCGATCCGGGGAGCCCACATCTTCCCCACAACGTCGGCGATTGGTGTGCCCTCTACACGGGCACCCATGACAACGACACGACCGCCGGCTGGTGGTCCTCGCTTGACGAGTCGCGCCGTGGCTTCGTCCGGGACGCGCTGGGGGCTCAGATTGCCACCCAGGAGGATGCCGCGCGAACGCTGACGGACGCCGTCCTTCACGCTCCGGCGCGCCTCGCGGTGATTCCCGTTCAAGATCTCCTCGGCTTCGGCAGCGAGGCCCGACTCAATACGCCCGGAACGCTGGGTGGAAACTGGCGTTGGAGGCTCCCGGCCGACTGGCGCCGCCACCTGGACGTCGGGTCCATCACCGCCACGCTCCGTGCGGCGGGGAGAACGTCCGAGAACCTCCCCTGATATGGGGAGCGCGTTCTGCTGTACCGGTGTCGCTTGACCGCTCGCGCACACCGCGCGACACTCACGGTCCGATACGAAATCGCCCGAACGCATGACGCAACCCGGGAGCATGGTCATGGATGACACCTACCACTTCGCCGCTGGCGCGCCGAGCAGGCTCGCAATATCGAACCCAGGGGCGGCACCGAGGCAGTTGGCGGCAGAGCGAACGGCGCGCGTTTGGGAGGAGTTCGCCTTGGCGCGGCCCGGCCTCGTACTCCTTGCCCGACGGCGTCTCATCGACGCGACCCTCAGTGAGGACGCCGTCCACGACGCCGTCGAGGGTGCGATCCGGTTCTGTGTTGCCCGAGGTATCGACGACCGTTTGGCGATTCTTTCGGCCTTGCGCAAGGCGGTGGGGTGGCGATGCGGCGAGCTGAACCGCACCACCACACGGGCCCGGTTGCGAGTCGTAAGCGAACCCGGCGACGCGACCCCCGCCCCACTCGGCGACGCCGGTGCGAGCGCGGAGGCCGTCGAACTACGCGCCGCCATCATCGACATCCTGAGTCGCCTCTCGTCGAGCGACCGAAGCGTCCTTGAGGCCCGCACGCTGCGCAGCCTGACCTACGCGGGCGTCGCTTCCGAGATCGGCACCACTGAGCGCCAAGCCGAGCGTGCCGTCGAGCGAGCGCTCCGGCGTCTGCGACTCCTTTACGCGGCCCGCGCCGCAGGCCAACTCTGCGAGGAGGCATCTGAGCTGCTCCCACTCCTCGCGGCTGGCACGCTGGAGGGCGCGATGGATGTCGACCACGCCGGTCTCGTGCGCCAACATGCAGAAGGTTGCCTGCGTTGCCGGATGGAGCAGCGCTTCTATGGTCGAAGCGTGGCGCAGGCGGGGTTCGTGGCGAGTGCCGCGACGAAGGCGGAGGCGACAGCCGCCAGGTAGCCTGCCGACTCCACGATCAGGAGAGACGCGTTGCCCGCTCAGCCCCCCGCTGCCGATCCCACCGCAAGCTACGTCGCCGTCTTCGAGACGAACGCCGGAGAGATCCGTTGCGAACTCTTCGCCAAGGACTCACCTGAGACCGTCGGCAACTTCGTCGGGCTGGCCCGCGCCGGGTTCTACGACGGGACGATCTTTCACCGCGTGATTGCCGACTTCATGGTCCAGGGCGGGTGTCCCGAAGGGGCCGGCACCGGCGGGCCCGGGTACAAGTTCGCCGACGAGTTCAACGACCACAAGATCGTGCGGGGCACGCTCGCGATGGCAAACGCCGGTCCGAACACCAACGGGAGTCAGTTCTTCATCGTGACAGCGGCCGCTTGCCCGTGGCTCGATGGCGCCCACACCGCCTTCGGCCGGGTCGTTGCCGGGGATGACGTCTTGACCACGATCGGCACCTGCGCGACCGCCCGTGGGGACCGTCCAAACCCAGAGCAGCGGCTTATTCAGGTGAAGATCGAAGAAAACTGACGCAGTAAGGCTTGCGTCCCAACGCGATTCGTCATAACGTAACCACTCGCGGACCCGAGGGGGCGCGTCCGCGCTCCCGCCTCTGGCGTGGGCCTTGACGTCCTCGGGAGATGGAAGTCGTCGCTTGCGACGGTCGTCTTCGCTCGGCTCCGTACCCTTCGCGACAACGTGACGAACAGGATCGGGATGACACCACTCGCACAACTCTCCGAGATCATCGACGGCACTGAGCTGAGCACGCTCATTGCGCGCGGCCAGGAACTCCAGTTCCTGAGCATCGAGGAGGTCGCCGAAGCGATCGAGGTCATTGGCCTCGACGCCGGAAGCGCCGAGGAGCTGTACCAGCAGCTCGACGAGCTCGGAATCGAGCTTCTCGACGCCGCCGAGGCCCGCACTCGGGCCGCGGAGATGAACGACTTCGCCGAGCGCCCTCGCCGGGCGGCATCGGTCGTCGAGCAGACCACGGACGCACTGCAGCTCTTCCTGAAGGACATCGGTCGGGTACCCCTGCTCACCGCGGCGCAAGAGGTGTCTCTTGCGAAGCGCATCGAGTCGGGCGATCCCCTCGCCAAGACCCAGATGGTCGAGGCCAACCTCCGGTTGGTCGTGTCGATTGCCAAGGGCTACCGCGGCAGGGGCCTGCCATTCCTCGACCTGATCCAGGAGGGCACGCTGGGCCTCGTGCGCGCGGTCGAGAAGTTCGACTGGCGCCGCGGATTCAAGTTCTCGACCTACGCGACCTGGTGGATCCGCCAGGCGGTGACCCGCGCGCTCGCCGATAAGGGTCGGACCATCCGCATCCCCGTGCACGTCGTCGAGAAGCTCAACCAGATCAGTCGCGCAGAGCGCATGCTGGTCGGCCAGCTGGGTCGCGAGCCCACCGCCGAGGAGATCGGTGAGGCGGCCGGACTTCCCGCGAACGAAGTCGAGGACATTCTGCGCAGTGCGCAGCCCATCGTCTCCCTCGAAAAGCCGGTTGGCGAAGACGAGGAATCTGAGTTCGGACGCTTTCTGGCCGATGAGAACTCGGTCGCGCCAGAGTTTGCGGCTGAGACGAGCCTCCGTGAGGAAGCGCTTCGTGACCTTCTCGAGCAGTTGAGCTACCGCGAGCGCCGCGTTCTCGAACTCCGCTACGGTCTCGGCGGTGAAAAGCCGCGTACCCTCGACGAACTGGGACGGATGTTCAACGTCACCCGCGAACGGATTCGTCAGGTGGAGCACCAGTCGCTACAGAAGCTGGCCAGCATGGCCGAGTCTGGTCGCTTGGCCTAACGCGGGCCAGATCCGCGCGAGCCCAAGACGTGTTGCTCCTTGAGCCCGGCCCTGCGCCGGGCTCAGTTCATTGTTGGGTCCGGCGGCATCCGGGCGACAAGGCGGTAGGATCCTCCGGCCCGTTCGAGCACCACGCTCCAGAGTCGCTCCGCCTCCTGTGTGAAGGCATCCGATGACGACGCCGGCAGGTTCATCCAGGCGCCCGCATCGATCTCCTCCTCCAGCTGGCCCGCTGACCATCCGGCGTAGCCCGCGAAGGCCCGTGCCCGGGTGACCGCTTGGAGGGCCCCATCGATGTCGCCATCCGGGTCGAGGACCGCCACCCCGTCGAGCACCCGGGCCCCAACGTCGGGGGCGTTACCGATGTCCGCAAGGACGATCACCGCCGATGCCTCGACGGGACCGCCGCGGTGAAGGAGATCGTCGAAGCCGAAGAGACCAGCGAGCGGGTCGGGGAGCGCGTCGGCGGCCCGAACGCTCGTCGGGTCGTTCAAAACGAGGCCGAGGGCGCCGTCGGGTGTGTGCTCGAGCATCAGCACCACGCGCCGGTCGAAGTTCGGATCGACGAGCATCGGCGAGGCGACCAAGAGGCGGCCGCGGGTCGACTCGGCGCTCACGCCAGCGCGCTCTCGTCAGGTCCTGCTCGCTGGCCTCGCTGACGCCAGATTCCCACCGGCTGGCTGACGTTACGAGTGTGTCAGTCGACGCGTCCGGCTCATGTTGAACGCGGCGCCGACCACGCACGAGGCGAGTGCTCCGAGCAGAAGCAGCCAGAAGACAGGGTAGTGGCCCGCGAGCGTGTGGTGAACGAGCTCACCGGCGGCGGCATCCGCGGCGTCGGTCGTCGCAGCGTCGCGCAGCGCAAAGCCCAGGCAGAACCAGACCATTGCCGCCGAAAGCAGCAGCCCGCCAAACACGAACGGCCAGGTGATCGGGAGATCGTCGTCGCTTTGATGTGAGGCCAATGCTGCCCTTTCCGGTACCTTCGAACGCTGCGCGAAGCCTACCAAAGAGTCCCCAGACCCCTCCGTGTGCTGCGCCGGGAGAGTCGAGCGGCCCAGCGGCTCGGGGGCGAAGGTCACCGACGCGAGTCCTCAAGGCCCGACTCGCCAGATGACTCCCCTCAGTCGGACGTGCCCAATCTGGAAATCGCTCGTGCGCCGCGTCGCTCGGACGGCACCACCGCGAAGTCGCCGCCGACCCACCGAAGCATTCGTGCGGGACGTCCCGGCCCATCTGATCGAACTTCGCCGGTCGGTTCGACGATGCCGGCGGCAAGGACGTCGCGACGGAAGTTACGCGGATCGAGCGTGGTGCTCAGAACGGCCTCGTAGACCGATTGCAGCTGACCGAGCGCAAAGACGCCGGGAAGGAGCTGCACCGCGATCGGCGCGTACGCGGTCTTTGCGCGAAGGCGATCACGAGCGAAGTGCACCGTGTCGGCGGTCTCCTCGTCGAGGCGCGGGAGGTCATCGTGATCGAACCAGCGCACCTCCACGAGGTCCGGGCCTGGCGCGAGCGCGTGACGATCCGCCGAGATGAGGGCCATGAACGCGACGCGGATCCCACTGGGGTGGTCGAACGTGTACAGCTGCTCGAGGTCAACCCCCGAGACCCCGGCCTGGTCGCTGAGCGCACTCTGGGCCGTTGCGGACAACCCGTGGCCGTCCGTAAGTGCCCCTCCCGGAAGCATCCAGTGGTTGCCTGGTCGTCGGGCCAGCAGGACACCGAGCACACCGGACCGGATCGTAAACACCACCGTCTCAGTGGCCACGAGCGTCATCGCGTGCGACCTCGGAAAACGGTGCTCTGGACAGATACGGCGGCCACCAGAGCGGGCGTTCGGGACGGGACAGTGTCGGCCACGTCCGCGACGGTCACCGGTCGGCCCGCGCCAGCCAGTCGATGATCCCATCGATGTTGGCCTGCTCCCAGCCGAGCCAGTCCCAGATGCGCCGGGCGTCGGGTGTCGCGCATGCCTCGTCGCTCGGCAGTGCCGCGCGGACTGCTGCCGCGACGGCCTCAGGACGGCGCTCCTCCTCCCAGCTTCGGCGGCCGGTGGCTGCGATCAGGGCTATTTGCGCCCGGGCGAGGTCGAGCCCATCGCTTGGACTTGGCAACTCACCGAAGTGCGAGACGACGATCCGCTCCGACGCCACGGACTGCAGGAGGGCCAACGTTGCGAGCGCGGCGTCCGGATCGAACTCCGACGGTGGAGTCATCGGGTGCAGTCCGGCGCCACTGAGTCGCGCACCGAGTGCGTCGCCAACGAGCATGGTGCCTGACGGCTCGTGAAGGATCGCCATCTGATGGCGGGCGTGGCCCGGAGCGTTCAACATCACGAGGTCTCGGCCAGGCCCAAGGGCGACCCGGTGCTCGTGCTCGGCGGCGAGGATCCGCTCGGGATCGGTCGGGTGGAGGCCTCCGTACATCGACGCGAGTGGCCCGTAAACCCGAGCCGATGCATCGACGAGACGCGTGGGGTCAGCCAGGTGCCGTACGCCCCGGGGATGCACAACCACTTGGGCGTTTGGATAGGCGGCGGCAAGATCGCCGGTGCCGCCGCAGTGGTCGAGATGGATGTGGGTCAGAACGATCCACGCCAGATCAGCTGGGCCGATCCCGAGCTGGTCGAGGTTCGACCGGACCTCGGCAACGGAGGTCTGTGCACCGACGTCGAGGAGAGCCGGTCGGTCGTCGAGCGCGACAAGGACGCCCGTCACACCGCCCACGCCTCCGAGGCGGGTATCGATCAGCCGTAGGTCGTCGGTGAGTGCCTCCACCCGGCGAAGTCTCGCATAGGATTCCGGACGGTGACCACCGATGCACGACGCGACGACGCTTGGAGCGCCGCAGGCCGGACCGCGGCGGCCCTGGTCGAAGACGGGATGGTCGTCGGTCTTGGCACCGGCCGCGCGGCCGCGGCAGCGATTCGCGCGCTCGGTGAACGGGTCGCTGGCGGCATTCGAGTTCGCGGGGTTCCGACCTCGCGTGCGAGCGATCGACTCGCGCGTGCGTGCGGCATCCAGGTTGCTCGCCTGACGGGCCCGATCGACGTTGCCTTCGACGGTGCGGATGCGGTGACCCGAGACGGCCTGGTCGTTAAAGGCGCGGGCGGGGCACTCGTTCGGGAACGCATCGTGGCCAGCGCGGCCGGCCGTTTTGTCGTGCTGGTCGACGCTCCGAAACTCGTTCCGAGTCTCGATGCTTGGGGTCGCCTCCCCGTGGCGGTCCTTCCCTTCGCCGTCCGCCTGCTCGAACGGACACTCGCAGATCTCGAGCCCATCCGTCGCCCGGGCAGATCCGACGACGACCTCGCCATCGTCGACTTGGCGATACCGGCCGGCGCCGATTGGCGCGAGGTGGCCCGGCGCGTGGCCGACGCCCCAGGCGTCATCGACCATGGCCTCTTCGAGGTGCGACTGTGCGACGTGTTCGTCGGCTCGCCCGACGGTTCGTCCAGCTCCGGTGAGGCGTTCGAATGGGGTTCAGGTGCATAGGGCCGCGATCGCGCTCGCCCGCGCCTCGGGCCGCCTGTCGCGGACGCTCGGTCAGGGCGGTGGCACGAGCCTCCCAGGGCGCGTGTTGCTCGCCCTCAGCACCACCGCGCTCGTTGAACTCGCAGGTGGCATCGAGGGTGGCGTCTCGACCGTCTCAGGAACGAACGGGAAGACGACAACCACTCGCATGGTTACCGCAGGTCTGCGGGCGGAGGGTCGACGCGTGCGCACCAATCGCGCCGGGGCGAACCTCCTCTCCGGTGTGGCGACCGCCCTGCTCGACGAGGGCACTCGGGACCGGCGATCTGACGTGGCCATCTTCGAGGTTGACGAGTTCGCGCTGGCGGAAGTGGTCGAACGGATTCCCCCGAGAGGCGTCCTGCTGATGAACCTCTTCCGGGATCAGCTCGACCGCTACGGCGAGCTTGAGGAGATCGCGACGCGCTGGCAGGGTGTCGTTTCGCGGCTGCCGGCGCAAACCGTCGTCATCGTCAACGCCGACGACCCACTGGTGTTCGACGTTGCCCGCGGGCGCGACGGCGCACTGACCTTCGGAATCGAGGACACGTCGAATGCCCTCGGCGCCCTCCCCCACGCCGCCGACTCGGTGCGCTGTCGTCGGTGTTCGCAACCTCTGCGCTACGACGCGGTGCTGATGGGCCACCTCGGCCATTGGCACTGCGACGCATGTGGCTGGCGTCGCCCGACGCCCGACTTCGCCGTTTCCTCGGCTCTCCTCGACGGCGTCACCGGCTCTCGAATCGAAATCGACACGCCGTCCGGCACGGTCCGCGCGGCACTGGAGCTGCCCGGGCTTCACAACGTCGCAAACGCCGCCGGCGCCACGGCGCTTCTTGTCACGCTCGGATGTCCGACCGATGGGATCGGACGGGCGCTCTCGGCGACCCGGGCCGCATTCGGCCGCGCCGAACGGATTGCGGTGAATGGTCGGGAGATGGTCTTCCTCCTTGCGAAGAATCCCACCGGTGCAAACGAGAACGTTCGCACCGTTCTTCTCGATGACGGGCCCCTCCATGTGCTGTTGGCGCTCAACGACCGCGCCGCGGACGGGCGCGATATCTCATGGATCTGGGACGTCGATTTCGAGCCCCTCTTCGCGCGATCGGCTCGGCTCACGCTCTGCGGCACCCGAGCCAGCGATCTCGCGCTACGCGCCAAGTATGCGGGCGTCCCGGCTGATCGCATGGACGTCCTTGAAGATCCGACTGCCGCCATCGACCATGCGCTCGGGGCCACGCCGCCCGGTGGGCGGGTCTACGTCTTGCCGACCTACACGGCGATGCTCGAGCTTCGTACCGTGCTTGAGTCCCGCGGTCTGACGAGCGCCTTCTGGAAGGACGGTGAGTGATGGGACCAGACCCGGTTTCCGAGGACGAGGCCCGGAGCTTCCTCGCCGAGCACGCGGACTACGACGAGGACATCGACTTCTGGACGCGGGCCGCCCGCGCCCTGGGCGGCCCCGTGCTCGATCTGGGGTGTGCGGCCGGCCGTGTCGCGCTCGCCCTCGCCAGTGATGGCCACACCGTGTTTGCCTTGGACGCGTCGCCGACGATGCTTGATGCGCTGCGCGTCGCGATGGCGGGCAGCGAGCCGAGCGTCTCCGAGCGGATTCGACCGATCCAAGCGGACCTGACGAGCTTTTCGCTGGGTCAGACGTTTCCGCTCGTCATCTGCGCCATGAACACCCTCCAGGTGCTGACAGAACCTTCCGGGCAGCGCGCGTTTCTCACGCGTGTGCGGGACCACATGCAACCCGAGGCGGAGTTTCTCTTTGACGTGATCCTTCCCGATCTCGGTGAGATCACAAGCCGTCTCGGCCTCCTCCTCCAGGTTGGAGCGACGCTCGACGAGACGTCCGGGCGCAGCCTCATGCGGTGGGCTTGCTACGAAGACTTCGACCCAATCACCCAGACCGCCAACGTCCTCACCGTCGTCGACGAGTTCGAGCCCGGAGCCCCGCTGAAGCGTCGGACGCGCCGCTACCGGGTGCACCTCTTCCTCCCCGCGGAGCTCGCCCATCTGCTCGCGCTCGCCGGGCTCGAGGTGATCGAGATCCTCGGTGACTTCGATGGTGCACCAGTTGAGGCATTTTCGCAACGCCAGATCTATCGTTGTCGTCGCATGGAACCCTCGTGAGCGCGACGCTTCGGGTGTGCCATCTCTATCCGCGAGAGCTGAACATCTACGCCGACCGCGGGAATATCGCGGTGCTTCGCAACCGCTGCGAGTGGCGAGCAATCCCGGTCGAGATCACCGAACTCGGCCTCGGCGAGAGCATCGCCCCCGGTCGTTTCGACCTCTTCTATCTGGGCGGCGGGCAGGATCGTGATCAGTCGGCGGTGGCGGGTGATCTCATCGCGACGAAGTCCGCGTCACTGATTGCCGAGCTCGGCGCGGGTGCCGCGCTGCTTGCGGTTTGCGGTGGCTACCAGCTCGCCGGTGCCGGCTACACCGGGGTTGACGGCTCGCGTATGCCGGGTGCCGGGATTCTCGACGTCGACACGATCGCGGCGCCCACACGTCTGATTGGCAACCTCGCAATCGAGGCAGAGGTAGGTGGCCGGAGCGCGACGATCGTAGGGTTCGAAAACCACGCCGGTCGGACGCGACTCGGCCCACGCGCCCGCCCGTTTGGGAGGGTTATAGCCGGGCATGGCAATAACGGCGAGGACGGTGGTGAGGGTGTGCTCGAAGGCCGGGCGATTGGCACGTATCTCCATGGACCGCTCCTACCGAAGAACCCTTGGCTGGCTGATGTCCTCATTGGCTGGGGGCTCGCTCATTCCGCGGGAGGCCCGGAACCTGAGCTCGACCCGCTCGACGACGCGCTCGAGCAGCGCGCCCACGCGACGGCCCTCGCAGCGGCACATCACGGCACGGCGCAGGAGTCCGCGCTCGGTCGACGCCGACGGTTCATCCGGCGCTGAGACGACCGACATTCGACACATTCAGAGCGCATCCGGAGTGACGTATCGGACTACGCTGAGAACCGGGTGGTGGTCCGGGGTGGCCCCTGTGGGGGGCCGGTTCTAACGGCCGCTCGAGCCGAATCCGCCCGTGTCGCGACCGTCCCCGTCGGGGAGCAGGTCGACCTCGACGGCCGCGCATGACTCGATGGGCATCACGACGAGCTGCGCGATCCGATCCCCTTTTTGCACCTCGTAGGGCTCCGCGCCCAGGTTGACGAGGACCACCTGAATCTCGCCCCGGTATCCAGAGTCGATGAGTCCCGGACTGTTGGCGAGCGTGACGCCATGCCGGCGGGCGATCCCAGAGCGCGGCATCACGACACCGGCAAACCCCGGGGCGAGGGCCAACGCGAGACCGGTCCGAGCGACGGCGCGGGCGCCTGGTTCGAGCGCGACCCCTTCGACCGCCACGAGGTCCAGACCCGCGTCGGTTGGATGCGCGCGCATCGGGAGCTGCGCGTCGGGACGAAGACGCCTGACCCTAAGGGGCGGTTGTGGCGCAGGCCGGATCACGTCGAGCGAAGCAGGCGAGCGATACGATCGGCGGCCTCGTTCAAGCGGTCATCGGGCGTCGTCAGGCTCATGCGAACAAAACCCTCTCCGCTCGGCCCGTACGCGGACCCCGGGCTGATCACGACCGCGGCCTCCTCGAGGACACGCTCGGTGAACGACGCCGACGTCTCGCCCTCGGGAACGGGAGCCCAGAGGTAGATGGTGCCTTTGGGCGCACGCACGTCGAGTCCGATGTCGGTCAGGGCGCTTGTCAGCGTGTCTCGGCGGCGCTGGTACACCGTGCACATGTCCGCCACGGAGCTCTGGTCCGAGAGGAGTGCCGCGACGCTTGCCTCCTGGACCGCTTCGAACATCCCGCTATCCACGTTGGTCTTCAGCTGCCAATAGGCCTGCACGATGTCGCGGTTGCCGACGACGGCGCCTGAGCGCCAACCCGTCATGTTGAACGTCTTGGAAAGGGACAAGACCTCGATGCCGACGTCCTTCGCCCCGGGCGTCTCCAGGAACGACGGGGCCACGTAGCCGTCATAGGTGATCTCGGAATACGCGTTGTCGTGAACCACGATGATGTCGTGGCGCCGCGCGAACTCGACGACCCGCGCAAAGAGGTCACCTTCGACCACCGCGCCGGTCGGGTTGTTCGGGTAGTTGAGGAACATCAACTTGGCGCGGCGCGCGACGTCATCGGAGATCGCGTCGAGATCTGGCTCGAAGCCGAGCGCTGGCACAAGGGGCATCGGTACCGGTGTCGCACCGGCAAGAAGCGGCCCCGTCGTATACACGGGGTAGCCGGGGTCGCTCGCGAGGACGATGTCTCCGGGATCGACAAGCGCGAGGTTCAGGTTCGCGATCGCTTCCTTCGCCCCGAGTGCCGGAACGATCTCGTCGGCGATGTTGAGAGACACGCCAAAGCGTCGCTCGTAGAAGGCGGCGATGGCCTCGCGAAACGATGCTCTCCCGCGGTTTGACGGGTACTGGTGTGTATCCGGACGAGCGACGTGGTCCTGCATCGCCTGAACGACCCGGTCGGGGGTCGGGTAGTCGGGATCACCGATTCCGAGGGAGATGATGTCGACACCCGCGGCCCGCTTGTCGGCGATCTTCTGCTCGATCGCGGCGAAGAGGTACGGCGGGAGTTGGCGAAGTCGAGCGGCCCCGACCGGGTTGGTCACTGCGCCACCCCGAGGCAGCGACGAAAGGCGTCCGACAGGGTGCCTTCGAAGATGGGCTCGGCCCCTCCGGTCATCGTCACGCTCAGATCCTCCTCGTTGACATCGATTACAAGATCCCCTCCCAAGAGGTGGACCGTTACGGGGCTCGCCACGCCCGAGAGGCGAACCGCCGCGACCGCCGCCGCGCAGGCTCCCGTTCCGCAGGCCATCGTCTCGCCGACCCCTCGCTCCCAGACTCGCATGGTGATCTCACCTGGGCCGTCAGCCCGAATGAACTCCACATTCGTCCGGTTCGGAAACCTCGGATCGACCTCGATCACCGGACCGAGCGCCTGAACCACCGATTCGGGATCGGGATGAACAATCACCGCGTGAGGATTGCCCATCGAAACCTCGATGAACTCGACCGACGTGCCGGCGACGGCGAGCATTTCGGTCCGCTCGCCAGCGGGGAAACGCGCGGGGCCCATCTCCACCCGAACCCGGGCGTCCTCCAAGACTTCAACATGAACGGGGCCACCGCCCGTCAGGATGATTCCATCCCGTGGCAACGCCCCCGCACGGTCGAGATATTTGGTGACCATTCGGATTCCGTTCCCGCACGACTCCGCGTTCGAGCCGTCCGGATTCCAGACGATCATCCGAGGCGTTTGCCCTTCGAACGCAATCTCGAGGATCCCATCGCCCCCGACACCCCGGTAGGGGTCGCAGACGAGGCGCGCCACCGCTGCGTCAACCTCGACCGGCCAGTCGGTGCGCTCGACAATGACGTAGTGGTTGCCGAGTCCTTGCCATTTCGAGAACTTCACGGTCCGGCACCTTACAGCGGGTGGTCACCCCACTGGGAGGTGATCTGGTCGACCGCCTCGTCCGAGTGGCATCCTTCGAGGTCGATCAAGCGGAGTCCCGGTTGGCGTCGCAGCCACGTGCGTTGGCGCCTGGCGAGCTTCCGGGTTCGCGCCGCGAGCGCAGGGGCAAGGTCGTCGGGGGCAAGGTCGCCTGCGTCGAGGGCAATGACTTCGCGGATGCCGATGATTTGATCGACCGCGCGATGGCGATCCGGGCGGGCCAGCACCGCCCGAAGTTCCGCGACGAGGCCGTCGTGAATCTCCCGTTCAACACGCACTTCGATTCGTTCGTCGAGGGTCGCCGTGGAGCGTGCGAGCGCATAGAGGTGGGTTGGCCGTCGAGTCGAGCCGTCCCACAGCCGGTCGAGCGGACGATCGGTCACCCCGCCCAGCGCGAGTTCGAGGGCCCTGGCGACCCGCCGGGGGTTTCGCGCGTCGATCCGGTCCGCGGCCCGCGGGTCAAGCTCCCTCAGACGCTCCACTGCACCCTCGAGGTCCATGGCGACAATCTGCTCGGCCTCGGCACGCTTCGCGGCGTCCACGGCTGCCGGAAATCCGAGCTCGGCAACCGCCGCACGCACGTAAAGGCCGGTTCCACCGGTCACGATGGGCGTACGTCCGCGGGCGATCACGTCGTCGATCACGCCGTGGGCGCGGGCGCCGAACTCACCCGCCGTCGATCCCTCGCTGAGGTCGAGATCTCCAACGAAGTGATAGGGCACTTCGTTGAACTCACCTGGCCCGGGGCTGTCGGCGGCGACCTCGAGGCCGCGGTAGCGTTGAAACGGGTCGGCAACGATGATCTCCCCACCGAGCGCCCGGGCAACCTCGTGCGCGATGGCGCTTTTTCCGACGGCCGTCGGGCCCAGTATCCCGAGCACCTCAGGCGGTGACGGCGACCGGCACCTCCCGCCCGCGCAGCGTCATCGACGTGGCGGCCTCGATCATCACCTCGACGAGCGCGCCCGGCGGCGCGGAGCCCTCGAAGTTCACGGCAATGTTCTGACTGAGGCGTCCGCGGATACGGCTCGGGTCCGTCCGGGAGGGCCCCTCGACGAGAACCTCATGGACCTCTCCCACGAAGCGGGCGGCCCGCTCGCGGGAAACCCGTTGGACCGCTTCGACGAGGCGTCCGATGCGCTCGCGTTTAACCTCCGGGAGCACATCGTCGGTCATCTGGTCCCCGGCCTCCGTTCCGACGCGGGGCGAGTAGAGAAACGTGTACGCGCCGTCGTAGCGGACCTCGTCGACCAGGCTGAGCGTCTCGGCGAACTCCTGCTCCGTCTCCCCGGGAAAGCCGACGATGAGGTCGGTTGTCAGCGAGATCTCCGGAACTGCGAGACGCAGCCGCTCGACCAGCTCAAGATACCGCTCTCGGCTGTAGGTCCGGCGCATGCGTTTCAGGACCGCAGACGAACCGGACTGAGCTGGAAGGTGGAGGTGCCGACAAATCTCCTGGCACTCCGCCATGGCGTCGATGACGTCGCGCTTCATGTCCTTCGGGTGAGGGCTTGTGTAACGAAGCCGGGCGAGGCCCGGAACGGCAGCGACCGCGCGGAGCAGCGCGGCAAACGTCATGCGGTCATCGCGCGGAAGGTCGCGGCCGTAGGAGTTCACGTTCTGTCCGAGGAGCGTCACCTCGCGGACCCCATCGGCGACTTGCGCTTCGACCTCGTCCACGATGTCCTTCGGACCCCGGCTGCGCTCCTTCCCGCGCACGAGCGGCACGACGCAGTACGAACAGACGCAGTTGCATCCGACCGAGATCTGAATCCACGCCTGATGGGCACGCTCTCGCCGCGAGGGGAGCGTCGCGCTGAACGCACCGTCAAAGCTGAATGCACCGACCGCCTCAACGCGCTCCCGCGCGATCAGCTCGCCGATTCGCGCGACCTCTCCTGGCCCGAACGCGATGTCGACGAATGGAAACTCCCGAAAGACCATTTCCTTCTGCGCCTGCGCCCAGCACCCGCCAACGGCGACAACGACATCCGGACGCTCACGCTTGACGCGCTTTGCATCGCCGAAGTTGCCGATGAAACGCTCGTCCGCGGAGCCACGAATCGTGCACGTGTTGAAGAGAATCAGGTCCGCGTCGTCACGGGACTCGGTCGGCTCGTAGCCGAGGGCCTCGAGGGATCCGCGCATCCGCTCCGAATCGTGATCGTTCATCTGGCAGCCGAAGCTCGTGAGGTGGTAGCGCATCGCACCCAGTCTAGATGCCTGTTCGCAAACCCCGCGTTGTGTCAGGCACAACCGTGGCGGCGCGCTGTCGTCTGCTGTTGACGTGGTGCCTGACACGGGGCCAGGTGCTCCCGTCAGAGCGTCCACCAACGCGAGCGTCGGCGGTAGCCGACGTACTCCGATACACGGACCTGCACATCGGTCTCTTCCGCACCGGCCACTCTTGGTGCACGGCAGACGGTCGGCCTGCCTGTCGGCGAGCTCGCCTGTGCGTCCTCCCGCCGGGCGCACGTTCGGCCCGGGACGCCAACGCTCTGCCAACCCACTCACAGGTTGATTCCAACATCCGGTGGTGAGACCGGTGAGCGGCGCGCCCGATCGCTACCGCCTTGGCGGTTCGATCGGGCCCGCTCGCGCGAGGCGCCGCTGGTTGGATCTCCTACGTGGCGAAGCGCCGCGCGACCTCGTCCCAGTTGACGACGTTCCAGAAGGCCGCCACGTAGTCGGCGCGCCGGTTCTGGTAGTTCAGGTAGTACGCGTGCTCCCAGACGTCCAGTCCGAGCAGCGGCGTGACCCCATCCATGAGCGGGCTGTCCTGGTTGGGTGTTGAGGTAACGGCGACGCCAGCCCCACTCTTGACAAGCCACGCCCAACCCGACCCGAATCGGGTCATCCCGGCGGCCGCAAATGCCTCCTTGAAGGCATCGAAGTTCCCAAACGCCTCGTCAATGGCCGCGGCGAGCGCTCCGGACGGTGCCCCGCCACCCGTCGGGCTGAGGACCGTCCAAAAGAGCGAGTGGTTCGCGTGCCCACCGGCGTTGTTGCGCACGGCGGTGCGCTTGTCCTCGGGTACGTCGCTCAGCCGGGCGACAACATCCTCAGGTGTGGCGTTCTCAAGAGGTGTCCCCGCGAGTGCCTTGTTGGCGTTGTCGACGTAGGCCTGGTGATGCTTCCCGTGGTGGATCTCCATCGTCCGGGCGTCGATGTGTGGCTCAAGTGCATCGTGGGCGTAAGGAAGGGCTGGAAGTTCGAAGGCCATTGGTGTCTCCTCGTGACGGCGTGGGGGCTTCATGCCGCTGAGCGCGACGAGCTGGGGCGTGAACCTCAGCCGTGCGCTGCCGCAGCGTCGCTTCAGAGACTACCGCCGGTGTCGCAACGTGTCGCGACACCGGCATGGTGACCGACGTTCGCCCTCTCGGCGACCCCGGGCCACTCAACCCCTCGTTAGGCCTTGGCGAGTGCCTCGAGCACCTCATCTGAGAGTTCCGTGCTCGCGGCCTCGATCTGGGAAGGGTCCGGAGCGATAAGACCGGCCTCGGCCCGAATGCGAAGCTCGATCTCGGCGGCGACGTCTGGGTGTTCACGAAGGAATGCTCTCGCGGCGTTGCGTCCCTGACCAAGGCGAGTGTCGCCGAATGAGAGGTATGCGCCGCTCTTGGTCAAGACGTTCTGCTCGACCCCAAGGTCGAGCAGTCCGCCCTCGTGCGAGATTCCTTCCCCGTAGAGGATGTCGAACTCGGCCTGCCGAAATGGCGGGGCGACCTTGTTCTTGACAACCTTGACTCGGGTCCGGCTACCGATGACGTCGGTTCCCTCCTTCAGGTTCTCGATGCGCCGAATGTCCAAGCGCACGGATGCGTAGAACTTGAGGGCCCGGCCACCTGGGGTTGTCTCAGGCGAGCCGAACATCACGCCAATCTTCTCGCGGAGCTGGTTCGTGAAGACACATATCGTTCCGGCGCGGTTGAGGGTTCCGGCCAACTTGCGCAGTGCCTGTGACATGAGACGCGCCTGCAGGCCGACGTGGACGTCGCCCATCTCCCCTTCGAGTTCGGCCTTGGGGACGAGGGCGGCGACGGAGTCGATGGCGACAACGTTGAGCGCTCCCGATCGCACCAGGAGATCGGCGATTTCGAGCGCTTGCTCACCGTTGTCTGGCTGCGAGACGAGAAGCTCGTCGGTGTTGACCCCGATATTGCGGGCGTAGCTCGGGTCCATTGCATGTTCGGCGTCGATGAACGCGGCCACCCCACCGCGCTTCTGGCATTCCGCGATCAGGTGGTAGAGCAGCGTCGTCTTGCCGGATGCCTCCGGGCCGAAGATCTCGACCACGCGGCCCCTCGGCAGTCCACCGATCCCGAGTGCCAGATCGAGCGCCAATGCCCCCGTGGGGATCGCGTCGGTATCGGTGACCGGCACGTCACCCATTCGCATGATCGAGCCCTTCCCAAACTGACGCTCGATCTGTGAAAGAGCCGACTCAATTGCCTGATTGCGCTCCACGACAGCCTCCTTGGATCCCGTTGGTCGGATCCTAGTGCGATCCAACCTCGATGTCGAACACTCGTTCGTACCTGACGCTCGGAATCCTGCCACGCCCCGCGGACGACATTGGTGTCAGATCCGTGTCGACCCGGTGTCAGCTCTGTGCCAAGAGTGCGGAGCGCAGCTCGTGCAATGCGGCGGTCGACGACCGCAATCGAACGCCGTCGCGCGTGCCGGGGATGCGAAGCTCACGTGCCATCGCGCCGTCTGGGCCCGCGAGGCCGATGTAGACGAGGCCGACCGGCTTCTCGGATGATCCACCCCCTGGACCCGCGATGCCGGTGACCGAGAGCGCCCAGTTGGCGCCGGTTCGGGCGCGCACCCCCTGAGCCATCTCGATGGCGGTGCGCGCCGCGACGGCCCCCACCTCGGCGAGCGTCGCTGGCGACACTCCGAGCAGGGCGACCTTGATCGCGTCGGCGTAGGCAATGACGCCGCCGACAAACCACGCCGAGGCGCCGGCAGTCGCGGTGAGGCGCGCCCCGAGACTGCCCCCCGTGCAGGACTCGGCGACCGCCAGCGTTTCAGACCGAGCCACCAACAGTTCAGCGACGATCGTGTCGACGATCCGGCCGTCTCGGCTGTAGACCCGCCCCCCGATCGCCTCGCTGAGCACGTCCGCGAGCCCGTCGGCGTCGGCCGACTCCCCGGGCAACCCGTCGATAACGAGGTCGAGTTCCCCCGCGCGCGTGTAGATCCCATGCGGGACGCGAGCGACGAGTCCTTGATCGACGCGGGCCCGTGCGGCGACAAGCTCCGACTCGCTCACACCGATCATGCGAAGCGTGCGGCGATGGCGCGCCGGCGCCCGGCCGAGAATCTCGGCCACAGGGGCGCTCTGGATGGCCTCGCTCCACATTGGTTGGAGCTCCGCCGGCGGTCCGGGAAGCACCACGATCGTCGACCCGCCCTCGACAAGGACGCAACCCGGCGCGGTTCCGATGGGGCGAAGCGCCCGGCCGCCAACGGGGAGGCTCGCTTGCTTGTCGATTCCGGCGTCGATTCTAGCCCGGAGGATGCCGTATCGGGCGATCGCGTCCGCCACTCGCTCCTGCACCTGGGAGAGCGCCGTCTTGTCGACCGCCAGCGTCCGGCCGACGGCCAACGCAACGGCCTCCATCGTCAGGTCGTCGTGGGTCGGACCGAGTCCGCCGCTTGTGATGATCAGATCGGATCCGCTCGCGAGCGCGTCACGTAGCGCTTGGACGATCGCGTCGAGGACGTCGGGTACGACGGCCGTGCGGGCGATGTCGATGCCACGGGCGTCCAAGTCGGCGGCAAGGAACGCCGCATTTCGCTCGACCACGCGACCGAGGAGAACCTCGTCGCCGGTCACGACGATGGTGGCCCTGGGCCGGTGCGTGGCGCTATCCGCCGACTTGCGTCGGTACGACGCCCGTGCGAGACAGCTGGAAGCTCGCGGTGCCCCCGGCAAGCGTGGCCACCTGTCCGGCAACGGTCAACTCGACTCCATCGGTGCGACCGACGGTCATCCAGAGCCCGCGAGCAACTCGCCAGCGGCGTTCCTCGCCGGGGGCGAGGATGCCGTCAAAGACAGTCCGTCCGGCTTTGTTGACGGAACGAACCTGGAGATACGAGCCTTGAGGAACGAGGCCACGGACCACGATCTGGAACTCTCCCGCTCGCGTTCCGCGACGTGGCGCCGGAACAGTTCCTGGGAGCGTCGTCTTGCCCGATGGGCGCGCGCCGGAGATCGAAACCGACGGATCGGAGGAGCCGGACACACCGACCCACACAAGCGCGGAGAGGCTGAGGACGGCGGTCAACGCGGCGGCAAGGAGCTGGCCCTCGGTCCCGCGGCGCGACGGTCGCGACAGTCGTTGCTGCGGGGATCGGGTGGATCTGCGCCGAGCCGTCTCGGAGTCCACTCCACGTTCGGGCAGCGGCCCGCGCGACTCGTACTCGTCGAGCATCAGGTCGCCGTCGAGCCCGAGGAACTCTGCATAGGAACGCAGGAATCCTCGAATGTAGGCCGGAGCCGGAAGGGCGTCGAACTCCTCGTTCTCCATCGCCCGAAGGTACTTCGCACGGATCTTGGTCTGGAGTTCGCACTCCGCGACGTCAAGGCCCCGTCTGAGGCGCGCTTCGGTGAGGGATGTGCCGATCTCGAACATGTGGGGCGCCCGCCGTTGTCAACGGGAAGTCCACGGTAGCGGCCCCACCCACCACCCGCAAGCGCGACTGGTCGGCCGCAATTCTCGTGCTCACACGCCTCGACGTCAGCTCGCCGCCACCTGCTCGTCGACGACGGCCTCGGCGTCTGGATCGGGACGCTGCCGGAACCTCGCGACCTCTGCCGCGCCCATGAGGACAGTTCGCGGCTTCGATCCCTCGTGACCGGACACCACGCCGAGCTGCTCCATCATGTCGACCAGGCGCCCCGCCCGTGCATACCCCACCCCCAAGCGCCGCTGCAGGAGCGACACGGACGCGGTGCCCTGCGTGACCACGAGGTCCATCGCTCGACGGAGCATCTCATCGGCATCGGGGTCGAAGACCTCCTCCTTGGGCTCCGGACGCTCCAGGAGCTCGGTACGCAGCTCCGGCCGTCCCTGCGCACGCCAGTGATCAGTGATCGCCAGGATCTCTTGCTCACTGACGTAGGCACCCTGCAGGCGCTGTAGGCGCGACGAGCCAACGGGGCGAAAGAGCATGTCACCGTGCCCGAGGAGGCTCTCGGCGCCGTTTGCGTCGAGAATCACCCGCGAGTCCACCTGGGACGAGACGGCGAACGCGATCCGTGACGGGACGTTGGCCTTGATCATCCCGGTGATGACGTCCACCGACGGCCGCTGAGTTGCCAGCACGAGGTGGATGCCGACGGCCCGGCTCTTTTGCGCGAGCCGAATGATCGAGTCCTCGACCTCGGCGGGCGCGACCATCATCATGTCGGCCAGCTCGTCGATGACGACGAGGATCGCTGGAAGTGGTTCCTCGCCACTTGCGCTCCGGATCTCGTTCCAGTCGCGCAGGTTCCTTGCCCGAGCGGCGCCCATGAGCGTGTAGCGGGCTTCCATCTCGCCGACTAGGTTCGCGAGGATGGCGGTGGCGTTCTTCATGTTCGTCACGACCGGGGTGAGCAGGTGCGGCAGGTGGTCGTAGTGGTTGAGCTCGACCTTTTTGGGATCGATCAACACCATGCGCATCTCCGCCGGCGTGGAACGTAGGAGGAGCGACACCAACAGGGCGTTGAGACAAACGCTCTTCCCCGTTCCGGTCGAGCCGGCGATGAGCAGGTGCGGCATCTTGGCGAGGTCGACGTGGACTGACTTGCCTCCGATATCGAGACCGAGCCATGCCACGAGGGGACCCGCGTCCGCGGGAATCTGGCGGTAGATATCGCCGAGCGTGACGAGGTTTGGGGAGGGATTCGGGACCTCGACGCCAACCGCCTGCTTTCCGGGAATCGGGGCGAGGATCCTGATCTCATCGCGGGCGGCGAGCGCGTAGGCGAGGTCGTCACGAAGCGCGGTAACCCGGTTGACCTTCGTGCCCGGCGCGAGCTGAAGCTCGTACCGCGTGACCCTGGGCCCCGACACCGTGCCAACCACGGCCGCCTGAACTCCGAAATGCCCGAGTGTCTCCTCGAGTCGGCGGCTCGTCTCCTTGATGAGCTCGGGTGAGTGGTCGGTGTGCTTGGAGGAGCGTACGAGGATTGACGTCGGGGGCCGGCGCATCGACCGAGGGCGCGGCGTGCGACCCGGTGCCTCGACCGCGGCAGGCGGATCAACTGGGAGCAAGCTGAGGTTCTCAGCGGTTGCTGCGTCCTCGGGGAACGGGTCGGCGTGCGGTGGGAGATCCCGCTCGAGATCCTCGAACGGCGGGACCTCGTCCACGGCGTCAAACGCCGCCGGTTGCCGGCCGTCCTCCGCGTCGTCGAAGAGATCCGGGAATCGGTCGGCACCATCCACGACGGGCCGCTGCCTGCGGGTGTCCGACGTGGCACCCGACGTCCGCTCGCCCCCGTCCCATCGAGCGCGCGCCGACGAGCTGAGGCGGCGTCCCTCTCGGAGGGCCACCACCGTGGCGCTCCCGGCGCCACGGGCGACCGCGCGGCCAGCCGCCGTCGCCCCTGCCGCAGAGCGCCGCATGGCGGACTCGAGCGAGGCCCCGGTCACGAGGACCAGTCCCGCGACGAGCCCAAGTAGGAACAGCACGGTCGCCCCGCCGCGACCGAAGAGGGTCGTCGCGAGCCAGCCGAGACCGGCGCCCGGTGCACCACCGCGCACCATCATGTCGTGCCCCGAGAACCACGCACCCCGCGGATCGCTTGCGAGTCCCACAAGACCCGCTCCAAGCGCGCCGAAGACCGAGGCCATGATCAGAATCGCGCCGAGCCTGAAGGGCGGTGACTCAACGAGGCGCACGCGGGCGAGCAGGGCCGCGCCGAGCGCCACCAGGAGCCCCGGCACGACGATGGACGCGCGCCCCGTCAGAACGCGGCTGACGTCGAGCATCGCGTCGCCTACCGGGCCACCCGCCATCCCAACGAAGCGCATGAGACCGAGCATCAGGCCAGTGCCCATCACGGTCAGCCCGACCATCTCGCGGCGTTGATCGTCGTCGAGGCGAGGCTTGCGGGCCGGCGCCTTCTTCGAAGGAACGGTCCGGCGACGGGCTTGGGTTGAACGGGAGGGGGCCTTGGTCCCCATTGCACCTCCGGGCGCTTGGCGGCGTAACAGCGCTGCGCACCGGGCGCAGCTTCCTCAGTCGTCTTTGACGGTGTCGCGGGTCTTCCTGCCGAGCGCTCGCGGGAGGAGCACTAGAGTTGGGGTGTGATCGCCCACCTCTGGAGGTGTCCGTGAGTCGCGCGGGCTACTCCGGTACACCGCTTCCGAAGAAGCTCGGCATCGCCGAAGGCAGCCGGGTGGCAGTCCTCAGGGCCCCGCCGGGGTTCTGCGAGGTGACCCTTGTGCCCCTTCCCGCTGACGTCCGCGTCTTGGCGCACGTCGGAAGCAAACTGGATGTCGTCCTGCTCTTCGTCACGACGCGAGACCACCTGGACGCGCGGCTCGCGGCAATACGCGCATCGCTGACCCCAGCCGGCGGCCTCTGGGTGGCCTGGCCCAAGCGCGCGTCCAAGGTGGAGACCGAGATCACCGAGGACGTCCTTCGGGAGATGCTCCTCCCCACAGGGCTCGTCGACAACAAGGTCTGCGCCATCGACGCGACGTGGTCTGGACTGCGGTTTGTCCTGCGCCGCGAGCTCCGTGGGGTGTGAAACCGGTCGGCTAGACGGGTACCACGACGGGAAGAATCATCGGTCGTTGGCGCGTGCGCTTGTAGAGGAACGCGGCCGCGGCGTCGTGGAGTCGATTCCGAGCGAGATCGAGCTCGGTCTCGTGGTCGGCGGCGAGACTCGCGAGCGTGAGCGCGATCTCCGCACGCAGGGCGTCGATGAGATCGCCTCGATCGGTTCCGAATCCACGCGTCACGATCTCGGCCTCGCCCACGGGCTGACCGTCACGACTGTTGATCGTGGCAACCACCATCACGAGACCATCCTCGGCGAGACGTCGTCGGTCCCGAAGCACACCCTCGCTGACGTCTCCGACACGCAGCCCTTCGACGAGCGCGATGCCCGCCTCGACCTGATCGACCACCGCAGCCGAGTTCTCGGTCACGCTCAGGACGTCGCCGTTGTCGAGGATCTGGATCCGGTCAGCCGGCACGCCGACTGACGTCGCAAGGTCGGCGTGGGCACGCTGGTGGCGAATCTCGCCGTGGATCGGAGCGAAGAACTTTGGACGAAGCAAGCGAAGCATCAGGCGGAGTTCGTCCGCCGCACCATGTCCTGACACGTGAACTGCGGGCCCATCTGAGATGACCCGCGCGCCGGAGCGTACGAGCCGGTTGACCGTGTCGTTTCGGGCGAGCTCGTTCCCCGGCACGGTCCGCGCGGAAAAGACGATCGTGTCGCCTTGGCGGATGCTCACCTGCGCGTGATCGCCATGGGCCATGCGCCGGAGCGCCGACATCGGCTCACCCTGGCTACCGGTACAGATTACGACCTGCTCGTCGAGCGGGTAGGACTCGATCTCCTTCGGCAAGACCACGGACCCACTTGGCAGCTTGAGGTAGCCGAGGTTCGAGGCGACGTTGGAGTTGCGCATCATGGAACGGCCCACCAGCGCCGCGACGCGACCGTCGCTCTGGGTGGCGTCCAGGATCTGCTGCATCCGGTGGATGTGCGACGAGAAGGTCGTAAAGACGACTCGACC
This sequence comes from Actinomycetes bacterium, assembly GCA_031376285.1. GTDB lineage: Bacteria > Actinomycetota > Thermoleophilia > Miltoncostaeales > Miltoncostaeaceae > JANMDN01. Next base: position 52,104 of record JANMDN010000075.1, read on the forward strand.
GGGCGCGCTCGCGAGGATTCGGCGAAGCTCGGGACCCACGGAGCGTTCGGGGGCGATGGTCCCGGGAACCTCGGCGTTCGTGGAATCGGAGAGCAGCAACGTGACGCCCTCGTCGCCGAGGCGGGCGATGCCGTCCAGGTCGCTTGCGAGGCCGTCGACGGGGGCGTGGTCGAACTTGAAGTCGCCGGTGTGGACGATCAGACCGACCGGCGTACGCATGGCCAGCATCAGGCAATCAGGGATCGAGTGCGTAACGCGCAGGAACTCGAGCTCAACGGGGCCGACCTGACGACGCTCACCGGCCTCCACCTCGATCAGCTCGACCTGGTCGCTCACGCGGTGCTCGTCAAGCTTGCTCCGCACGAGACCGAGCGTGAAGCGGGTCCCGTAGACGGGCATGCCGCCGATCTCGCGAACCAGATATGGCAGGGCGCCGATATGGTCCTCGTGCCCGTGTGTGAGAACGACGCCGATGAGCCGGTCCCGACGTTCCGCCACGTAGGAGAAGTCGGGAAGGACCAGGTCGACCCCGGGCTGTTCGACCCGCGGGAACGTGATCCCACAATCAACGATGATCATGTCGCCATCGATTTCGATGACGTACATGTTCTTTCCGATCTCCCCGACCCCGCCCAGCGGGATTACCCGAACGCTTCCGGCCTGACTTACGCCGATGGTGTCGCTCCTACCTGTCGAATGCCGCCGAGACCGACCTTGCCCAACGCGGACTGGAGTTCAGCCCGCTCTGCCCTCGTGGCTGGCACGAGTGGCAGTCGGGGCGTCCCGTCCGGGATGAGATCGAGCATCTCGCACGCCGCTTTGATGAGAATGGGATTCGTTGTCGTAAAGAGGGCTTCGTAGAGCGGCTGGAGCGTCCCGTCGATGCGGGCGACCTCCGCGAGGTCACCGTCAGCCGCGGCCGAGACCATGGCCTGCATCTGCGGACCCACGAGGTGCGACGCGACGGAGATTACGCCCCGCCCACCCATGCGAAGCACCGGCTCGAGCAGGTCGTCGTTTCCGGCATACACCTGGAGAGAGCCCTCATCGAGGAGGGCTCTCAGCTCGGACACGTCGTCGTTTGCCTGCTTGACGGCGATGACCTCGGGGATCCGCGCCAGCTCGGCAAGGAGATCCGGCGCCATGTTGATTCCGGTCCGCCCGGGAATGTTGTACGCCACGATCGGGAGCCCGGCCGTGGCCGTCGCCCGAAAGTGACCGATGATCCCAGCTCTCGGAGGACGGTTGTAGTACGGCGTCACGATCAGGACGCCGTCCGCGCCGAGGCGGGCAGCCTCCTTGCTCATGTGCACCGAGTGGGCCGTGTCGTTTGAGCCGGTCCCCGCGAGGATGCTCGCTCGGTCTCCGACTTCCTCGACGGCCACCTCGACGAGGCGCAATCGCTCCGAATCGGTCAGCGTCGACGCCTCGCCCGTAGTGCCCGCGACGGCGATGCCGTCCGAGCCATTGTCGACGAGGTATCGAAGCAGCGCGCGAAACGCACGCTCGTCAATGCCGTCGGCCGTGAAAGGGGTAACGACGGCGGTAAGGATCGCTCCAAGCACGCGGCGAGTATACCCGCGCCCTCCCGAGCGCCCGGCAGGTTGAGGGTAGGCCGAGCGGGCCGCCTCAACCTGCCCTCGATCGTGCGATCAGCTCGCGCAGACCGCGTAGACGTTGCCGGTGATGTCACCGGAGATCTGCGAGGTCCCGATCGCAACCCAACGGTTCGGCGACGCCGAGGACTCGGGGATGGAAGCGCGGATCGTCGCCTGGGTCGTGTTCCCGATGTCAAATCCGCCACCGACGACGGTCTCCCCGACGGCACAGAGTGATTGGACTTGGAAGGTCTGTCCAGGGGTGTTATTCGACACGAACGGCGTGTCGACCCGACGGAACGTGCCGCCGCCGCCACCGCCTCCACCGCCAGCCGGTCCAGCGGGCCCCTGCGGCCCCTCGACGCCTTGCAGGCCTTGGGCGCCCTGTGGCCCGGTCGCTCCGCGAGCGCCGGCTGGCCCTTGTGGCCCCGCTGGGCCCTCCGCCCCGGACGAACCGGTGTCGCCTTTCGCACCCGTCGCACCCGTCGCCCCGGTCGAACCGCTGGTGCCGTTCGAGCCGCTGGTCCCACTGGAACCGGTGGAGCCGTTCGAGCCCTGGGATCCGGTGGCCCCAGTCGACCCGACCTGCGCCGTCAGCTCCTTGAACTTCTTTTCGAGGGCGGTCACGCGCTTTGCGATCGGGGTGGTCTTCGGCTTCGCCTTGGCTTTTGTGGCGGAGGTCGCGGCGGTCGCGGCGATTCCGCCTCCGATCAGACCACAGGCGGCGAGGATGACAAACGGCCGCTGAGAGCGGGGCTGCATTGGGTGACCTCCGTGTCACGAAACGACGGTGCTGGCGCGAACCCGTCCATGCGCCCGCAAGGTGGGTATCGGCGGATTACCCGCTCGTGCGCGATCGCGCACGATGGCGTAGCGCTCCCCGCCACCCCGCCCGGCTCAGGTCCGTGGGATCTCCTCACCAGTTTCCGGGTCGATGCGGATGCCATCCATGATTCCGTCCCCGGGGGGCGCTCCGACGATCATCCAGCTCGCGTCCCGGTCCGTCGTGTTCACGATCCGACGGCTGGTGTCCTTGGACACTCGAAGCCAGTCACCGTCGTCCATCGTGACCATCTCACCCTCGACGTCCACGGTCTGTGGGCCGCCGGAGAGCAGGTGGTAGATCTCCTCCTGCGTCTTGTGCCGGTGGAGCGGCATCGCGCCGCCGGCCGGGAAGCGCCACATACGGAGGGTCATCGAGGCGCTGCCGAGCGCGCCTGCGACATCCCGCGAGAAGGCACCGCCACCTCGTCGCTCCTTTTCCTCGACGTCCTCTGTCGAAACACGCACCGCGCCGTCGCTTGCCACCTGAGACCTCCGGTTCGTGGTCACTCCGAGCGATCGTAGCGGAGCGCCGTCGCTTGGTCCGCGACGTCGGTTCCGAGGGCGCGTGTCGCCTCAGGCGTCGCCGAAGAGCACGGGCTCAAGGCCGAGGGTAAGACCTGGACGCTCCCGCACCGCTCGCACCGCGGCGAGGACGCCCGGCATGAAGCTCGTTCGGCTGAGCGAGTCGTGCCGAATCGTGAGCGTCTCACCGAGGCCACCGAGGATGACCTCCTGATGCGCGACAAGGCCGGGAAGGCGGACCGAGTGGATCGGGACGTCACCGTCCATGAGGCTCGCGGTGAGGAGGGCGGTGCCGGAGGGGGCGTCGAGCTTCTGGTCGTGATGGAGTTCGATGATCTCGGCCTTGCCCATGTGGCGAGATGCTTCGGCGGCAAAACGCATCATGAGGACTGCCCCGATGGCGAAGTTCGGGGCGATCAGGAGGTTCGCCGGTCCGGACTCGGCGAGCGCTTTCAGCTCAGCCAACTGCGAGGCGCTCAACCCGGTCGTGCCAACCACCGAGTGAACGCCGGCCCGAAGGAGCGTCTGGACATTGGCGAACACGACGTGGGGTTGTGTGAAGTCCACCGCGACCTGTGCGGTTCGGCCCGTGAGGGCGTCGTCGATGCTCCGGAAACGACCCTCGCCGGGAGTAAGGAGCGGATCGACCTGGGCCGCGACGATGGTGTCAGGGGCGTCGCCGACCGCCGTCACGACCGCCTGCCCCATCCGTCCAAGCGCACCAGACACGAGAACCCGGATCGGGTCGCCGGCCACCACGGTCTAGCGGTCTGTCGTCAAAATAGCGAGGCGGTTGCGACGGCTGCGACGCGTCGCGACGTCGCGTCCTTGGTTCTCCGAATATTCCCGATATGCAGGAAACACTGCGTCCTCTTGCGCGTCGGCTTGAGCCGACGCTTCAGACGATGGGCGCACCTGGCGGTGCGTCCATCTGTGCTCGGTCTCGCTCGCAACCGACACGCCACTTCGAAGACCGACCACTAGAGAATCAACCATCTAGGCTACCGCGGAGAGGGCTGGGGAGAGCTTGGCGGTGGCCGCTTCGACGAGGGCTCGGCTCGGACCGATGGCCGCGGCGCAAAGCCGTTCCGGGCTCCAGAACTCGGCGGCGAGCGCCTGGATGTCGCTTGCAGAGACGACCTCGATTCGCTCGATCAGATCGTCGATTGCCAGGAGCTCCGACCCGGTCAGCGTCGCGCGACCGACGCGGTTCATTCGGGTGCCGGGGCTTTCAAGGCCGAGTACCACCCGCCCCTTCAAGTGCTCCTTCGCACGGCGCAGCTCGTCCGGGGCGACCGGCTCGTCCCCGATTCGCTTTAGCTCGGTGGCGATAACCTCGCACGCAAGGCCGAGGTTGTCGCCTCGCGTGCCGACAAACACGCCGACCTGTCCACCGTCCTTGTAGCCGACGGTATAGCTCCCGACCGAATAGGCAAGGCCACGAACCTCGCGAATCTCCTGGAACAGGCGACTCGACATTGAGCCCCCGAGAATCGAATCGAGCAGGGCGTGCGCGTGGCGCCGCTCGTCGTCGCGGGAGATACCCGGCCCGGCGAGGCAGAGGTGGTACTGCTCGGTTGGGCGCTCGCGTACGAGGAGACGCGGCGACGTCGGCCGGGGAGGCACGACATCCGGCGCTCCATTTGCGACGGGAAGCTCGGTTAGCAGGCGCTCGGCGAGGCCGACAAGCTGATCATGGTCGAGGTTGCCGGCCGCGGCGACGACGACGTTCGGCGCGCAGTAGTGATGACCGTGGTAGCTCAAAATCGCGTCACGTGAGACCGAGCCGACGACTTCCGCCGTCCCGATCACAGGCCGTCCGAGCGGCTGGTCCGGGTACAGGGCCGTGGCCGCGAGGTCATGGACCAGGTCATCAGGGTCGTCCTCGTACATCGCGATCTCTTCGATCACGACCTCACGCTCTTGGTCCAAGTCGTGCAGCGACGGGCGCTGGACCATGTCGGCCATGACCTCGAACGCCTCGTCGACATGCGCGTCGAGCACCCGCGTGTAGACAAGCGTCGAGTCCCGTCCGGTGGCGGCGTTGATCTCGCCGCCGAGCCCGTCGAACACCTGGGCGATCTGTGCGGCCGAGCGCGTCGGCGTGCCCTTAAAGAGCAGATGCTCGATGAAGTGCGAGACGCCCGACTCCTGCGGGCGCTCGTACCGGGACCCGACTCCGATCCAGACGCCGAGCGCGACCGAGCGCAGGCCGGGCATGGCTTCGGAGACAATCCGAAGCCCGCCCGGACCCGTGCTCAGCCGGATCCCGTCAGGTGGTGCGGGCGTCAGGCTTCGTCCTCAACCGTCAACCGGCGGCGGCGGCGACGGCGACTGGCGGCGTCATCGTCATCGGGATCGCCTCCGTTGTCGCTCTCGCTGGCACCCTCGCCAGCGCTCGAACCTTCGCTCCCGATGATCTGAAGTCCGATCCGGCCACGGGCCTTGTCGACCTCGACGACGCGAACGTCGACGACGTCACCACGGTTGACGACATCCTCGACCTTGTCAACGCGGCCTGAGCCGAGGTTCGAGATGTGCAGCAGACCGTCGACGCCTTTGCTGAGCTCGACGAACGCCCCGAAGGTGGTCGTCTTGACAACCTTCGCCTGCATGTACGTGTCGCCGACCTCGACGTCTTTGGTCATCTGCCGGATGCGCTCGACACACGCATCGGCCTTGGCGCCGTCGACCCCGTAGACCGACACCGTTCCGTCGTCTTCGATGGAGATCTCGACGGCGAAATCGGCCTCGAGGCTGCGAATGGTCTCGCCGCCCTTGCCGATGACCATCCCGATCTTGTCCGGGTCGATCTTGACGGCCGTGATCCGAGGCGCCCACTCCGAGAGATCCTCGCGGGGCGAGTCGATGTGGGCCGCCATGATCGCGAGGATGTGCTCACGTCCGGCTTTTGCCTGTGACAACGCGTCGCGCATGATCTCGGTGGTCACACCGCTGATCTTGATGTCCATCTGGAGCGCGGTAATGCCCTTTGTCGTGCCGGCGATCTTGAAGTCCATGTCGCCGAGGTGGTCCTCGTCGCCCTGGATGTCGGAGAGGATGATGTGGTCATCGCCCTCCTTGATCAGGCCCATCGCGATACCGGCGACCGGCCGGATGAGCTTCACACCCGCATCCAGCATGGCGAGCGTCGAACCGCAGACCGACGCCATCGACGACGACCCGTTTGACTCGAGCGTCTCGCTGACGAGGCGCAGCGTGTAGGGCAGCTCGTCGGCATCGGGGATCATCGGAAGCAGTGCCCGCTCTGCGAGCGCGCCGTGTCCGATGTCGCGGCGCTTCGGGCCACGCATCGGTCCGGCCTCACCGACCGAGTACGGCGGGAAGTTGTAATGGTGGATGTAGCGCTTCGTCGTCTCGATTCCAAGACCGTCGATGCGCTGCGCCTCCTTGGCGGTACCCAGCGCGAGGAGGGTCATTACCTGGGTCTCACCGCGCGTGAAGAGTCCGGAGCCGTGGACACGCGGCGCAACGCCCGTGTGACACGTGATGGCCCGGATCTCGTCAGCCTTGCGGCCATCGGGGCGGTGCTTGTCGACGGCGATACGTCGGCGGATGATCTGCTTCTGGACCGCGTCGAACGCCGCGTTGAGGCTCTTGACATCATCAGAGGACGGCTCGCTTCCGAGGATCTTCTCGGCGGCGGCGGCCCGTGCGGCGGACACCTTGTCGCGGCGCAGGAGCTTCGCCTGCTCCTTGGTCGCCTCCTCGATCAGGTCGACGGCGTCCTTTTCGACGCGGGCGAGCATCTCGGCGTCGACGGAGATCGGCTCGACTATCCACTTCTCCTTGCCGGCCTTCTTTGCGAGCTCGACCTGCGCGGCGCAGAGTTTGCGAATCTCGTCGTGCGCGATCGCGAGGGCTTCGAGCACGGCCTCCTCGTCGACCTCGTTCGCCCCGGCTTCAACCATCGAGATGGCCTCCGCCGTGCCCGCGACCATCAGGTCGAGGTCAGACTCTTCGATCTCTTGGAGCGTCGGGTTGACGATGAACTCGTCGTCGATCAGCCCAATACGGACTGCTCCGACGGGACCGTTGAAGGGCAACTCCGAGAGCATCAGCGCGGCAGACGCACCGTTGATGCAGAGCACGTCGAACGCGTTGACCTGATCGACCGAGATCGTCGTCGCGATGATCTGCGTCTCGTTCCGGTAGCCCTTGGGCCAGAGCGGGCGGATCGGACGGTCGGTCATCCGCGCGGTGAGGGTGGCCCGATCGCTCGGACGGCTCTCGCGCTTGATGAAACCACCGGGAATCTTTCCGACCGCATACATGCGCTCTTCGATGTCCACGGTCAGCGGAAAGAAGTCCGCTCCGGGGCGAGGCTCGCGCATTCCAACGGCCGTGACGAGCACCATGGTGTCGCCATTGCGTACCACGACAGATCCACTTGCCTGCTTGGCGAGGAGTCCCGTCTCGAACGAGATCAGCTGCTCGCCAATCTCCACCTCAATCTTTTCTACACCCATTTCGTCGTCCTGTCCTCTGCCCTGCGACTGCGCAGGGCGCGTCGTCGGCACCGCGGTCTGCGGCGCCCTTCGTTACTGCGACGCGACCCATCGTGGGCCGCCCATTGGTCGGCTACCTGCGAAGTCCGAGCGATTTGGTCAGCTCGCGGTAGCCCTCGAGGTCGCTGCGCTGCAAGTAGGAAAGCAGGCGGCGCCTGCGACCCACGAGCATCAGCAACCCGCGTCGAGAGTGGTGATCCTTCTTGTGCGTACGCAGATGCTCGGTGAGCTGGTTGATCCGCTCGGTCAGCATCGCGACCTGCACCTGCGGGGAGCCCGTGTCGGTCTCATGCCGCCGGTACCCCTCCATGGCACGGTTCTTCTCGTCCGTGGAAAGCATTTCGTCATCCTTCGCTCAGCCTCGGCGCAGCCACAGCCGCATCCGGGTCGTTGTCGTTCGCGGTCCATCGACGCGCTGCGCCAACGTTGGACCGGCCCGTGAGACTAGCAGGGTGTGGCGGACGCCTCTGGACCGTGCTTACCGGCGTCCCCGGCCAGGATCGTTCGGACCACCACGACGTCCTGTTTGATCTGCGCGACAAGGGCGTCGGCATCGTCGAAGCGGCGTTCGTCGCGAACCCGCCCATGGAGCTCCAAACGCAGGTTTTGGCCGTAGAGATCACCGCCGGCGTAGTCGAGGAGGTGCGCCTCGATCCGAAGCGTCGGCCGCTCGGGCCCTCCGGTTGGCTCGACAAAGGTCGGGACGACACCGATGTTGATCGCTGCCGGCTCGCGACCATGCGCGAGAACGGCGACCCCCGCGTAGACGCCCCTCCCGGGAACCGCGGCATCGGGGGGCTCGACGGTCATGTTGGCCGTCGGCACGCCGATCGCGCGCCCCCGGTGATCGCCGTGAACCACGATTCCTTCGAGCACATGTGGCCGCCCCAGGAGCATTCGCGCCTCCTCGACGTGGCCCTGGGCGATCAGGCGTCGGATACGAGTCGATGAGATCGGCTTGGCGTCGTCTGAGGAGATGAGGTCAGCCCCTTCGACCGAAAGACCGAGTGAGCGCCCAACATCGCGCATCACCGCAACCGTGCCCGACCCGCCATGGCCGAACCGGAAGCCCTCACCGACAACAATCACGTCGGCGCCGATCGGCGCCGACGTCAGGAGTTCGACGAAGCGGTCAGCCCGCACCCGGGAGAAGCTCCGGTTGAACGGAATGATCAGCAGCTCGTCAACGCCGAGGCGCTCGATCAGCGCGCACTTCAGCGCGAGACCAGTCAGCGTGCTGGTCCTCACCTCGGGCCGAAGCACCTTGATCGGGCTCGGATGGAAGGTCACAACCATTGAGCGAAGCCCTCGGTCACCGGCAAGCGACACGGCGCGGCCGATGATTGCCTGATGGCCGCGGTGCACGCCATCGAAGGTCCCGATCGCCACCACACGGCGGGGTCCCCCGAGGGGGAGCTCGCCGATCGAGTGGTACCGCTTCAACTGAGCCCCACTTCGACGCGAACGATCCCGGAGCCATCGCAGCGGCCAACGGCGATCAGCACACCTTCGGCCGCAAGCACGAGCGGTCCTGCTGGGGACCCATCGGCGAGGGGTCGACCGTGGGCGACGTCCACCGCCTCCGGACCAGTGAGCTCGCGCATCGGCAGGTGAGCCAGCCCGTCAAGGAGCGGCAGCCCATCGTCCGTACAGATCGCCTCGAGCGTCGTGGCATCGTTGATTGCCATCGCCCCCACGTGTGTACGCCGCAGCGCCTCGCAGTATCCACCGCACCCGAGCGCCTCACCGAGGTCGGTCGCGATCTGGCGGATGTAGGTGCCGCTCGAGCAGTGGACGCTGAGATCGACCCATTCGAGGTCGGGATGCTGGTCCATGACCTGCAGATCGTGAATGACGACAGACCGGGTGGGCCGCTCGGGGGCCTCGCCGCGGCGCACTCGGCGGTAGAGCCGCTCGCCATCGACGCGCACCGCCGAAAGGCCGGGCACTTGCTGGTCGATGGACCCCGTGAGCGTCGCGAGGGCGCCCGCAAGATCGCCCGACGACGCGCGGACACCGCTGAGTTCGATGGGGCCCTCGGGGTCGCCGGTCGCTGATCTTGCCCCGAGACGAACCCTGGCGTCGTAACGCTTGTCCAGGCCGACGAGGTAGCGCACGAGGCGCGTGGATCTCCCTGAGAACGCGACGAGGAGTCCGGTGGCAAAAGGGTCAAGCGTTCCCGCATGCCCAACGCGAGGCCGACCGGGGAGGCGTCGCCGAAGCCTCCAGACGACGTCGTGCGAAGTCAGGCCAGCGGGTTTGTCGACGAGCCACAGATGTCCACTGTCGACGTGAACCGGCGCCTCTCGGTTCGTCAACGAGCGCCCTCGATCGCGCCGTCGAGCCAGGTCAGGACCTCGTCGATGCCGCCCGGGACCGTGCAGCCGGCAGCGGCGGCGTGGCCCCCGCCACCGTGCTGACGCGCGATTGCCGACACATCAAGCGCCCCGTCGCGAGCGCGCAGCGACACACGCCAGCTGGTCTCGGCGGCGTCGCCAGGCCGAACGAGCGCGGAAATCGATACGCCGCGCAGGCCGCGCAGCAGCTCGACGATTCCCTCGGCGTCGTCGGTCCCCGCGGCGGCGATGTCCACGCTTCGGAGCACAGCCCGAGCGTAACGGGCCGCTTCGTTCAAGTGGAGGGAGGCGATGGCCCGACCCGTCAGGCGAGCCGACTCGACCGATCGATCCTCATACAACCGACTGTGGAGGGCAGGGGCATCGACGCCCGTAGAGAGGAGTCTGCCAACCGTCTCGTGGCTGGTCGGCGTCGCGTTCGAGTAGCCAAAGCGGCCGGTATCGGTGACGATCCCGACATACAGCGGTGCGGCGACCGCGGCGGTCATCGGGAGGCTCCCGAGCGCGATCAACTGCGCGACGATCTCGGCGGTGCTCGATGCCTCGGAGACGATCAGATTCCAGGCGCCGAAGGCGGTGTTGTCGTGGTGATGGTCGATGTTGACGACTGACGCGAACGCGCCGCGCGCGTCGTTCGGGTCGAGCCGCGCCTCGGACGCACAGTCAAGCGCGATCAACATTCGCTCACCGGCATCTGCCGGCACGTCTGACGCAAAGGTCTCGCTCGGGGAAAGGAGAAATCGCAGGTCGTCCGGGACGCAGTCGCCGTCGGTGTGCCAGAGGACGACGTCTATGCCATGGGCGCGCAGCGAGCGGGCCAGGCCGATGGCCGAACCGATGGCGTCACCGTCTGGATTGCGGTGGGTCGCGATGGCGACCCGCAAGTCGGGCGTTCGTAGCGCTGCGACGATACGCTCGGCGCTCGTCACTCGCCAAGCGCTTCCGGATCTGGGTGTACCTCGAGCCCCTCGATAAGCGTGGTCAGCTCGCGGGCCCGGGCTTGGTGGTCGTCGAACACGAAGTCGAGCTGCGGTGTGTTGCGGGTACCGAGGCGCGCACCGATCCGGCCCTGAATCATCCCCCGAGCCGACGCGAGCGCCGCCTCTGCTCCGGCGCGCTTGCGCGCATCGAGAACTGTGAAAAAGACCGTCGCTGTCTTGAGGTCGCTGGTCGCGCGGACTTCGGTGACGGTGACCCACGTGAGCCTCGGGTCGGATGCGTGGCGCTCGAGCGCCTCGGCGACCAATTGTCGGACGCGCTCGCTCGCACGGCGCTTGCCGCTCCCACCGACCTTGCTCACGCTGGCCAGTCCTCGTCGACCGCGATGACCGCGCGTCTGCGTCCGACCATTTGAAGTTCGGGGTCGGTGTCGAGCCAGGCAAGCGCCTGGTCGACGAGCCGTTCCGCTTCCCCCGCCTCGCGCGTGACGATCGCAGCGGAGATCGTCGCGCGCTGCCAGAGGTGGTGCTCGCCGACCTCCGCCACGGAGAATGAGAGGCGGTTCTCGAGCCCGGCCTTCACGCGCCGTACCTCACGGCGTTTGTCCTTGAGGGAGGCTGCCGTGGGCAGGTGCATCTCGACTGACAAAACCCCAACGTAGCCACGACCCACGCGTGTCCCCCCGATACTCGCCTACTCCGCCGCTTCGGCGGGTGGTGGCGGTGGCGTGGGGACCTTCGCGGCAACCTGCTCGGTGCGGGCCACCTCGCGCTGCTCGTAGACCTCGATCTGGTCCCCGTCCTTGATGTCGTTGAAGCCGTCGATGAGCACCCCACACTCAAACCCGGTCAGGACCTCGCGAACGTCATCGTCGAAGCGCTTGAGCGAACCGATCCGACCCTCGTAGACGACTGTGCCATCGCGCAGGAGGCGAATACCCGCGGTGCGACGGATCAGCCCGTCGGTCACGTAGCAGCCCGCGATTGTTCCGATGCGGCTCGCTCGGAAGGTGGTTCGAATCTCGACGTGGCCAATGATGTCCTCGACGATCTCTGGGGCAAGCATCCCGATGAGCGCCGCCTTGACGTCGTCGATGGCGCGGTAGATCACCCGGTAGGTCCGGATGTCGACGCCTTCGCGCTCGGCCAGGCTGTTGGCTTCTGACCGCGGACGGACGTTGAAGCCGATGATGATCGCCGAGGAGGCCGACGCGAGCATCACGTCGGACTCCGTGATCGCCCCGACGCCGGTGTGGATGACTCGGAGCCGGACCTCGGTTTGGGAGACGTTGTTCAGGGCGTCTTCAAGTGCTCCGACCGAGCCTTGGACGTCGCCCTTGACGATGAGGTTGAGCTCCTTGAGCGCTCCCTCCTTGATCCGATCGAAGAGGTCGTCGAGCGAGACCGTTCGACGGTTGGCGAGTTGCTCGGCACGCAGGCGGAGGCTCCGCTCGGATGCCGCCTGCCGAGCGGTCCGTTCGTTCTCGACAACCCGGAACTTCTCACCGGCCACCGGGACCCCACTGAGCCCAAGCACCTCGACGGGCACCGATGGGGCTGCCGCAAGGAGGGTGTCACCCTTGAAGTCGAGCATTGCGCGAACCCGACCGTAGGTGTCACCGACGGTCACGACATCGCCGATATGGAGCGTTCCCCGCTGCACAAGGAGCGTGCACACCGGGCCTCGGCCCGAGTCCAGTCGCGATTCGATGACCGTTCCAGACGCGCCGGGCTTCGGGTTGGCCTTCGGCTCCACGTCGACATCGGCGACGAGCAGGATCGTCTCGAGCAACTGGTCGAGCCCGATTCCCTGCTTTGCGGAAACCTCGACGAACTCGTGACTCCCGCCCCACTCGCGTGGAATGACCTCGTGGTTTGCCAACTCTTGACGGACCCGATCGGGGTTCGCGTTCTCTCGATCGATCTTGTTGATGGCGATCACGAACGGCACCGAGGCGGCCTTCGCGTGGTCGATCGCCTCGACTGTCTGCGGCATCACGCCGTCGTCGGCGGCCACAACGATGACGGCCACGTCGGTGATCTTCGCGCCGCGGGCGCGCATGGCGGTGAACGCCTCGTGACCTGGTGTGTCGAGGAAGGTCAACTCGCGTGAGGAGTGGTGCACCTGGTAGGCGCCGATGTGCTGCGTAATCCCACCGGCTTCGCCGGCGGCGACCTCCGTGACGCGAATGGCGTCGAGGAGTGAGGTCTTGCCGTGGTCGACATGCCCCATCACCGTCACGACCGGCGCGCGGCTGACGAGATCGGCCGGGTCGTCGACGACTTCGGCCTCCGGGTCCGGCTCTTCGACCGCGTGAACAATGCGCACGGTGCGCTCGAGCTCTTCGGCGATCAACTCGATTGCGTCGTCTGAAAGGGACTGCGTGATCGTCGCCATCTCGCCGAGGCCCATCAGGGTTTTGATGATCTGGGTCGACGGCAGGCCGAGCGCTTCGGCGACGTCCTTGACCGCGGAGCCAGAGCGAATGTCGACGGGTGTGCCGTCGTCGACAATGACGACGGGCGTCTCCTCGCGGTTGCCGCGTCCGCCGCGACCTCCCTTGCGGCCTCCGGGGCCCTGCGTCCCGCCGACGTTACGTCGACTGGCCTGCGCGTCAATGACGACACGACGGCGTCGCCCACCTGCGCCCGGTCCTGGACGCGTGGGCGCTCCGCCCCCGCCACCCGCGCCACCTGGACGCGGCGGCGCTCCGCCACCGCCGCCACCTGGACGCGTGGGCGCTCCGCCCCCGCCGCCGCCACCGGGACGAACGCCACGCCCTCCAGGCGCTCCGGCGCGGTCACCGCCGCCGGGTGCGCCACCCTGACGCGGGGCGCCTGCCGGTGGCCCACCGGGCCGCGGCGGGCCTGCCCCGGCGCCCGGTCGCGGCGGACCTGCCGGCGCGCCATCTCGACCCCGGCCTGCGTTTCCTGGCGCACCGCCGGGAGCCGACGCTGGTGCGGGCCGCGCCTGCTGGGGCGGACGGTTGGCGGGAGCTGGCGGTGGCGGACCGGTCCGCTCGGGACGCCGCTCCGCGGGCGTCGGTGCTGGTTGGCGCGTAGGGGCGGCGGGCGGCGGCGCCGGCGACGGGACCTCGGCCGCCGGCGTCGGGACGGCGGGGGCGGGGGTCGCCGGTGGGGGCACGGGCACGACATCCGCGACGGGCTCGGCGACGGCAGGCGCCGATGGCTCGACGACCGCGGCCGGGGCATGGGCGGTCTCGACTGGGACCTCGACGGTCGGTTCAACCGGGGCCGGGGGGGCCACGGCAACGGGTGCGACCGCAGCAACGGGCGTCGCCTCGACGACCGGTGCTGGCTCCGAAACAGGTTCGTGGGACTCAACCTCGGCGGGAGCCTCGTGGGCAGGCGCCGGTTCGTAGACCTCGCCGCGGGCCTCGGCCTCTGCCCGTTCGATGACCTCGCGGGCAGCGCGAGCGACGGCAGCACGTGCCTTGCGACGCTCAGATGGTGTCGCGCCGGCAACCTCCTCCGCGCTTGCCACGGCGACTGCTGGCTCCGCGGGCGTCGCGGCCGCGACCTCAGCCGGCGACTGCTGGCTTACCTGCGGGCGGCCGCGCCCGACCCGGGCTGGTGCGGAACCTTCAGCACCGCCGCGCGGGTACTTGTTCGGGTTGAGGATGTGCAGCGCCTCACCCACATCCACCGTGGAGGAGGCCGTCTTGGCGTCCATGCCCGCAGCACGGAGCCGCTGCAGCACCAGGGCGCTCGGCAGCCCCTCCTCTTTGGCGATCTCGTAGATGCGCTTCTTGTCTTCGGCTGTGCTCACTTACGCTTCCCCTTCAAGGCCTCGTGCGAGGCCGACGTCCACGGCGAGGTGTTCGGCCGGTACTCGGGCTCCGCGCGCGAAGGCGCCGCGAGCCCGGGCGCGCTCGAAACACGCCCGCTTGAAACAAACATAGAGGCCACGGCCTGGGAGCGTCGAGGAATCGTCGCGCACGACACTCCAGTGTTCTCCGGCGGGCGTGACCGTGAAGCGCGCCAAGCGTCCCTTGTCGGACACCAGGCCGCACCCCAGACACCGACGTTGAGGCCCCTTGCGGCCCAGAGACACGGCGTCACGAATCGGACGACGATTCCTGTCCCTGCACCGGGCGGTCCGCGAGCTTCGCGTGTGCGGGGAGCGCGCAGTAGTGCGTTCCCGTAACGGAGGCGTTGACGCACCGCTTTCCGTTGCGCAGTGTCGCAACGCAACGAACGTACTCACCGTCGCCATCGCCACCGAACTCGGACGATGCCTCCTCGGCGTTGTAGGCAGACTCGCTCTTGATCTCGATCCGCCAGCCGGTCAACCGGGCGGCGAGCTTGGCGTTCATGCCCTCCTTGCCGATCGCAAGCGACAGCTGATCGTCAGGAACGATGACCGTCGCCTGACGGGCCTCGTCGTCGACGAGAACCTCGCGGACGCGCGCGGGGGAAAGTGCCTTGGCGACGTAGCGAGCGGGCTCGTCGTTGTACGGAATGATGTCGATCTTCTCACCCCGAAGCTCGCTCACGACCATCCGGACTCGCGAGCCCCTCGGACCGACGCAGGCGCCGACCGGGTCGACCCCTTGCGTGTTCGAAATCACGGCGATCTTCGACCGCCAACCGGCCTCGCGCGCCACGTTGCGAACCTCGACGAGGCCGTCGGCGACCTCTGGCACCTCGAGTTCGAACAGGCGCTTGATGAGCTCGTCCGAGCGTCGACTGACGATGACCTGAGGCCCCTTCGTGGAGCTTCGGACGTCGACGATCACGGCCTTGATCCGGGCCCCGTGGTCGTAGCGCTCGCCGGGCACCTGCTCACTCTCAGGAAGAAGCGCCTCGACGCGCCCCAGATCGACCAGGGTGTACCTGGAGTCGGACTGCTGGATGATGCCGGTCACGACGTCGCCGACGCGATCGACGTACTCCTCGTACATCATCTCTCGCTCGGCCTCGCGGATCCGCTGCAGGATGACCTGCTTGGCGGTCTGGGCCGCGATGCGCCCGAAGTTATCGGTGGTCACGTCGATCAGCTCGAGCTCGTCCGGGTCGTAGGCAGCCCAGTCGATCAGCGGAGCCAGCGGCTCGACATCGGCCGGGTCGATCCCTTCGGGAATCTCCGGCTCCTCCTGGGGCAGCGTGCGCAGCTCCTCGCCCTCTTCGAGTTCGAGCCGCAGGACGCGCATCTCGCCGCTTTCCCGGTCGATCTCGATCTTGGCGTATTCCGCCGCGTCGGGCGTCTTCCGGTATGCGGCGTGCAGGGCGTCTTCCAAGGCGATGACAAGGGTCTCTGAACTGATCCCCTTCTCGCGTTCGATTTGCTTGATTGCCTCGATGATCTCGCGGTTCACGAGCTCTCCTCTTCCATCTGACGGTGCGCTCGCATCACAGCGTCCATCGGCACGATGACGACTTCTGTACCCCGTTCGATCCGTAGCGACTCGGCGTCCGCCGCGGCAAGTCGACCGCGAACGGTCGAACGCGCTCCACCGGGTGTCTCCGGCGCAACCTTGATCGTGACGGTCGAGCCGATCGCGCCGGCGTAGTGCGCCGGGGTGCGAAGCGGCCGTTCCGGGCCGGGCGACCAGACCTCGACGCCGAACCGCTCGCGCAGGCCGGTCGGGTTGAGCGCATGCGTCACCGAGGCGCAGAGCTCGTGGTTGACCCCATCCGGGTGGTCAATCACGAGGCGCAGCATGCCACGCCGCACGACGGCGACTTCAAGTAGGTCAACGTCCGGCAAGGACGCGCGCAGGGTCTCTTCCACGACCTCTTCGATCTGGGTCAGGTCCGACAGGGGGCACCTCTCCGTACCAGTCTGCCAACCGTGATTTCGCACAAAAAAAGTGGGCGGCGCCCACTTCCGAAAACCATCCATACATCTGGATGCGCGGATCCTAGCACCCCGGTCCCTGGCTTGGACGACTCCGCTCGCGCGTGGCCGCCGAGTCGATCACGAGCGTCACCGGGCCATCTCCGACGAGGGACACCTCCATGCGCTCGCCGAAGACCCCGCGCGCGACCCGCAGGCCCTCGGCCTCCCCGGCCCGGGCGAAGGCGGCAACGAGCGGCTCCGCAGCCGACGCGTCCGCGGCGCCCTGCCACGATGGACGGTTACCGCGGCGAAGATCGGCAAACAGTGTGAACTGGCTCACGCAGAGGAGACCGCCTCCAACATCTCGCAGCGAGCGATCGAAGTCCCGCTCCGGCGACGCGAAGAGTCTCGCCCGCGCGGTCTTGGCCGCAAGCCACTCGGCGTCGGCCGCGGTGTCGTCAGGCTCGATGCCGATCAAGGCCACCAGCCCGTGCGCGATCGAGCCGACAACCACACCGTCGACGCTGACTGAGGCTCGGAGCACCCGCTGGAGCACGACTCGCACCGGTCGATTGTGCCACCCAGCCCGTACGTGATGGCTGACCGCACCCACCCGAGGCGGCTAACGTTCACCCCATGGAGCCAGCAGACGCAGTCGTCGAAACCCTCACGGCACTCGGTGTCGAGGCGACGCACGCCGCGAGTGGCGCCGTCACCGTTCGCCTGCCGTCCCAAAAACGCGGGATCGTCGCGGTGCACATGAGGTTCGAGGAGCGGTCGGTGCAGCTGCAGGCGTTCGTGATGCGTGGCCCGGATCGCGCCAAGGAGGCGATCTACGCGCGCCTCCTGCGGCGCCATTTCGACCGCAGTCGGTGGCGCTTCGCGCTCGACGATGACGGTGACATCTTCCTCGTTGCCCGATCTGATGTCGACGGCCTTGCCGGTCGCCTCGACGGGCTCCTGGGCGAGCTCAGCGTGATCGTCGACGAGACCTACGAGGGAACCTTGCGCGCCGGCTTCGACGTACCCGACGATGTCGCCGTCAGCGGTCCGGCCTAGTCGCGAGCTGCGACGGCCCCACCAGGGTCGACCCGAAGCAGCGCGCGAGCCGGTAGTGACGGAGTGCCTCGGCCGAGCGGCCGAGGCGGTCGAGCGCGCGGGCAAGGCCGTAGTGCGCGTAGTGATCGGTCGGCGCGAGCTCCACCGCCTTGCCGAACTCGAGCGCGGCGCGCTCGTAGGATTGCGTTACGAGCAGCGCGCGTCCGAGGCCTTCCCTAATGGACCCCTTCTCCGGTTCGAGGCGCTTCGCCGTCTCGAGTGCAACCGCGGCTTGGTGTGCGTTGCCACCCTTCAACAGGTCCATGCCCCTGCGGTACGCATCGTAGGCGGGATGCACGTCGCTCATCGACCAAGAGTACCGACCGTCGCAAACGACGCAAACGCCATTAGGCGCGGAGTGATCGCAGCCCGAGACGACTACGCAGCCACCGACGCGGACCGGCGGCACGGCGGAGCTCGGAGCGGAGCGCCGTGAGTTCGGTCCAGACACCCTGCGCGTCCTGCATAGATGGGCTCGATCCACCGAACCTGGCGGCCTCGATGCGCGTCACAAGATCCGACGCATCGACGCCGAGGGCCTTGGCCAGATCCTCGCTTCGTCGCGACGCTGTGTGACCGCGGCCCGCGTCGAGACCCAGCTCACGCAGCCACCCGGCGAACTCGCGGCCTGCCGCGAGGATTCGCTCACGAGGCGATCCAGCCCGACGGCGACGAGCGCGCCGGATCGACTTGGCCACAGGGATCGCCCCGATCAGAAGGAACGGCGCCGCAAGGAGGAGCCAACGCGCGCCGAAGCCGCTTGCGTCCCCAACCGGGGCCGCGGGGAAGGTCGGCGTGACCTTGGGTGGTTCGACGATCGGGGCAGGCTTGACCGCCGCTTGTGGGAGGCGTGCTCGCAGCGCCGCAAGCCGGATCTGCGAAAGCGAAAAGCTCCGACTCGACACGGACGCGCTGTTGGCGGCCGAACGGCCCGGCGTCGGGTCGAACGGAAGCCAGCCGTAGCCTGAAAAATCGACCTCGACCCAGGAATGGGCGTCCCGGTCGACGATGACGAAATCGCCTCGCGCGGCGTCGTATGCGCCGCGAGTGAAGCCGACGGCGACGCGTGCGGGAATGCCGTTCATCTGCAGCATGAGGGCCATCGAGTTGGCGAACTGCTGGCAGAAACCGGTGCGGCTCCTCGTGAGGAAGTCGACGATCCATGGGGTGTCCCCCACGGGAGTCGGGGGCGCCTCGCTGTAGGAGTGGGACTCCCGAAGGTAGTTCTCGGTTGCCACCACCACCTCGTACTCGCTACGTGCGCCGAGTGCGATCTCCCGGGCAAGGTCGGCGACCGGCGCGTACACCCCGAACTGATCCGCCGCCGGGAGCGTCCGACCCGAGCCCCACGACGGGACGACCACCTCTCGCCCACCAGGAAGGTCGATGGTGATGTCGCCGCCCGACGGGGGTCCAGCGGCCTCAAGCGCCGCCGCTCCCGGATCTGGGACGGTCGTGTCGATCGTGTACGTCGCTCCGCGCGGCAGATCGGGTTCGACCTGGAGGGATGCGCCGATGCGGTTCAGACGACGGTTCCACGGGAGCCCTCGGATCTCGCCCGGACGCCCTGAGGCGAAGAGCAGGTTGGTTTCGGCGCTCACCTGTGTGACGCGCTGTGTCAGGCGCGCGCCGCTACCGTCTGAGTCGAGGGTCACGGAGCCGCCGGTCAGGTTGAGCCGTTCGGGGGGTGGTGAGTCGTCGTCGAAGGCGGCACCGTCGAAATGGGGAAAGACCGCCCCGCGAAGCTCGACCGCCCGCTCCGACGAAACACGGAACATCACGACCGGGCGATCGGGATAGTTGAGCTGCCCATAGGTCTGGGCCAGACTCACGACGAGCTGCGGCTGCGCGGCTCGGGCGACGACGTCCCAGGTGCGCCAGTCGAGCACCGGACGGTCGGTGGCGACGGCGAGCGAGCCGAGGGCGCCAAGCCCGCACATGGCAAGGATGCCGGCGGTTCGGCGCGTGAGCGAACGTCGCGCCTGTCCCCCGACGACGAGCACGACGACCGCGGAGATCGCGAGGCCTGAGAGGGTCGCGCTCTGCGCAGGCGCGACGGTCCAGCGGTAGCCGGCCACGGCGAGGACCGCGAGCGCGGCGCCGATGGGCCAAACGCGTCGTGACAGGACGACGAGGCCAGCCGCAAGGACGACGAGGATCAGGCCGAGGGCGAAGGCGCCCGGTCCTTGCGCCGGGAAGCGCGCGCCGACCACCTCGACAAACCCCTCCCGAAGGTCCGGTCCGAGAGCGCTCCAGCCGGTGGAGTGGAGGTACGCCGCCGGGCCGCGTCCCGCCGCGACCGCCACCCCAAACGCCAGGGCCCCGGTCGCGACGACCCATCCGGTGCGCGACGACCGCGCGAGCGCCAGTCCGCAGACAATCCCCGCGACGATGAGCGCGACAAGCGTGAGTGGCGAGGGATTGCGGTAGAGCCCGCCCCAGAGCAGGCCGAGCGTCGCAAGGAGGAGGGCCGGTCTCCAGTGGGCTCCCGCCCACCGCGCCGCTCTCCTCATGCCACACCGCGCCAGACCGGCGTGACACGGCGGGTTGGCTCCCCATCGAGGGCCCGGGCGGTCTCAGACTCGCTTGCGGCGCAGATAACCGTGCAGCCAAGCCGTGTGAGCTCACCCTCGAGGGTCGCCGCCTCACCGCCGATCAGCAGGACGAGAACACGCAAACCCGATCGAAGCGCCCCCTCGACCGCGCTGACAAGCTCGGGTCGACCGAGTGGCGTCACGAGCACCAAGGTACGCGTTGACGCCATCGACCTCGCAAGCGACGACACGCGGTCTGCGACCACCACCGGCCCGCCTGGGCGAACGCCCGTGGCGCTCCGCCAGACCCTTGCGCGCAGATCTGAACCCGCCCGCAAGAGCTCACGGGGCGCGCCGCAATGCTCGAACGCAGCGAGGCCTCCCACCCTGGCCAGGCGCAGCGCCACGCTTGCCGCCGCCGTCACGGCGAGTTCGAAGCACTCGGTGACTCGGTGGTCGTCAGTACCCGGTCCGGCGTCGAGGAGAACCCAGGTACGCCCGGGATCAGGGTCTGCGCCCGCCCGTTCTGAGGTCTGCAGGCGACGCCGTCGTGCCGTCTGAGGCCAGTGAATGCGGTTGAGGGGGTCGCCCGGCCGGTAGTTGCGCACGCCCAGCAGCTCACCGATCGCGGACCGATTCGTGTCCCGCAGGAGCCCACCCCTCGACGTGGCGTACCGGGCGGGACTCGTCGGGCCGTCGATGATGCGGGGCCCGACCTCGACGGATCCAAGCCCAATAACCGGCACATCGACGTGCCCAATGCCGAGAGGATCGCCGACGCGCACGCGCACGTCGCCGAGCGCGTGTACTCCCCGACGGAGCGTTTCGACCGTCCACGTGAGATCAACCCCGCCGCCCCGGGCCGTGACCGTCATGGCGCGCACTGCGCCAAACGCCGTCAGACCCAGGTCTCCGGAGATGCTGAGAAGGCGCCAGAGCCCAGCCCGCGCTGGCCAGCCGTAGAGGCGCACCCGCACCGTTGCCGTCCCGCCGGCTTGGACGCCGATGGCGTCAACGTGCCCGTCAGCCCGTAGCCCGCGTCGAGCGGCGCGAAGCGTGACCTGTGAAAGGACGGCGGCGGCGACAAGGGCCGCACCTGCAACCGCGAGGGGTCGCGTCCCGATGGCAACAGAGACGGTAAGCGCGGCGACGCCCGCGAGGGCGATCGAAAGCCACCGGGGCACGTCACACGCCGCGCGGGACCGGGGTTCGCTCAAGGATCTGCGCAAGGATGTCGCTGGCGTCCTCGGTTGCGCGCGCCGACGCATCGACGACGACGCGGTGCGCGAGCACCACGGGCGTGAGGTCCTGGATATCGTCTGGAAGCACGTAGTCGCGACCCGCCAGGAGCGCCCACGCTTTCGCCGCCCGAAGCACCATGAGTGAACCGCGTGGGCTCACCCCAAGGACGATGCGATCGTCGGTCCTGGTGGCGGTGGCGAGGGTGACGACGTAGTCCGCGATCTGTGGATCGACGTGGACGCGCTCCACGGCCTCCATCGCGAGGCGAAGACCACTCTCGTCGC
Organism: Actinomycetes bacterium; assembly: GCA_031376285.1. Taxonomy (GTDB): domain Bacteria; phylum Actinomycetota; class Thermoleophilia; order Miltoncostaeales; family Miltoncostaeaceae; genus JANMDN01. Next base: position 73,834 of record JANMDN010000075.1, read on the forward strand.
TCACCGGCTCGACGCGGGAGAGGTGCACGGCCCCACTCTCGCCGAGCAAGAGGCGGGCCTCGTCACGCGGTCCCGGATATCCGAGATGCAGGCGCATCATGAATCGGTCGAGCTGGGCCTCAGGAAGCGGGAACGTGCCCTCATACTCGACGGGGTTCTGGGTGGCGACGACCATGAACGGCCGCGGGAGGGGACGCGTGATGCCGTCCACGGTCACCTGGCTCTCCTCCATCGCCTCGAGGAGCGCGGACTGTGTCCGCGGCGAGGCCCGGTTGACTTCGTCGACCAGGACGAGATTCGAGAAGACCGGGCCAGGCTGGAAGCGGAACTCCGCGCTCGGCTCGTGGTAGATCGAGATCCCGGTGACGTCGGACGGGAGGAGGTCGGCGGTGCACTGAACGCGTGAGTAACCAACGCCCGCCGCCGCCGCAAGCGCCCGCGCGAGAACGGTCTTCCCCACTCCGGGGACGTCCTCGATCATGAGATGCCCCCCCGCGAGCAGGCAGGCGACCGACGCGCGAAGCACCTGGGGCGAGCCCGCGAGGACGGCCCCGATCTCCTCCACGAGGCGTTCGGCTGCCCGTGTCGCGAGACCGGCGCTCCCCTCTTGTCCAGCAACTCCGTGTCGTTTCGGTCCCGGGCGTGTCACGTCCGCCTGACGGTAGCAGCCCGAGAATCCGCCGCGGCGAGCTACCGGTCTCGGTCCTGAAGGGCGACGAGCCCCGCGTCGAGGATCAGGTCGGCGAGGACCCGCTTGCTCGCACGCGGGAAGGTCACCTCAGCGGGCCCAGGCCCGATCACCGTGATCGCGTTGTCATCGGACTCAAAGCCGATCCCGGGCTCGGAGATGTCGTTGTAGATGATGACGTCGAGTCCCTTGCGCTCGCGTTTTTCCCGAGCGCGGACGATGGCGTCCGGCCCGTACTCGGCGGAAAAACCTACGAGTACCTGTCGGTCGCGCCGGGCGGCGAGGCCGGCGACGATGTCGTCGGTTCGCTCGAGGCGGATCTCAAGCGCTGAGCGCTCCGACTTGTCCAGTTTGCCATCGGCCGCGTCGACCGGTCGATAGTCGGCGACCGCCGCTGCCATGACAAGTAGATCGCAGTGGTCAAACGCCGCCTGGCAGGCCGCTCCGAGGTCGCGCGCGGTCCGCGCCGACGTGAACGCGACCCCGGTCGGAGGATCGACGGTGAGGTTCGACCCGATCAAGGTAACCTCAGCCCCTCGGTCGCGGGCGGCCTCGCAAAGGGCGACCGCCATCCGCCCGCTCGACCTGTTTCCCACGTAGCGGACCGCGTCGATGGGTTCGCGCGTCCCGCCGCCGGTGACGAGCACGCGCTGTCCGACGAGGTCGCCGACCACGTCCGGCGCCAAGAGGCGCTCGAGCGCATCGGCGATCGCGCTGGGATCAGCCAGTCGACCTTCGCCGATGTCGCCGTCTGCGAGCAGGCCGACGGCCGGCGGCACGATCGCGACGCCGCGCGCTGCAAGGGTCGTGAGGTTGGCCCGAGTCGCCGGGTGCTCCCACATCTTGGTGTTCATCGCCGGCGCGACGAGGACCGGTCCGTCCATGGCCAGATAGACCGACCCGACCAGGTCGGTCGCGAGGCCAGCGCTCATCCGAGCAAGCGTGTTCGCCGTCGCCGGGCAGACCAGCATCGCGTCGGCGCGTCGGGCGAGATCGAGGTGGTCGTAGCCGGGTTGACTGGGCGGCCCGAAGAGTGTCAGGCCGACTGGGCGCCCCGAGAGCGCCGCAAAGGACGCCGCGCCGACGAACCGTTCGGCGTTGCGAGTCATGATAACGGTGACCTCGTGACCCCGACGCTGGAGAATGCGCAGGACGTCGAGGGACTTATACGCGGCGATCCCACCGCTGACGGCAAGCAGAACGTCGGCCACGCGTCCCCCTGTTAGTCGGTCCCGTGAAGGTAGCTGGAAATGATCTCCTCGAGGGCGTCCGCGGCTCGCTCGGCGTCGTTGTTGGTGATCACGTGATCGAACTCGCCTTGGGCGGCGAGCTCAGCCACGCTCTCCTCCATCCGTCTGGCGATCGCCGCTTCGCTGTCCTTGCCGCGACGACGGAGGCGCTCGGCCAGTGCCTCGGGCGAGGGAGGTGCGATGAAGATCGCAACGGCGCTCGGGAGCATCGATCGAATGGCGCGGGCCCCACGCAGCTCGATCTCGACGACGACAGAACAACCCTCCCCGAGGATGCGCTCGACCTCGTCGCGAAGCGTCCCGTACGAATTCCCGGCGTAGGCCACGTGTTCGAGAAAGTCGCCGGCGCGGACGCGGGCGTCGAACGCGTCTGGTGACAGGAAGTAGTAGTCCTCACCGTCGATCTCACCTGGGCGCACCGTGCGCGTCGTCGCGGAGATCGCAAGCACAAGGTCGCCGAAGCGTGGAAGCAACGCATCGATGAGCGTCCCCTTCCCCGCGCCCGAGGGGCCCGAGATGACAAAGACCCGCGGGGGGCCAACTCCGGTCAGCGGGCGAGAAGTTCCAACAGCTCGTCGCGCTGACGCTGGGTCAGCCCGCCGATCGTCTTGCCCTGAGCGATACGACAGTGGTTCAGGTAGCGGGTGGCCCGCACCTTGCCGCACCTGGGAACCGCCATGAGGAGGTCCATGACCTTGGCGGTTTGCAGGAACTCGGGGGGGGACGAGATGACGTCGTCGATCGAAAGCTTGCCGTCCTTCAACTCTTTCTTGAGCTGGGCTCGCTTTGAACGAATCTCGTTGGCTCGTTGCAAAGCTTCCATCCGCTGGTCGAGCGACCTGGTGGGAGCTTGGCCCGAGACCTTTGGTCGCGCCGGCATTAGGGGGCGATTCTAGGGACGTTCGGCCTCGCGCTGCAAGCCTGCCGGTTGGATCTTTCGCAGGTCAAGCGAATAAATGACGCTCGCGTGCCTATCGGGACGTGCTGACGGCCCGGTGAACGTCCTGGATCGCGAGTGGCCGAGCGGGGCTCCCCCCGCCCGACAGAATGGCCTGAACACTCGCTCGGGCGGCCTCGATCGTGGTCGCGCACGGCACCCCGTACCGAAGCGCCGCGCGCCTGATTTGTGCCCCGTCATCGTGGGCGCTCCGCCCACCGGGCGTGTTGATCACGAGGTCGACGCCACCCGCGGCGATACGATCGACGACGTTGTCGGCGCCTTCGCTGACGCGGCGCACGACCTCGACCTGGAGGCCGGCCGCCCCGAGGGCGCGCCCAGTGCCTTCGGTTGCCAGAAGACGGAAGCCGGCCCGCCCGAGTGCCCCGGCGATAGACACCGCGTCGGGCTTGTCGGCGTCGCGCGCCGAAACGAACACCGACCCGGAACGGGGGAGTCGCTGACCTGCGGCTCGCTGAGCGGCCGCGAACGCCTGCGCGAAACTCCCCCGGATCGCCATGACCTCGCCGGTCGCGCGCATCTCGGGCCCGAGCACGGGGTCGGTGGACGGGAACCGGGAGAATGGAAGGACGGCCTCCTTGACCGCCACGTACCCGCCCGGGCGCGGCTCGGGCAGGTCGAGGTCCGCGATGCTCTCGCCGAGCATGAGCCGCACAGCGTGCCGGACGAGGGGGACCCCGGTGGCCTTCGAGACGAAGGGAACCGTCCGCGACGCCCGCGGGTTTGCTTCGATCACGAAGATCGCTTCGTTCACGACGGCAAACTGGACGTTGACGAGGCCGACCACGCCGACGGCGCGAGCGATCGCGCCGACCTGGGCGCCGATGGCGTCGATCGTGGCTGGCCCCAGGCTCTGGGCGGGAAGGACACAGGCCGAGTCACCCGAATGGATCCCCGCCGCCTCGACGTGCTCCATGATGCCAGCGATCCACGTCGACTGGCCGTCACAGAGCGCATCGACGTCCACTTCGACCGCTCGCTCGAGGAAGCGGTCGACGAAGACCGCACCCTGTGGGCGCTCTCGTGTGAGGTACTCGTCGACGTCGGCGGCGCTGTGGCAGATGGCCATCGCTCGACCGCCAAGGACGTAGGACGGGCGAATGAGCACCGGGAAGCCAATCGCCTCGGTCGCAGCGCCGACCTCCGTCGCGCTCGGCGCGACGCGCCACTCGGGCGACCGGAGCCCCAGTCCGTGAAGGAGCGCCCCGAACCGCCCGCGATCCTCAGCCAGGTCAATCGCATGGGGCGGGGTTCCGATCAGCGGGATACCGGCCTGGGCGATCGCCTCAGCCAGACGCAGCGGCGTCTGCCCGCCGAGTTGGGTGATCACCCCAACTGGTCGCTCGATCGCGGCCACCTCGATGACGGTCTCAAGGGTCACCGGCTCGAGGTACAAGCGGTCGCTCACGCCTTGGTCGGTCGAGACGGTCTCGGGGTTGCAGTTGATCATCACGGCTTCGTAGCCGAGGTCGCGAGCGGCCTGCACGGCCTGGACACAGCAGTAGTCGAACTCGACCCCCTGGCCGATTCGGTTCGGACCCGATCCAAGAACGACAATCACCTTGCCGGAAGGCGACGGCGCCTCGGTCTCGGTTTCGTAAGCCGTATAGAAGTACGGGCTGGCGGCCGCGAACTCGCCAGCGCACGTATCGACCGCGTGCACGCTCGGACGAACCTCAAGGCGGTGGCGCTGCGCGATGACCTCCACCTCGGTCGTTTCGGTGGCGGCGGCGATGTCGCGATCGGTGAGGCCCGCCCGGTGCGCGCTACGCACGTCATCGGCGGTCAGCTCGACCAGGTTTCGGCGAACCGCGCGACGCGCCTCGGCGAACTGGACGATCTGATCGCAGAACCAGGGATCGACGCGACTCGCGCTCGCGAGCTCGCCCGCGGTCGCCCCGGCGTCGCAGGCCCAGAGCATCACGTCGTAGCGGTCCGGACGCGGCGTCGCAAGGCAGGCGAGCGCGGCGGACAGTGAGTCGGGTACTTCGGCCGGGACGTCGAGCTCACGGGCTCTCAGTGCCTTGCCGAATGCCTCCCCGAAGCTCCGTCCAAGGGTGAGGACCTCCCCGACACTTTGCATGTACGTCGAGAGGACCGGGACGACGGCGGGCACCTTCTCGAACGCGAAGCGCGGCATCTTGAGCGCGACGTAGTCGAGGGCGGGCTCAAAGCTCGCCGGGGTGACACCGGTCACGTCGTTTGGCAGCTCATCGAGCGTGTACCCGATCGCGAGGCGCGCGGCGATCTTCGCGATCGGAAACCCGGTGGCCTTCGATGCGAGCGCGGAGCTGCGCGAAACGCGCGGGTTCATCTCGATCACGACGAGCTCGCCGGTCGACCGTTCGAGCGCGAATTGGACGTTTGCGCCTCCCGTCTCGACGCCCACCGCGCGGACCACGGCGATCGCGACGTCGCGCATCCGCTGCAACTCGGTGTCGGTCAGCGTCATGGCGGGCGCGACGGTGACCGAGTCACCCGTGTGAACCCCCATCGGATCGATGTTCTCGATGGAGCAGACGATGATCGCGTTGTCGTTTCGGTCGCGCACCACCTCGAACTCGAACTCCCCCCACCCGGCAATCGATCGTTCGACGAGGACCTGCCCGATTGGGCTTGCGGTGATGGCGCGCTCGGCCATTCGCGCCAACTCCTCTGGGGTCGCGGCCGAACCGCCGCCCTCGCCGCCCATCGTGAAGGCCGGACGAAGAATCAGGGGAAAGCCGAGCGCCTCAGCTGCCGTGGTCGCCTCAGCCAGGCTCGACACGATGCGCCCGTCGAGCACCGGTATCCCGGCCTCGTGCATGCAGGCGCGAAAGACCTCGCGGTCCTCGGCGCGCCGGATCACGTCGACGTCGGCGCCAATCAGCTCGACGCCGTACTGGTCCAGAACACCGGCCTCGAAAAGCTCCACGGCAAGGTTCAGGGCGGTCTGTCCGCCGAGCGTCGGGAGGAGCGCGTCCGGTCGCTCCTTTGCGATGATTGCCGAAACGGTCTCGAGGTCGAGCGATTCGATGTAGGTCCGGTCGGCGACACCTGGGTCGGTCATGATCGTCGCGGGATTCGAGTTGACGAGCACCACGCGAAAGCCGTCCTCGCGGAGGGCATGGCACGCCTGCGTGCCCGAGTAGTCGAACTCGCCGGCCTGCCCGATGACGATCGGTCCAGAACCCAGCACGAGGATCGTGCGGATGTCAGTCCGTGCGGGCACTACTTGCCGATCCGTTCCACGAAGTCGGCGAAGAGATACGCGGCGTCGTTCGGTCCCGGCCGCGCCTCGGGGTGGTATTGGACCGACCAGGCGCGAAGCTCGGGTGCCGCGATGCCCTCGACCGATCCGTCGAAGAGACTGGTTCGGGTGACCTCGATCCCGTCCCTGCCGCCGGGAGGTAACTCGACCGCGTAGCCGTGGTTTTGGACCGTCACCTCGACGCGCCCGTCGTGTGTGCGCCGAACGGGGTGGTTCGCGCCGCGGTGCCCAAAGGGGAGTTTGACCGTCGAGAGGTCGAGCGCGCGGGCGAGCAGCTGATGACCGAGGCAAATCCCGAACACCGGAATCTTGCCGAGGAGATCGCGAATGAGTGGGACCACGTCGGCGACGGCCGCTGGGTCACCCGGACCGTTTGAGATGAAGAGCGCCTGCGGGTCGAACGCGAGTACCTCGGCCGGCGAGATCGTCGGCGGAACGACCTCGACCCGAGCACCTGCCACCACCAGTTCGGAGGCGATGCTCGCCTTCATCCCACAGTCGACGGCGACGACGACCGGCCCGTCACTTCCGAGCGATCGGCGCGGCCCGCTGGCTTCTGCGGCGAGGTCGCGACCGTCGAGTGTCGGCGCGGTCCGAACCAGGGCGAGGAGTTCCTCGTCGCCAAGCTCGGTCGAGACGCCTCCGCGCATGGCGCCATGGTCGCGAAGGTGACGGGTGAGTCGGCGGGTGTCGCAGTCGTCCACGGCGACGACGCCATGCTCGGTCAGCCAGGTTTGCCAGCCCATCGGTCCGGCCGCCCCCGGCAGGTTGCCGGCGACGCGCATGATCACGGCCTCCGGCCAGACCCGGCCGCTCTCGCAGTAGCCGGGACCCGCGCCGTAGTTTCCGATCATCGGCGCGGCAAAGCACAGGATCTGACCAAGGTAGGAGGGGTCGGTCACCGCCTCCTGGTAGCCCGACATCGACGTGGTGAAGACCATCTCGCCGGTCCGCGTGCCATCGGCGCCCACGCTGCGGGCACGCAGAATCAGGCCGTCTTCGAGAACGACGAGCGCAGGCCGATGCAACGACGTCTACCTGACGAGCTTTGAGATGGCTTTGAACGCGTCCCCGCCGGCCACCTCGAGCATCTCGAAGAGCACCGTCTCGGCGCTCGAGACCTCCGCGCCGTGCGCGGACATCTTGCGGAGTCCCGCCTCCTTGTTCGCGGCCGTTCGTGAGCTCACCGCGTCGCTTGCGACGTGCACTCCGTAGCCGCGTGCGAGGAGGTCGAGCACGGTCTGGTTGACGCAGACGTGCGTCTCGACCCCGGCGACGACCCAGGACGTGCAACCGGCAGCGGCGAGCTGTGCATCGAACGCCTCGACTCCACAGGCCGAGAACCGCATCTTCTCCACGATCTGCGTCCCGTGGGGCAGGACATCCGCGATCTCGGAGACGGTCGCGCCGAGGCCCTTCGGGTACTGCTCACTCACGAGGACCGGTCGCCCAAGGATCTCGAAGCCGGCCGCGAGGATGGCGCAGTTGCGGGCGACCACGTCGAAGCTGTCGATGACTGGTCGAAATGCCTCCTGGACGTCGACGATGATCAGGCCGGTCTCGTCCTTTCGAAGGAGTGACGAGTGGCGCTCGGGGTGCGCTACCGCTGCCATGCGATCTGACCTCCTGCGATGGTTGCGCGAACGACACCGGCGAGCTCGCGCCCGGCAAACGCGCTGTTGGTGGACTTGCTCTGGTACCCGTTGGCGCCGACCGTGAATCGCTCGTCAAGGCAGATCACGGCCAAGTTGGCGGTCGCGCCTTGGGCAAGAGTCGGCGGATCAAGACCGACGACTCGGGCCGCGTCGGTCGACATCCGCTGCACCAGCAGGGCGAGGTCGAGCGTTCCGGGGAGGACCAGATCGGTGTAGAGCACGGAGAACGCGGTCTCGAGACCGGTAACACCAAACGGCGCGTCCTCGAACGGCGCGTCCTTCTCGTTTGCCGCGTGTGGCGCGTGGTCGGTCGCGACGCAGTCGAGCGTCCCGTCGATCAGGGCGGCGATGAGCGCGTCTCGGTCGCGCGAGGCCCGAAGCGGCGGGTTCATTTTGTGTCTGGCCGGGTCGATGTCGGGCTCGATGTCAGCGTCGGTCAGCACGAGGTGATGCGGGGTGACCTCCGCGGTCACCGCAACGCCGAGCGCCTTCCAGCGGCGAATCTCCTCGACGGTCTGCCAAGCCGAAACGTGGCAGATGTGGATGGTCGCGCCTTCGTATTGGGCCAGGGCGCAGTCGCGACCGACCGCGATCGATTCGCTCACCGCGGGGATCGCTTCGAGACCAAGCCGACTCGCGACGGCCCCCTCGTGGACGACGCCCGCGCCTGAGAGCTCGCGATCCTCCTCGTGCAGGACGAGGGGCAGGCCGTGAAGGCGTTGGTACTGCAGCGCGCGCCGAAAGACCTGCGCGTTCCAGACCGGGCGACCGTCGTCGGTGAATCCCGCTGCTCCGAGGCGTGCCAGCTCGGCCTGTTCGGTCAAGGCCTCACCCTCGAGACCCACCGTGATCGACGCGTAGAAGCCCGTGGGAATGACGGCCTCGGCCGCAGCGCGGCGTCGCAGGCTCTCGAGGATGGATGCCGAGTCGACGACCGGGCGGGTGTTCGGCATCCCGACGATCGCGACAAAGCCACCCGAGGCCGCCGCGCGGCTGCCCGAGCCGATGTCCTCGCAGTCCTCACGCCCGGGTGTGCGCAGGTGAACGTGCGGGTCGACAAACCCAGGGGTGACGAGGCAACCGGTGGCGTCGATTGACTCGAGGCCGTCAGGAGACCCACCGATGACACCGTCCCTGATGACGATGTCGCCGATCCGATCGATTCCGGCGGCGGGGTCGAGCAAGCGGGCACCGCGAATCACCACTGAGGCAAGCGGACCGGGACGCTGAATCAACCGTTCGTTCATGCGGCCGACAGCGCCCGAAGCGGGGTGGCAAGACGGTCGCCCGTCTGCTCGGCAAGGAGCTCGTAGAGCACCGCCATTCGAACGACGAGGCCGTTTGCGGCCTGCTGCTGGATGAGCGCCTCGGGGGCGTCGGCGACGGAGTCCGAGATTTCCACTCCACGATTCATCGGCCCCGCGTGCATGACGCGTTGGCCCGGGCGGAGGCGATGTGCCCCGACGCCGTATTCGGCCGCGTACTCCCGGAGGCTCGGGACGAACCCGCCCGCGCCCATCCGCTCGAGCTGCATCCGAAGCACGTAGATGACGTCCGCGTCGGCAAGGACCGAGATGTCGCTTGTCACCTCGACTCCGAATGCCTCCTCGCAGTCGCGCGGAAGCAGCGTCGGAGGGGCGACGAAGGTCACGTGGGCGCCCATTCGCACGAGGGCGGTGGCGCACGATCTGACGACCCTTGAGTGGGCGATGTCGCCGACGAAGGCGACGTTCAAACCTCGGATCTCGCCAACCTCGCGCTGGATCGTGTAGAGGTCGAGCAGGGCCTGCGTCGGATGCTGGTGCTTGCCGTCACCCGCGTTCAGGACCCCAGCCTCGGTGTAGCGAGTTGCCTGGCGGCAAGCCCCGATGGCGCGGTGCCGGATCACGAAGACGTCGGGCTCGTAGGCGTTCAGCGTCAGAATTGTGTCCTTGAGGCTCTCGCCCTTCTCGACCGAGGACCCGGAACTCTTGATCGACACGACGTCAGCCGAAAGGCGCTTGGCCGCGAGCTCGAACGATGTCGCGGTCCGGGTCGAGGCCTCGAAGAAGAGGTTGACGACCGTGCGACCACGCAGCGTCGGCACCTTCTTGATGTCCCGGTGCATGACCTCCTCGAACCGCGCCGCGCTCGCGAGCAGGTGCTCGATGTCGTCGGTTGCGAGGTCGTCGATAGTGATCAGCGAACGGCCCATGACGAGCTTCCTTTCCTCATGAGTTGGTGGCCTCGTCGCGTTCGATGACGACCTCGTCGAGGCCGTCGATCTCCTTGAGACGAACGGTGACTCGCTCGTCGCGTGCCGTCGGGAGGTTCTTTCCGACGTAGTCCGGTCGGATCGGCAGCTCGCGATGGCCTCGGTCGACGAGCACCGCGAGGCGCACGAGCGGCGGGCGCCCGTAGTCGAGCAGGGCATCGATCCCTGACCTGATGGTCCGCCCGGTGTAGAGGACGTCGTCGACGAGGACGATTTCGTGCTTGGTGAGGTCGAAGTCGAGTTCGGTCGCCCCGACGACGGGCATCGCGTCGCGTCGCCCTCCGGGACCGACGCCAACGTCGTCGCGGTAGAGCGCGATGTCGAGTGTGCCGAGGGCCGGCCGAGGCCCACCGAACCGCTCGATCAGACTGGCCAGACGGCGAGCGAGTGGAACGCCGCGAGTGTGGATGCCGACGAGCGCGAGCGGTTCGACCTCGACGTGGCGCTCGACGATTTCGTGCGCGATTCGGGCGATGGTCCGATCGAGCTGCTCGGCGTCGATAACGACGCGGGCCACGGCGCTAACCGGGCGGAGAACTCGAAGGTACTGGCGTGCGACGTGTCATTTGCGGCTCCTTCCCGGCCTCACTGGACCGGAGTTAAAGGTGCTCCTGTGAGGACTCACGTACTTCTTGCTGGAGGCTAGCACGCCGCTCGGCGTTCCAAGAAATGTGCCGCGCCGGACCGCGCTCCGGATAGGGAATCTCGACGCGGTCGAAGTCACGGGGAATGATCGTTTTAGCGAACGCGGCTTCGGCCTCGGCTCGGATGTCGCGCACCATGTTTCGGGACGAGATGTGGGTGAGCGCCAGGAGCGACACCTCCGCGGCGACGGCGACGAGGGCCGCGTCACGGGCGGTGCTGTGCCCGGTCTTGTCGGCGCGGTGGCGGTCTGCCTCGACGAAGGTCGCCTCGTGAACCAGGAGATCGGCGGCGCGGGCTGCGTCGATTGTCGCGCCGCATGGCTCGGTGTCGCCGGTGAGGATGATGCGCCGGCCACTCCGTGCCTGCCCGAGAACCTGGTCGGGCAGGACCTTCCCCCCGACGACGTCAACGCTCTCGCCGCGCTGCAGGCGTCCGAAGTCCGGCCCCTCGGCGACGCCAAGCTCACGCGCCCGGGCGACGTCGAACGCGCCCGGACGAGACGCTTCCACGAGGGCGAACCCGATCGAGGGCACACCGTGCTCCGTCGCAAACGCCGCGATCGCGCCACCCTCGATCGGCAACTCGTCGGCCGGTCGCCACTCCTCGACGGTCACCCGAAATGAGAGCCGCCCGATGACCGGGCTGAGCCGATCGAGGAATGTCTTGGTGCCGGTGGGCCCGGCAATCAGGAGTTCTCGGTCCCGGTCTCGAAGGCCGTAGCTCTTGAGAAGGCCCGGCAGCCCGAGGACGTGGTCGGCGTGTACGTGGGTAAGAAGGATCGTGTCGAGGTCGACGAGGCCGTGTCCCGAGCGAAGCAGCTGCCGCTGGGTTCCTTCGCCGCAGTCGACGAGGATTCGCTCGCCGCCGCGAGCGATGAGGGTCGCGGCGGTTCCCCGTCGGGCTGATGGCGCCGAGGCCGCGGTGCCAAGGAAGGTGATCGAGAGGTCCACCTCGGCACCCTATCCGGCGACCCCCGCGCACGGCTCCCTCCCCGTGACTGTCACGGAAGGCCCGTTTCTTGACTGTCACATTGACCCCCATTCTTGACAGTCAAGAAATTGGCGCTCGGAGCGACATGAACCGTTCCAGCGCGTGCCAATGCGCCAGGCAGGGGCCGGACCTCTCGGCACCAGGCACAATGGTGCGGTGACCCGTCGGCGTCGCCACTACACCTGGCCCCAGGTCATCGTCCCGGCCGTTGCGCTCGTGGCGCTCCTCATCGTGGGCCTTGTGCTCGCGAGCCGCGACTCGGGCACCAGCACGACGTCCAAGAGCAGCACCCGCTCGACGAGCCAACGTAGTCAGACGGCGCGTGGTCGCGAGATTGTCACCGTCGATGTGTCGGATCTGCCGGGACAGGCCCGCACGACGCTCCGCTTGATCTCGAGTCGCGGACCCTTCCCGTACCGGCAGGACGGCGTCGTCTTCGCAAACCGCGAGAGTCGCCTTCCCAGACAAGAGCGAGGCTACTACCACGAGTACACGGTCGAAACGCCCGGATCGCGCGACCGCGGGGCTCGACGAATCGTCACCGGCCGCAGCGGTCAGAAGTGGTACACGGCCGACCACTATCGGAGCTTCGTGAGGATCAGGACGTGACGCCCTCGTCTGGCGTCTTTCGCGCTCCGGCGGGCGGTTGGGGCCGCTACCGCGCCGCCCTGCATGGTGGCTGGCGTTGGCATCGCGTCGACGTCGCTGGTGGCGAGTCGATCAACGACCTCCACGAAGCCCTCGCGGCGGGCCTTGAGCTGCCGAACTGGTACGGCCACAACCTTGACGCCCTCATGGACGTTCTCCGCGACTTGGAGGATCCGCCAGCCCGCGGCACCGTCATCGAGATCGAGGGCGCGGATCTCGTGGCGGGCAACGCGCGGTGGGTGGAGGCGCTCGAGGTGCTGAGCGATGCGGCCCACGAGGCGTCATCGCGAGGCGTCGGACTCTGCGTGCTCGTCGCCGGGGCCGCCGGTGAGGGCCTCCCTCCCCTACCCGACTGAGCGAATCAGCTCCTCTGGGAGTGGGCCGCCTGGCCCGTCGAGCCCGCGAAAGGTGACCTCGGGCGACTGACCGCTTGAGACGTGGATCTCGGCCATGCTGTGCAGCGGTTGCCGACGGCAGTCGGTGGCGCTCCCGGGATTCAGGATCGTCAGTCCCGAGGGCTCGCGTGCGAGCAGCGGAATGTGGGAGTGCCCGAAGATGACGACGTCGGCCTCCGGAAACCGTTTTGCGAGGCGCTGGAGGCGACCGGCTTCTGGGCCGCCGTTGTGGACGATGGCGAGGCGCAGCCCGTCGATTTCGTGCTCGACGCTCGCGGGGAGATCATCCCGAACATCGGCGTCGTCGGCATTGCCGAATACGGCAAGTAGCGGTGGCCCGAGGCGACGCAGCATGGTGAGGGTGGCGGCGTCGGCGAGGTCCCCGGCGTGGATGAGCAAATCCGCCCCCTCGATCGCGGCGAGGCAGGTCGCCGGGAGCGTGCGTCCGTGCGAGGGGAAGTGGGTGTCGGAGATGACCGCGATTCGGGTCACGACGTTCCGTTCACGCGGGAGTGATCAGCGGGGGCAGTCCGAAGCCGCCGCGGACCGCGCCGAGCACCTCGTCGAAGTAGGCCGCGACGTCGCGCCCCTCCGAGCCGGTCGGGCGTCCTGCCGCGGCGCTGACCCGCGCGGCGACGATCTCCGCTGCGATCTCAACCGCCCGATGGTCCAAATCGTCACTCACCGCTGCCGCCTCCTGGTTGGCCCTGCGTGAGGTGACATCCTGCCCGAGTGCCAGCTACACTCGCCGTGAGCGCGCGTAGCTCAGTGGATAGAGCGCTGGCCTCCGGAGCCAGAGGTCGCAGGTTCGAATCCTGCCGCGCGTGCTTCGCCGCCCTCGGCTCCGATTTGGAGACCGATGTTGGCTGCGCCAGCATCGAGTTATCCGAGGAGCATCGCGACGAGCGGCGCCGGCACCGCCCAAGCCGGGTGATCGAGGTCCAAGACGGACTTTGTCGCGACGAGGCCACGTCCGTACTTTGCCTCGATGACCTTTGCTTCGGCTCGCCATCCTGAATCGACCCATTTGCATTCAATCGGCACCGTCTCCCCGCCACCGGCCGGCCCCGGAACATCGACCGCGCTGAAGTCGACTTCGTTGCCGGAGCCGGTCCGTGCGAATCCGATGGTGTCGCCGGCAACCCAGCGTCCTTCGTCAAGATCGTCGATTGCGCGACCAAGGGAGACTCCCAGGGCCATCTCCGAGAGGCGAGTGAAGTCGGGTTGAGGGAGACCGGCGCGCAGCCTGCTTGGAAGCCATGACAGAAGAGGGTCGCACAGGTAGATCTTGGGCTTGCTGCTGGCAACTAGACCACCGGCGTCGGTGCGCTGGGGACAAGGAAGCGCCGCAAACGTCGAGACGAGCCGGGCCAGACGACGGCTGAGCGATTGACGGTTCGGATACCCGAGACGCTCGGCGAGGCGGGTGGCATTCAAGGGGCCCGACATCCGCTCATCGAGTGCTGAGAGCAGTGCTGGAATGGATTCAGGGGGAGCCTCCTGGTCAACGTCGCGGCGGAGCCACGCTTCAAGGTCGCGGAGGTAGGGAATCGAGACGGAGCCATCGCGAGCGTGCTCCGCAACCGCGCGAGGAAAACCGCCGCACGTGAGGTAGTCCTGCCACGCGAGGTCGTATGCGTCGATGTCGAACCTCAGTAGTTCAAGCGACTCTCGGACCTCCGGACCTTGCAAGTCTGCCGGGTTCCGGGCCGGCGGTCGGGGCAGTTCCGGACGGGTGGCGGCGAGAAAGTCACCAAACGACATGGGAAGCAGCAAGCGCACCCGCCGCGCCTCAGTGGTACCGGCTCGCCCGGCCATCAAACTCCCCAGTGCATCATCGCTGTCGAGCCAACGACTCCCCGACGCGATGACCGTATCGTCGCCGAATGACGTGCTGTCACGAGCTGCCTTGAGGACTGATGCCCAGCCTGCGATTCCGGTGATCTCGTCGAGTAGCCACACCCTTGAACGAGACGGACCGTCAACGGATCGAGTGAGTTCCCGGCAGAGAGTGAGGGCTCTGCGGAGATCTCGCTCTCGCATGCCATCGCAGGGCAGATGGATGATCTGGCGCGGATCAACGTCCGACCGAGCGCACAGCGCCGCCGCGAGGTCGATCAGCGCAACGGACTTCCCGATTCGGCGCGGGCCGACCAAGACGGCCAGGCTGTTACCGACGTCGGCGACGGCGAGATCTGCGAGCACATTGGTGCGGTAGCCCAGGTCGTACGAGGCTCGCTGGCGCAGCAGGCGATGGCCGGACACCCATTCTGTCGCTCCTACCGACGTTGAAGTGGCTCTCCACCAGGGATTCGAGTCAGTGGCGACCCGCCGGACTTCGTCATCTCTCACGCTTCAAGCGTACCAAACGTGGGGGGGTATAGAGACTTTTATGTACCAAACGTGGGGGGGTATAGAGACTTCCGTGTACCAAACATGGGGGGGTAGCGACTTCTGACGCGGCGAATGGGGTTGTCGAAGGGCGAGCCCACGACCCCGTGGCCCGGCCTCGATCAACGCCTGAGCTCGACGCTGAGACCAAACCAAGCCGCCCTGCCGCCCGGTCCCTGCCAGCGAGCAGCGCTGGCGTCCGGCATCAGACTTCGCAGGTTCGTGTCCTGCCGCGGACCGGCCTCCTCCAGCTACCTTCGCTAAGGGCCGCGGCTGCGGGTACGAGTCGCGCCCTTCGTGGTAGCGATGAGATCGGGCATGGCGCCGCAGCCACGCGCTCGCATGACACGCCAGGCCGCGCGCCGCGACCCCCTCCAGTCCTTCTCCCCGAAGCACAGTCCTTAACGATTGATGACATGACCGGTCGCCCGTCTTCGTCCGCGCTACCCTCCCGCCCATGAACGCACGACGCTTTGCCGCAATCGCAGGCCTTGGGACCGCGCTTCTTGCCGCGCCAGCCCACGGAGCGACGTTCGTGAACGGCACGCCCGACTTCGCCAAGTTGAAGGGCAAGCCGGTCGCGATCATGTTCTTCCACCCGCTCTGAGGCGCCTGCCAGGCCAAAGCGCCTCAGGTTGCGCAGTTTGCGCGACGCACGAAGGGGAAGGTCAGCGTCATCGCCATCGCGGCGCCGCCGAACGGCTTCGCGAACTACACCAGTCTCGTCATGCAGTTCCCGTCCGCCTTCTTCGGGAACGGACCGGTCAAGGTCTACCTCGACTCGAAGCAGAAGGCCTGGAACAAGTACCGCAGCAAGGCCGCCTACGAGGTTCCCGGCACCTTCGAGGCCCACACGTTCCTCACCGCACGCGGTGTCGTCACGAAGAAGAAGCCCGCCGGGTATCCCGTAGCCTAAAGCGGTGACCGAGCCCACAGCCGTCTGGAGCGTCGCGCTCCCCGCCGACGCCGAGCCACCGTACGACGTATACGTCGAGGGGCGCCAGCTCGACCCGGAAACCGAGTTCACGGCCGAGGGACGCTGGCTGCGGATCTCCCGCCCCATTCGCGCCCCCCCACCGAAGCTCGGCCTCGGGGGGCGGATCCTGCTCTCGATTGGGATCGGCGTCTACAAGGACCGCGTCGATACCGTCGACCTGCGCTACCGAAGCGGCGGAGAAATCCGCAACGCCACCGGTCTCACGGTCATTCCTCCTCAGTAACTGCCACCGGCGACCGCGGGAAGGATCGTCAGGTCCTGACCGTCAGCGACGGCCGTCTCGATGCCCTCCGCAAAACGCACATCCTCGCCCGCCACGAAGACATTCACAAAGCGCCGGAGTGCTCCCTCCTCGGTCACTCTCTCCGCAAAACCCGGGTAGGCAACGTCGACCTGTCCGATCAACTCGCGAACGGTTCCTGGCTCGCATTCGACAACGGCGACACCGCCGGTGAGCTGGCGTAGCGGCGCGGGAATCTTGACTTTGACGGGCATCTCTGGCTCCTCGGAATCAGGCGGCGACGGGCGCGCCTTCGACGACCTGCTCGAAGGCTTCGACGGTTGGCGGAATGGTGAAGCGCTCGATCAGCGGGGCGACGACGTCGAGCGTCTTCAACCCGTCGCCGGTGATGTAGACGACGACGCTTGAGTCCTTCGTGAGTGTCCCCTCCTGTGCGAGCCTGACAAGGGCCGCGGTCGTGACCCCCCCAGCCGTCTCGGTGAAGACACCCGTCGTCTCGGCAAGGAGCTGCATTCCGTCGATGATCTCCTGCTCTGAGACGCCGCTGACTGACCCTTGTGACCCGCGCGCGACGTCGAGCGCGAAGAGGCCGTCGGCCGGGTTGCCGATGGCGAGGCTCTTGGCGATCGTCGATGGACGGACAGGCGATACGAAATCGAGATTTTCCCGCCAGGCGTGCGCGACCGGGCCGCAGCCGTCGGCCTGGGCGCCGTGCATCGCCGGGAGTTCCCCGGCGATCAGACCGGCGTCGCGCAGCTCACCGAACCCGCGGTAGATCTTCGTAAAGAGCGAGCCGGAGGCGATCGGCACCACGCATGCATCCGGGATCCGCCAGCCAAGCTGCTCGGCGACCTCGTAGGCGAGGGTCTTCGAGCCCTCGGCGTAGTACGGACGCACGTTCACGTTCACAAACGCCCACGGTCGGTCGGCGGCCAGCTCGGTGCAGAGGCGGTTGACGTCGTCGTAGTTGCCCTCGACGGCCACGAGGTTCGTGCCGTAGATGCCGGTGGCGACGATCTTCTGCTCTTCGAGGTCGTGCGGGATGAAGACGTAGCTCTCGAGGCCGGCGGCGGCGGCGTGTGCGGCGACCGAGTTCGCGAGGTTGCCGGTCGACGCGCAGGCGACCACCTGGTAACCGAGGCGTCGCGCCGCCTGCAGCGCGACGCTGACGACGCGGTCCTTGAAGCTGTGGGTGGGATTTGCCCCCTCGTTCTTGATCCACACCTCTCCCAGCCCGAGGCGCTCGGCCAGTCGCGGGGCCGCGATGAGCGGGCTCATGCCCGTCGGGAGGCCTGAGGTGAGATCGGTGGGCGCGCACGGCAGGAGGTCCCGGTAGCGCCAAAGCGACGGCGGACCGCTCGCGATGTGTTCGCGCGTCAGGGTCTCGGCGATGCGGTCGTAGTCGTAGACGACCTCAAGCGGACCGAAGCAGAAGTCGCACACGTAGGCGGCCACCAGCCCCAGCTCCCTGGAGCATTCCTTGCACCGCAGACCGACCGCAGTCGGCGACCATTCGCTCAATACTCCCGCCGTCACCTTCGTCCTCCTCTTCATTCGCCGCGACGTCATAGGCGAGGGAGAACGGGACGGCTGCTCCGGAGAGGGCCGATCGTCGCATCTCGCAGGCCGAAGCCTCCTGGAATTGGCACCTGGCGCGATTGCGCTGGTTGCCGCGGTTTCGTAGGGCCAATCCCTCCACCGCTCTTGATGCACCTCACACGATAGGGAGTCAAGCCGTGCGGCGTCAACCTTCCCTTCACAAGACGCGACCCACGACAGCCGGCCGACGGGGTACCATCCCCGACGCGATGACGGAGCCCGAACCGACCACTGCCGCCGGCGACGAGCGGCCCGACTCCTCCGCGGCCCCCACGCCGCCCCGTCGGCAGCTCTTCAGACGGCGTCCCGCCGAGACCCCGCCCGCGCCGTCCGAACCGGATCCGTCGCTCGAGAACACCATGATCATGTCGGCTCCCCAACCAACCGAGATCATTCGCGCCGAGGAAGTTACCTCCGCGGCCGACGACGCCGCGGAGCGCACGTTCCGTGATCGGCCCGCCGACCCGGACGCGTCGTCCGGGCAGGCGCAGCGCTCTGGAGAGGGCGGCGCAGGCGAGCCCGGGTCCCGCGGGGCGCTCGAACGCGAGCGTCGCGGCCTCGTGGATCAGCGGGAAGAGCAGGTCTACCACCTCGGAGGGCTCGCGTTCGAGCTTCACCGGCGCGAACGCCTCCCGGACGGAGTCATGCGCCGCAGGGCCGACGATGTCAGCCAGATCGACGCGCGAATCCGCGAGATTGACGCGTCGCTCGATGCGATCGAGGCAAACCGCGAGGAGCGTCGGCAGCGCGATCGGGAGAAGCGCGCAGCGCGCCCGGCGCCCGAGCCTGCTGGCGTCTGCCCGAATTGCGGGACTTCCTTCCAAGCCGAGGCCAGCTTCTGTTGGAGTTGCGGCACGGCCGTGAGTCGTGGCGAGCCGCCCGTTGCCGAACAGACCGACCCCAGCACCGACGGATCATGAGCGACGAGACACCACCCCCCGACGGCGCCTCCGCGCCCGAGCCCACTCCCCCGCCCGCTCTGGATGCGGGCGAGCCCGCAGCCCCTGCGCCGGTCTGTGCGACGTGTCAGGCGAGCCTTGACGCCGACCAGACCTACTGCCTCGAGTGTGGTGCTCCGACGCCGCTCGCTCCCGCGCTGCGCAAACGCCAGCGCGGCTTGATCGCCATCGCCACCGGGGCGCTCCTCCTCGGGGGCGGTGCCGGCGCGCTTGCCTACCACCTCGGTTCCTCTGACGAGGGCGGATCGAATGTCGTCACCTCGGGGGGCGTCGTCTCGGCCGACTTCACGACCGGGACCGTCGGCACGCTTGGGGTCGATACGACGTTTTCGGGCGAGACCACACTCCCGACGGTCGAAACCGGCGTCACGGACTCATCGACCGATATTCCCTCGACCGACGGCACCGATACCGCCGGGTCGTCCGACACATCCTCCGGAACCGACACCAGCTTCGGCACGGACGTAGGGACGGGCGTCGATACCGCGCCTCCGGACACGTCGGGCTTGACCGACGACACGACCGGATCCACCGAGTCGACGGGGTCCACGGCGTCAACGGAGTCCACGGACACGACAACCGACCTCACTCCCTCAAGCGACGACTGGCCCACGGGCACGGATGCCTGGACGGTCCAGGTCTCGTCGGTGCGAAAGCGCGCGGGCGCGGACCGACTCGTCAAGCGGATGACGACGGCTGGCAAGACCGCCGGCGTGCTCGCCTCCGGCGACCACAAGGGCTTCACGAGATCCGGCTACTGGGTCGTCTTCTCAGGAACCTTTGACACGAAGGCCGAGGCAGTCGCCGCGAAGGTCACGCTCGGCGGGGCGTTCGGTCGCACCATCGTTCGACGCGTTCGGAGCTGACGCTCACCCGAGCGTTCGGATTCCCCCGACATCGTCGGGAAGCTCACGGATCGATCGCTCCCGCTCAGGTCCCCCGTGGCGCTCGTAGAGGTAGCGCACGATGCGGCGAGAGTCCCAGACGACGGTGTCGCCGTCAACGATGACCGGGACGATGCGCTGGCCGCTGACGTGCTCGACCACATCGCGCCCCTCGCGCTCGCGCGGGACCTCCACGATCTCATAGGCAACCTCGACGTTCGCGAGGGCTTGGCGTACGGCCGCGCACCAGGGACAACGCTCAAGTTGGTAAAGCCTTAGCACGATTTGGCCAACGGGAGGTTGCCCCCGTCCGTACCGGCCAGTACGATCCGTTCAGGTTTTGTATCAGTTCCGTTCATGGCAGCTCCGCGGAAAGGGGCCCGACGATGTACCGGTATAGCCGAGAAATGTACCTCGCGCTTCGGGATCACGTGATTGCCGATGCCGAGCACGCGCCATCTGCCAAGCGAGCACTCCTCAAGCGCTGCGAGGCTGCGGTCGAGCGGATCGCTCTCGATCCGAACCACCTGTCCCGCCCGGCCCTGCGTCTCTTCAACAACGTTCGAGCGCTCTTTCCGGTCAACAAGCAGCTGAGCGTCTACGAGACGATCTCGCGCCACGTCGACGACGCCATCGCCTTCCTCAGAACGGAAGAGGGCGCCGATGCGGCGACGGTCAACCTGATGCGCTGCCGGGCCGCCACCAGGCGCGGGAAGGCGTGCCAGCGGGTGCCGCTGCCGGGCTCGCGCTTCTGTCCCTCGCACAAGCACCTCGATCCGGCCCTCGCCGGATCCCGAGCCGCCTAGCCCCGCCGTCGGCGCGGTCGATCACGCCGGGTAGATTCCCGGTGTGATCGACCGCATCGTCTCGGCGGGGGTGGATGTCGGTGGAACGTTCACCGACGCGAGCGTCTTCGTCGGTTCGAAGCGCTTCGCCGCAAAGGTTCCCACCACTCCGAGCGACCAGAGCGTCGGAGTCATCGCGGCGCTTTCAGCGGCCCTGCGCCAAGCCGGCCTGACACCGGCTGATCTCACGGCCTTCGCCCACGGAACAACCGTGGGGACAAACGCACTACTCGAGGGCCGACTGGCGCGAACCGTCCTCTGCACGACGCGGGGGTTCGGCGACGTTCTTGCGCTCCGACGCCAGGACCGGGCCGACTTGTATCGCCTCGACCGGTCCCACCCACCACCCCTTGTCGAGCGCGACGATGTCATCGAGGTCGAGGAGCGCTGCGGACCGGATGGGGTGGTCCGCGATCTGACCGACAGCGAGGTTCGCCGGGCTGTCGAGCGCGTGCGGGCGCGTCGTCCAGAGGCGGTGGCGGTCGGGCTCCTCTTCTCGTTCGCGTTCCCTGAGCACGAGCGCCGCCTCAGCGCGGCGCTACGAGCGGCCCTGCCCGACATCCACATCAGCACGTCGATCGAGGTGCTCCCCGAGATTCGCGAGTATGAGCGCATCTCGACCACCGCCATCGACGCCGCCCTCGGGCCGACGCTGCGGGGCTACCTCACCGCGCTTGGCGCGCGCGCCGCCTCCGCGGGGGCGCCAGCACCCGCGATCATGCAGTCAAGCGGCGGGCTCATCGGTGTCCGCGACGCCGCGGCGCATCCCGCCTGGACCGCGCTCAGCGGACCTGCCGCTGGGGTCATTGGCGCGAGCGCACTCGCGGAATGCCTCGGCGAGAGGGACGTGCTCACGCTCGACATGGGCGGGACGTCGTGTGACGTTGCGGCGGTTGTCGGCGGCGTCGCGGGTCGAACATCTGCGACGGTTGTCGGAGGTCATGCCCTCTCGCTGCCGGCGATCGACGTGAACACGATTTCTGCCGGAGGTGGGAGCGTCGCCTGGGCTGACTCCGGTGGTGCGCTTCGCGTCGGCCCACGATCGGCGGGCTCCGAACCTGGACCTGCCGCCTATGGGCGCGGAGGGCACGAGCCGACGGTGACCGATGCCAACGTCGTCCTTCGACGACTCGACGGCGTGGAACTCGGGGCGGGTCTTCGCCTCGACCCTCCCCTCGCCACTCAGGCGATCCGGCCTCTTGCCGAGACGCTGGGTCTATCGATCGAGGCCTGCGCCGAAGGGATCATCGCGGTCGCGGTCCAGGGCATGGTCGACGCGCTGCGCCGAGTGAGCGTGGAGCGCGGTCTCGATCCCCGCGGTTTTGCCCTCGTCGCATTTGGTGGAGCTGGTCCACTTCACGCGTGCCAGATCGCCGATGCCCTGGAGATATGCCGGGTCATCGTGCCGCAAGATGCCGGGGTGCTCGCGGCCCTCGGCCTGGTTGTCGCGCCGAGTCGCCGCGACGCCGTGCAGAGCGTCCTTCTCCCAATCGACGCCGACGGTGACCTTCAGACCGCGCTCACCACCCTTCGCGAGCGCGCGGAGATCGCGTTGCCGGGCGCGCCCACGGCCGTCTGCGCCGACTGTCGCTACGTCGGGCAACGCCACCACCTCACCGTCGACTGGACCCGCCCGGATGACGGCGCGTCCCTTCGATCGGCCTTTGATCGGGAGCATCAACGCCGCTTCGGTGACCACGATCCCACCCGACCGGTGGAGGTCGTGACCCTCCGGGTGGCGGCCGAGCGCGGGGGGAGCGCGCTCGAGCTGGCCGCGGCCCACGACCAACCCGAGTACGTCGGACCGCTCCTCCTTGCGCTCCCGGGTTCGAGCTGCTGGATCGCGCCTGGCTGGCGTGCTCGGCTTGGAGCCGGGGAGACGGTGACAATGGAGCGGCGCCATGCTTAACGTGCGGCGACGGGTGCTTCCACCCTCCGGGCGGCCGGCTCTGCGCCCCCACGGCCACCACATGGCGGATTCGGCCGCCAGTGGCTGAGGAGTACCCGATCGCGCTCCAGGTCCTCGGGAGCGCCCTACGATCGGTGGCCCAGGAGATGCACGCGGCCATTGTTCGCTCGGCGTCGAGCCCGAACATCACCGAGCGGCGAGATTGCAGCACCGGCCTCTTCGGGGCCGACGCAATCATGCTCGTCCAGGCTGATTCCATCCCCGTGCACCTCGGGGCGATGCCAGCTGCCGTGGAGGCGGTCATCGCCGCCGGGATCGCCCCCGACGAGGCTTGGATCTTGAACGATCCATTCACCGGGGGTACCCACCTCCCGGATATCACGATCGTGTCCGCGATCGCCCCACTGGGTGAGCCGGTGCTGTGCTTTGCCGTCTCGCGCGCCCACCACTCCGATGTCGGCGGGATGAGTCCCGGCAGCATGCCGGCGAGGTCGAGGGACTTGCTCCAAGAGGGACTCGTCATCCCGCCAGTCGCCCTCATTCGCGACGGAAGAATCGATGAGAGACTGATGGCGATCCTCCTCGCCAACACCAGAACGCCGGTCGAGCGCATCGGAGACCTCCGCGCCCAGATCGCCGCCCATCGACTCGCCGAGCAGCGCATCACCGGTCTTGTGTCCCGCCACGGGCGCGGCCAGATCGAGGTGGCTGGCCAAGCGATGGTTGCGTACGCGCAGCGTCGAACTCGGGCAGCCATCGCGGCGCTCCCGGATGGGCGCTATGTCGCAAGCGACGTCCTCGAAGGCGACGGCACAACCGACCGCGACCTCGCCATCGTTGCGACCGTCACCATCGATGGGGAGCGCCTCCTGGTCGACTTCACGGGGAGCGCCAGCGAAGGCGCAGGGAATCTCAACTGCCCGATCTCGGTCACTCGATCGGCCGTGTACTTCGTCGTGCGTCTCGCGACGGACCCAGACATTCCGGCGTCCGGGGGCGCGTTTTCGCCGGTGGAGGTGATCGCCTCCGCCGGATCAATCGTCAACGCGAGCCCGGGACGCGCCGTTGTGGGTGGCAACGTTGAGACCTCGAGCCGCATCGTCGATGTCGTCATGGCCGCCCTCGCGCAGGCGACCGACCTGCCAGCCTCGGGGCAGGGAACGATGAACAACCTCACGATCGGGGGTGTCGGAGCCAGCGGCCCCTTCACCTACTACGAAACGATCGGGGGCGGGCAGGGCGCGTCACCCGCGGCGGACGGCCCCTCCGGGGTGCACGTGGCGATGTCAAATACCCTGAACACCCCGGTCGAGTCGCTCGAGACGGCCTACCCGCTTCGGGTCGAGCGCTACGCGCTCCGGCCGCAGACGGGTGGACGCGGCGCCCATCGCGGCGGAGACGGAGTCGAGCGGGTGATTCGGGTCCTCATCGACGCCGAGGCGTCAATCATCTCGGAGCGACGCCGGCACCGGCCACCCGGGCGGGCTGGCGGCGAGGATGGTGCGCTCGGCGAGAACCTCGTAAACGGCGAGGTTGTCTCGGCGAAGTGGAGCGGCGCCCTTCAAGCGGGGGACGAGATCACCATCCGGACGCCGGGCGGCGGGGGGTACGGCCGACCGGAGGAAGGCGCCTGAGGCGGGCATGGAGCGTCCCTCACCAGCAGTCTTTCGCCGGTTCTCACCCCTGCGACCGGTCCTCCGGGGAAACCGAAAAATGCAGGAAGTCTCTGGCCCAATCCCCTATTGGTCGTGCTGGCCGGACGTCACCAACGAACGTGTCAGCACGCTAGACAGATGCTTGATTCCAAACTCGTGGCGGGCATCCGCTGGCTGCGACACGTCGCGACTCGGCGTCCTTGGTCGGCCACATATTCCCGATATGCGGACTGACGCTGCGTTCTTGATTCGCTTGGTTTCGCTCACCGGATCCGACCACCAGACTTTGGAATCAATCATCTAGGGGGTCGTCGACGTGACGACCGGGGCGGTCTGCCCCACCCCGTCCGACCCGAGCACGACGACGGCGTCGGCATTTGCGATCTGCGTCGTCGTCAGCCCGTCGAGGCGTTTGGCGGTTTTGACCCCAAGGTCGTACGCGACGTTCCAGCCGATGATCCGCGACCCGGCGGGAAACATCACCACTGTGGTCGTCAGTGCGCCCGCGTTCCCGGTGTTGCCTTTGGTGTATCCAAGGAGACCAATCCGATCGAGGGTGGCGGCGGCGGCGCCGGTGGTGTTGCTCCCGTTGAACACCGAGACCGTGTAGGCCGACTTCCCATTGGGGAGGGCCGGCGGGCTGTCGGGAACCGTCCCGTCGCCGATTGGCGGTTTCGGCCGCTCAGGCTTCGGATTCGAGGTTGTCGTCTGAGCGGTCTTCGCCGCGGGCTCGCGCAGGAGCACGTACCAGGCCCCCGCTCCCAGGACGCCAAGCAGGACGAGCGAACTTGCGACAACGCCGAGTGCCCTGCGACCGCCCGACGGCGCGCTACCCGAGGAGGTCTGAATCCGCGCCTGAAGCTCGGCGATCCGGTCAAGCGACGCCTTGCCGGCGCTCCCTCCGCCACTTGCGACCCGCTCCTCGAGGTCACCGACTCGTCGGCTCTGCCGAATCAGGAGAATTGCCAGGAGGACCGCCGCAAACAGCGAGAGCACGGCGACGACCGGCGTGAGGAGATCGATCACATCCATCGGCGGAGGCGGAGGGTATCAGCGCCGCACACCGTCCGCCGAACGAGTCGTCGACCGAGTCGCGCGCGCACGGGGCCACCCCGAACCTCCACCCACTTCTGAGGATAGCGTCGGTACCTGTGTTTGCGTCGAAAACATCGTGCCAGCGGCGTGCCGGAACTGTGGCAACTGGCACGGTGGCGGGCGTCGGGCCGCAACGCCTACCGGCTGGGCGTCACACGGTATGCGTCGAAGACCGAGTCGACGTTTCGCAGCGCCGAAACGAGATGGCGAAGCGAATCGATGTCGCCGACCTCCACCGTGAAGCGATTTCGGATCATCTGGTCGTCGGTGTGACAGTTCGCCCCAACGATGTTCGCGCCGTGCTCGGCGAACGTACGGGAAAGGTCTTCCAGGAGCCGCGACCGATCCCAGCCGTCGACGGCCAACTCGACGAGGAAGCTCTGACGGCTCGACCCAGCCCAAGACACCGGCGTGAAGCGCTCCGGGCTCCGCAGAAGCGCCTTGACGTTGGGGCAGTCCTCGCGGTGGATCGTGATGCCCCGACCGAGGGAGATGTAGCCGAGGATCGCGTCACCCGGAACTGGGCGGCAGCACTCCGCCATTCGAACAAGCACATCGGCCACCCCGTCGATCTCGATTCCGAGCTCACCCGACTTCGCCGAAGAGCGCGTCCGTCGGCGCTTTCCGGTGTCGGGGGCCGCGGTCTCCGCCTCGACAACCTCCCCGGACTTCAACCCGGCGATGAGCTTGTTGACGACCGTCTGGACCGGGGTCTTTCCCAGTCCGAGGGACACGTAGAACTCTTCAGCCTTGCGAAAGTTCATGTCCTGCATGACGGCCGCAAGAAGTGGCGAGCCCACCAGTTTCTGGCTCGGAAGCCCGGCTCGCCGCATGGCCTCTTGAAGCGCGTCTCGACCCTGCTGTTCCGCATCCTCGCGTTGCTCGCGCCGGAAGAACTCCCGGATCTTGGACCTGGCCTTGCCGGTCTTGACGAGGTGAAGCCAGTCACGTGACGGGCCGCGCGGCGCCTTGGAGGTGAGGATCTCGACGAAGTCGCCGATTTTGAGCACGTAGGTCAGCGGGACGATTCGGCCGTTTACCTTCGCGCCGACGCATCGGTGTCCGACATCGGTGTGGACGTCGTATGCGAAATCGAGCGGAGTCGATCCGGCCGGGAGCGCCCGCAGCTCGCCTTTCGGCGTGAAGACGTAGACCTCCTCCTTGTCGAGGTCACCGCGAAGTCCATCCATGAAGTCGCCGGCGTCGGGTGTCTCACGCTGCCAGTCCATGATTCGCGACACCCACGTGTCCCAGGCGCCACCGGCCGCGGTTCCGGGACGCTTGTAGCGCCAGTGTGCGGCGACGCCGTACTCCGCGGTGTCGTGCATCTCGTGCGTACGAATCTGAATCTCGAGGGGGTTACCCTGGGGGCCGATCACCGTGGTGTGCAGCGACTGGTACATGTTCAGCTTGGGCATCGCGATGTAATCCTTGAAGCGTCCCGGCATGGGACGCCAAAGGGAGTGAACGATGCCGACCGCGCCGTAACAGTCCTTGACTGAGTCGACCAACAACCGCAGCGCGGTCAGGTCGTAGATCTCGTTGAAGGCCTTTCCGCGCCGAGTCATCTTCTCGTAGATCGAGTAGAAGTGCTTGGCCCGCCCGGTGATCTCCACTGATTCGATCCCGACCGCCGCAAGCTCGCCTTCGAGGGTCTGCGCGGCCTCGGCGACGTAGGACTCCCGATCGGACCGGCGCTGGTTGACCATCTGCTGGATCTCGCGGTAGCGGCGAGGATGCAGCGCCTGGAAGGCAAGGTCCTCGAGTTCCCACTTGAGTGACTGGATGCCCAGTCGGTGCGCAAGGGGTGCGTAGATCTCGAGCGTCTCTTGGGCCTTCTGAACCTGCTTTGCCTTGCCCATGTAGCTCAGCGTGCGCATGTTGTGCAACCGGTCGCAGAGCTTCACGATCAAGACGCGCACGTCAGCGGACATGGCGATAACGAGCTTGCGATAGGTCTCGGCCTGGCGCTCCTCGCGACTTTCAAATCGGATCTTGGAAAGCTTGGTGACGCCGTCCACGATGGTCGCGACCTCGGCGCCGAACTCCCGCTCAACCTCCTCGAGGCTCGTTGCCGTGTCCTCCACGGTGTCGTGGAGGAGCGCCGCTTGCAGAGCGGGCACATCGAGGCCGAGTTGGGCGCAAACAACCGCCACACCGATCGGGTGGATGATGAAGGGCTCGCCCGACTCACGAAGCTGGCCCGAGTGCTTGCCGTACGCGAACTCGTAGGCGCGGCGGATCGCCGGGAGATCGGCCTCCGGATTAAGGCTCCGGACCTGACTCAGCAGGTCAGCGAGCTGATCCGGCTCTGCCGAGACGAGAAGCGCAATATCGCCGAGATCGCCGGTCACACGGACACGATACCGCGAGCCACACCCGAGCCACCGGGAAGCGGGTCGCCACGGCGAACCCCACAACTCGTGATGAAGCGCTCCCCGGCCTCGAGCGCTTCGGCGCTTGCCTTGGCGCGGGCGGACTCGGCAAGGGGGCGGGCCGACGCACTTGGGATCCGGGCGATGGATCCTCCGGACGACACGAGCCCGAGCTCAGCGAGGGCGGCAATCGCCTCGGACACGGCTTCGGGGTGGCGCATCACGCCCTCTGTGCCGAGGAGGTCGCCGTCGAGGTCGTCGCCCCAGGGGCGCTCGCGTGCTCCCTGGAGCGCCCGCCAAACGACGGTCGCCGCCGGGCGGAGGTCGAGGCGTTCATGGAGCGCGCTCCTTGCCACGTCGGCCTCCGCCGGCCCCCATGTGAGGTGCAGCCAGCTTCCCAGCGCGCGGACCTCCGCGGCGCGCCACTCCCGCGGGCTTGTGGGAGGGTCAACGAGGACGACATGTGCCCCGGTCGGAATCTCGAAGTCGGCAAGGATCCCGTATTCCATCATCGCGAGCACCGGCCCACCGCGAGCAAGTGCGCGTCGCGCCTCGGCCTCGGCCCGGTCGCAGCGAGCCCCAACGAGGAGGACCGCCTCCACACCGAAGCGCGACGGCTCCAGGATCTCCTCGAGGGCTCGGCGGCGGCGCGCGACGTCGGAGACGACCATCACCACGCCCCCATCCGCCCCGGCAAGCGCGGCAACGATCGGCACGACAGATCCCTCGCCACGTCGATCTCGAATGCGCGCGACCGAACCGTCGTCCTCGCCTCGGCCGAGCGCGGCGGGGGTACGCGGAAGGCGGATGCGCGCAGGGCATTCGATCGTGCAGGCGGGCGCACACGCACCCCGCAGGGGCTCCCCGCCAACCTCGACGGGCCCGAGTTCCTCCACGACGACGTCCGGCGCGACGGTGTCCTGCCACCGCCCGACCCCAAGCCGGACAATCGCGTCGTGTGGACGACCCGCCTCGATGACCGCACGTCCGCGTCCGGCAAAGCAGATCGCCCGGGCGTGCGCGCCGGAGCCGCGGAGGCGAAGCACGCGATGTCCATCCCCCACCGTTGCAGTCTGTTCGACCTGGCAGCCTGGAACGAGGAGTGCGATGTCGGGGTTGCCCCGCCCGAACGGAGCGAGCGTTTCCAGGGCCTCAGCCACGTCAAGACCCAACTCGCGAACGCCGACAACCGCATCGACAACGCGAACGCGGGCGCGTTCGATGGCGGCGCGGACCGGCTCGGCGACGGCGGCGAGTTCCTCCGCAAAGCCGGCGACATCGCGGGCCGCAAGCTGCACGCCAACGGCGCCTTGATGGCCACCCCACCGCGTCAGACGGCCGCTCGCACCCGCGACAAGCGCGTGGAGGTCGACGCCTGGAAGGCTGCGTCCGGACCCTTTCGCGACCTCGCCGTCAACCTCGGCAAGGACGAGTGCCGGGCGGCCGAAGCGCTCGACCAAGCGGCTCGCCACGATCCCGACGACGCCCTCGTGCCAGTTCTGGCCGACAACCACGAGCGCCGCGGGCGACGACGTTTTCTCCGATTCCTCGATCATCGCGATGGCCTGCGCGGTGATGTCTCGCTCGATGCTGCGCCGCTCCGAGTTGAGCGACCAGAGCTCGACCGCGATGGGCTCCACCTCGCGCAGATCTCGGCTGAGTAGAAGTTTGAGCGCGCGGTCCGGGTGAGACAGGCGACCCGCCGCGTTGATTGCCGGAGCGATCGTAAAGCCAAGCGTCCGGGCGCTTGCCCCGGCGATGCTCACCCCTGCCGCCCGGCAGAGCGCCGCGATCCCGGGCCGCTCTCCCTCGCGCAAGATGGCAAGGCCTCGCGCCACAAGCCGGCGGTTCTCGCCGATCAGGGGAACCGCGTCGGCGACCGTCGCGAGCGCAACGAGATCGAGCGCCGTTTCCGGAGGCGGGGCGAGCAGACCGTGGTCGACGCGGCGGGCGAGCGCTTGGACGAGCTTGAACGTCACTCCTGCGGCCGCGGGGAGGGCTTCGCTTCCTCGGCCGAGGGCGGGGTTTGCGAGGATCGCCGGGGGCCGAAGCCCACCAGCGAGGTGGTGATCGCAGACAATCGCGTCCATCCCGAGATCACGTGCGCGCGTCAGCGCCTCGACGGCGGTGGTGCCGCAGTCGACACAGACGAGCAGCTGACAGCCGTCGTCAGAGAGTCGCTCGACGGTGGCGACCGAGACCCCGTACCCGTCAGTGAAGCGGCTCGGAAGGAAGGCGCCGACGTTGCCACCACGCGCTTCGAGGGCCTCGAAGAGAATTGCCGTCGAGCTGATCCCGTCGCAGTCGTAGTCGCCGTGGATGACGACTCGCTCGCCCCGCTTGAGAGCAACCGCCAGGCGATCCGCCGCCTCCGAGATCCCCGGAATCTCCTCGGGATCGTCGAGCGGGCCGTCAGACGCCAGGAACTCGCGGGCCGCCTCCGGGGTGACAAGACCGCGCCGAACGAGGACCCACGCGAGCGGTTCCGGGCAGCCGAGCGACTCCTGCAGGGCCGCCACCGCGTCGAACGAGACCCGGTCCGCGCGAAAGGCCATCTACCAGCGCCCCGACCGGATGATCCCGGCGACGACCCACCCCACGAGGGCGAGCCCGGCAAGGAGCCCTGGAATCGCGACGAGTGAGACGCCCAGCAGGGCCGGCCCACCGCCGTACGCCCCGAGCCCGATCCCACCGAGGAGCGTCCCAGCGCCGATGATCGCAAGCGAGAGCCGGTTCCCGGTGCGCTCTGCCCGCTCGCTCGCCTGACGCGCCTCCGCGTCGTCGATTGCGATCCGAAGGGATCCGTCGCGGACGTCGGCGAGGATCTCGGAGAGCTGAGCCGGCGTGTCGATCAGCGCGGCCGCGTAGTGCTGCGCCCCGCGCCTGGCCCGCGCCGCAAGGGCCTCGGGGGACAGGCGACTCGTCATCAAGCGGCGGGCGTACGGACGCGCGGTCTCGAAGACATTGAAGTCCGGCGAGATCGTCAGACCGACGCCCGCGAGCGTCGCGATGGCCTTGTCGAGGAGCACCCAGCGGGCGGGCAGCGTGATCCCGAGGCGGTGCACGGTCTGAAAGATCTCACGCAGGAGATTGCGCGCGTCGAGCTGGCTGAGCGTGACGCCGTGGTAGCGGCCGACGATGGCGCTCAGCGCCTCGCGGAACTCTGGCTCGAGCTCCTTCGGGTAGCGCACGCCAATGTCGCGCAGTCTCCGGGGGAGCTTCGCGGCGTTCTGGTCGATCACATCGACGAAGAGACGGACGGTGGCCTCGCGGTCGCCCGGCATCAACTGGCCGACCATGCCGAAGTCGACAAGCGACAGGTGGTCCGGCGACTGGACGAGGATGTTTGCCGGGTGCGGGTCGGCGTGAAAGAAGCCGTGATCGAAGATCATGGCCATCCACGTCTCGGAGACCCGATGGGCAAGGCGTTTGCGGTCATCGCCCGACATCGCCTCGAGGTCGAGGTGTGAGAGCGGCGTGCCGGCAACGGCCTCCATCGTCAGCACTCGCGCCGTTGTGTGCTCCCAAAGAACCGCCGGAACGTCGACCGTCGAATGCCCGGCAAAATTACGCTTGACGACCTCGGCGTTTCTCCCCTCGATCCGGTAGTCCAACTCGTCGCGTGAGGTCCGAGCAAACTCGTCGACGATCGCGACCACGTCGATGAACCCAATGCGTGAGACGCGCTGGCGGATGATCCGTGCCAGCTGGTACATCAGGGCGATGTCAGCGTTCAGCGTCGGCTCCGCGTCGGGGCGCTGGACCTTCACGACCACCCGACGGCCGTCGGCGACGCGCGCGACATGAACTTGTCCGATCGACGCCGCGGCGAGCGGCGCTTCGTCGAGGTCGGGGAACACCTCGCCGACCGTGGTCCCGAACTCACGCTCGATCGCGTCCCGAACCTCTGCGAACGGGATCGGCCGGACGTGGTCCTGAAGTTGCCGGAGTTCCTGGAGAATGTCGTCCGGAACGAGATCGGGCCTCGTCGAGAGCAACTGCCCGAACTTTACGAAGGTTGGGCCAAGCTCCTCGAACATCTGCCTCAAGCGCCGACCGCGCGTGCCGGCCGTCACGTCGGCCCGACCCCCCGACGCCCGTCGTCCGGCTCGCCCGACGAAATGCCCAAAGCCGTGGCGCGCGGCGACCTTGGCGATCTCCCGCACCCGCCTGAGGTTCCCGCGCCGCGTTCCGGTCAGCATCCGACCGGACGTTAGCAACCGCATACCTCGGACCCGGCGTGGATCACGCCGAGTCCGAGGTTGTCGAGCTAGAGGACCCGGTACCGGCCGCTCGCCATGAACGGCCCGGCGTTCTCGGCGACAAGACGCACGGTGAAGCCATCCTCCGTTGGCGCAAATCCCGGATCGGCAACCACCTCGACACCACCGGATGCGCAGTTGACAGCACCCTCGATCGTGAGTTCGATGCGAGCGGCGCGCTGAGCGTCGGTCGCGATGACCCACTGCTCGTCGACGAGCGGCTCGCGGAAGGTCACCCCGGTGAGGGCTTCCTGGGCGGCACGAATCGCGTGGCCGCCGAGTGCGAAGCGCCCCGTCTGCTGGGACTGCGTAGCGACGCCCACCGGGGGACGATCATCCCACCACGCCTCGTCAGTCGCCGACGCGGTGGTGGCAAGGTTCGGCGTGGATTCCAGGCCGACCATCGAGATCGCGGGCGCCTCGATGTCGAAGACGGGTACGTCGGTAACCGCGAGGTGCGGGCTGACCGGTGCCGCGTCTGGAAGGATCTCGACGACAGGCAACGACGAGATCGCCTCGACCGGTCGTGTCTCAACCGGCGTCCACTGCGCGGCTTGTTCGACCGGCGTCGGCGACACCGAAGCGATGTCGACAACCGGAACCTCAACGTGGTTGGGTCTCGGACCTGTCTCCACCGGCGCGACCGACGCTGACGGAGCGGGCAGAGACGGGGGCAGCTCCCAGGACACCTCGGCTGTGTGAGGGGTCTGCGCCGCGGGGATGTCGTAGCTCGGTGCGGGCATCGGTGCCGTCGGGGCAATTGTTGCGGCGTCCTCGATCGGAAAGCCGAAGTCGTCGTAGATGACCTCAGCCTGGGCCACTTCCCCTTGAGCCGGCGCGACCGGGGACGGCTGCCCCCACTCCTGAGCGTGTGGCGAAGAGGCGTGGTGCGCGTCGGCGAGCACCGCTGGCATCGCCTCGGCCGGCCCGGCCCCGGACGACTGCTCCCAGTGAGCGTCGAGTGCGGGAAGGCTGTTTTCGTATGCCGGCGCGTCGGGCGCAGGCTGCGACCACTGCTCGGGCACCGCGTCGGGGACCGGACTTCCAAGGGATCCATCGCCCTGCGGGGCCCAGCTCGCCCATTCCTGGGCCGGGGCGAGTGACACGTCAGCGTAGGACGGCGGGCCGCCATCACGGGGCGCAGGAGCCGCGGGAGCCTGCCAGGCGGCGTTGGCATCGGCGGCCGGTGCACTCCACTCCATTGGCGGTGTCGTCGGCACGCCGGGGAACGCCCCGTTGCCATTTGTCACCATGGCCGCCGCGGCGCCCGGGTCGCTGAGGGGACCGCCGACGGTCGGGAATGCTCCGGTCACGCCTGGATTGGGGTAGGCCGGCGAAGCGGCCGCGTAACCGAGGCCGTCGCCGCCCGGAGTGCCCCACTGAGGCTGCTCCGGTCCGGTCGGCCAGCCGGGTTGTGCCACCGGGGCAGGAGCAGACCAAGCCGCGCCCACCTGTGGCATCGCCGCGGCGTCCGGCATGTAC
Organism: Actinomycetes bacterium; assembly: GCA_031376285.1. Lineage (GTDB taxonomy): Bacteria > Actinomycetota > Thermoleophilia > Miltoncostaeales > Miltoncostaeaceae > JANMDN01. The sequence continues at coordinate 107,261 of JANMDN010000075.1, forward strand.
GCAGCCGGGACCGCCGGGGCGGGCATCATCGACGGGTCCACCGGGTAGGGAGCCACCGCCGCAGGAGCATCGTGGTGTGGCTGGTATGCCTGCTCGGGCGGCAGTTCCATCGCGACGGGCTCAGGCTGACGCCCACGTCCACGTCCGCGACCACGCCCGCCGGTGCTCGGCCGTCCAGCACCGCGCTTTGGTGCGGAGAACCGTCGACCGGCCTTCGGGGCGTTGCGACTGGACGGCTTCTTCGAAGCCTTGGGTGCCCCGCCCTTGGCGGCCTTGTCGCGGCGAAGCTTCATCAGAAGCATCAGCAACAGGCCACCAGCGGCGAGCAGGGCGAGATTCATCATGCTGAACATCGGGGGGACTCCTTCGCATACCGGAGGGCAGGCCGGGGGACCGGCGGCTACTCACCCCATATCGGCGGCACACACTCGGACCTAAAGCCCCTGGGTTTCGCGCAACCTCCGGCGGCGGGAACGCCGCGGGGCCGGATTTCTCCGGCCCCGCGGGTGGCGCTACTTTTTGCGCTTTCGCTGCACCTGGCGATGGCGACGCTCACGTTCCGGAGGCGCGTCGAGGCGAGCCTCCCCGTCCGGATCGCTCGGTGGGTTGAGCGCCACCTCAGGCGGTCCGGGGCGTTCAGGGCTCGGCTGTGGGGCTACGTCCAAGCCGATTGTTTCGTCGGCTGCGAGGTCCGTGGGCTCCATGGCAAGGGCCGCCTCGGCACGCGCAAGCGCGGCGACATCCAGGATGTCGGAGTCCACCGCGCTCTCACGGACAACCCGACGGCGCGCCTTCGCGGCGAGCTTCTGCCCTTGCGGGTCGCGTTCCTTCCAGAGCGCCGCAAGCGGCGCCGAGATGAGGATCGACGAGATACCGCCAGAGAGGATGCCGACAAGGAGCGCGAACGAGAAGTCCCCAAGCGCCGCGCCACCGGTGAAGTACAGAATCGCGACCGGAGCGAGGGTCAGGATTGACGTGATGATCGACCGGGTCAGCGTCTCGTGGACCGAGCGGTTGACGATCTCGCGGTAGCTGAAGTTGCGCATGTTCGGCGCGTTCTCACGAATACGGTCGAAGACAATCACCACGTCGTAGAGCGAGTACCCCAGGATGGTGAGAAGGGCAGCAACCGTCGCGCTTGTCACCTCCCTCCCGGTCAACGAGTAGATCGACAGCGCAAGCCAAACGTCGTGGATCACCGACGCGAGTGCAGGCAGCGCGAGCTTCATCTCGAAGCGGAGGGTCAGGTAGAGAATGATGACGGCGAACGAGAGCAGGATGGCAAAGAGCGCCCGCCGGACAATCTGGGTACCGAAGGTCGGGCCCACATCCTTATTCTGCGCAATCGTTGCCCCGAGTTCCGACTCAAGGCTCCTCTGGAGGCGGGTTGACTCGCCGGCCTCGAGCGACTTGGTTTGAATCGTGAAGCCAGACTCTTTGGTGTCGGCATTTGTCGTCTGGACGATCTTCGGGTTCGTGATTCCCGCGCCCGCGACGACATCACGAACCTTCTGCTCACTCGGGAGCGCTTTGCCGCCATAGGTCGTCTCGATGACCGAGCCACCGGTGAAGTCGATGCCGCGCTCGATGCCCTTGGTGGACATCAGGATGGTGCCGGCAAGGAGCGGGACAAACGAGATGGCAAGCCACAGCCGCCACTTGCCGACGAAGTCGAACTTCCACTTGATCTCGCGTTGGTTCAGACCCATGACGGCGTCGTTTTGGAAGAGCTTTGTGTCGGCCATCGTTTCGAAGACTGCTCGCGTTGCGAGCACCGCAGTGAAAAGGGAAAGCAACACACCGACGAACAGCGTGAACGCGAAACCCTTCGGGCCGGACGTGGCGAGAATAAAGATGATGGCGGCCGTGATCAGCGTGACGACGTTTGCGTCGATGATCGCGCTGAGGCCCTTCTTGAAGCCGTTCAGGACCGCGGTGCGCGGCGCGCGACCGAGGCGAGATTCCTCTCGAATCCGCTCGAAGATGACGACGTTCGCATCGGCGGCGACACCGATCGTCAAGACCATGCCGGCGATTCCCGGCAGTGTCATCGTGATCGGAACGAGCTCGATGACCGCGTAGAAGAGGACGCCGTAGGTGACGAGCGCCAAGTCGGCGATGAGTCCGAGGACCCGGTAGTAAAGGACCATGAAGATCATCACGGCCGCAAGCCCGATGAAGCCGGCGATGAGCGCCTTGCGCAGTGCGGCCTTTCCGAGGCTCGCCGAGACGGTCTCGCCGGAGAGCTTCTGGAGGGTGACGGGGATCGCGCCGGCGCTCAGCTGCTTCGAGAGCTTCTGTGCGGTATCGAGCGAGAAGTTGCCCTGAATCACGCCCCCGCCGGAAATGCCGCCCTCAAGCTGGTTGTCGCGAAAGTCGATCCGAGGTTCGGAGATGAGATCGCCGTCCAAGACCGCGGCGAAATGCTGCTCCTCGCCGCGCAGGTTTCCCCGACTCCAGAGCGTCGAGGTCAACTTTTCGAACTTCTTGTCACCGGCGTCCGTGAAGTCGAGCTGGACGTCCGTTTGTCCGCTCTGGACGACCGGCTGGGCACCAACAAAGTCGCTGCCAGGGACCGTCGGTGTGTCGCGGAAAATGAGGTAGCTCGTGGGAAAGCTCGCGTCATAGTCGGCTGAGTTGATTGGGTTCCGCGTAACCGGCAGGTAGCCAGCCGGGAGTGCGATCGTCTCGGTGTCGGCGAGCTTCGGCTTCGGCTGATCTTTGATCACCGGCAGCCGCCTGAATGCATCGGTCAGGTCGGCCTTCGACTGGCTTGGACCGACAAGGAGCGCGCGACCTGGAGCCGGGCCAAAGAGGTAATAGGTCGGCTTCTTCCCCTGGATGTCGAGCGGAGCGAGCTTCGACGCGGCGACGAAAACCGCGTACCGATCCGACGCGTCGACCCCGGTGAGCGTATTCACAACCGACAGCTCGTAGTCGAAGAAGTTCATCTGAGCCGGTTTGACGAGGTCTTCCAACTGCTGCGGATCGGTGACGCCGGCAAGCGCGATGGAGATCTGGTCGGTCCCCTCCCGCTGGATTTCGGGCTCAGCGACGCCAAAGGCGTTGACGCGACGATCGATCACGCTGATCGTCCGGTCGATGTCGGCCGGACCGGGATTCGGAACTTCCGCAGACGGGACGGCCTGATAGAGCAGCCGTGAGCCACCCTTGAGGTCGAGCCCGAGGACGGTCGGCTTCAGCGCGATGGCGACCACCGACGCGGCCAACAGTCCGATGACCAGGCCGAGGAAAAGCAGTGACCGGCGTCGCTGCGTCACTTAGGAACTCCTTGTGGGGGCGTGCCCGGGCCTAGATGCCTTCCGGCTGCGGCTCGGGTTCTGGGGAGGACGTTTCCGCCACCTCGGTAGAGGGATTCGCAAGGCCCGCGACCGCGCTGCGCGCGATGCGGATCTCGGTGTTCTCGGCAACCTCGATCAGGAGCGTGTTGCCCTCTTCGATCTCGGTGACCGTTCCGTAGATGCCCGCGCTCGTGACCACCTCGTCGCCGGCCTTGAGGTTGCCGAGAAGCCGCGCAAGCTCCTGCTGCCGACGCTTCTGCGGCCGGATGGCCGAGAAGTAGAGCATCGAGATAAACGCGACCATGATGATCGGAAATACGAGATTTGACACGAACCGCCCACCCTTCCAGGGACCCAGTAAGCACCGGATGATACCGGAGGGTTCGGTCGAGCCCGATCGGGCTCGCTGGCGCCGGCTGGTAGCGTGCGCAGCCGTGAGCGCCCCGCCCGCCACCGAACGCCGGCGGGCCGGCTGTCTGCCGCTCTGGGGCGAGATCCTTCTCTTCCTGGGACTGACGGTTGTGTATGAGTGGCTGCGCGACCTGGTCGCGCCAGCCTCCCCCGAAGCGGCTCTTCAACACGCGCAGTCTGTCGTCAGCGCTGAGGAGAAGCTGAGTTTGTTTGTCGAGCCAGAACTTCAGCGATGGATTCAGGACATCCCAGGTGGCGAGAATCTCGTCTCCTGGCTCTATACCGCGGCCCACACGCCGGGCTTCATTCTCTTCTTCGTTTGGCTGTGGTGGCGCCACAGAGACCGCTACGGGTTTGTGCGATGCTGGTTCTGGGTCGCCCATGCGTTCGCGGTCGTCGTCTTCTGGCTCTGGCCGCTCGCCCCACCGCGCCTTGCCGGTCTCGGCCTCGCAGACCCCACGCAGAAGACCCTCGAGCTTGGTGGGGCGACGAGCTGGTTCCAGCCGTTTCGCAATGAATACGCCGCGATGCCGTCGCTCCATGTCGGCTACACGGTCTTCTTCGCGGCCGCCATCACGATGATCGGCCTGACATGGAGGCGGTATCTGGCCTGGATCTGGCCAACCGTGATCCTTGTGGTGGTGATGGCGACGGCAAACCACTATTGGCTTGACGGGGTCGGTGGGGCGTTCGTAATGGCGGTCGCGCTCGCGGTGACCTACGCGGCAGACCGCGTTGGAGGGTGGGGCTGGCGCCTCCCCTGGGAGCGAACCGCGTGAAGATCGCGATGGTCACCGAGTACGCCTATCCGCTTCTCGGGGGTGTGCCGGAACACGTCCACTTCCTTTCGCGCGAGCTTGCACACCTCGGACACGAGGTCACCGTGATCACCGGCAAGCTGCACCGCGACACCCGCGACCATGACCGCGCTATCCAGGCCGAGGGTGGGTACCGGGTCGAGCGCGTCGGGCGCCTCGTGCCCATCTACATCAACGGATCGCTCGCGCGGGCGTCGGTGGGCTTTCGGGTAAAGCCCAGGATCGCGCGAGCGCTGGCCGACGCGGATGTGGTTCACGCGCAGGGTCTCGCCGCGCCGATGCTTCCGCTCTGGGCGCTTCGAACAAGCCGGGCTCCCGTCACCGTGGGAACGTTCCACACCTACTTCACGCCGACCGGCCACCGCCTCTACCGACTCTTCTTTGCCTATATCCGTGCGTCGCTTGCGCGCGTCGATCGCCAGATCGCCGTCTCCGATGCCTGTGTCGAGGCCATCGCGCCGCTCTTTCCCGGCCGCTTCGACGTCATCCCAAACGGCGTCGACTGCGATCTCTTTCGACCACTTCGGGCCGACGAGGCACGGCCGGCCGGCCCGCCGCGGATCCTGTTCATGGGGCGTTTCGACCCGAGAAACGGCCTGGACGTGCTGCTCGACGCCGCCGCCTCGCTGAAAGGGTCCGGCTATGACTTCGCCCTCGATGTCGTCGGCGATGGCCCCACTCGACGCCTCTACGAGCGTCAGGCTCGGCGGCTCGGGCTGTGGAATCACATCACGTGGCATGGGCTCATCCGCGAGGGGCGTGATCGCCTCTACCGCGAAGCGACGGTCTTCGCGACGCCGTGCCACCTCGCGAGCTTCGGCGTCGTGCTCATCGAGGCGCTCGCGAGTGGCACGCCGATCGTCTGCGCCGACAACGTCGGCTTTCGCCAGGTGATTCGCGACGGCATGCCCGGAGCGTTCGTCCCGCCAAAGGACCCCGAGGCGCTCGCCGCGGCCATCGCGAGTCTGCTGGACAATCCACAGCGACGTACCCGCTGGGGCGCCGAGGGTCGCGACCTCTGCGTGGAGCGCTACTCATGGCCGAGCGTCGCCCGCCGCATCAGTGCCCTCTACGACGAAGTCCTGGCGGCAAAGCTTGTGTCAGGCACCACCGCCCCGACGCGCAACCGTCTGGCATAGAACAGGTGCCTGACAGAGGTGGTGTCAGGCACCACCGCCCCGACGCGCAATCGACTCGCCCAGAACAGGTGCCTGACACCGGGCCTCGCGCGCAATCGTCTCGCCCAGAACAGGTGCCTGACACAGGCCTCGGCCCTACTCGAAGAGGCGTTGGGGGTCCTCGGAGCGTCGGGGTTCCGCCAAGCCAAGGTGCCGGTACGCGCGCGGCGCCGCGACACGGCCACGTGGAGTCCGCAGAAGCAGACCCTCCTGAAGGAGGTACGGCTCGTAGACATCCTCGATGGTGTCGGGCGACTCGCCGACCGCGTCCGAGAGCGTGTTCAGGCCGACCGCCCGGCCCTCGAAGGTCTCGCACAAGACGCGCAGCAGCTTCCGATCAAGCTCGTCGAGACCCAGCGCGTCGACCTCCAGAAGCGCCAGGGCGCGCTCAGCAACGTCACGATCGACAACGGGGTGCCCGTGGACCTGCGCGACGTCTCGCACCCGTCGCAGCAGTCGGTTCGCGATGCGCGGGGTGCCCCGCGAGCGACGGGCGATCGCGTCCGCGCCGCCTTCGTCCAGGCGTACATCGAGGAGGCCTGCCGAGCGTACGACGATCGCAGCGAGCTCCTCAGGGCGGTAGTAGTCCAGCCGCTCGACGACGCCGAAGCGGTCCCGAAGGGGTGTCGTGAGGAGTCCGCTACGGGTCGTCGCCCCGACGAGGGTAAAGCGCGGGATGTCCAGGCGGAGCGTTCGGGCGGTTGGCCCCTGGCCGAGGATGACGTCCATCTGGAAGTCCTCCATGGCGGGGTAGAGCACCTCCTCGACCGCACGACTCAGGCGGTGGATCTCGTCGATGAAGAGCACGTCACGCGGCCCGAGCGCCGTCAGGATCGCGGCCAGATCGCCTTTTCGCTCGATGACGGGCCCGCTCGTCTGATGAAACGCGACGCCGAGTTCGTTGGCAAGAATCGCGGCAAGGGACGTTTTCCCGAGACCAGGCGGGCCAGCGAGCAGGACGTGATCGAGCGCCTCACCCCGAGCAGTGGCCGCGGTGAGGAAGATCCGGAGCTTCTGTCGGATCGCGTCTTGTCCGGTGAACGCGTCGAGCGATCGGGGCCGAAGCGATCCGTCGAGGTCGTCCTCACCCGGGGCTGCGACCGACTCGTTCAGGCGCTCGTCGTTCACGACTTACGGAGGCCGGCAAGGCCATGGCGAATGAGGGCCTCGGCGTCGACTCCGGATGGCGCGCTGGCGAGGGCAGCGTCGGCCTCCTCACCCCGAAAGCCGAGTGCGACGAGGGCGTCGCGCGCCGCGAGGAATGCCTCGGCGGTGTTCGCGCCGGCGGATCCGTCGCCCTCACCGGTTGGCGTGGCGGGGCCGGCGGTGATGCGGTCGCGAAGATCCAGGACGACTCGCTCGGCCGTGCGCTTTCCGACGCCAGCCGCGCGTTGAATCTTGGCGGTGTCGCCCCGGGCGATGGCGAGGCGCACGCCGTCCGCGTCGTCGACGCCGAGAATGGCGAGCGCCATCCGTGGCCCGACCCCACTCACGCTGATGAGCTGGTCAAACAGGCGCCGCTCGACATCATCGGTAAAGCCATAGAGATCGAGGGCGTCCTCCCGCACGACGAGATGAGTGGTCAAGCGCACCGTCTGGCCGACGGCTGGCAGTGCTCGCGCAGACGACGCCGAGACGCGGAGCAGGAGCCCCACGCCACCAACTTCCACGACGACCGCGTCGGCTTCGACCGCCGCGAGCCGCCCAACGACCGATCGGATCACACGGCCGAGGTTACCGGGCGCGCCCGACGGCCGAGCGGAACGGCTCGGCGCTCAGATGACAGATCGCGGCGGCAAGCGCGTCGGCCTCGTGATCGGTCCCAAGGCTTGCCGAGCAGAGCTTGCCGACCATCATTCGAATCTGAGCCTTGTCGGCACGTCCGCTGCCGGTGACGGCCTGCTTGATCGCGCTCGGCGTGTACTCGGTCACGGGAACCGACGCAGCGGCAACCGCGGCGAGTAGTGCGCCCCGGGCTTCGGCCATCGCCATCGCCGAGCGGCTCACCGGGTGGACAAACCAACTCTCGATCGCGGCCGACGCGATCGGATGCGCCGCAAGGACCGCGCCAATCCCAGCCGACAGCGAATGGAGGCGCTCCGCGTGCGGCGTGCGTGGCGATGTGGTGAGCGTCCCCACCGCGACTGCCCGCAGACGCGATCCCTCGGATGAGAGAACCGCGAACCCGGTGGAGGCAAGGCCAGGGTCGATCCCGAGGATCACCCCGCGACCGCTTCGAGCACGGCCTCCGAGATGTCGAAGTTGGCGTGGACCTCCTGGACGTCGTCGTTCTCTTCGAGATGGTCGACGAGCCGAAGCACCTGACGAGCTTCCTTCTCGGCCGTCTCGACCGTCGTCTTCGCGATCATGGTCAGCTCCGCCGAGCCGTAGGCGATCTCGGCCGCCTCGAGCGCTCCGCGAACCGCCATCAGCTCAGCAGGGTCGGTCGTGACCTGCCAGTGCTCGCCGTCTTCGGAGATGTCCTGCGCTCCGGATTCGAGGGCAATGTCCATGAGCTTGTCCTCGTCAACGGTGCCCTTGTCGATCACGATCACTCCGCGGCGTTCGAACTGCCACGCGACGCTGCCGGGGGTGCCGAGGGCGCCGCCGTTCTTGGCGAAGATGTGGCGCACATCGCTTGCCGTGCGGTTCCGGTTGTCGGTGAGTGCCTGCACGAGGAAGGCCACGCCGCCCGGTCCGTATCCCTCATAGCTCACGAACTCGTAGGCCGCTCCCTCGGCGCCCCCGGCCCCGCGCTGAATCGCCCGCTCGATGTTGTCTTTGGGCATCGAGTTGTCGCGGGCTTTTTGGACCGCGACGGCGAGCGCGGTATTGCCCTCGGGGTCTCCCCCGCCCTCTTTCGCCGCGACGATGATCGCCCGCGAGAGCTTCGAGAAGAGCTGGCCACGCTTCGCGTCGTTTGCGCCTTTCTTGCGCTTGATCGTCGCCCACTTACTGTGCCCGGACACCAAACCCTCCCGTTGTCACGTCGGCGCGACGATCGTCGCGCCCAATCCCGTCCAAGAACCACCGGTGCAGTCGTCGGTCGTCGGTCAGCTCCGGATGGAACGCGGTTACCAGCATATTGCCTTGGCGGGCGGCGACAACCCGCCCGGCGTGCTCAGCAAGCACCTCCACCGACGGCCCCACCGACTCGACCCATGGGGCGCGGATGAAGACGCCGATCATGGGAGGGCTCCCGATCACCGGTACGTCGATGGGCGCCTCAAACGACGCGCATTGGCGCCCGTACCCGTTGCGACGAACAACGATGTCCATACCGCCGATGAGAGGCTGTGGCCCGCCTGTGGTGTCGCTTGCCAGCATGATCATGCCGGCGCACGTCCCAAAGACCGGAAGCCCATCGGCGACCCGAGCGGCGATCTCTGCGAGGAGGCCACTTTCGCCCGCGACCCTTCCGAGCGTCGTGCTCTCACCTCCGGGGATGATCAGCCCATCCACGCCCGCCATGTCGGCCACCGAGCGCACCCGGCGGCTCCGACCACCGATCGCGGCGAGTGCCTCCTCGTGCTCCGCGAACGCGCCCTGAACCGCCAGCACCCCGATGAGGGGGCGCGGTGCGGTCCGGCTGGTCACCAACCGCGTCCCTGAAGGAGCCCTTCGGCGCCAAGCTCGGCGATCTCGCGGCCGACCATCGCCTCACCAAGGTCGCGAGACACGCGTGCGATGACCTCGGCGTCCTCGAAGTTCGTCACCGCTTCGACGATCGCGCGGGCCCGTCGCGCCGGGTCGCCGCTCTTGTAGATGCCGCTTCCGACAAAGATTCCTTCGGCGCCGAGTTGCATCATCAGCGCGGCATCGGCGGGTGTCGCGACGCCACCTGCGCAAAACAGCACCACTGGGAGACGCCCCTCACGCGCAACCTGCTCGACGAGGTCAACCGGGGCGCGCAGGTCACGGGCCGCAGCGAAGAGTTCCTGGGGGCGAAGCGTGCCAAGACGTCGAATCTCGCCGAGGATGGTCCGCATGTGCCGGACGGCTTCGACGACGTTGCCCGTGCCTGCCTCGCCCTTTGAACGGATCATTGCGGCTCCCTCACCGATCCGCCGCAGGGCCTCACCGAGGTCGGTGGCGCCACAGACAAATGGCACCGTGAAGGCGCGCTTGTCGACGTGGTGGGCCTCGTCGGCCGGGGTGAGGACCTCGCTCTCGTCGATGTAGTCGACGTCGAGCGCCTGAAGAACCTGTGCCTCGACAAAGTGCCCAATCCGGCACTTCGCCATGACCGGAATCGTCACGGCCTCCTGAATCCCGGTGATCATCTCGGGGTCACTCATCCGCGCGACGCCCCCGTCGGCACGGATGTCGGCTGGAATCCGTTCGAGGGCCATCACGGCGACGGCGCCGGCGTCCTGGGCAATCACGGCCTGCGCTGGAGTCGTCACGTCCATGATGACGCCGCCCTTGAGCATCCTCGCCAACCCGTGCTTTGCCCGGTCGGTTCCCGTCTGCCCGTTCACCGCGTTTGCCTTGTCGTGCATGCGCCCTTCCCCGTCTGCGGCCGGCCAGTCCAGCCCTCCCGCAAAGTCTAGCTCGGGTAACTCCAGATCAGTTGGCAGCCGCCGCGAGGTCTCGAACCGCTGCCGGAGCGACGATGCCTGCGGCGAGGGCCTGTGCAACCGCGACCATGGCGACGAGGCCCGGCTGGCCGGCGCGGTCATCGGCCGGAACCACTCGGCAGAGTCCCCCGCGCGCAAGCGGTGAGAGCGCGGAGTCGACCAGGACCCCTGCCGGTACCCCCGCAGACGAGGCAGCCCGGAGCGCCGCCTCGGCCACCGTGATCTCTCGACCAATCCCGACCGCGATGACGGCGCCGCTGCGCGGAAGCGCGGCGAAGCGCGCCCGGTCGCGAGCGGAGAGACTTTCGACGACAATCAGTGCACGTCCCGCGCGAGCGAGGCGCTCTTCGAGGACCGCGATGACCGGACGCGCGTGGCCCTCACCCGCCAGCAGGAGTGGGCTCCGACACGCAAGCGACGCGATGATGGGGCTGAGGCCCGCCGCCGACAGCCGCTCAGACACGTCCTCGAGCGACATGCGGTCAGCGGCGAGTGCCCGACCGACCGGGTCGTTTGCGGCGATGCCAGTCGGTGCCGCGTGAAGTGGCGATGGCCCGGTGGCGCGGCGCTGAACCTGGCGCACGAGTCGCTGCACCGCCGGGTAGCCGGAGAATCCGAGCGACTGGGCAAAGCGCACGACGGTCGCCGGGCTGCAATGCGCGGCAGCGGCGACCTCCTGTGCGGAGAGAAGGGGGAGCTCGGTCACGTGGTCGGCGAGGTAACGCGCGAGCGACTGTTGCGCAGGCGAGAAACGACCGAAGTCGCGACGGAGCGTTTCGAGGAGGCGATCGACGTCTGTGCTCACGGCGTCATGTTTCGACGCCGACCCCCACTTGCCCTGCATCGGAACCGTCCAAAGCTCCCGCCTACCGTGATGCGGGCTCGATCGTGGCCACGAGGCGTCCGCCAACCCACGCCCGAATCCTCGAAACGGGCTCGCGGCCGACGCGACGGGCGACGCGGTAGATCGTCGTTGATCGCCCCGGTGCGATCACGATCGGCTCGCGGCGTTGGCGCTGCCACCAGCGCAGATCGTCGCCGCGAAGCCAACTCGCCAGCGGCCGCAGCACGACCACGCGACCCGACGGACCTGTAGCGAACAGCACCGGTACTCGCACACCACGATCAGTTCGGTTGACCAGCGCGATCGTCGCCAAGCGATGGTCGGTGGCGCTCGGCAGAATGGCGCGCAGCCGATCACTCGTCGCGTCGCGGGCCGCGAAGTCGAGGGCGATACCGAGACCCTGACCGGTCGTCGCCACAAAGTAGTCCGTCGGCGCCCTGTCCTCAGCTCGCGCCGTGCCAACGGCGAGCAGTGCGCAGACCAGCGCAAGGCGGACCGCGATCAAGCCCATCTCAGCCACCCGCCACCGCTTCCTTGAGGTCTTGCAGATCGGTGAGCACCGGAGCGAACAGATCCCCGAGGGTCGCGACTCTCCGTGCGACCTCGCCCATCGTGAAGGCCCCGGGATCAAGCCCCGGACGCACCTCATCCCAGTCGAGCGGTGTCGCAACGGTCGCCCCAGGAACCGGCCGCAGCGAGTAGACACTCGAGATGCTCTTTCCGTAGCCATTCTGGAGGGCGTCGATGTAGACGCGGGGGCCGCGGGCGGCGACCAGCCGCTCGATCGACACGAGGTCCGGTCGGGCGGCGACCGCGGCCGCGGCGAGTGTTTGCGCGGCAGAGACGATCGCCGTCGTCGACAGACGCGCCGTGATCGGCACGAAGAGGTGCATCCCGCTCGCACCGGTTGTCTTCGCGTAGGCCCGGAGCCCGACTTCCCCGAGCAGATCCCGAAGGAGCAGCGCCGTCTCGACGACTCGGTTGTATGGCAGTCCGTCTGCGGGGTCGAGGTCGAGCAGCAGCTGCGTTGGGCGATCGGGTTGGTCGACGCGGCTTTGCCAGGGATTGATGTCGATGCAACCGAGGTTGACGAACCACATCAGACCGAGCGGATCGTCGACCAGGCCGTAGGTCACCGGCTCGGCGTCGGCCTTGTCGGAACGGCTGAGCACCTCGCGACGCAACCAACTCGGCGCGTTGTCAGGGAGGTTGTGCTGGAAAAAAAACGGGGCGGCGATGCCGTTGGGGAATCGCTTCAGGATGAGCGGACGCCCCGCCAGGTGGGGGGTCAAGTGGGGCGCCATCCGCAGGTAGTGGTCGATGACGTCGCCTTTGGTGATCCCGAGACGCGGCCAGAAGACCTTGTTCAGGTTCGTCAGAGTCACGGCACGATTTCCGTCGGCGAGCGTCATCTCGTCAGGCCGGTCCGCCGATGGGTGCGGCTCCTGTTCGTCGAGCCCAAGGAAGACGGGATGGCGAAGCGCACCGTCGCGGGTCCATTCGGTGAACCGGACGCGACAGACGATCTCCGGACGGACAAACGTCGGGTTTGACTCCTTGACCTCCGTCGAGAAGGGTGAGGTGTCGGTCACGAGCGCGTCGAGACGAGAGCGCAGGCTCCGCAGGGCCACGTCGCTAAACCCCGAGCCGGCAGATCCGACGTAGGCGAGGCCCTCGGGTCGGTCGATACCCAGGAGCACCGCCCCGAGGGTCGACCGTCGGGCGCCGCTTCCCGTTGTGAAGCCGCCGATGCGCGCCTCGATCTCGCGGTGAGCCTTCACCTTGATCCACGAGCTGTCACGCTCGCCGGGTCGGTAGATGGAGTCAAGACGCTTCGCGACCACACCTTCGACACCTTGTTTAGACGCCATCCCGAAGAGCGCCCGGCCCTGCCCGGAGACGTGGTCGCTTGCCATGACATACGCCGGGCCGGTGTCGAGGATCCGACCGAGTGCCTCACGGCGCTCGGCGAGCGAGTGCTCAAGCAGCCAGCGTCCATCCGCGTAGAGCACGTCGAAGGCGACGAAAATGGGCGCCCCGAGACCGGCCTGCAAGCGGCCGAAGTCGGCTCGGCCGGCCTCGTCGAGGACGACGATCTCCCCATCGAGGATCGCCTCCTGGGCGGTGACCCCTCGTCGCAGATCACCGAGGTCGGGAAAGCGTTGGGTGAGGTCAAGACCCCGACGGCTCCGAAGGTCGACCCCATCTCCGGTGATCAGAGCGAGGGCTCGGTAGCCGTCCCACTTGAGCTCAACGGACCAGTTCGGATCGTCGAGCGGGGCTACGTCGCTTTCGGCGAGGAGCGCCAGCATCGGCCGCAGTCCGAGGAAGCGCTCCGTCGGATCGGGCGTGCCGGGCGTCCCCTTCGCCGATCGGAAGCAGAGCCATTCCTTGCGGCCCTCTCGCTGCCCGGTGCGCACGAGGTGGTATTCGCCCTGAAGGACCTCACCGCTGAGGATGACCTTCCACTCGTCCTCAGTGCGCAAGATCAGCTCGTAGGTTCCCTGGTCCCAGATCGACATTCGGCCGGCGCCGTACTGCCCCTCTGGAATGACTCCTTCGAAGGTGAGGTACTCAAGGGGGTGATCCTCGGTCTGCACAGCGAGTCGCTTCGGCCCGACGCGCAGCGGCAGCCCCTTCGGAACAGCCCAGCTCACGAGAACCCCGTTGGCCTCGAGCCGCAGATCAAAATGCAGCGCTCGCGCCGAGTGCCGCGTGATCACAAACCGCGACGTGGACTCCGCCGGGGCGGGCCCCGGGGACGGTTCAGGAGTCGCGCCGAAGTTGCGTTTTGCCCGATACGCCTCGAGTGACGGCTCAGTGGCCAAAGGCCTCCAGAATGCCGAGCTGCCAGCGGGCCGAGTCGGCCGGCGACTGCAGATGGTGTGGCGGGGTCACCCAAAGGCGATCCGCCCGAGTCTCGTAGACGCGTGCGCGTTGGCGAACCTCATCCGGTGTCCCGGCTGCCGCAAAGACCGCGGTCATGTCCTCGCCCACCGCCTCCGCGAGGCGCTCGGGATCCCGCGTCAGAAAGGCCTTGCGGATCGGCGCGATTCGCTCGCCAAAGCCGTGCGCAGCGAAGAGTTCTGCGTAGGTCTTGACCGTTGCGTAGAAGCCGACGGTGCAGGCGGCGCCTCGTCGCGCGGCGTCCGGGTCGTCGGCGCTCACGGCACAGATCAGGGCTGCCGCGATCTCTGGCGCCTCACGACCAGCCCGCTCGGCACCCGCCCGAATCTGAGGGAGGAGGCGCTCGTCAAGCCACCGCGGCGTCGTCACCGGATGGTCGAGAAAACCGTCGGCGATCTCCCCGCAGAGCCCCGCCATGCCAGGCATCACGGCGGCCAACCAGACGGGGATCGCCGTCCGCGGCGCCCGGAAGGCGCGTTGGTAGCCGGCGACCTCGATGTCAACGATCCGACCGTGCGCTCGTGACGGCCCCTCCTCGGGCATCGTCCGAATCAGCTCCCTTACCGCGGCCACGGTCTCGCGCATCCGTCGAATGGGCGGGTCGTAGGCCACACCATGCCACCGCTCGTTGAGGCGTTTGACGCCTGCCCCAAGACCCAGCGCCATGCGTCCCTCGGACAGTTCGTCCAGGTCGAGCATCTCAAGCGCCAGCGTGAATGGGCTCCGTGTGAAGGCCAGCGCGATCCCCGTCGCGAGTTCGATTCGAGTGGTTGACGCCGCGGCGAGCGCCAGCGGGATCATGGCCGACCGGGTCAGCTCCGGGGCCCAGAGCCTGGCAAATCCCGCGGCCTCGGCTGCGACGGCGAACGCGACGATCTCCTGCGGTGTCTCCCCGGAGAGTTGAGCGTCGACGGGGATGGCGAGCGGGGTCACGTCCGAAGTATCCCAGCGCGTCGGAGCTTCACGAGCCGAGACATTCGGTGCATGGAGGTGGACTCAGCAATGAGCGAGGATCCCCCCGCCTCGGGTGTATCAGACACCTGTGCGCGTGACCTCAAGGGTCCGGTTGATTGTGGTGTCAGACATGTCAGTGGGCTGTTGGGGCACCGTCCTGAAGCTTCCCGCCTCGAATCATGACAAGCGACGCGACGACACCGAGCACCGACAGCACAACTCCCACCCAGAAGGCCCAGTGATAGCCCTGAACGAGGGAACTCGCAACGTCCGCTCGGGAGGGCTCCCCGATGATGTTCTTGTCGCTCAGGTAGCGGTCGGTCCCAAGGTTTGCGATCGATCCGAGGATGCCGAGCCCGACGGCGCCGCCAACCTGCTGGGCGGTGTTGACCACGCCCGAGGCGACCCCGGCGTCCCTGGCCTCGACGCCCTCAAGGGCCCCGATGGCAACCGGGATGAACGAGAAGCCCAGCCCGACGCCCGAGAGGATGAACCCAGGCACCAGGTCCCGGCCGTAGGTTCCGTTCACCCGGATGAAGGCGAAGTAGGCGAGCCCTGCGGCGAGCAGGGCCATCCCGAGACTCAGGACCGGTCGGACGCCGACCTTCGTGACGAGCGCCTGCGAGACCGCGGCCGCGACGACGATCGTTCCGGCCACGAGCAGGTAGCGAACCCCGATCTCCTTCGGTCCGAGCCCTTGCACGATCGCCATGTAGCGAGAGAGGAAGTAGAACATTGCGAAGATCGCACAACCAAGAAGGAAACCCGCGAGGTTCGCGCCAGCGACGCCGCGTAGTTTGAACAGACGAAGTGGCATCAGGGGCGACTTCGCCCTGCTCTCGATTGCGAGGAAGCCGGCAAGCAGCGCGACGGCGCCGGCAAGCGTTCCGGCAGTCAGCCCCGTGCCCCAGCCGTGACCCTTCTCGGCTGTCTGGACGAAGCCGTAGATCAGGAGCCCGAGGCCCGCTGTGCCGACAACACCGCCGAGGACGTCGAAGCTCCGGTGTGCGTCGTCGACCTTGCTCTCGGTAAGGAGCACCCAGGTCATCACCAGTGCGAGAACGCCGATCGGCACGTTGACCCAGAAGATCCAGCGCCAATCGAGCCAGTCGGTGAGAAACCCTCCCGCCAGAACACCGACGGCGCCGCCGAGTCCCGCCACCGCGCCCCAGACGCCAAGCGCCTTGTTGCGCTCCGCGCCCTCCTCGAACGTCACCGTCAGGATCGACAGCGCCGCCGGGGACACGATCGCCGCGCCGAGGCCCTGCAGCGCCCGGGCGGTGATCAACATGGCGCTGTTCTCGGCAAAACCGCACAGGAGCGAGCCCACGGTGAAAACCGCGAGGCCGATCGCAAAGACTCGGCGACGTCCGAGCAGGTCCGCGAGGCGCCCACCCAGCAGGAGCAACCCGCCGAAGGTCAGCGTGTAGGCATTCAGTACCCACGAGAGGTTCGCCTCGGAGAAGTCGAGGGCCGTCTTGATCGGGTCAAGGGCCACGTTCACAATCGAAACGTCGATCACGATCATGAACTGCGTTGCCGCCAAGAGAACAAGCGCCAGCCATTTGCGCCGGGTTGCGTCCACGGGTCGTCTCCTACGCTGAAGGGTCCTGGCGAAGCGGCGTCAACATGCGCTTTCGCGCTCCGGCGTGACCCTACGCCCCGCCTCGCACGTCGTGGGAACTACCGCTCCGTGACCAGGAGAATCGACGGACGGTCGCCGTCGGCGATCTCCACGAGCGGGCGCGACACGGCACTCCTCGCGACCGGCTCCACGTCATCGGCCCCGATTTCGATGCTCTCGCCACGCGCGGTCACGAGCACCAGACCCCCGCCTCGGGCGACGCATGCGATCAACGAAACGTCGCCCGCGGGCTCCTTGGTCGGGCGGTGAGGATCGGCGGACGCCACGCCGCCCGTCCCGCGTCCCTTGGCCGGATACTCGGCCAGGGCGGTCCGCTTAACGCTCCCGGAGCGATGGACGGTCAGCACATCATCGCCGGAGGCGAGAACCGAGCAGACGACGCGGTCACCTGCGGCGACCTTCATGCCCGCGATACCACCCGCACTGCCCGATTGCACCGGCCGGATGGCCCCGAGCGCGGTCCGAAGGAGCTGTCCGCCCGCCGTCGCGACGAGAATCTCGCCCCCGTCCTCGGGGTGAAGCACACACGCGACGATGCGGTCGCCATCGCCAACCCGAAAGACAAGGGCGCCAGCCGCGTGGCTCGCGCCAAGCAGTCCCCACTCGACCCGCTTGATCTGTCCACTTGCGGTCACCAGGGCACAATGGGAATACCCCCCGCTCTCAGGCAGCACCGCGACGATCCGGTCGCCCTTGGCTGGGCTCACGAGTTGCTGACCCCGACCGCGGCGCGTCTCGGGTGGCCCCTCGATGGGGTTCACTCTGAAGGCAAAGCCACCCGCCGTGACGGCCACAAGCGGCAAGTCCGCACGCACGTCGAGTGCGCCAATGACCGCCGCGCCGGCCGCCGGTTGGAGCGGCACGCGAGGAACGCGACGCACGTTCGGGTCGGCCACGAGCACCTGCCCGAGATCGGCGATATAGATCGCGACCGACCCGCCGGCCGGCGTGGGCGCGCGGACGTCGGCCTCGGCACCGAGCGTCAGCTCCGACGGCGTGATGCCTGTCGCCGCGAGCACGGTACGGCGGGGCCCGCCGTACCGTGCCTTCGCCGCGCGCAGTTCGTCGATCACGATGTCGCGGACGCCATGCTCGGATTCGAGCACGCCCGCGATTTCGTCCATCCGGTCGCCCTTCGCGCGAACCTCGTCCTGCAGGCGAAAGCGGTTCAGCTTGTTCAGCCGGCGAAGCTGCATCTCGATGATCCAGGTCGCCTGCTGGTCGTCGATCGGTCGGGCAACACGCTCCCCGTGCGCAACAAACGTGAGCGTCGCAATGAGACGCGCTTTGGCGTCGTCATCGTCGTCAGCGGAACGGATAATCGCGACAACCTCGTCGATTGCCGA
Organism: Actinomycetes bacterium; assembly: GCA_031376285.1. Taxonomy (GTDB): domain Bacteria; phylum Actinomycetota; class Thermoleophilia; order Miltoncostaeales; family Miltoncostaeaceae; genus JANMDN01. Next base: position 125,246 of record JANMDN010000075.1, read on the forward strand.
GAGCGCCGCCATGAGCGCGAGCAGTCGGTGGAGGTCACGCGCGAGGACGGCGGCCTCATGCCGGAGACGTCGCGCCACGACCTCGTGGCGAAAGGCGACAAAGCGACGAAGAATGTCGATGAGCGGGAGCTGACGCGGCTTTCCGTCGGCGATGACGGTGAAGTTGAACTTGACCGTGTCGCGGAGCTTCGTGAAACGCATCAGGTCGGCGATCAGCTTCTGGACATTCCCGCCGCGCTTGCACTTGACCTGGACACGCGGGCCGGTGTTTCGGCCGGTGAGGTTTCGCGGCATCTCGACGACGTCGGTGATCCGGCCATCCCGCGCCGCCTGAACGACCTGTTTGACGATCTGATCCGGGCCGACCTGGTAGGGCAGCTCCGTCAGGAGAACAGCCTGCTGATTTCCCGGCAGGCTCTCGATGATGTAGCGGCCCTGAAGCTGAATCGTTCCCTGACCTGTCGCATAAATCTGGGCGAGTCCCTCGGGATTTGTGACGACTCCTCCACCGGGGAAGTCCGGCCCCGGCATCACCTTCATCACATCCGCAAGCGACGGGTTCGGCCGCTTGGCCACCACAATCGCGGCGTCGATCGCCTCTCCCACCGAGTGCGGCGGGATATCCGAGGCCATCGACCAGCCGATCCCAGACTGCCCGAGTGTCAGGACAAGCGGGACGGTGACCGGCAGGACCGTGGCTTCCTGGCGCGTCTCGGAGAAGTTCTCGCGGTAGTCGACAACCTCGGGCCGCAGATCGACGATGCACTCGCTTGCGAGGGCGGTCAGACGGGCCTCTGTGTAGCGCATCGCAGCCGCCGGGTCGCCGTCGACGTTGCCCCAATTGCCCTGCCCATCGACGAGCGGGGTCGTCGACTGGAAGTCCTGCGCCATCCGGACCATCGCGTCGTAGACGGCGGAGTCGCCGTGGGGGTGGTAGTTGCCGATGACGTGGCCGACGGTTGTCGCCGACTTCTTGTACGGCCGATCCGCTCGGCTCCCCAGCTCGTCCATCGCAAAGATGATCCGGCGCTGGACGGGCTTCAGACCATCGCGAACATCGGGGATCGCCCGGCTCGTGTTGACGTAGGAGCCGTAGGCGTGGCCGCGATCGAGCATCGCCTCGGAGAAGTCGACCTCTTCGCCGCTCCAGTCGACGCGAGTGACCTCTTCGATGACGTCACCAGCGGTGCCATCTGCTGACGTGGCATCCTCGTCTGGGTTCGAGAGAAGCGGAATCTGCTGGTCGTCCGGGTCCTGCGTGCTCACACTTCCTCCAGCAGGAGGCCACGATCCTCCAGCCACGCGCGCCGGGGCTCGGGGCGCGATCCCATGATGAGGTTCAGGGTCTCCTGGGTCGCGGCAAGATCCTCGACGGTCACCTGGGCAAGGCGCCGTGTGGCCGGCGTGAAACACGTCTCGGCGAGGTGTTCGGGGTTCATCTCCCCGAGGCCCTTGAACCTGGTGACGTCATCCCCGGAGCGCCGGTGTTTACGCACGAGGGCGCTGCGCGTCACCTCGTCGTAGGCGTAGGCGACGTTGTCGCCCCGGGGGTCCATGTTCACCTTGAAGAGCGGCGGCATCGCGAGAAAGATGCGTCCCTGCTGCAGGAGTTGGGGGAACATCTCGGCAAAAAGGGTCAGCAGCAGGTTCGTGATGTGGGAGCCGTCGACGTCCGCGTCCGAGAGGATGATGACCTTCCCGTAGCGCAACTGGGCGGGGTCGAGCGTTGCGACGACCGCCTTGCCGACGAGGTCCTTACGTCCCCCGAGGGCGGTGAGGATCCCCTCCACCTCCGAGTTTTCGAAGGCCCTGCCGTTGCGCGCGCCCAGCACGTTTAGGATCTTTCCGCGGATTGGCAGAATGGCCTGAAAGCTGGCGTCGCGAGCGCCCTTGGCAGAACCGGCGGCACTGTCACCTTCGACGATGTAGATCTCCCGGTCCTCGGGCGGGCACTGCTCGAGGCAGTCGGCGAGCTTTCCCGGAAGGTTCGTGTCGGTGAAGATCGACGTTGCTTCGTTTCGGAGCTTCTTGGACACCTTGTTCCGGGCCAGGCGAATCTCGCGTGCGAGCATCACCCGCTCGAGAATCTGCTTCATCTCTTTCTGGTTCGCACCGTCGGCGAGCCACGCGCCGAGCGCCCCCGACACGAACGTCGCCACCGCCCCGGCCACCTCGGCGTTATTCAGCTTCTGTTTGGTCTGCCCCTCGAATTGCGGGTTCTCGACCCGGACGCTGATGGCTACGGTGAGTCCATCGACGACGTCTCGCCCCTCGAACGTTTCACCCTTGTCACGCTTGAGACGCCCGCTCTCGTGAGCGATCGCGTTCAGCGTGCGAGTCAAGGCGCGACGGAGCCCCGAGACGTGCGTGCCTCCCTCGGGGGTCGGGACGACGTTCGCGAACGCGTAGAGATGTTCGTCGGCAGATCTGGTCCATTGGAGGGCGACCTCGACGACGGTTTCGTCACCGGTCTTGTGCGCTGCGAGGTCGTCCGAGGCCAGGTAGATGACCCCGGGATGGATCGGCTCACGTTCGGCGTTCAGCTCGCGAACATAGTCGCCGAGGCCACGCTTGGAGAGAAAAACTTGCTCCTCGCGCTCCGGGGCACGAAGCACGAATCGAATGCCGCGAACGAGATAGCTCTTCTCCCGGAGGCGCTGCTCGATCGTCGACACCGAGTAGTTCGCCTCGTCGTCGAAAATCGACCGGTCGAAGCGAAAACGAACCGTGGTCCCGTTCGGCTCGCCCTTCGCGAGGCTCGCGACGCGCGTGACCGCCATGGTCGCCTTGCCACGCTCGTAGCGGGCGCGAAACGTGCCGCCGTCGCGGCGAACCTCGACCTCGAGCCACTCCGAGAGCGCGTTCGTAACTGACGCCCCGACCCCGTGGAGGCCGCCCGCGACCTTGTACCCACCGGATCCAAACTTGCCGCCGGCGTGGAGACGCGTGAACACCAGATCGAGCGCCGACTCGCCCGTTCCCTCGTGGATATCGACCGGGATGCCCCGACCATCGTCGGCAACCAAGACCACACCGTCGCCCTGCACCTCGACCACGATCTCACGACAGAAACCGGCGAGCGCCTCGTCGACCGCGTTGTCGACGATCTCCCAAACGAGGTGGTGAAGACCGCGGGACGATGTCGATCCGATGTACATCCCGGGGCGGACCCGGACCGGCTCAAGCCCCTCGAGAACGACGATCTGGTCGGCGGTGTAGTCGCTCGTAGCCATACCCACCCATATTAGGCACGACAGCGGGAGAGCCCGGTCGCCGGGCGACTGGCGTGTTGGAGTGTCAGGCACCTGCCTCGGGTGTCTGGGCGCGCGAAAGGCGTCGTGGTGCCAGACACCGTGAAACAGCCCGTCCGCCCGGCGACCGGCGTGTCTGACACCACCTCAAACGGGACCGATCGGATCGCACGCACAGGTGTCTGACACAACCAGGCAGAGGAACCTCGCTCATCGCTTGAATTGACCTCCAGGCACCAGAATCTCGCATCGTGAAACGCAAGGGCGCCGCGCGGTCGCTACACGCGGCCCGTCAAGGCGACCACGTTGTCCACGTACTGCTTGGTCTCGGCCAGCATGCCCTTGGCCTGAACCGATGCGAGGCCCTGGTAGTAGCCCGCGATCGCGGAGCGACGGTCCGGCGCGTTCTTGAGGAGCCATTGGAGGTAGGCGATCCCGGCGGCCACGTTGTCCTCGACCTTGGTCGGGTCGAGCGGGCGGCCGACGATGTACTTGGCGGCCCAGTCTGAGGTGGCCGGAAGGACTTGCATCACCCCGATTGCCCCCGCCGTCGAAATCATGCTCTGAGCAAACCCGCTCTCCTGCCAGGCCACCGCGCGAGCGAGGGCAGGGTCGACACCCCGAGCCGTGGCCTCGCGGTCGATGAGGGCGCGCACAGACGTCGAGGTGGCCGGGGCGGTCGGCTCGGGAAGCCTCAGGACCGTTCCGACGACAATCTGGTTGGGGTCCTGAATGCTGTTCAGGCGCATGATCGCCGCGACGCCGGTGCTCGCCTTCAGGGCAATCGAACCCAGGGAATCGCCCGCTTGCACCGTGTGGGTGCGCACCGACGCGTCAGTTGCCACCACGGGCGTCGAGACGACCGGCGTCGCCGACCCTCGGGCGACGGGGACTCGAAGGACCTGCCCCACGAAGACCGCGTTGACGTCGGCAAGTCGATTCAATGAAACGAGGCGGCCGACGGTCGTCGCCTGGCGCTCGGCGATCTGGGAGAGCGTCTCCCCAGCCAGGACTCGGTGCCGCCCGAGCGTCACGCTCGGGGTGCTCGCGACCGTCGACGTGCGCGACCTTGTGGGGATGCGAAGCAGGCGACCCACGATCAGCCGGCTCGGGTCGGCGATCCCGTTCGCGCGGGCGAGGCGGGTGGTGGACAGCCCGAACCGCGTCGCGATGGCGCTGAGCGAGTCGCCCGAGCGGACACGGTACGTACCTCGGGCCGCGCGCGCCCCGACAGGCGTTTGTACCGTCAGCCGCACGGGCGCGGGCAGCGTCGAGAGGCCGGTCGCCACGACCTTCGCGGGCGCTGTCACGTGGATCATCCCCGCCACCGACGGGACGAGCAGGCGAGTTCCCACGAGGAGTTTACGGGGATCCTCGTAACCGTTTGCCTTGGCGAGAATCCTCGCATTGCAGTTGTAGCGCGCCGCGATTGACGAGAAGGTCTCCCCCGATTTGACGACGTGGACCGATGTCCCGCGCGCCGCCGATGCGGTGGCAGGAGCCGCGGTATCGGCCACCGGAAGCCGGAGGCGTTGTCCGATTCGCACAAGGTTGGCGTCGTTGAGGTTGTTCGCTGCTGCGAGGGCTTTTTGGGACACCCCTGCGCGGTCGGCGATCACGGACAGGCTGTCCCCGGCCTTCACCGTCACGGTGGCAGCGGTGGCCGCTGACGCGACGCAAGCAAGGACGAGTGCCGTTGCAATCGAAGTTCGAAGGTTGGTGGTGGCCACGAGTGCTCCCTGTGTACGGACGACGGCAACGCCAGCCCCGAAACGACGGCGACTTGCGCTGGGCATGTTCGGCCGGGCCTCGGTGAACCCTGCTCGTCCGCGTTACGCGCGCTACCTCGGTGGGGAGATACTCACGAGCGCTCCAACAGCGATCAGGAGCGCCGCGCCGAGTGCGAGCTCGATCGCCACGCTGCGACGCAGGAGTGCGCTCGCGCCCCGCTCGTCGTCGGAAAGACCGATTGCCGCGCGCTCGAGCCGTGGATGCACGACGAAGCGGTTAACCGCCCCGACGGCAAGGAGGACGACGAAGATTCCCAGCTTGACCACCAAGACGCGTCCATAGGCGCTCGAGAAGAGTGCGCCAAGCCGCCCGACCTCAGCGAGCGTCCGATAGGCGCCCGTGACCACGAGCAGCGCGACCGACACGACCGCAAGCGTCGAAAAGCGGACGACCACCGCCGCCGAAACACGCGTCGCCACCTCGGGAGCGAGACCGCGGCGCAGCGCTGGAAGCAGGAGCGCGAGACCAGCGAGGGCGCCCAACCACGAGGCGGTGGCAAGCGCGTGCACTGCGTCCATCGCGATCCCGAGCGAAGCGTCGGACCCACTCCCCGCATGCCCCGACCAGGACAGGGCAACCAGGCCAATGCCTCCGCCCCCGACCATCGCCGTGCTCAAGCCGCTCCAGGAGCTCGCCCTCGCCCGCGTCGTGACGCTCACCGCGTACGCGACGGCGAGCGCGAGCGCGACGGTGGCCCAGGCGTTCCCGATGCGGGTTCCCGCGAGATCGCTCACACCGACGCCACCGAGGGCCCGAACCAGCCCGGCCGCCGCGGTCGCCAGCCCGACCCCGGCAGTGACCGATGACGCGATGCACGCGCGGCGCCACCGCCGGTGCGCGGATGCGAGGTCCAGGGCAGCGCGATCGGACTCGCGGAGGGCTCCAAGCGCCGGACGAACGACTGCGAGCACGAATGTGCCCAGGCCGGCAAGGCCGACAAGACCGGCGATCAGCAGCGTCCGCCCGAGGACGGTCGCCACACCCGGATCCCCCGTGGGTCGCGAACGGTTCCCCGCCGCGCTCGCCGTTTTCCCGACCGCGAACTCGTACGTTCCCGCGCTCGCGTGGCCGTCGATCGAGAGCGCCCGCCACTCGATGGAGTAGCGCCCGGTTGCGCGCTGGCCAAGCCGAACGCTGACGGCGTGATCGTCGGCACGGTCGCGCTCGACCGTCACGGGAACGACCTCACCGCCGCGACGAACCTGTACCCGGATCATCCCGCCCTCGACCGGGGTTCGAAAGACCAACCGGACGTACTGAGGCGCCTCGGCGCGTGAGGATCCTGCCGGCGGCTCGGCCCCTACGAGCGTCGCGTGGCCAAGCGCGGAGGTCGGAGCGACGAGGGCGCAGAGCACCGTGGCCACCACCGCTCGGACAGACCCCCTCACATCTGGCGACGCTACACGCTCGCGACGCGCGATTCGGTCGGTGACGCGTCGGGTGGCGCGCCCAACTGACACACCGTTGGCGCACCTGCGTCGCACGACGTGACCGTTCACGAACTACGCTGAAACCGGGTGGTGGTCCGGGGTGGCCCCCGCGCGCTCGCGCGCGCTGCGCGTCACCGGGGCGCCGAGGCCCGACCAACGGCGGGCGGCATCAGAGTCGGGAGAGCTGCCCCCGGTGATCGGGACGTTCGTGCCGAGACCTGCCTCTAAGCTGGAGGCGTGGGTCGCCCGCTCCTACCGACACCGATTGCTCGGGTGCTCGACGCCCTCTCCACGCCACGTCGGCATCTGCGCCTCGCGCTCCTCTCGCTGCTCGGTCTCTGGGCGATCATCCCGAGCGGCGCGGCCGTGCGTCTTACCGCGTCGGGCCTCGGCTGCCCCGAATGGCCCCTCACGTGCGAGAGCGGACAGATCCTCCCGGCGCTCTCGAGTCACGCCCTCATCGAGTATTCAAACCGCGTCTTCTCAGCGCTCGTGATGTTGGCCGCCGTTCTCTCGTGGATGGTGGCGCTGCGCATTCCGAGCCGGCCGACCGCGATCCGACGTTGGTCGGCGGCGGCCGCGCTTGCGACTATCGGGCAGATCCCGCTCGGCGGAGTGACGGTCGCGTTCGATCTCCACCCGATCCTTGTCGCGAGCCACTTCCTCCTTTCGATCGTCGCCCTCGCCTGCGGGACGCTCGCCGCGCTGAACGCTCGCGACAGGGCCCGCGATGTCCGCCGACGCGCCGACCCTGGACGCGGTCGACTTGCGGTCGCAAGCGCCCTGGCGCTGCTTGTCGCGATCGTCACCGGCGTGCTCGTCACCAATGCCGGACCCCATTCCGGCGACCGAGCGGTGAATCGCCGGCTCTGGAATGTCACCGACGCCGCCTACGTCCACGTGCGCGCGGTCGCCGTCTTCGCCGTGCTCGCAATCGCGCTCTGCATCTGGCTCGGCCGGGATGGCCGGGCACCGATCTCACGCCCCATCGCCCTCGCCTGGCTCGCGCTCATCGCGGCCCAGATCGCCCTCGGCGAGTGGCAGTACCGCCACCAGTTCCCGTGGGAGGTCGTGCTCGTGCACGTCTCGACGGCGGGAGCCCTGTGGCTGGCGACCGTCGCGCTCTCGCGCGAGGTTGCTCGACCGGGTGTTTCCGACCGTGACCGGCTATCGGCGGCGGTCAGCAACCGTCTGGCACGGAACACACCGCTCGGCGTCCGGCCGGATTCGTAGCCGCGCGGCCGGAATTTCGGCCTCGCAGTCGACGCAGAACCCGTAGGTCCCGTCCGAGATGGCTTGCTTTGCGCGGCGAGCGGTCTCCTGGCGTCGCTGCGCCTCGAGCTGGGAGCGAAGCGCCCGCTCACGCTCCTCCGCATCCGTCGCCGCCTCCGCCGGATGGTGATGCGCGTCGCTTCGATCCTCGCCGGTGCTCAGATCGCGGCGGGCCGCAACCTCGCGCATCTCCTCTTCGAGTCGCGCAAGACGGGCCTCCGCCTCGCTCACTTTCGGTGTGCGCTTGGGCGCCATCGGCACCATGTTAACCGCACCGGACGCCCGAGTCGGGAGTCGACGTTTCGAGCGAACGACCGGCTAACCTGCGCGCCATCGGGTTCGATTGAGGGAGCATGCGTGAGTAAGGCAATCGAGGCACGCGATCTGGTGCGTGCGTTCAAGGGCGGCGTTCAAGCGGTCAACGGGGTGAGCATCGCGGTCGACGAAGGAGAGATCTACGGATTTCTCGGCCCGAACGGCGCGGGAAAGAGCACCACCGTCAAGATGCTCGCGACGCTGCTGCGCCCGACCGCCGGCTCGGCTCGCGTCGCCGGACTGGACGTCGTCGCCGATGCCGCGGCGGTGCGTCGAAAGATCGGAATCGCGCTCCAGGACGCAGCCATCGATCCATGGATGACCGGCCGCGAACTCCTTCATCTGCAGGCGTCGCTCCACGGCTTCTCGAGAGCGGCCGGACGAGCGAGAGCGATACGCCTCCTCGAGCAGCTCGCGATCGCCGAGGCCGCCGACCGTCGCGTCGGGACGTACTCAGGCGGGATGCGCCGCCGCCTCGACCTTGCCCTCTCGCTTGTCCACGAGCCCGAGATCCTCTTCCTCGACGAGCCGACCACCGGCCTTGACCCGCTTTCTCGCACCACCGTCTGGGACGAGGTTCGCCGCCTCAACACCGAGATCGGGACCACGATTTTCCTCACGACCCAGTACCTCGAAGAGGCCGACCAGCTCGCTGGCCGCGTCGGCATCATCGATGGCGGACGCCTCGTGGCGGAAGGGACTCCCCAGTCGCTGAAGGCCGAGATAGGCGAGCCGACCCTCGTCATCAACGTGGTCGATCCCGAACGCGCCGAACAGGCGCGGCTGGTGTTCGGCCAGGCCGGTGCCTCCCACTCCTCGGTGACCGGACCAACGGTGACCGCGCGCCTCCCGACTGGCGCGGTGATGGTTGCCGACGTTGTGCGGCGACTCGACGACGCCGGTATCGCGCTTGCGGGGCTCGAGCTACACCAGCCGACGCTCGACGACGTCTTCCTCTCGAAAACTGGCCGCACCATCGCCCTCGACACCGACGACGCCGAAACGGCGTCGAAGCCGGGCCGGCGCGGCTGATGCAAACGGTGCTGCACCACACGGCACTCCTGACGCTGCGTTCAGTCCGCGTCACGCTGCGTCAGCCCTTTGCCTGGTTCCCATCGCTGTTCTTCCCGATGGTGCTCATGGCAATCTTCACGGGCTCATTCGGTCAGGCGCCGGGGCGACTTCCGGGCTTCCCACCGGTGCGCGGGTTTCTCGACTTCGCGCTGTCGGGGGCGGTCCTGCAGGGCGTGCTCATCGGCGGCACGTCAGCGGGCGCTGCCTTCGCGACCGACCTCGAGACTGGCTTTCTCGATCGGCTGATCGCCTCGCCAACGTCGCGCATCGCGATCCTCACCGGGCGGGTCGGTGGCAGCATCGTTCAGGCGCTCCTCGGTTCGCTGCTCTTTGTCGCCGTTGCCGTCGCATTCGGAGCGCGAATTGCGCATGGCATCGTCGGGCTCGTGCTGCTCCTCATGTTTGCGGCGATCCTCGCGAGCGCCGTCGCCGGGCTCGGGGTCGTGCTCGCGCTTCGAACTGGCTCGTCCGAGGCGGTTCAGGGGACGTTTCCGCTCTTTTTCATCCTGCTCTTTTTCTCGTCGGCGTTCTTCCCCCGCGAGACGATGACCGGATGGTTCAGGTGGGCCGCCGACTGGAACCCGGTCTCACACGTCGTCGAAGGGATGCGTGCGCAGGTGGTCGGCGGCGCGTGGCTGAGGCCGACCCTCGTCGGCCTGGCGATTGCCCTTGTCCTCGCGACACTGGCGATCGTGGCGAGCGCTCGGGCGCTCCAGCGACGTCTGGCGGAGGCTGCATGAATACCTTGCGAACCTCGTTCTGGCTTGCGGGTCGCAGTTTGCTGCTCGTCCGACGACTGCCGTCGGTGTTCATTCCCGCGATGGTGATGCCTCTTTTCATCTTGATCGCCACCGCCGGAGCGTTTGTCGGGATCAGTCGCCTCCCGGTCTTCGGAGATGCCTCGTACCTGCGCTTTACGGTGCCGATGGCGGCGACCATGGGCGCTGGGTTTGCGGGTATCAACGCCGGCATGTCGCTTGCACGTGACATCGAGGGTGGGTTCTTCTCGCGACTTCACGTCACCCCCATCCCCCGAGCCGCGCTCGTCGCCGGTCCGCTTCTTGCCGCGGTCATCCGCAGCATTTTCACCACCACTGTGGTCTTCACGGCCGCGGCGCTCGGCAGCATCGGAATCCCCGGTATCGCGAACACCCTCCTCATCTATCTCCTGGCCGCATCCTTTTCGGTCATCGCCGCGGGATGGTCGATGGGCGTCGCACTCCGCGCACGGAGCATGCAGGCCGTTCCCTTGATGCAGATCGTGATCTTTCTGTCGGTCTTCCTCTCGGTGGCCTACACACCGCGTGAGGCGATGACCGGTTGGCTGGGCCACTTTGCCGACTGGAATCCCGTCACACGAATCATCGAAGCGTCTCGGGCGGCGGAGTTCAACCGCTTGGACTGGACTATCACCTGGCACGGATTGCTTGCCGCCGGTGGCCTGATCGCCCTGACCTGGGCGTTTGCGGCCCGCGGTCTGGTTCGGATCGTTCGGGAATAGGCGTGGCAGACGAGCGCACAGCGATGACGGAGGCGCTCGGCGCCTGGCTCGACGCGGTCGCCCGACCGACCGACCCTCGCCTCGTGGAGGTCTACGCGGAGCACGCCAACCATCCTCGATCGATGATGATGACCCACCCCGAGGTTGGTCGACTGCTTGCCATGTTCGTGCACGCCACGGGGGGAACGCGGGTGCTCGAGATCGGCACCTTCGTGGGTGTCTCGGCGACGTGGATGGCCGGGTCGCTTGCCCCCGGTGGGCTCCTCGAGACCCTCGAAGTCGACGACGCGAACGCCGACCTCGCCGAGCGCTGGTTCCGGCGCGCGGGCATCGACCACATGGTCAACCTCCGCCGCGGCGACGCCCGCTCGACCCTTCGTCGACTTCCTGAAGGCGCATTCGATCTCGCCTACATCGACGCCGACAAACCCTCCTACCCGGACTACCTCCGCTTGTGTCTGGATCTGGTGCGACCGGGCGGGATGATCGTTGCCGACAACATCTTTCTCAGTGGCGACATCGCCGACGAGGCCAACGACGACGAGCGCGTCGGGGGGATGCGACGCTTCGTCTCGGAGATCACGACCAACCCACGGCTGTGTACGAGCATCCTGAGCGTCTCCGACGGTGTGAGCGTCAGCGTGGTCGTCGGTTAGGTGCGCGCCGCCCCGTGGCTTGTTGTGGCCGCGTTTGCGGTCTCGGGCGCCATCGCCGGGTCTGCGTCGGCCGCGGCGAGCGAACTCCGATGTGTCACCCCGCTTGACGGCGTCGGGATCGACCGAAATCTCGCGGCGGTCGGGAGTCCACTCACTGGGAGCGGTGCGACGTTTGTCGAGGCCGCCGCTGCCGTGGGACTCGATCCCCGCTTTCTCGTCGCGGTCGCCGGGCACGAGACGATCTTCGAGACGTACGGACCTGCCCGAGTGATCCACAACCCGTTTGGTCTCGGACCGGGCTGGATCTTTGGAAGCGAGGCCGAAGCGATTCGTCAGGCTGCGCGCTCGCTGAAAGGTGGCTACCTCGACGAGGGGCGGATCGCCATCGCTCAGATCGCCCCGAAGTGGGCGCCGCTCGGCGCCGCAAACGATCCCGGCGGCCTCAATCGGAGCTGGACTGCCGGTGTCGGCGCCTACTACGCCGCGCTTGGCGGGGATCCGCGCCTACCGGTTCTCCTCGGGCAGCAGCTTGGCTCGGGCTCGTGCGGGCCACGCTCCGGTGCGCCAAGCGGAACCGGTGCGGTCGTCGTGTGGGACGGTCGCACGCCGAAGACGGGCCCCGTGGCCTCGCAGGGCGGCGACCCGTACACCGGGTCTGCCGCCACGATCGACGGCTTCGTGTTCCCGCTCGCCGCCCCGGCCGGCGCGACGATCGCCTACCGAAACGACTTCACACAACCCGGTGCCCTGCCCGGGTGCTTCGGTCAAGGCTGGCGGTGTGTGACAACGATCCTGAGCGCCCCCGGCAACACGGTGGCCGCACCCCTTGGCGGGCGTCTCGAACCGGCAACCCCCGCTGAGGCCGCGACGGGTCTTGCCTTCTGGATCCGTGGTCGGCGCAATCGAATCGGCCTCAGCGGCCTCGCCGAATACCAGCCCGGCGTCGCCTCGGGCGTCGAGGTACGGGCCGGCCAGGCGCTCGGCTCGGGTACGGGTACGCTCCTCGTCGCGTGGGAGCGCGGGGGGCTTCGTGTCAACCCGCATCCGATGCTTTTCGCAACACGACCGTCCGACCTGGGAGTCTCGTAGATGTCGATTCGGCGCGACCTCCTCGCTCGCCTCTGTGAATGCCACGGCCCGTCAGGCCGTGAGGACGGCGTCGCGGCGATCGTCGGGGACGAGCTGGCCGCTGCCGGTGCCGAGGTGAGCCGGGACGCGCTCGGCAACCTGTTCGGTCGACGCGACGCCTCCGGCCCGGACGGTCCCCGGCTGATGCTCGCGGCCCACATGGACGAGATCAGCCTCATGGTCAACCACATCGACGACCGCGGCTTCCTGCGGTTCATCACCGTCGGGGGTTGGGACGCGCGGACACTCGTCGGCCAGCGCGTGATTGTCCAGGGCCGAAGTCCGCTTGCGGGTATCATCGGGATGACGCCCGTCCATCTCCTCGACGACGCCGCGCGCAACCGGTCGCCGAAGATCGAGGAGTTGGCGATCGACGTCGGCCTACCCGCAGACCGCGTCCGGGGTCTCGTCCGTGCCGGCGACATGGCGACGCGAACCCGCGAGCTGCTCGACCTCGGTGAGCTCATCACGGGCAAGAGCCTCGACGACCGAGTGGGCCTCTACGTCATGGTCGAGGCGTTGCGGACGACCGTGCCAGGCGCCGTCGAGGTGCACGCCGTCGCCACGACCCAGGAGGAGGTCGGCCTGCGTGGCGCGCGGGTCGCAACGGCGCGCATACGTCCGGACATCGCCCTCGCAATCGACACCTGCCCGGCCGACGACGGTCCCGGTACGCCGTCAAGCGGCCCGAGCACGCGCCTCGGCAAAGGCGCAGCGATTCGCGTCATGGACGCGAGCGCGATCTGCGCGCCGTCGGTCGTCGACCTGCTCGTACGCCTCGCCGAGAGGCGCAACATCCCGTTCCAGTTCCACGTCGCAAACCGCGGCGGAACGGATACCGGTTCGATGCAGCTCGCCGCAGAGGGAGCGCTCGCCGGATGCGTGTCGATCCCGACGCGCTACGTTCACTCCAGCGTCGAGGCCTGCCACCCCGCCGACATCGAGGCCTCCGTCGCGCTCGTGGCGGCGTTTGTCGAAGAGGCCGGAGCGCTTACGGCCGACGGGTGACGCTCAGGCCGCTGCCATGGCCAGGGCCAGCCCGATGGAGCCTCCGAGCACCCCGACGAGCCCGATGATCACCGGCGGTGTGAGCTTGCCGTAGGCGAGGTGACCGCGGCCGTACCCGCTCAGTACGAACGCCGTGAGCGCCCCGGCAACAATGCCCCCGAGGTGCCCGCCGATCGAGATTCCGGGGAAAACGAACGTAAAGACCAGGTTGATGGCGAGCACACCGCCGATGCCACCCCCGAGGAGCGAAACGCCCTTGGATCGCTCGAGTACCAGAAGCGCCGCCATCAGTCCGAAGACGCCGCCGGAGGCACCAACGGTAAAGCTATTTCGGCCGGTGATCTGATCGACCACAAGCGCTCCGGCGGACCCGCCAAGGACTGACGCCAGGTAGATCGCAATCATCCGGAAGCTGCCGGCGTAACGCTCGAGGGCGGTCCCCAGGATGTAGAGCATGTACATGTTGAACGCAAGGTGGATGATCCCGGCATGCAGGAATCCGCCGGTGACGAGGCGCCACCACTCGCCGTCGCCAACCAAGGGACCGAAGAGTGCGCCATCCTGGGCGAGACGCCCCGCGACGCCGCTGTTGATCGGGCTGCCCTGAACGAGCTGGATGAGGAATGCCGCGACGTTCAGCCCGATGAGCACCGTGGTCGCGATCGCGGTGTGCGTGCCACCCCGCGCGACGACCTGGCGCAGGTCGCGGACTTTGCTCTGGCCGCGACAGTCCGGACATCGCATGCCGACCGCTGCCGAGCTCATGCAGTCGGTGCAGATCGGCCGGTCGCAGTTCGAGCACGAGAGGAGTGTCTCTCGCCCCGGGTGGCGGTAACAGACCGCTCTTGACTCTTTCGTCTCGGTGTCCACGGCGACGTAGGGTAGCGATCAAGGGGCTCGCGCGCCGCACGTTCCACCCTGATCGATCCGAAAAATGATTTGTGCTACAACTGACGCACAATGACTTCCTCCGTCGGTGTTCGAGAGCTTCGTCAGAACCTAAGTCGGTACCTCGACCTCGTCAAGGCGGGCGAGTCGCTCGTGGTGACCGAACATGGGCACGAAGTTGCACGCCTCGTGCCGTCGGGCCCGGTCGGCGACGCGTACTCCGATCTCGTTTCGCGCTACGGCGCGACGATGCCGGTGGGTCGGCTCGAAGACTTCGTGAGACCGGCGGCGTCAGGACCAGGAGCGCCGGCTGGGACGACCGACGCCCATCTGGACGATATGCGCCGCGACCGACTTGCTTGAGCGGTCTCTACGTTGACACGAGCGCCATTGGCAGGTTCATGCTTGACGAGCCTGACGCAGGGCTGATTCGCCGAGAGTTGGCGCAGTACGGCGAACACGTTTCGAGCGCCATCCTGCGGATTGAACTGCGTCGGGTCGCACTCCGCCAAAACTGCCTCCCAGAAGCCGATCAGCTCCTCAGCCGTATCGCCCTCGTTCCCCTGGACAATCAATTGCTCTCCGCCGCGGAAACGCTGCAGCCACCCGAGGTCGGCACGCTTGATGCGATTCACCTTGTCACCGCACTCCGCCTCGCTACTCGCGGCCAAGTCTCGGCGATCCTCACGTTCGATCGCCAGCTCATTCGTGCGGCCACCATCCACGGCCTCAAGGTGACCTCTCCGAGCTGATCCGAAGCGTCTGGGATCGGTTCCAGGGTGGTCCGGATGTCACTCGGCAACGTTGTCGGGTGTGGTCGGGGGTGTAACCGTCGGGAGCGTCCTCTAGGGTCGCCGCTAGTGGTTTCCGGGAGCAAGTCCGCGGCCGCCGTGCTTGAGCTACGGGGGCTCACGAAGCGCTACCTGCGCGATGGTCCGGCCGCGGTCGATGGCCTGTCGCTGATCGTGCCTGCCGGCGAGGTCTGCGTCCTGGTGGGCCCGTCCGGGTGCGGCAAGACGACGGCCCTCAAGATGATCAACCGGCTCATCGAGCCGACCTCCGGCGATGTGCTCCTCGACGGCACGTCCGTTCGTAGTCGACGGCCCGCTCAACTTCGCCGCTCGATCGGATACGTGATCCAGCAAGTCGGTCTGATGCCGCACCTCACGATCGCGGCGAACATCGCAACCGTCCCGAAGCTTCTCGGCTGGGACCGCGCCGCGATCCGAGCCCGCACGACGGAGCTCCTCACGCTCATCGGCCTCGACCCACAGGAGTACGCCGACCGCTACCCGGCCGAGCTCTCCGGCGGCCAGCAGCAGCGCGTCGGGCTCGCCCGTGCGCTCGCGGCTGACCCTCCGCTGATGCTCATGGACGAGCCCTTCTCCGCGGTCGACCCCATCACGCGGGAGCGCCTGCAGAACGACTTCCTGCGCCTCCAACGAACCGTCGCGAAGACCGTCGTCTTCGTCACGCACGACATCGACGAAGCCGTGAAGATGGCCGACAAGGTCGCCGTGATGCGCGACGGTCGCCTGGTCCAGTTCGCGTCGCCCGCGGAGCTCCTCGCAAACCCAGTCGACGACTTCGTCGCCGACTTCGTGGGCGCGGACCGAGCGCTGAAGGGCCTCAGCCTGACCAGACTCGAGGAGATCGACCTCCTCGACGCGCCGGCAGTCCACGTCGGAGAGCCCGTGGAACGTGTGCGGGAACGGATCGCCGGTGGCACGCTGACGCCCATCGATGGGCACGTCATCGTGACCGACCTCAGACGTCGGCCCCTCGATTGGCGACCGGTCGAGGAGATCCTTGGCGGCTCCGATCGTGTCAGCGAGGCCCAAGCCGGTGGCGCCATGCCACTTGTCGACCAGCTGACCACGCTCCGCGACGGGCTGTCGGCGCTCTTCGAGACGGGAGCTCGCTACGGATCGGTCGTCAACACCGAAGGGGCGCTTGTTGGCCTCTTCGACCTCGACCAGATCGTCGATGCCGCGCGCCCCCAGGCGGGACCGATGCCCGGGGTCCTCTGATGGCCAAGGGCGTGATCGAGTGGAGCCAGGACAACCTCGACGACATCCAGGCGGCCTCGATCGAGCACCTGCGCCTCGTGGCGATCTCGATGGCGATCGCGACCGTGATCGCCCTCCCCGTCGCCATGGCGGTGCGCCGCCGACGGGTCGCGACCTCGCTCGCAAACGGCACGGGCACGTTCCTCTACAACATCCCGAGTTTGGCCCTCTTCGCACTGCTCGTGCCCCTTGTGGGGATCGGGAGCAGCCCGGCGATCATCGGCCTCGTGATCTACGCGCTCGGCATCATCATCCGAAACGCGGTCGTGGGGCTCGAAAGCGTCCCGGCTCACGATCTCGAGGCCGCGCGTGGCATGGGCCTCACGCGGTTTCAGGTGCTCCGGCGCGTCGAGGTCCCCCGGGCCATTCCGGCGATCATCACCGGCGTACGCCTCGCGACCGTCAGCACCGTCGCAATCGCGACGATCGGGAGCTTCATCGGGGCAGGTGGGCTCGGCACGCTGATCTTGCAGAAGGGCATCCAACGCGACCTCTACCTGCCGCCGATCGTTGCCGGCCTTGTCTGCGCGGTGGCGATGGCCATCATCTTCGATCTGGCGTTCCTTGCCCTGCAGCGCGCACTCACGCCCTGGCTGCGCGTCGGCGGACGCCGAGCGATCCGGATCCGCACACCGCTCGGCGCTGAGGAGAGCTGACGGTGTCGCTCCTTGCCGACGCATGGCACGAGTTCAACGACCCCCTGAGTGACGGATGGACCCGACTCGGTGAGCATCTTCGGATGTCGATGATCGCCCTCGCGATCGCCGCGGTCGTCGGTCTCCTGCTCGGGGTCGCGTGCTGGAAGCTCGGACCGGTCGCGGCGTTCGTGGCCATCGGTCTGGGGAATCTCGGTCGAACCGTACCGACGTTTGCCGTGATGGCCCTGATCCTCGCGCTCTCGTCCATCGGCGAGTGGCCGGCCATCGCGGGCCTCGCGCTCCTCGGCCTGCCCCCGGTGCTCCTGAACGTCTACACCGGCCTTCAGACAAACGATCCGAAGACCCTCGAGGCCGCGACGGGCGTCGGCTTCGGCCCGATCCGACGACTTGCCCAGGTCGAGCTTCCCCTGGCGTTGCCGTTCACGTTCGCGGGCCTTCAGAGCGCCGGTGTCCAGATCGTCGCGACCGCGACCCTTGCTGGGGCGATCGGCGCTGGCGGCCTCGGATCGCTCATCACGGCGGGGCTCAACACGAACCAGAACGACGTCATCCTCGCCGGCGCGATTCCGGTCGTCCTGCTGTCGCTTGTCGTCGAGGCGGCCCTTGTCGTCGCGACCCGATTTCTTACCCCAACGGGTCTCCGCGTCCGTCGCAGGAGCCCACGAACCAAAGGAATAACCGCATGACCCAGCGCAGAAGAGTCCTGTTCGCAGGTGGTACCGCCGCTGTGCTCCTGGCCGGCACCATGGCTTCCGGCGGAGCCGCGGCCGGAACCTCGGTCACCATCGCGGACAAGGGCTTCACCGAGAGCTTCATCGTGACCCAGGCATACGCCCAGGCACTCAAGGCCAAGGGCTACAAGGTCAAGGTCAAGAGCCTCGCCAGCACCGCGATTGCCGACGCGGCCCTCCGTAAGGGAAGCATCGACCTGTATCCGGACTACACGACCACGCTTCTGGTCGACGTGCTCAAGTCCAAGAAACCGCCGAAGGCCGTCGTCAACCAGGTCAAGGCCATCAGGAAGGGCTACGCCAAGCGCAAGCTCGTCGTCCTCAACGCAGCGCCCTTCAACAACGACAACGAGGTCGCTTGCACTAAAGCGGCCGTCGACCAGTACAAGCTCACGACGCTCTCGAGCCTCGCGGCCGCGGCACCGAACCTGGTCTACTCGGCAAACCCGGAGCACACCAAGCGCGCCGATGGCCTACCGCTCCTCCAAAGCGCCTACGGCATCAACTTCAAGTCGGTCATCCAGGTCGACATCGGCCTCCGGTACAAGCCCGTCGAGGACGGGCAGGCACAGTGCGTGTACGCGTTTGGAACCGACCCCAAGATCGCCTCGAACAAACTTGTCGTCCTCAAAGACGACAAGGGACAGTTCCAGGGCGCGGCGTACCAAGGGATTCCGGTTGTGAGCGCCGCGTACCTGAAGACGGCCCCCGTCGGTTTCAGGGCGACGATCAACCGGGTCAGCGCGCTCCTCACGAGTGACGCCATCCGTGCCATGAACGCGCAGGTCGACCTCGACAAGGAGGACCCGGAGGACGTCGCCGCGGCCTTCCTGAAGAAGAACGGCCTCGCGAAGTAGAACCGCGTTGCCGAGGTGCGGGTCGCTCTCTGGGCGGCCCGCACCCGGCGTCAGCCCGCCTGCTCGGCGATTTCCTCCCAGTCGCGAAGTTTCCAGGCCAGCTCCTCCTGCAATGTCTGGTACTGGGCACCAAGCTCGCTGATCCGGGCCACGTCGCCCGCCGTCGACGGATCGGCCAGATCAACTTCGATCCCGGCGATCTCCGTTTCGAGCCGCGTGATCTCGCTCTCCAGACGCTCGACCTGACGCCGTCCCTTCGCCTGAGGCTTCGGGCTCCCGGCCGAAGGCTTGACGCTCGCGGGCTTCGCCTTCACCGGCGCCTCGACGACGACCTCAACCTGCGCCGCTCGGGCCTCGACCAGTTCGCGGTAACCGCCATTTCGGATGACGACGCGCTCGTCTTCGATCGCGAGGGTGTGGGTCGCGACGAGATCAATCAGCGCCCGGTCGTGGGAGATCATGATGACCGTGCCGTCGAAGGCCATGATCGCCTCCTCCAGCGCCTCACGGCT
>JANMDN010000027.1:0-11278 GCA_031376285.1 Actinomycetes bacterium
CCGACGGGGCCGTGACACCCGTCGAGCGAAAGCGCGGTAAGCCGCGTGCGGATGGGTTCGTCTGGGAGCCGGAGGAGCTTCAGGTCGTCGCCCAGGCGCTGGTGCTGCGCGAGAACGGCTACCGGGTCGACGAGGGCGTCATCAGTTTTCCCGAGGCTCGCCAGCGCGTGAGCGTTCCGATCACCGACGAGCGCGTGGCTCGGCTGAGAGCCAAACTGGCCGAACTGCGCGCCGTCGCTGCGGGACCGCCACCGCCGCCCCTGGTGGACAGCCCGAAATGCCCGCGCTGCTCGCTTGTCGGCATCTGCTTGCCCGACGAGTCGCGGCTCCTCACGGGCCCGGCGGTAGAAGAAGCACCATCGGCTCCGCGCCGGCTGCTGACGCCTGCCGACGACGCCGCTCCGCTCTACGTTCAGGAGCAGGGCGCACGGATTTCACGACGCGGCGACCGCGTGGAAGTCATCAAGAAGGACGAGGTGCTCGCGAGCGTCCGGGCACTCGACGTCGCACACGTCGCGATCTACGGCAACGTGTCGATCTCCGCCGTTGCGCTTCGGAAGTTCATCGAGGAGTCGGTCACGATCACCCACCACACCTACGGAGGCTGGCTGGTCGGCGTCACGACCGGACCGGGCCACCGAAACGGCGAGCTTCGGGTGCGCCAGTTCGCGACGTGCGCCGACCCGGATCAGTCGCTCGCGATCGCCAAGGCCATGGTCGGAGGCAAGATCCGCAACAGCCGCACGCTCCTTCGACGAAACCACCCTGACCGCCCATCAGACGCGCTCGACGACCTCGTTCGCTTCGCCCGACGATCCGCGTTCGCCGAGGACCCCGACGTGCTGCTTGGGCTGGAGGGAATCGCCGCCCGACGGTACTTCGACCAGCTCGACGGGATGCTCCGCGGGCGACACGGTATCGGCGGCTTCACCTTCGAGGGACGAAACCGTCGGCCGCCGCGCGATCCCGTGAACGCGCTGTTGTCGTTTGCCTACTCGCTGCTGGTACGCGAGGTGACGACCGCCACGATCCGGGTTGGCCTCGACCCCTACGTCGGTGTCTTCCACCGCCCGAGGTACGGCCGGCCCGCGCTTGCGCTCGATCTCGCAGAGGAGTTCCGCCCGATCGTCGGCGACTCGGTCGTCATCGGCGTGATCAACACAGGGGAGATCGCGCCGAACGACTTCATCGTGCGCGGAGGGGGCTTCGCCCTGACTCCATCTGGACGGAAAGCGATGATTGCCGCGTTCGAGCGGCGCATGGCGACCGAGATCCAGCACCCGCTCTTTCGCTACCGCGTGAGCTATCGCCGGGCGATCGAACTTCAGGCTCGGATTCTCGCCCGGGTCTTCACCGGCGAGTACGCGACGTACCGCCCCTTCATGACCCGCTGAGTCCGACGTGCGCCGCCGCTACCTCGTTTGCTACGACATCCGCGACTCGAAGCGCCTTCGCGCCACGCACAGGGTGATGGTCGGGCATGGCGATCCGCTGCAGTATTCGGTGTTCCTCTGCGATCTCTCGGGCATGGAGCGGACGCAGCTCACCAGCCGGCTGAAGAAGGTCGTCAACGAAGCGGTCGACAGTGTCGCGATCTTTGACCTCGGACCGACGGGGTCGTCCGGACCGGCGAGGAGAATAGAAACGATCGGGTCGACGAAACCGATGCCAATCTCCGGGGAGCCGACTATCATCTGAAGCGATTCGAGCGGCCCAAAGTGTTCAGGATGCCGGGGACCGCTCGCCCCGCAGCAAAGCCTGCACCTTGACAACTTCACTCCGCCATCAGACGTCTCTTGCCTTCCTGATGGGAACGCGCGGTGACGTTGTGCGCGAACCGCTCGAAAAACACATCGCTTTCCCGCACAGAGACCCTTCCCACAGAAGTGCCCCTTCCACGGCTGCATTGCCGTGGCCCCGTTGAAGCGGCAGGTGGCGGGGTCGTAGGGGTTCCGGCCGAGGGTGAGGAGCCTTCCACGGCTGCATTGCCGTGGCCCCGTTGAAGCATCGGCAAGGCGTTTGGTTGACGTCAAGCCCTTCTGGCCCTTCCACGGCTGCATTGCCGTGGCCCCGTTGAAGCACCCCTGAAACGCGGACGTATTCCCCGGTCCGGGCCCCTTCCACGGCTGCATTGCCGTGGCCCCGTTGAAGCGAACTCTCCGCAGAAAAACACGGGACAGAGATAAGCACACACCTTCCACGGCTGCATTGCCGTGGCCCCGTTTAAGCTTTGGACTTGCTCACCTCCGAGCGCAAAGAGAACGCCCTTCCACGGCTGCATTGCCGTGGCCCCGTTGAAGCAGCACGGCATCATGAGTGTGTTGGTTGCGATTGACGCGCTGCCTTCCACGGCTGCATTGCCGTGGCCCCGTTGAAGCTGGAACTTGTCCCGGAGGCCAAAGGCGTTCGTGGCCAGTGCCTTCCACGGCTGCATTGCCGTGGCCCCGTTGAAGCGAAAACTCGCGCTCGTCAGCGAAGAGGGCAAACATCGCCTCACCTTCCACGGCTGCATTGCCGTGGCCCCGTTGAAGCAGAGCAAACCGAGGGGGTCAGCGCCCAGGGTTTCGCCTTCCACGGCTGCATTGCCGTGGCCCCGTTGAAGCGACGGTTACGCCGACCTCCTCGTCGGCCTCCCGTTCGGCGCCCTTCCACGGCTGCATTGCCGTGGCCCCGTTGAAGCTACGCGAATACGGCGTCGTGCTCTCCCTGCTGGCTTGTGGCCTTCCACGGCTGCATTGCCGTGGCCCCGTTGAAGCGGCTATCGGGTAAGTCGAGCCCGGTCGGTTGGGTCCGACCAGCCTTCCACGGCTGCATTGCCGTGGCCCCGTTGAAGCCCCAGACGGCGGAACGTCAGGACGTGCGGAGACCCTAGCCTTCCACGGCTGCATTGCCGTGGCCCCGTTGAAGCACTCCTCAACTGAGGTTGTTCTCGTCATCGCCCAGTGGCGTTCCGGACGCGCCCTCATCGTATCCTTACCGTCGAGGTCCTACCGTGACCAGGTACGAACACTCGTCGACGACAGGAGCAACGATGCACGTCAGGAAAGTGACAATTGCGAGCACGGTCACCGGCGTTTTGGCCCTCGGGCTGAGCGCGGCGGTCATGGCCGGTAGTGGGGTTACGGGCGAGACGGCCACAGCGGCAGCGGCGATCACGAGGGGTCTTCCCCAAGGGAGCGAGGCCGTGAAACTCGACCCAGCCGACTTCTCGATCAACATCACAAACCCCTACTTCCCGATGCGCCCGGGCAGCAAGTGGGTCTACCGGGAGAACGACGCCAACGGCCGCAAGAAGTCGGTGGTGCTCACGGTGACGAGCCAGACGAAGGTGATCGCCAACGGGGTGACCGCTCGAGTCATTCGAGACGTCGTCAGCCAGAACGGCAAGGCGGTTGAGATCACCGACGACTGGTACGCCCAAGACAAGGCCGGCAACATCTGGTACCTCGGTGAGGCAGTTCTGAACTACAAGGGCGGCAACCTCGTCAGCAAGGCCGGCTCGTTCGAGGCCGGCGTCGACGGGGCCCAAGCGGGTATCGCGATGCCGGCGAACCCGGTGGCCGGGCTCGCCTACCGTCAGGAGTACTACAAGGGCGAAGCGGAGGACAAGGCTGCGGTGATCACGGTCGGCCAGGAGCACGTTCAGGTGCCGTACGGCTACTTCAGCAAGCGCGTGCTGATGACTCGCGATATCGTGCCCACCGAGCCGAAGGTCCAAGAGTTGAAGTTCTACGCGCCGGGCGTCGGCCTACTCCTCAGCATGCACACCGATGGCGCGGGTGGTCGGCTCGCTCTCGTGAGCTACAAGCCCGGCAAGTAGCGGCCGTGCGCCGGTTCGAGGTCGCTGCGGCGCGCTCGCCTCACATGTGCGCGTCGCAGCGGTGGGTGCGGAGGGTGGATGCGTGCCGGGATTGCTTCCCGGATCGGCCCGTCTGCGGTGGCGGGGTCTCGACACGTGAGTCGCGGAGCGCCAGCCGCGAAGCGCAGAGAGCAGCCGAGGATCCCAAACGCCGGCGACACGTTCCCAAATTGTATGGCGCCCCAATCCCAAAATCACTCGCCTGATACAGGCGATCTCCGATCGGCGCGAGCTGGCGGTAGGCCGTGAACGGTTCGTGGCGGGTCCACGGAGTACTCGTTCCTTCGACGGATACATCCGTGGATGGTCAGCGCCCTGATGGGGACAACCTCTCGGCGAGGCATGGAGAGAGGCCGGAACGGAGGGGTTGTGGTCTGCTGACCCAACGCTCCGGTTCGTGAGGCGCACGGGGCCGCCCGGTCAGTGCAGAAGCCCGCGGCCGGCACACCTGGGCTGACCACCAGCTCCGGACGTCGGATCCACCAGGAAAATCCCGCGCCCGTCCGCCCTTGTGCTGGACGTCACGAGTCGAATATGTTGTCGGCGGCAACATGATCTCTTATCGACTCAAACCCGAAGCCTTCCGCACGTGACCGACGCGCTCACCCCGACGCCGAGCGACAAGTTCGCATTCGGGCTTTGGACGATCGGCCATGTTGGCGGCGATCCGTTCGGCGGGCCGACGCGGAGCCCAATCGACCCGGTCGACTTTGTGGCGAAGCTCGCAGAGATCGGCGCATGGGGCGTCAGCTTTCACGATGACGACCTCATCCCATTCGGCTCGACCTCGGCCGAGCGGGACGCAATGGTCGGGCGATTTTCACGGGCACTGGCTGACAGCGGTGTCGTCGCGTCGATGGCCACCACGAATCTGTTCACCCATCCGGTGTTCAAGAACGGGGCGTTCACGAGCAATGAGCCTGCCGTTCGGCGCTTCGCGATCCAGAAGGTCATGCGAAACCTCGACCTTGCGGCCGAGCTTGGGGTCCCCACCTACGTGTTCTGGGGAGGGCGCGAAGGCGTCGAATCACACGCCGCAAAGCCACCAAGCGACGCCTTCGACCGGTTCCGCGAGGCCCTGAACTTCCTGATCGGCTACTGCAAGGAGCAGGGCATCTCGATTCGGTTCGCCCTCGAGCCCAAGCCGAACGAGCCGCGGGCCGACATCTTCTTGCCAACCGTCGGCCACGCGCTCGCATTCATCGAGACACTCGACGACCCCGAGATGGTTGGGGTGAATCCCGAGTTCGCCCACGAGACGATGGCCGGGCTCTCGTTTCACCACGGCGTCGGCCAGGCGCTCTGGCAGGGCAAGCTCTTTCACATCGACCTGAACGACCAGAAGATCGGTCGCTTCGACCAGGATCTCAGGTTCGGCTCCGAGGGCATCAAGGAGCATTTCTTTCTCGTTCGCCTTCTCGAGAAGAGCGGCTACGACGGGCCTCGTCATTTCGACGCCCGGCCGTACCGAGACGAGACCGGCGACGGAATCTGGGACTTTGCCCGTGGCTGCATGCGCAACTACAAGGCCTTCGCGCTGAAGGCTCGGATGTTCGACGAGGACGCGGAGGTACGCGAGGCACTCGCGGACGCCGGCGTCTTCGACCTCGCACAGGAGACCGTCGGGAGCTACACGCCCGACGGAGCAAGACGTCTCAAGGATGAAGTGTTTGACCTCGAGACGCTGGCCGCTCGCTCGTTTCGCAACGAGCGGCTGGACCAACTCGTCGTCGACCGCATTCTTGGACTCTGACCATGGACGACGGACGACCGCTGTACGGCCCACGCTCCACCGTGTTGGTGGACGACAGAAACAAGGAGACAACGATGCGCAAACGTTCCATGGCCCTGGCGGCCACCCTTGCTGTCACATCCCTCGGGATCGCCGCCTGCGGCGACAGCAAGTCCAGCTCGGCCGCGAAGGCGCCGGGCAAGGTCGGCGTCATCCTTCCCGACAGTGCTTCTTCCGCACGCTGGGAAACCGCTGACCGCAAGTTCCTGACCGACGCGTTCGCGACGGCCGGCGTTACCGCCGACATCCAGAACGCAAACGGCGACAAGGCGAAGTTCGGAACCCTGTGCGACCAGATGATCAGTGGTGGCGTCAGCGTCATCATGATCGTCAACCTCGACAGCGAGACCGGCGCAGCCTGCGAGAAGAAGGCCACCGCTCAGGGCATCAAGTCAATCGACTACGACCGTCTGACCCTCGGCGGAGACGCGTCCTATTACGTGTCGTTTGACAACGTCGCGGTTGGTACCGCGCAAGGCGAGGGGCTCGTGACCTGCCTCGGCAAGCTCGGCAAGGACAGTGGCCCGGTCGCGCTCCTGAACGGCTCGCCGACCGACAACAACGCGACGCTCTTCAAGCAGGGCTACGAGGCCGCCATCAAGGCTGCCGGCTACACGATCGCCGCCGACCAGTCGGTGCCCGACTGGGACAACACGAAGGCCGGAACGATCTTCGAGCAGATGTACACGAAGGCAAGCGGTAACTTCGTTGGTGTCGACGCGGCAAATGACGGCCTTGGCGCGGCGGTCATCGCGGTGCTCAAGAAGAACGGCGTGAACGGCAAGATCCCGGTCACCGGACAGGACGCGTCCGACGAAGGTCTCCAGAACGTGCTCCTCGGCGACCAGTGCATGACGGTCTACAAGGCGGTCAAGAAGGAAGCTGACGCCGCATCGGCCCTGGCGATCGCGCTCTCCAAGGGCGAGGCGCCCACGGTGTCCGGAACGGTGAAGGACACCGAAGCGGGCAAGGACGTCCCGGCGCAGCTTCTCGTGCCGCAGGCGATCTTCGCCGAAACCGTGAAGGACGTCATCGCTGACGGCTTCACCACAGCGGCGAAGGTCTGCACCACGGCAGCGCTGAAGGCAGCTTGCACGAAGTACGGCGTGAGCTGATGCTTTAGGGGTGGGTGCGGGCGGCTTCGGTCGTGCGCACCCACCCGGCGGTACCGCTCCGAACTCTCCCACGACGATCCGGTCGAGGTGCCCATGTCGCAGACTACAAACGCTGGTCCGGCGGACGTTGGAAACTCCGCCCCACTTCTCTCACTTCGCGGGATCGACAAGAGCTTTGGCGCGGTCCAGGTGCTCCGAGGTGTTGACCTCGATGTGCACTCCGGTCAGGTCACCGCGCTCGTCGGCGACAACGGCGCCGGCAAGTCGACGCTCATTAAGGGCGTCGCGGGGATCTACGCCTTCGATGGCGGTGACTACATCTTCGAGGGCAACCCGGTCAATGTCACCGACCCGAAAGCTGCGAACGCCCTGGGCATTGAAGTCGTCTACCAGGACCTCGCGCTCTGCGACAACCTGGACGTTGTTCACAACATGTTCCTCGGGCGCGAGGAACGACGTGGCATGACCCTCGACGAAGATGACATGGAACAGCGCGCCCGAAAGACACTGGATGGCCTTTCGGTTCGGACGCTCCGGTCGGTCCGCCAAGCTGTTTCGAGCTTGTCTGGTGGTCAGCGCCAGACGGTCGCCATCGCCCGAGCGGTGCTTTGGAACTCCAAGCTTGTGATTCTCGACGAGCCGACCGCCGCCCTTGGCGTCGCCCAGACCGAGCAGGTGCTTCGCCTGGTCCGCCGCCTTGCCGACAACGGCCTTGCGGTCATCCTGATCTCGCACAACATCAACGACGTGATCCAGGTCGCCGACAACATCGCCTGTCTTTATCTTGGACAAATGGCAGCCCAGGTCGCGACCAAAGATGTCTCCCACGGCCAGGTGGTTGAGCTCATCACCACCGGGCGAACCGGAGACATCGGCCTTCAGCCCCAGCAGACCGAGGTGATCGTATGAGCACTGCAGCGACCGATCCTCAGGCCGATCAGCCCACCGGCCACGTCGCCGAACTCCGAAGCGCGGTCGAGGCCTACGTCGCGCGCGTCCGCGGAGGCGACCTCGGCTCGCTTCCCGCGGTGCTCGGCCTGATCGCACTTGTGATCTTCTTCACCGCGCTCAAGGGAAGTACGTTTTTCTCGACGTTCAACTTCGCCAACCTGGTTGGTCAGGGCGCCATGGTGATCGTGATTGCGATGGGGCTCGTGTTCGTTCTGCTGCTCGGCGAGATCGACCTCTCGGCGGGCTTTGGGGCGGGCACTGCGGCCGCGGTCCTGGGCGTCACGTTGACGAAAAAAGACTGGCCCGTTCCACTGGCGATCATCGCCTGTCTGGTGACTGGGATCGTGGTCGGCCTCGTGATTGGCCTGCTCGTGGCGCGTGTCGGAATCCCATCATTTGTCGTGACGCTCGCCATGTTCCTCGCGCTGCAGGGAATGGTGCTCCTCATCATTGGGGAAGGCGGAACGATTCCCATTCGCAACGACTCGATCCTCTCGCTCCAAAAAGACAACCTTCACCCCGCCGCTGGTTGGATTCTTGCGATCTTGAGCGTCGGTGCATACGGCGCGATCACGGGTCGTCGCCTTCGGCAACGACGAGCATCAGGCCTCACTTCTGAAGCCGTCACCGTATGGGCCGCCAAGCTCATCACGATGGGCGTGCTCGCGGGCCTTGCGACCTTCTTCCTCAATCAAGAGCGCTCCCGCCGCCCAGATCTCACCTCGATCAAGGGCGTGCCGCTGATCATTCCGTTGATACTTATCCTGCTTGTGGGACTGACGTTTCTCCTGTCGCGGACGGCCTTTGGACGGCATGTCTACGCGGTTGGAGGTAATACCGAGGCGGCCCGCAGAGCGGGTATCAACGTCAAGCGCATCACCATTACGTGCTGTATCGCCTGCTCGACGCTTGCGGCAGTTGCGGGCATCCTCTTTGCCTCAAAGGACAACTCAGTCTCACCGTCAACTGGCGGCTCGACGACTCTCCTGTATGCGGTGGGCGCGGCGGTTATCGGCGGCACGAGCCTCTTCGGCGGCCGCGGCAAGATCTCGGACGCAGTGGTCGGCGGGCTCGTCGTCGCGGTAATCATTAACGGGCTGCCACTGATTACGCAGAAGGCCGGTATTCAGTTCGTCGTCACCGGTCTTGTCCTGCTCATCGCCGCAGGCGTCGACGCCCTTTCGCGTCGCAAATCGCTGGCAACCTAAGCGCGTCTCGACGACACGCACGAACGTGGACATTTCACTCGCCGGCGCAACTCAGGATGAGGTGCGTCGGCACAACCTCGGCGGGTTGGTACGGCTTCTTCACGTGAACGGCGCGATGTCCCGGGCCGATCTGACGCGGCTCACGGGACTGAACCGCAGCACCGTTGGCGCGTTGACAACGGATCTGGCTCAGGCCGGTCTTGTCCGGGAGAGCGCTCCGGTCGGTCGGGGGGTCGGCCGACCATCGATTGTCGTGACGCCCAATAGTGAGCGCGTCTTCGCACTGGCGTTCGACCTTCGCGTCGAGCGCACCGTCGCGGCCATCGTAGGGCTCGGCGGTGTGGTGTTGGGACGGCGTGAGGAACATCACGTCAAGCGGGACTCGGCGCCGACGGAAGTGATGGCTGAGATCGAACGACTTGCGGCCACCTTGCTGGCGGAGGCTCCCGGGGGCGCGGACTGCGTTGGCACCGGCGTCGCCATCCCGGGTGTTGTCCGTCATACGGATGGGCTGGTGCGTTTCGCCCCGAATATGGGCTGGGTCGACGTACCGATCGCTCAGCAGCTTCGCGGGCGCCTACGAACGGCGCTGCCGGTGCTCGTCGGTAACGACGCCGACTTGGGTGCCATCTCGGAGCACGTTCGCGGTACGGCCGCGGGCTCGTCGAACGTCGTCTTCCTATCCGGCGAGGTCGGAGTCGGCGGAGGCATCATCCTTGGCGGGCGGCTCATGGTGGGTGCGGGCGGCTACGGAGGTGAGGTCGGCCACATGGTGGTCAACCCGTCGGGTCGGTCGTGCCGCTGTGGGCGGCAGGGTTGCTGGGAAACTGAGATCGGCCGGGCAGCCGTCCTCAAAGCACTCGGGGGGACCCAGAGTGACGACGTCGATGCGCTGCTTGCCGAGTTCGCGGCTCGGGGCCCGACCGAAAGGGGAGACCTCCGGCGTGTCGGGCGGTGGTTGGGCATCGGCCTCGCGAACCTCGTCAACATCTTCAATCCCGACGTCGTCGTGTTCGGAGGCCTACTTCGCAAAGTCCTCCCCCTGGTTGAGGTGGATCTGCGCGAGCATGTCGACTCTGCCCTCGTCGCCCCCCGGGAACAGGTGCGCCTCGCGCTCCCGGGACTCGGGTCGGACTCCGCGCTCCTCGGCGCCGCCGAATCAGTCTTCGCCCCGCTCCTCGACGACCCACTGGGAAGCCTCGGCGGGAACCGAATCGCCGCCTGAGCAGACTTGGACCAGCCAGGTGGGCCAGCGGGGTGAAGGACGCTCGCGTCGTAGACCGCCGTGAACGCCACCCCGCCAGCCCGGCGCGTTAGTAGCCGAGGCCGAGTGCTTCGGCTTCCCGGGTTAGCGCCACGAGGATCTTTTCGCGGCGGGCGTCGTCTTTGCGCTTGTGGGCGAGGAGATCCGCGAGGAGGATCTTGCGGCGATTCCCGACCCGACGGTGCGGGATCCGGTCTTCTTCCAGGAGCCTGATCAGGCTCGGCCGGGACACGTTCAACAGGTCCGCCGCCTGTTGAGTCGTCAGCTCCGCATGGACTGGCGCGACCGTCACGGCGTTCCCGTTTGCTAGCTCAGCAAGGACATCCACGAAGAACCGGAACGCGACCGCCGGAATCATGACCTGCGTCTGACCCGACGCATCTTCTGCGACCAGCTCGACACGAGCGGACGGCGTTGGATGGGTCCGAAGAAACTCGGTCAACTCCGCGACTGCGCTTGCGGCCTGACCGGTCGTGACCTCGTCCGGCAACTCCAGCTCACGGACCGCCGCAGTGTTCTTGGCCATGATCCTGCCCCTCTTCGTCGACCCGAGCCCGTTCCGAGCCCAGGTCATGAGAGAGTAGCAGCTGTTCGAAGTATTCGCATTATGTGCAGTGATCGTCGCCGTGTTCGGGCCGTTGCCGACGAGGATGGTTTTCCGACCTGCGAACCGGAAAACCATCACCAACCGCGACGCCCTCTGGAGGACCGATTCGTCGCGACCGCCAAACGATCCAACCAACACCACCAGCCGACGCCAGCAGGCATTGCAAACCGAAGGCTCCCGGTGTCTGCTTCTTCGCTACCGGCTCCCCGCTGATCGCTTGTGGACAACTCCAAGACCTAAACCTGGGCGCATCTGTTTGACGAGGCGCGACTGGACACCGGCATCACGATGACCGACGCGATCCGAAACGCCCGCACCGCGCTCCAGTCGTCCTGATGTGCCCGAAAAAACTGAGTTCACTTCGCAAGAACAGCCCTGTCGGGTTCGATCCCCGACGGCGCGGCGTTAGTCGCGTTGGCCAACGCGGGGAGAGGCGGCCCCGCGCACGGCGGCGAGGAGCGATGACAGCGTCCGCCGGTCCT
>JANMDN010000039.1:0-30294 GCA_031376285.1 Actinomycetes bacterium
CCACGGCCGACCCCGGCTGGCACCGGTCTTGCTGCCTTGCACGGTCTCAGACACCACCTGGCTCCCTCCCCGAGCATGACCCATGCCCGAGAAGTTCGCCATCAACCCACCCCACCCTTCATTCTGTTAGACGCTCTTAGCGAGTTGTCCGTGGTGGGACGTGAGTCGCGACAGACGCGGCGTGCGGCGGAGTTCATCGAGGCGATCGAGGCGGGTAATGAACGGGCCATCGGCATTGCTCTGTCGGTCATTTCCCCCCGTTATCGCGAGAGTCCGCGAATGTTGATGATTCCACCCAGGCCGATGTTTCTGAGTCGATTCGTGCTCGCCAAGGCGGGTCACGTAGGTGAGCAGAAGCTCGCCGCCTGGCGGAACCACCGCGCACGGAGTGGCGCCCGGGACTTTGTAGGCGAGAGCTGGCTTGGCATGTAGGCAAGCGCTCTGACCGGATGTGACACGCAGCCATCGCCCCGAGGTCCAGCACGTGCCTTCCAGCCCTCGTCACGATGCGTGGAGCCGGTGCCCGAATGGAGGGTCGGACCTGTCGGCCGGGCTACCCCGGTCGGTAGTGGCCGCTCTTGAGATGTGGGTTCTCCGTGGAGAACGCGACCCGGTCCACTCTCGATCAGGAGGGCGACCGCAGTCGAGCATTGACCCGCGAGGCGGTTCCGGTTCCAGTTCCGCTCGTCGCTTGTCTCGTTGGGCGAGTCGCGCAGTTTCGAGCTTGGGCCGCTCGTTCATCTCGCGTTTGAGCCTGCGGTTTCGACGTCCGTCAGGTGTCAACCAGTTGCCGAGTATCCGGCTTGAGTGCCCGAGGAAGTAGATCGCCGGCCAAAACACGAGGTTGGCCAGAATCCATCCAACCACGACGTCCAACGTCCCCCCTTGGTCACTTAGGCCGATACCAGAAGAACGATCTCGAAGTGGCCCTTTGCACGAAACCCGCTACCCGGCGTTACGAGGAAGCCGTCAGCAGCGTGCATCGCCTGCACGAGATCTCCTCGGCGCGAACGTCTCGAAAAGAGGCCTCGTCGGGGGCTGGTACGCGACTACCGCAGAGTGCGGAAACTGCACCGGGGCTCCGCACGTGGACCATCGAGGGCCGCAGGCTCCCGCCGCCCGAGTATCGAGCCCAGGCGACGTTTTCGTACTTTTCGCTTGTCGACACTCGCAGATCGTAGCCAATCGAGAGGATGTGGCCTCGATTGCGTGAGACTGGAACTGCCGTCAGCGTCGTAACAGGGCTTTGTCGGAATGCCTGCCCACACAATCGGGCCCGCAGACGAAAGCAGCTCTACGCGGCGCGCTACGGCGGGTCGGTGCCGCGGCCCGTCGCGCCGGTCGTTAGCTTTCGGAAGGTCGGCGGAAGACCGTCGTTCCGATGCCACTTTGCTCATCTCCCGAGTGGGCATCAGCGAAGCGATCGAGTTCGTGGTCGCCGAGTAGGTGCGCATACGTGCTCATCGTGAAGTCCGGGCGCGCGTGGCGGAGTTGTGCCGAGACGACCGTGATCGGCACACCTTTCGAGAGCGCAATGCTTCCGGCGGAGTGCCGTAGCCCGTGTAGGTGGACGATGTTTCGTCCTTGGTCGTCGACGAGTCCGGCCCGGCGGGCGAGCTTTACGACGAGGTGAGTCACCGAAGAGGGGCTCATGAAGTCACCGTCGCGCCCAGGCCAGACCGGTCCAGCGGCGGCGCCACCTCGCTCGACGATCGACTCGTGATGCCACGCAGCGAGGCGCTCGGCGAAGTTCACAGAGATCGCGACACTTCCGACGCGTCCCATCTTCGGTCGGCGCTGAACCTTGCCGACGACTGCGTCCTGCCAGATCGATTGCCGAATCCTTAGTCGCCGGTCTCGTAGGAGGACGTCGGGCCAGGTGAGCGCGACGATCTCACCGCGACGAAGGCCACCTTCCACGGCGGCCCGGATGATCGTTTCGTGGTCGAGCCGGACGCAGACCTCAAGGAGTTGCCGGACGCCGTCTTCGTCGAGGACGCGGTCGCTGGTCGTCCGCTCAGGTGGTGGAGCTTCCGGGAATCGGACGCGCTCGGCGGCATTGGTTTGAATGAGGTCGGCGTCCCGGGCGACGGTGAGCATGGCGCGCATCGTTTCGACTGCGATCTCGACGGCCCGTCGGCCTTCGCCGTTTGCGAGGAGCCCGGCGACCCACGCTTCGATCCCGACGCGGGTGAGTTTGTCGAGTCGGGTCGCTCCCCAACGTGGTCCGATGCGCAGGCGGTAGGCGGTGTCGCGTGAGGAGATCGTCGCGGGTGCCCACCGAGGCGCCCCGGCGCGGAACCATTCGCCCGCGAAGCCGTGGACGGTGGCGATGTCCTCGGGAAGTCCCGGGCCGGTTGGTCCGGCCGCCAGAAGGAGGCTGCGCTCAGTGCGAGCCTCCTTGAGTGTCCCGTTGAAGGTGACCAGGCGCGTCTGTGCAGGGCCAGCGCCGGGGACCGCGAGCGAGTATGGGCAGCCGCAGCGCCTGCCGGTCTTGCGGTCGTTTGAGGAGGTACAGGCGGTGCGGTGGACCCGGTAGATCCCGGGTTCGATCGTCTCTCGCCATCCTCGGCGTGTGTCGTTCTTGGCCATGGTCGATCCTAGTTCGAGTCTGTCGGCGGTTGCCACCAGTGGCGAGCGAGTCCGTATCCCGTTTCTTCGGAGGGTCCGGCCTTTCGTCGACCTCGGGTCCGGGGTGGGGAGGGGGATCTGTCGGTCGGGGCAGTGATCCGGCTGTTTCGTTCGTAGGCGGTGAGGTCGTCGACGTAGATGTAGGCGCTTCCTCGGATCGTGAAGCAGCCGGCGTCTTCCATGATGCGGCGAGCGGTGCGCCGGTCGCGTACTCGGTAGCGGGCCATCACGTCGGTGACACTGAGGAGGTCTGGCAGGCCTGCGGCGTGCAAGCTCTCGGCGCCGGCCGGCGGCTGTTGTCCTGTCAGGATTTGGGTTTGAGTCGGCCGACCGGCGTCCATAGAAATAGTTATACCAAATCTGACTATTAGTAGCCAGATGGCCAAAACGGCCAGGAGTCCGCTTGTTGGTCAGTGTTTTGCACGTTATTATCGTGCGAATGTATGACCAGACTGATTGGGAGGCACTCGGGCGTCGCGCCGAGGGCCAGGCGGGCTACGTCACCTCAGCCCAGGCCCGTGAGGCGGGCTTCCACCGGAACACCTTGCTTCACCATGCTCGTTCGGGTGGACGTTTGGAGCGGGTTGCCCGTGGGCTCTACCGCCTGCGCTTCTTTCCGCGGTCGCCGTTCGAGACCATCGCCGCTGCGTGGGTGAGAACGGGCCCGGACGTTGCGGTCGTCTCTCACGAGAGCGCTTTGGAACTTTATGGCCTCTCTGATGTCGCGCCTTCGGCAGTCCATCTGACACTCGCGCGCGACCAGCGCGGGAGGCGGCAACCTGTCGGGGTGCGTTTTCACCGTCCGCACGCCCCGATCGATCCGGCGGACGTGCGTATGGTGGAGGGAGTGCGCGCGACCTCACCGGAGCGGACGATCGTGGATGTGTTGGAGGCGGGGACGCAGCCAGAACAGGTCGAGATGGCGGTCCGTCAGGCACTCTCGCGGGCACTCACCACGAAGGCTCGCATTCGGTCTGCTGGGGCCGGTCGGCCTGCGACGACGCGCCGGACGATCGAGCGATTGCTTGGACGCCCGTGAGTACGTACGCGTCTGGGACAGCCTTTCGGAGCGCGCTTGAGGCTCGGCTTTCTAGCGCTGCTGCGGCCGGAGGTCGTCCGGTCGGCCGCGCGCGCAAGCTCGTTGCGTTCAGTCGTCTGCTCGCCCGTCTCCAGGAGACCGCTTCCGGACAATGGGTGCTCAAGGGTGGCTTTGCGCTGGAGCTTCGGTTTCTTGAGCAAGCCCGTGCGACCAGAGACATCGACCTCGATTGGGTGCTCTCACTTGAGGAGGCGACCGAGGCGCTGATCACCGGGGCCGCGTACGACCTCGACGACTACTTCACGTTTCAAGTGTCGCGCGCCCGTGAGGAGGAGTTGGGCGCTGGCGGCGGGGTGCGTTTCCGTGCCGATGCGTACGTCGGTGGTCGGCTGTTTGAGCAGCTCACGATCGACATCGGGTTCGTGACCGATCTCCCAACTTCCCAGGACACGCTGGAAGTGCCCGGCCTTCTTGAGTTCGCGGGGATCGCGGGACCTCGAGTCCCGGCCACTCCGCTTGAGCTGCACCTCGCTGAGAAGCTCCACGCCTACACCAAGAGCTACGGCGGCCACGAGAGTTCTCGCCCGAAGGACTTGATCGACATGGTGCTCATCAGCGACCTGGCGTCCTTTGAAGCGGGTCGTCTGAGGGAGACGATTCGCCGACTTTTCCACGCGCGCGCCACGCATCCCGTGCCGGATGCGTTGCCACTACCCCCGGCCAATTGGTCTCGCTCGTACCGGCTCCTCGCCGAGGAGGTGGGTATCGACGTGGATCCGCGCGCTGGCCACGAGCAGGCAGCGCGCCTGCTCAACGCGGTTCTTGGTACCGAGCCACAGGAGTCGCGCTGGGAGCCTGCCTCCCAACGCTGGGAGTGACCACTCGCCGGATACGCCGTCGGTCTTCGCGTTCCAGGGTCGCGCGCCACGCATTTCGGTACAGACTTTGTTACCCCCTGTGGGGTAACAAAGTCTGTACTCAATGGCCATCCTGGCGGAGAGCACTGACTCTGCCTGGCGATCGACCGGCGGCAACGAGCAATCCACATCCGAAGATTCGTCCGAATCCCTGGGATCAGGTGCCGGTTCCATCCAACGGAGGCGCCGACGTTCGACGACGAGTGAGTTCCAGTAGCCTCGTCGGCGTGTGGGAGGTGATCGCAATCGGCATCAGCGGCGTGTCGTGCCTGATCGCTGTCTTGGCATTCGCCAAGTCGCTCGCGACTGAGCGTCGGTCATCCGGTGCCCGACTGGTTCCCGTTGGGAACGGGGTGGCAGCATCTGTCCCCGATGGGTGTTACCTGGGTCTAACGCTCAGGAACGACGGCCCGGGCACGGCCCGTCAGATTCAGGTCGCTTTCCTTCTGAGGGACGGGCGACGCTTCGTCGCTCAGCCGGGCGACTATCTGCCGGGCAAGAACGAACTGGAGGGCCCCCAGGGACGCGAGCGTAGCTACCACGCGGGTGTTGACCGCGCCGTTCTGACTGGCACGGAGGGTCAGCTGGGTATGCCACTTGGCGTCGTCGTCCGTTATCAATGGAGAGACGAGGCGACCCGCTGGCGGCCACGCAAAAGGAAGTGGCGGATACCACCGCCATCTGCTCGGCCGGCGGCCTGATTGCGATTCGCTCCAAAAGCAGCGGGCCGAGCCAAGAGTGAGAGGGTGGCAACTACGGCCCGAAGTCGATTTCGGGTCCGGGGTGTTCGATCCGTGGTCGCAACCGTTCTGTGTGCGGGTCGAGGTCGGGTCCGGGTTGCTCGATGCGGTCGAGGCGTTTGAGATCGAGACCTGGGCGGCGACTTCTGTGGTCGAGGTCGTGCGTCTCGGGTTCGATGCCCCGCCTAGGATCGCCGACACGGAACTCGGAGATTTCGGGGCTGATCTCGCGGGGACTGAGTCTCGGTCCAGGCAGTGGACCACCGATCGTGAACTCGATCTCGGGCTGTGCTGTACGTTCGATGAGGTCGATGGCGAGCGTCTTTGCTTGCGTGCGTTCCCATCCGCGGGTCAGCGCGTCGATGGCTTGGTCGGGGCTCTCGCCAATCGTGTGGACGCGGAGGTCGATGCGGTGTCGGCTTGCGGCGACGTATCCCCATTCCCGGCCGCCGCGCTCGGGTGATGCGAGGAGGTAGGTTCGGTCGACGGTGACGCCTTGGCTGATGTGGCCGGTGATGGCGTAGGCGTGGTGGGCGTGCTCCAGGTAGTCGGCCGGCAGTCGTACGTTTCGCCCGTCGTCGGTTCGGATCGCAAGGCCACCCGCGTCGGGGTTGAGTTCGGTGACGGTTGCTCGGGTTCCGTTTCGGATGTCGAGTCCTGGTCGGTAGTCGTTTTTGCGGCAGACCAGACGATCGCCGACGGCCCACTCTCGGCCGTCGGCGACGAGGCGCTCCGGGCCGAGGAGTCCCGCGGAGTCCATCTCGTACCGCGCAAGGCGGTTGAGTGCTCGGACGTCCTCTCGGTCGTGGGCGAGGATCAGCGTCCGGGACGGGTTGTGCAGGCCGTGCTCACGCCAGTCTGCGATCAACACCTGACGGGCGGCCTCGGTTGTCGGGTGAGTTTGGATGCGCTGATTGTCAACGAGGAGGTCGAGGGCCTGACGGGCGCGGCCGTTTGCAAGCGCCTCGGCGATGTCTTGTTGGAGTTGGCTTGTCTGGCGTCGGTTCTCGGTGAGTTCAACGGCTCCGATGCGGGTCGCGATGCCGTGCAGTCCGCCACCGGCGTCGATGGATGGGAGTTGGCGGTGGTCGCCGACAAGGAGCACCGCCATCTCCCGCTCGGCCGCGTGGCGTAGTAGCTCGGCGAGTGGTCGTGTCGGGACGGTCCCGGCCTCGTCAACAACTAGGACCCCTCCGCGCGGGAGGGCGTGCACTGGGTGGCGGGAGGCGTCGGCCAGCAGGCTTGCGATGGTGCGGCTTCGGATACCCGCGTCCGTCTCCAGGACTTGTGCGGCTTGGCCTTGCCAGGCGCACCCGACCATCGGAATTCCAGCGTGGTCGAATGCATCGCGGGTGAGCCCGAGGGTGTAGGTCTTGCCGGTCCCGGCGGGTGCGACCATCACTCGCACCGGTCCGTCGCCAGCGGCGAGGTGTCGAACGGCAAGCGCCTGGTCGAGTCCGGCTTCCGGGTGGCGCGCAAGGACGCGCTCGACGACCTCAGCCGGCACTCGGGGCCCTGCTGCCTTGGCGTGGGCGAGCGCGATCATGCGCGCCTCCGTTGCCAGCAGCTCCGGAGTGGTCCACGACGCGCGTCGCCCGACCTCAGGCAGCTCGTGTTCGACCTGGATTGCCCGGCTCTCGATCCACCGGTCGGCGAGGGTTTCGAGTTGGGTGGGGTGGATGCCTTGGCGGTGGTATTCGGCGAACGCGCGGATGACGGCCCGGCGGTCGAACGTGCTCGCCTGACGGGTGAGGCCTTCCGGCCCGGCGAGGCGCTCCCCGATTGCCTCGATCACGGCTGGAGGAATCGCGTTGCGGTGTTCCTGCCAGAGAAGCTCGGCGGTTTCCTTACGTCCGAGGCCGTGCTCGGCGGCCCGTGCGCGCCACTGGTCGACGGCGACGTCGTATTCCAATGTGGGTTTGCGGTCGCGGGTCTCGCGTTGAACGGCGCCGACCGCTTGGATGGTGGAGGCGCCTCGCGCGAGGGCAAGCTCCGCGATCTCGACGTGGCGCCGAGAAAACTCCCGAAGGACTTCCGAGGGCATGTTCGCAAGCTCGGCGGTGCCGTTGACAACAGGTCCCCATCGAACGCCGAGCCGGTCGGTCAGCTCGGCGCGAAGGACAGCTTCCGCGATTGTGCCGGCGGTCTTCGCGGCGGCATAGACCGGGCGCATGTCCTGGGCGCTCCACCGACCGTCGGGTCCCTGGACTGCGTTTGCGATCACGAGATGTGAGTGCAGATGAGGGTCGCCGGTGCGGCTCATCTCGTGGGAGTAGATCGCCCCGGCAAAGCCTCCGGCCTCGACGGTCCGCGCGCCACCCGCTCCCCGACGCGCCTGGCACTCGTAGCGCTCCAGGTAGTCGAGCCCGGCACGGACGCCGGATTCTTGGGCGGCGAGCACGATCGACTGGAGGCGTTCGTCGCCGATCGCATGGAGAATCGAGACACTCTTCGGGGCGGTCCAAGTCAGATCGAACCCGGCGTTTCGGCGTCCCTCGCGGAGTCCGGCGAGTCGATCACCACTCGCCGGGCTCTCACCACGAAGAAGCTGTTCGAGGTCACCGACCTCCGGCGAACCAACGAGTCCCAGGGTCTGCGAACCCCGGCCGATCCACTCTCCCGGAGCGACGCCACGCTCGGTGTAGTACTCCTCACGAGCGAACTCCCGACGCTCGTAGTACGCCGGATTCTGGGCCGCTCGGATCGTCAGCATCGGACGGCGTCCTGGTCGATCCGGCTGGGCATTTTGATTGGTGACACCACACTATCGTATATAGTGCGCACTAATAGTGCAACTGCGCCAGGGTCTAGATCCTCGACTTATCCACAGATCTTCCATCATCGGTTTAAACGATCCTTCATTCCTTCGACGTTTGAATGGGTCACAACGATCCGGCTTGGACGGTCCTTCGTGCGTCAGCAAGTGGGGCTATCCTCCGATGACGTGAAGCTCGACACGGAGACCGAAGGCATCGCCTGGCTCTCGGCGATGATTGGGGAGCTGCTCTCGATCGCGGGACAATTCGTCGAGCGCCCCAGCGACGCCCAGAGAGAAGCCTTCTTCGCCGAGATGGTCGTTGTGACGACCTCCGAACTGGTACATGGGATTCAGAGCGAGGTCGGCGAGCAACGCCTCGCCAACGCCACGAGGCTCGCTCGACATCTCTTCGAACACCAGGTTGACCTGCACTACACCCTCCAGAACTTTGGGCCGCGCATCCGCCAGCGGATTGCGGAGGAGGCCCGGAGCGCGGTCGAGCACTCCGACGGCCCATTCCCTTCCGGCCCAGTCGCGGATCAGCTCAAGGCCTCTCTCGCCGACGCTCGGAGACGGGAGGACCAAGCAAGACGAGACGCTAGGGCAGTCCGCGACGGGAGTAGCCAAAGCAAATCCGATCCCGACGATCGTGGCTTTCTTCCCTCACTTGAACAGCGAGCCAAGGCTGTGGGCCTGGAGCACCGTTACGTGGACTACCGCTCGATGAGCGCTATCTCGCACCCCGGGTTTCGTTCGGCAATCCGACAGCTACGACCGACACCCGAGGCCCCGCCCAATGGTGAACATGAAACTGAGTTCAAGGACCTCCCTCTACACCTGATGCAGCTTGTCCTGTGCGAAGGCGTCGCCGTGTTCGGCGACATCCTGGCTGCCGCACTGCTTCTAAGGGACGGGCGGACGACGACGTTCGAACGAGTTGACCTCATCGTTCAGGGTGCCCACGCTCGCTGTAATCGACGGTGCTCGGATGCGACCGACTAGACCATTCGGGAAAGTCAATCCGAACGAGTGTCTGGGCCACGGCTCGCCCGTAGGCCGAGGCCCAGCGTCGCCATACTCCCGCGATGGGGAGAAGGTCGACCTCAAAGGCATCGAACAACGCGCGGCAGACGGCGACCAGCCCCTGGCACAAGTGGTTCACTCGGTTTCGGGGGCCTCCAACAAAAAGGGCCACCGAGACCTGTCCTTGTAGGTAGACGGGGGACTCACGCGAATCACCACGGAGCCGCCGTCGCCGAGTCTTCTCCAGGAAAGGCCGCAACCACCGTCCGCCCGTAACCGGGTCCTCAGGCCGTCGGCGGCGCCACTCCCAAGTCTCTGAGACAACCGGTGTCCAACGCCCCGACCGCCACTCTGCTGACGCAGCCGCCGGTCACGATGCATGGCAACCGCAGGCCCCGAGCCACGTGCTACCCGAACCCACGC
This sequence comes from Actinomycetes bacterium, assembly GCA_031376285.1. Taxonomy (GTDB): domain Bacteria; phylum Actinomycetota; class Thermoleophilia; order Miltoncostaeales; family Miltoncostaeaceae; genus JANMDN01. Next base: position 9,532 of record JANMDN010000039.1, read on the forward strand.
GGCAGTACTTCAGCGGTCCTTCATTGCTCCGAGGGCTTCCGAAACGAACGCTCCCGATCCCATCTCTCGTTGATCTGCCGGACGCGCCCAGCCCCACGCTGGGCGTTCAGCGCGCTCGAGATCTTTCGACCATCCAGGTCTGGAAGCGCTCCTCGGAGCTCGCGGACTGTCGCCGGCAGCAGCGCCATGACACGAACGGCAATCGATCTCGAGGTGTCGGCGGCGATCGCGGGTCCGACGGGGTACCAGACTCGTGAGCCCCGACCCGGTAACGACACGGCCCAATTGCACGCTTCAAGATGAGCGAGTCCCGCGGCCGAGTCAGCATCGTCGAGCCCGAAGACGTCCGCGATCCGATCCTCCGTGGCCGGTAGCTCACCAAGGAACGCGACGGCCCACTTCGGAAGCTGTGGCTGCTCTCCTGTCACTCCCGTGATCCTAGCGCCGCCGCCTCGGGCACCCGGACCCTGGCCTGGCGCCCTCGCGCTCCGTGGGTATCACTTATACGGTTGAGGCATGGCACGGAGAAAACAAGAGGAAGCAGCCCCCAAGGCTGCTCCGACCGAGCCTGGGGAGTTCGTGATCGGGCGGCCCGAGTTTGTCATCGGCGACCCGTTCGAGGCGTCTGCCAAGGCGCCACCCATTGCGCCAACCGAGTTTGTGATCGGAGGCCCACCGGACGCGCCGAGTTCCAAGCCGAAATCCCCGCCGACCGAGTTTGTGATTGGAGGGCCGCTACCGAGCACCGGTGCCCCGGCGGGACTTCCTCCGCTGCCTCGTGGTTGGGAGCCGCTCCCGATACAGCCGCCGTGGAACTTTTCAGAGGACGAGCCCCTCGAACCCGGTGAGCTTCGCCGAATCGACAGACCCCGCAAGCGCTACCGAGGACTGTCTGCGATCCGCGCCTATGTCGACCCTGATCATGTCGAGGAGATCATCGACATCCTTGTCTTCAACGCCCAGAAGGGCATCGACGGCCCAGAGAGTGTGAGCGGGTTCTTGTTCGCCGCGGTCCGTGAGGAACTCGACCTGCGTCGCAAAGCAGATGACGTGGGCGGGCGATATCCGACCTACTCCCAAGATGGCATCCATCCAAAGCGTGGTCGCCGAGCAGGCGACGTTCAGGTCACCCCGCGAAAGCGCGAGCCGCTCCGCCCCGTCGTCGCGCGCATCCCGGCCGCGATCGCCGATGAGATTCGTGACTGCGTGATCCACCGCAACGGCGGGCAGGCCGATGGTCCGAACACCGTGAGTCAGTTCGTAGCTGACGCCATCGGTGCGGCGCTTGCCGACCAACGCAAGCTGGATGTGGTTTCGCGCTACCCCAAGACGAGCGTGAAAGAACGAGAGGCACACCTTGACCCGAGGGTGTTGCGCGGGAGTAGTGAGTAACACCGGGTAGCGATCAGAGCGTTGACCACACGGCCAACTTGTGAGGTCTCATCACCCTCGGGCTATCTCACCCCGGGCGACCGGGCGATCACAAATGGGAATGAGCGCCAGTCAACTCCAATTCGCCGATGATGCCGTCCAGAACCCCGAGCCGGTAGATCAAGTCCTGGAGGTCCGCTCTCGGCCATGTCTCCGTGACGTGGATTCGCGCGAATAGGGCTGCGGGTGGTTGATGGTCGAATTCCTCGACGAACGAAGGGTCGATCGCCCGAAGTACCCTTCGTACCTTATTCGTCCAGATCTCGACATCTTTCGGCGCCGTTCGTGCACCCGCCGCGAATACTCCGACGTGCCCGAACGACAACCCGTTACGGCGAAGCCGCACTCCCTCGCTGCGGAGAGCCTTCAACCTAGGAAGTGAACTCACTGGCCGGCTCAAGACGGCTTCCTGCGCCGAAGCGGGATGTACTCGTCCGATCTCCCGACGCTCTTCGATGACCCGCGGGGTCTGCGCTTCCGCAGGCGCCGCATGGGTCACAGGCAAGACCACCGCCGGCTCCTCTCTGCGGTGCCGGCGCTCCCCGGCAACAAACCAGAGCACTCCGAGGAGAACGACCGAGCCATAGAGCGTGGAGTGGATCCACAGTGGCTCAATCCGGGACAGGAATCCTCGCCACCCGGCGACGCTGCCCGCGATACCTCCAAAGCCGACAAGGCTCATGAGTACCCCCGCCCAACGGCCCCCCTGGCTGCCGACGTGCCACGCCTTGACTACGAAGTTGGGGACTTGAGGAGGAACGCTCATTCCCGCGAGGCTAGCAATGGAGCCGGCTGGTACCCGTCCAGGGAGGCGCCGAACGTACCGGGTCCTTCCTGTCACGATGCTCTGACAGACGGCCGGCAGCGATCGAGACCCCTGCGACGCCTTGCACCGGAACGCACGCCGAGAAAGCGGAAGTTCCTTATCCACCGGGGTAGCCCGCTGCCCTCCCGACGTCGACCAACGATGCGACTTGATCGTCGACGACCTCGGAGTCCGAGATCGTCGTCACGAACGCTCCCTCCGGTCGAAAGTCCCTCCGCTTCTACCTCCTAGGCTTGAGCCTCGAGTCATCCGGCGCGAGGCGGGTCGAACGATGGTGCTTTGGTCTCCACCTTGAGGGCCCCTCAAGTTCGTCAATGAGTCGCGAGGCAGAGACGGAGTCCGGGGGTATCTCCCCGCGGTAGCCAAGTTCCCGACTCTTCCGAACCTGCGCGTCGGTTACGGCGGGATGCCCGTGACTGCGCCGCCGCGGCGCGCTGTTCGGCGAGATTCGCGCTACTGGCCTCTCCATCGAGTTTCGGCGGAGCCTTGCTAGACCCACAGCCAGTGCGATTGCGACGACAGCGTAGAAGAGAATCACTGGGAGGAACTCCACGTTCGAGCCGACCCGAGCCGGGGCCGCAAGTCGGCGCTATGACAACGCACTCGACATACCTGAGCGCCCAGGGTTTCGGAGCGCTCTCAGGCTCCGCGGAACAAGGCAACTCCCTCAGAGAAGAAGCAAAGCGATTCTGTGACTTTCGAGGCATGGGGCGCCTGGTGGCCTGAACCGCGCCCCCGGAGTACGCGCTAGCGAGCCGCCCAGAGTCTGTCTCCCGCAACGTTTCCCGCAACATTCTGCGTGTCCCGCAACACCTTGTGGTGCTTTTTCTTGCAAAATCCGCCAGTTTTGCACGGTTGCAAGATTGGCCGGAAAGTGGCCTCTATGCAGGTGTTTTCTAGTCGGGACGGCCGGATTCGAACCGGCGACCCCCTGCTCCCAAAGCAGGTGCGCTACCAAGCTGCGCCACGTCCCGTTGCTCCTGCAGGCTAGCAGGGGCGGTACCGCGCACAGGCGTTTGGAGATCGCCCGGCCTTCAGCGAAGCGAGGTGACGAGCGCCTCCAGCAGCGGTCGCTCAAAGGCGCGGCCGACGTCCCTTTGCATGATCTCGATCGCTTCGTCGGCCGCGATCCCTTCCCGATACGGACGGTCGCTCGTGAGGGCGTCAAAGACGTCCGCCACCGTCAGGATCCTCGCGATCAGCGGGATCTCTTGTCCCGCCAGGCCGCTGTGGTACCCAGTCCCGTCAAGGCGTTCGTGGTGGGCCGCCGCCGCGACGGCCAGGCGCTCGAGCACCGGCACCCGCGCGAGGATCTGCTGCGTGCGAAGCGCGTGCAGCTCCACCGCCCGACGCTCCTCGGCAGTTAGCGGGCCGGGCTTGTCGAGAATCGCGCTCGAAACGCCCAGCTTGCCGATGTCATGCAGCAGCCCTGCGCTGCGCAGGTCCGATCGGGTGCCTGCGTCGAGCCCGATGGTCTCGCCGACCCTCCCCGCGAGGGCCGTTACCCGCGTCGAATGGCCCGCCGTATACGGGGACTTCGCATCGATGACGCTCGCGAACGCCTCGCTGATTCGATCGAGTGTCTCGGGAGTGGCCTCCGCGACGAGGGCCGGCGGTTCGAGGGCGGCGACCGCCGCGGACAAGTCGTCGCACGCAAGCTCGGCCCACAGCACGTCCCCGTCCTTGATCGCGAGGAACACGTCCGCGAGTTCCGGATCGAACCATCGGCCACGCCTGCGACCGACCATCGCCCGGGCCGCCGCGAGGCCGAATTCGTGGTGGAAGATCTCAGCGCTCTGGGCAAGGCACAACACACGCCCCGCCAGCGGAATCTGCTCCCCACGAAGCCCCAGCGGACGTCCGCTCCCATCCCAGTACTCCTCGAGGGCGCCGACCGCCGCTGGGGCCTCCGCGGGGAAGTTCAGTTGGCTGAGGATCTGGGCTCCGCGCTCACAGCGCGTTTCGACGATCGCTTGGCCTTCGCGCTTCAGGGTTCTGATCGTGCGAAGAGCCGCTGGGATGCGCCTCAGCGGGCTCTTGCCAGGCGAGCTTTGGCGCAGGACGTAGGCGAGCACCTCGGGGGTGCGCGTCCAATCGACGAGTTTCCCCGCCCGGCGGAGCGCGATGTCATCGGCGTTGAAGATCCGGGCGGTCTGCGACGCACTGCTCGAGCACCCGACGTCTTTGAGGAGGAGCGCGTGGAAGAGGCTCTCTCGGGTCGACTCAGGGAGTCCGGCGCGCGCGGCGATCCGCATCCCAAGCAGGCACGTACGTTGTGCATGGCCCGGCGCCTGCCCCTCGGTGAGATCGAGGGCGAACGAGAGGGCGGCCACCACATCGCTCAGGTGGACGTCCCGATCGGGTTTCGAGCCGCTCGTCAACCGGGGGGCTCGATCGTTGCGGCACTCACGTCGGTGGCTCCATGTTCCGGGACTTGCGATATGGGGCGGAGGGTCTCTCCTCCTCGTCACACATGAGGAGGCCGCCTGTGGCTCGATACTCCTCATTCCAGGACGGCGTCGGGCACCGCCCGCGACGGCGGGCACATCACCCGCTGGCCCTCCACTCCCCACCTGAGCGTTCGCTTCACAGGGTAGTCCGGTTCACCGCGATGTCGCGTCGGAATCAACGGAAAACGTTGGATAGCGACGCCGGTCCGGACGGAGTGGGTGGCACGCCCCGCCGTTTGCGGCCAGCGGGGCGTGCCACCCGGAAAACTACTTGCGTCGGATCGTGACGAGTCGCGTGATTTCGCGCTTGCGGTCGCCAATCGGTGAGACCGACAAGGTGTAGATGCCCGGCTTCGGCGCCACAAAGAGCACCTTCTGAGATCCCGCGGGCAGATCGCGCGCGAAACGCCTGACAAAGACGCCGTTCTTCTTGTCGGGCTGACGCCGGAGCGTGACGACGACCCGTGCCGGCGAGTTGACGTCCAAGACGAACCCCGACGGGCGGCCGGCCACGACGCGACCCAGCACGCGCAGCTGCGTGAGTCGGATAAGCGGCGTCGGAGCTTGACCCTCGATCGTGACGTCGATCGGTGCTTGCGACTGGTTGCCAGCCCGGTCCTTGACGGTCAGCGTCCCGGCAACGCGGCCAGGGCCCTTGAAGGTGCGAGCCGCGACGGGGCCGACGTCAGACGTGCCGTCGGTCCAGTTCCACACGTAGGACGCCGGGTCGACTCCCGACGCCAACGACCCACCCGGGTCGGTCGTCTCGGCGGCGTGGACGACAAGCTGCGCGCCGGGTTTCAGGACTGCCGAGGTCAGGCTCAGCTTGACGGCCGGCGCCGTCGAGTCGATGACGGTTCGCTGCGTGTCGCTGTAGTCGCTGTAGACCCGCGACTGACCGCCGAGGCCACCGAGGCCGCCGCTTGATTGGGCGACCTCAAAGGCCCGGACGCGGAAGCTGTAGCGGTGTGTGTCGTCAAGCGGCGCCGGAAAGGAAAAGCTCGTGCCGGTCACCGGGACAACGGTCGCCGCCGAGGTGGTCTGGTCGACCACCTCGAGTTCGTACTGCGCGGGCTGCGACGATCCGGGTGAGGCGAGCGCCGCAGACCACGCGATCGTGAGTGCTTTGCCGGTCGAGAACTCGGGCAGCTTGATGACCGCGCCCGGCGCGACCACCGGGGCACCCGAGGCGAGTGGTGAGGCGGCCAGCGCACCACCGAGGGCGGCGATCGCAGCACGATAAGGTCGTCTGGAAAGCGTCATGGGAGATCCTCTGTCTGGTTCCGATGAGACGATGTCCCGCCCGATCGCCCCGCGTCAACCCCCGTTTTGCAGGATGTATCCCCAGATTGGCTGATCCATGGGTTTTGGTAGGTCCAGGTGACCGCCTCCGCCAACGAACGCCGCAAGGACCGTTTGTCGTTCAGCGCCGCGACGAGCTGGGTTTCGGAGGCTGCCTGCTCACCCGCCACCGCACCGCGACCCTGACGACCTTCGTCGTGCTCCGGATCGAGGAGCGCTCCGAGGTAGGTCTTACTTGCCAGGTGTTCCACCTTGAAGACGAGCACGACGGCGCCCGCTACGTCATCGACACCGGGCTGATGGGGCCAGGGCTCCCGGAGAGTGCGTTCGAGCGGCTCGAACCGGCCTGAACTAGCGCAGCGCGACGCGGAGATCGCCGGTGGCCAGGGTGGCCCGCGTCACCGCCCAGCGCGACCCGTGGCGCTCGAGCTGGAGCTTGGCCTCCCCCGCACCCCGCTCGCCTGTCAGCTCTGCGCTCACCGACCCATCGCGTTCGGCCTGGACGTCGGCGATCCGAATCCCACCACCCAGCGCGCTCTGAACCTCGACGCTCTCGGCGAGGAAGCGACGGGCCGCGCCAGCCGGACCGCCCCGCGACCGCCAATGAGCGACCGCAAGCCATGCCACGCAAAGTAGGAACCCAACCGATAGCACCGCCGCCACGATGTCGACCGCACGGCTTGATGCCCCCACGCGCCGCACGACGTAGACGGCGATATCGAAGACACCGAAGACGGCGCCTGCCAGGAACCAGAACGTGCGAGGAAGGTTCTTCATCAGGCTTGCCACAGCTCGGCGAGGCGCCCAAGCGTCTGCCGGTAGCGGCCGACGGCCTCGTCGCGACCGATCAGGTGGAGGCTCTCGTAGACGCCGGTCGAGATGGTCTGACCGGTGATCGCGATCCGTTGCGGCTCCAAGAACTCGCGGGCGTTCTCGCCGAGGACGTGCAGTTGGTCCTGGAGCGCGTCCTTAATGGACTGCAGATCCCACTCGGGGAGCGTTTCGAGCCGGCCGAGCCCGCCCCCGATTGCCTGAATCGAGTGGCGAACATCACCCTCAAGCTGAGCCCATGCCTCCGACTCGATCTCAAGCGGTCGAAAGAGCCAGCCGGCAAGACGCTCATATTCGGCCAGGCTCGACAGCTTGCGCTTGACAAGCGGCACCGTCCGCTTCGCGAGATCCCGTGCGTCGTCGGCCTTGCCATCGAAAAAGCCGCGATTGTCGAGGAATCCCAGCAGGGCGGCTTCGAACTCGTCCTCCGGCATCATCCGGAGGTAGCGCCCGTTCATGACCTCGAGCTTTTTCAGGTCGAACACGGCCGGGCTTTTCGAGACACGGCCGATCGAGAAGTTCGCGACGAGTTCGTCGGTGGTGAACGTCGTCGTCTTGTCGTCGTAGCTCCAACCGAGAAGTGCCAGCGCGTTTCTGACGGGCGCCGCGAGGAACCCATCGCGCTCGAGATCCTCGGTCGCGGCCGCTCCGTGACGCTTTGACAGGCGCTTCTTGTCGGTGCCGAGAATCAGCGGGATGTGGGCGTACTCAGGAGCCGTCGCGCCGAGGGCCGCCATGATCATCATCTGCTTCGGGGTGTTGGAGATGTGGTCCTCGCCACGAACGACGTGCGAGATCCGCATGTCGACATCATCGACTGCGGCAGCGAGGTTGTAGGTCGGCGTTCCGTCTGAGCGCGCGACGACGAAGTCCTCGATCTGAGCATTGTCGAAGCGAACCTCGCCACGAACCATGTCCTCCCAGGCGGTCGAGCCGGGCAGTGGCACCGCAAAACGCCAAACGGGGGCACGACCCTCGGCCTCGAAACCTGCGAGGTCCTCTGCGCTCCAGTCGCGCCGACCACGAACCACCGGGGCCTCACGGTTCTCGCGAGCGGCTTGGCGCTGGGCGTTCAGCTCGTCCTCGGACTCGTAGGCGGCATACACCGCACCAGCGGCTTTCAACCGCTCGACGGCGTCGAGATACACGTCCGAGCGCTCGCTTTGGCGGAATGGTCCCTCGTCCCAATCGATGCCGATCCACCGCAGCGCCCGGAGGATCTCGGCCTCGCTCTCAGCGGTCGAGCGGTCGCGGTCGGTGTCTTCGAGGCGCAGGATCATCGCCCCACCGCTCCCGCGAGCGATCAACCAGTTGAAAAGCGCCGTTCGCGCACCGCCGACGTGCAGCGTGCCGGTCGGACTTGGCGCGAAGCGGACGCGAGCGGGGGCGGTGATTTCAGGACGGATTCGGGCCATGACATGCAGGTTACCGGCGCGTCGCCCGTCGCCGAGTCGCGCCGATCTGTTCGGGGCAATCGTCAGCTCGAACACGCCCGCCGGGCACCACGTAGGATCCGACGATGCGCTTCGGAGCACACGTGTCGTCGTCCGGAGGGATCTCAAACGCCATTGATCGCGGCCTTGCCATCGGCTGCGAGAGCCTCCAGGTCTTCACGCATAACCCCCGGACCTGGGCTCCGATCAATCACAAGCCTGAGGAGATCGCCGGCTTTCGCGAGAAGGCCAACGCAGCGGGTATGGGCCCACTCGTGAGCCATGGGCTGTACCTGATGAACCTCGGCGCCCCGGACGTCGAGGTCCCGACCGGGCCCCCTGGCAAGGCCGCGACGAAGATGCGAAACATTCACCAGTCGTCGTGCGAGAGCCTTCGCCAGCACCTCGTCATCGGCGACGCGCTCGGTCTCCAGGGCGTGGTGCTCCACGTCGGCTCGTCGAAGGGCGACACGCTCGAGGGCGCGATCGGGCGGATTGGGTCAGGCATTGCTGGCGCGCTTGAGGCTGCGGGTGGCGAGACCGCGGTCTTCCTCGAAAACACTGCTGGGGCCGGCGACACGATCGGACGGACGTTCGAGCAGCTGCGCATGGTCGCCGACGCGGTCGGCCACCAGAGCCGCCTCGGCTTCTGCCTCGACACGCAGCACCTTTTCGCGTCCGGCTATCCCGTGCATGAGACGGGCGGCATCGATCGTGTGATCGACGAGTTCGACCGGATCGTCGGCATCGAGAAGCTGCGCTGCCTGCACCTGAACGATTCGAAGACGGCCTTCGGCTCGAACCGCGACCGCCACGAGAACCTCGGCGACGGCGAGATCGGTGAGGAGGGCTTTCGGCGGATCCTCAGCCACCCCGCCCTTCAGGATCTCCCCATCGTCCTCGAGGTTCCGGGCCTGGCTGGAGAGGGGCCCGACCTGGAGAACATGGAGCGTGCGCGCCGCTTGCACGCCGAGGGGATCGCGGGCCGAAAATAGCCGTGGGGCGCCGTTTCGGCGCCCCACGAATGTTCCATGCTGTTCGGTGGAGTTCCTAGCTCCAGGTGGAGCCCCATTCGGTCGCGTTGACGACGCGGGCGCGCCCGCGCAGCGCCTTCTGCTTCCATCGAGGGAGGACCTTGCCGCCCTTGCTGTAGCGGGCGCCGCTCCACGAGGATCCGGTCCAGCTGGATCCCGACCAGGTCGATCCGCTCCACGTCGAGCCGGTCCATGTGGAGCCCGACCATGTCGATCCGGACCACGTCGATCCGCTCCAAGTCGAGCCGCTCCAGGTGCTTCCGTTCCAGCTTCCGCCAACCCACGACGACTTGGCAAGCATCTGGGTCGCCATCAATGCGGAGCTGTACGGCCTGCCGAAGATGTCGATGTTGCCCGTAAGGGCCTGGCCGTTCAGCATCGGACGCATCGTCCCGCGGCTCTCGTCAACCGGGCCCGAACCAGACGATGCCTGAAACGTCTGCGCGACGTTTGCCGGACTGGCGAAGTCCAGGATCGCGTCAAGGTCGACGCGCCCGGCGCCCTGATTGAGGCCGACTACGCCCGCGAGCGGAACCGCCCGCTTGAGAAGCACCTTCACCTGATCGGGAGTCAGGTTCGGCCGCTGCTGCAACAGAATCGCCACGACGCCCGCGACAATCGCGGTCGACTGTGAGGTGCCGGTTCCCTTGAAGAAGCGCGTTCCGAGGCAGGCAGTCGCGCAGTACCGTTGGTCGAGGACCGACCCCACAACGCGAAGCGATGGGATCGAGACGCCCGGAGCGACCACGTCAGGCGCGCGATCAGTCGTGTTGCGCCCGTAGCTCGAGAAGGTCGGAACGTTGTCGTCGGTGATGTCGAAGGTGTTTCGGGTGTCGCTCGCGCCCACCGCGATCGCGAACGGATCGCTCGCTGGCATGTCGAGACCGGCTGAGGTCGCGCCACGGTTGCCCGCTGCGGTCAGGACGACGAGCCCCGACTTCCACGCCTGTTCGACCGCAAGGGCGAGCGGGCTCGACTTATACGACTGCACGCTATCGGTGCCGTAGGCGAGAACGACGACGCGGATGTTAAAGCCCGGGTCGCTCCTGTGCTGGGTCAGCCAGGTCAATGCCGCGATGACCTGCGTCACATCAGCGACGCCATTCGAGTCGCCCACCTTCATGTTGACGATGCGGGCGTCCGGAGCGATGCCGGTGAGGCGCTCCGGGTGGTTTGCGTAGTCACTCGGGTAGGCCGACGGCGCGTCGTTTGCGGCGACGATTCCAGCGAGGTGCGTGCCGTGCCCGTAGTAGTCGCGGTAGCGGCGGCTGGTGTTGGGTGAATCAAAGGACAGGTCCGGCCCATCGATGACCTTGCCCGGCGAGTCCAAGCCCTGGACGGGGTTCACACCGGTGTCGATGATCGCGACGTCGATCCCCTTCCCCGTAAGGCCCCGACCCCATGCACTATCGGAGGCGTCGATCAGCAGGGAGTTCGTGTAGAGCGAGTTCGGGTTCGCCGCAGCGTCGTAGTTCGTTCCGGGCAGCACCGCCGCGCTCGCGGCGGCAGCCGGAGCGAGGACAGCAGCGGCGATGATCGCGGTGCGCCAATGGCGCAGTACCGGGGATGGCCCCCATGTGACGCCGCTTGGCGACGTCGATGTGTGGCGCGAAGCGCCGGGTTTCTTGGTTGGCATCCTTGCGTCCCCCTCGAGGCCCGTCCCTGAGCCTCGTGTTGAGTTCGTGTTGTGATTGAAGGTAGCTCGCGTCGCGAACGACGGGTTCGGTCATGTTGCGCTGGAACTCACGCAGCCTGCGTGAGCAACCGTCCTCAAGGCGCTGGTGAGTTGCGCCGAATTGGCTTGCTCACGGCGTTTCTCACTGCCCAACCGAACCAGGCTCGGCCCGACGCCGAGACGCGACTCATGCATCGAGCGTGAGCCCGACAGCTCAAGTCGGGGTGTTTGCCGCGCCTGAGACCGCGCCTGTCCACGTCAGGCGCGTTGCCTCGAACGTCTCGTCCGAGGCAACGCGCCCTGTGCACGGAGTCTCAGCCGCCCGCCACCCCTACCGTCGCCGCTTGGTGCTGGCGTTCCTGGTCCAGGTCGACGAACACATGCTCGACCGGCAGGTCGGTCGCCTCGCGGGCACGCTCGACGAGCCGCCGCTCAAGCCACTGCGAGCGCTCCGGTGTGTGCGTCGCGATCAGCACCTCGGTCGGACGGTGGATGCGGATCGCGTCGTCGAGCGCCTGGAGCGGATCGGCGTCGCCCAGGTCGCCGCTCGCCGCGATTCCGGCGTCGCGGAGGGCCCGAAGCGACTGCTCAAGCCGCTCGGCCGCTTCACCTCGCGCGGCACGCACGTCAGACGTGAACCAGTGGCTCACCCGGGAATGCGAAAGCGCCGGGGCGACGACGAAGACCTCAGCGTCGCCAGAAGCCTTCCCGATCAAGTTTCGGACCGCGTCGAGTACGGCAAGACTCGCGCACGTTTCGTTGGCAATGACGAGTAGGCGCATCGAACGGCCTCCTGCGGGTTGCTTTTCCCGATGGTAGACCCGCTCGTGCGGATTGTCACGTGAAGGTCCGGTTTAGGCAGCGAATCTGCCGATCGGGTCAGCGTGCCGGGCGCAGAATCCCTGCCGCCGAAACGGTGGACTCGGTGCCCGGCAGCGGCAGCGTCCCGTCCAAACCGACCTCGCGAACCTCGTCCCACGTGCCATCCGAGGCGGAGCCCGTGTGAACGGTCACGAGTTCGCGAACGACATCGACAATCCAATACTCCTGCGCTCCGGCAGCTGCGTAGATGACGCCCTTGCGCCGATCGCGAGGAAGGCTGGTCGCCGCGACCTCGACGAGCAGGACGGCCTGCTCCGGCCGTGGTGGCCCGTCCTGCTCAGCGACCTCACGCGTCACCACCGCAAGGTCCGGCTCAGGGATGCTGTCGAGGATTCCTCCGACCGGCGCCTGGACCCGGACAAGGTGCTCACTCGGCCCGTACTCGACAGCCAAGAACATATTCAGGCGGGCGATTGCTTTGGCGTGTGGCTCACCCTGCGGGCTCACGTAGAGGAGTTCCCCGTCGAGCAGCTCATACGGCTCGTCCTGGCCGAGCAGACCGATCTCGACCATCTGCCAGACCTCGTCGGCCGTGAATCGCCTGGTCGCCGGTGAACGCGCCGTCGCTGTCATCCCCACTACGGTACCTCCCAACTGCTCGTATGGAAACCCCGGCACGCTGGGGTCGCGGCCCGCGGCCGCCTGGTTCCTCACACATGCGGGCATTGACGCAGACGAGGTGTCACACGGGGCGCGACGGATGTGCCAACAACGTGACACTTCGGCACGTTTGGATGTTTCGCCCAAGCCGTCCGGGGGAGGGTCACCGCCTCGGAAAGGCGCGCGCAACAAGCCCTTCGGCCATCTTGCGCGAGGCCTCGTCGATCATCGCGCCACCGTGGCTTGCGGCGCCAAATCCCCGAGCCTCAGCCGCGGCGCAGGCATCGACGATCCCCGTCGCCCAGGTGAGCTCCTCGGCGCTCGGCGAGTAGGTGGCGTTGAGGACATCCACCTGCGAAGGGTGGATGCTCCATTTCCCGTCGAAGCCGAGGGCGCGCGACCTGAAGGCCGCCTGTTCGAGTCCCTCCAGATCGCCGAAGTCCGCGAAGGGCCCGTCGATCGCGGCAAGCCCGAATGCCTTGGCGGTGACGGCGATCTTCGAAAGGGCGTAGTGCCAACCGTCGCCCGGGTAGTTGCGAAGCGGAGCGCCGATGCTTTGTGCCGACATGCCGACCGACGCCGCGAAGTCTCCCGGTCCGAACACCAGGGCCTCGAGGCGCGGAGCCGCCGCAATCGCCTCGACGTTGACAAGGCCCCGCGCCGTTTCGATCTGCGCCTCGATTCCGACGCGCCCAGGTTCAAGGCCGAGTTCGCCTTCGAGTGCGCAGAGCACGTCGCAGAGGGTGGTGAGCTGCGACACAACCTCGACCATCGGTAGCACGACGACATCGATCCGAACACCGGCAGCGGAGAACAGGTCGATGAGATCCCGGTGCCAGTGCGGTGTCGTGACCGCGTTGATGCGCAGAGCAGTGGTCGGCGCGGCCGGATGCCAGTCAAGGAGCGTGTTCGCGACGAGCGTGCGGGCCGCGGACTTCTGCGCTTCGGCGACCGAGTCCTCAAGATCAAGGATGACGACGTCGGCGTTGATCGTCGCGGCGCGACTCAGCATCCGCTGGTTGCTGCCCGGCACGACGTGGCAGGAACGCCTGGGGCGGACGGGACCTCGCATCCCGTGAGGCTATTCGATCGCGTCGTCGCCGAGGATTCGTGGCGGCCCGAGCCGATTGAGCAGATGCGCGGGGACACAGAACACGCGCGTCCCGTCCGACTCGGTTTCGATCTCGAACGCTGCGGCAAGCTCGGCAGGAACGTCGACCGCGAAGACCGTCGGCCCGTCTGCGTGCTGGGTCGGGCGGTCACTCATCGAAACCCCGGAGCGCCCGCCCGCCAAGGAAAGGTCGGAGAAGCCGCGGTCGCGGATCGCGATCGCGCCGTCGTAGGCCGCCTCGTGATGCAGCCGAACGGTCATGGGCGCATCCGCCGCGCGCCCCGTGTCCGGCCGGTCAACGCGGCTCGTGTCGGCATCGGATCGTGCCTCGAAGTCGATGTCGGCGACGACGTGGGTCACGGGAATTGTCAGCCGCTCTCGGGCAGCCTCCACCACACGTCGCTCGAGCCAGTTGGAACGGCGATGGGGGTGCGTGGCGATGAGCACCTCGTCGGGATTGAAGAGGCGCACACCGTCGTCAAGCGCCTGGATCGGGTCGGCGTCCCCGAGCTCGCCCCGGGCATAGATCCCGAGTGCGGCGAGGGCGTCGATCGAGGCTTCGAGTCGGTCGGCGGCGCGCGCCCTTGCCCCGGACACGTCGGTACTCAGCCAGTGTTGGAGGCGCGAACCTGCGAGCGCGGGCGCGACGATCAGCACCTCGACGGGCCCCTCGGCACGCCGAACGCGGTAGTTCACCTCATCGAGAACCGCAGTGGCGGCGCAGGTCTCGTTCGCTAGAACCAGCAAACGCACGGGTTGACCTCGTTGCTACGACGTATGGACTACCCGAGAATGTAGCTCGCCTCGGCACGGCTGTCACGCCGGGGCCTGCGCGGCCGGGCGAATCCAGCGGCTGAGGGCCTCCCAACCGGTGGTTGGTTGCGGGGCGTCGGGCTCGCCGAGTGCCGTTGTGGGCTCGGCAGTCGTCTCGGCCTGCACAGGCTGGGAGTCCCGGAATCCGGGGATGGAAATCCTTCCGAGCGAGGTCGACCTCGGATCACCGTCACGGGTGATCGTGACCGCCTCCGGCAGCGCGCCCGAGACCGCATCCGAGCCACGAAGCCATTCGGGGAGTCCCCGGTCACGATCCTGACCGCGGTCGCCCTCACGACCTCTTCCCCGCTCGGCGCGCGCGACGAGAAAGCGCGCCGACCACTCCTCGCCGCGCCGGGTGATCTGGATGGCCTCCGGCGCGCTTGCGATTCGAGCCGTCGTTCCGATCAGGGTGAGGCGGCCGACATCGGGAATCTCGACGCCACCCCGCCCGAGGGTGAAGCCATCCTCACCCGGTTCGATGCGGACGACCGCGTCGTCTTCCTTACGACGGTACCGCGGGGGGCGCCACTTGCCGCGCTTGGCAGCCGCGAGATCGCGCTCGGCCTCGCGCATTGCGGTCAGCGCGACGACGTCGGGCACCTCGGCGAGCCATGGGGCCTCGGTTGAGGCCGCAGCGCGGAATGCGGCTTCGAGCTCGGCCCCGGCGAGCGGCTTGGCCCGGTTGTTGTAGAGCACCCAGTTGTAGGCGTAGCGGGAGACGCCGAAGTAGCGGGAAAGCACCGCTCGTTGGCGTTTGTCCGGGTCGAGGCGGAAGCTGATGGGGTCGGGTCGGGACATGGCGGGTTCCTACCGGGTTCGGCGGGCGCGTTAACCGCGCTTCGCGTGGGCTGGGCAATCATGACGCGACCATCGGGGCCGCGCCCGGAACCGGTTCGGTCGCGCCAAAGCGGCGGGTACCCGAACGGCCCGCTAAACTGCTCCACGCGGGCGGGAGTAGCTCAGTTGGTAGAGCGCGAGCCTTCCAAGCTTGAGGTCGCGGGTTCGAACCCCGTCTCCCGCTCTTCAAGAATCACCTGGAAAAGGCGCACTTTTCGGGATCGTGTGCATGATCAGTCGCGCAGCCACGACGACTGGAGAACATTCGGAGAACATCAGCGCCAACCGCCCGCGCTGGACACGACCGGGGGGCCGCCTTGGCCCGCCCTGGCATCCACGCCCTCTGAGCATGGTGAGCGGCGCGCGGGTCTCGAGGACATTCGGGTGCCCTGTACCGAGACCTCCCAGGCTGACTTCATCGCGAGGCTGGGGATGTGGCGCACCCCGGCCAGCGAGTAGCGGCGGGGGGCCGCGTGGATCGCTCAGCCGTGCACCCAGTCCGCCGCGGTCGCGTAGCCGCGCACCTCCAGATACTCGCTCAGCTCCTCGTTACCGATGGCGCGCCCGTCGGCCAGGAGCGCTTTAACCTGCTTCAGGAAGAGCGCGTTTCCCTCGATCGCGGTGGAACGCTGGGCTTCCTCAGCCAAATTGTGCTCCCGGATGGTCCGCAGCGACGTGAGCCACCCAGTTCGGCTGTCAGTCGTCCGCCTCCTCGATGGGGAGGATCGCTGCCAGCTCGGCAAACTGATCAAGCGCAGCTTCGAGTTCGTCGGCGATCTCGGCGGCGAGCACCCCCGGTGCGGGCAACGTGCTGCCGTCGTCGAGGGACTCGTCGCGCAGCCAGGTGATGTCGAGGTTAGCTCTTGTCGCGCCCGGTCAGCTCCTCGTAGGTGAACCGACGGAAGCGCTCCGACTCTGCCCGCTTGGATCGATCATCCGGGCCGTACGCGGCGACGAAGTCCCCGAGGTCCCCCGGCGGAGCGGCTTGGTTTTCAGGGTGAAGTGCATGTTCGTGCGCAAGTCATAGACCCAGGTGGCCTTCGTCGTCGAAGGCTCTGCGATTTGCCAGATCAATCGGCTAACCGCTCGCGGAGGGCAGCGAAGGCGCGACGGTCGCCAAAAAGCCGGCCCCTACCGGTCCTCGTAGCGACCGGAGCGGTTTCCCACCAGCTCGACACGCCTTCGGATACGACGTGCCTCTGGGGAGCGTCGACGTCGGAGGTACTCGAGCTGACGACACTGCCGTTCGAGGGCGCCGACGAGGGTCCACACGCTCGCCAAGAAGGCACCCTCCGCGATCCCGGCAGCGGACTGACTTCCCGCGTTTCGTCAGGTTCGTCCGAGAGAACGTGCTTCAGGTCCGGGTACGATTTTCGACGCGGAGTTTCAACGTCGGCCGCAAGCTGGTCGACGCGAATCGCCGGTTTGCCGTCCGCGCTGCTCAGTCTGCCGCGGGTGACTGAGGATCAGGCTGCGAGCGACTCCACAACCATCGCGATGCCCATGCCGCCGCCGATGCAGAGCGTGGCCAGGCCGTAGCGGGCCCGCCGGCGCTCAAGCTCGTGAAGCAGGGTCACCAGCACACGCGCTCCGGAGGCACCAACCGGGTGGCCGAGCGCGATCGCCCCGCCGTTGACGTTCGTGATCTCCGGATCCAGGCCGAGCGATCGCTCGACGGCGAGCGCCTGCGCCGCGAAGGCCTCGTTCAGCTCGATCACCTCGACCTGGTTGAGGGTGAGCCCGGCCCGCTCGAGCGCCTCGGGGGCGGCGGTGACCGGTCCCATGCCCATCGTGTTCGGGTTCGTCCCCGTCCACGCATAGCCGAGGATGCGCGCCTGCGGCGTCAACCCGAGCGCCTCCGCCCGCCCCTCGGAGGCGACGATCATCGTGGCGGCGCCGTCGTTGATCCCCGAGGCGTTCCCCGCGGTGACCGTGCCCCCCTGGTTGAAGGCCGGCTTCAGACCGGCGAGGCCCTCGACGGTTGCGTCCGGCCTCGGGTGCTCGTCAGTGTCGACCTGGACGGGCTCGCCGCGGCGTTGGGGGACGGCGACGGGGACGATCTCGCTTGCGAACCTGCCCGCGGCGATCGCGGCGGCGGCGCGGCGCTGGCTTTCGGCGGCAAACGCGTCCTGGTCCTCGCGACTGACCTCGAAATCGCGGGCGATGTTCTCGGCCGTCGAGCCCATGTGCTGGTCGGTGAGCGAGCACCAGAGGCCATCCGAGAGCATCGCGTCCTTCAAGGTGATGTCCCCAAGGCGCTGGCCGGAGCGCAGACCGGGCGCGACGTGCGGCACGCGGCTCATGCTCTCCATCCCACCGGCGAGGATCACCTCGGCGTCACCTGCACGGATCGCCTGCGCCGCGTTCGCGACCGCCCGAAGGCCCGAGCCGCACAGCATGTTGACCGTCGTGGCGGGCACCGTCTCGGGAAGACCCGCAGACATCGCCGCCTGCCGAGCCGGACCGGCCCCCAGACCGCTCTGCAACGCGCAGCCGAAGAGGACCTCGTCCACCTGATCCGGAGCGACACCTGCGCGACGGAGTGTCTCGCGCGCGACCACGGCGCCAAGCTCGGTCGCCGGGACCGACGACAGGCTGCCCATAAACGTGCCAATCGCTGTCCGGCAGGCTCCTGCGATAACCGGCGTTGTCATGCCTGCTCCTTCAGGCTTGAGGGTCCGGCAGACCACCCGGCACCGAGCATCATGCCGGTGTCGGTGTCGCCGGTGCTTGCGATCTCCTCCTCCACGATGCGGCGGGCCTCGTCGGCGGCGGCGCCGTAGTAGGCGGGCGCGGCCGCCCCCGCGGGATCGCCGGGCACCTCACCCGGACGTTCGTGAAAAAAGCCGCCGCCGCTCTTTCGGCCGAGTCGCCCGGCGGCGAGAAGCTGCGCCAGGATGCCGGCGTCCGGGTAGCGACCCGGGTAGGCGCGCTCGAGGTCGCTTCGCACGGACTCCAGCGTGTCGATCCCGACGAGGTCGGCGAGCGCGTGGGGGCCCATCGGCGTCGGCCCCGCGGCGACCACGTCGGCGTCGGCCTGGGCAGGATCCACCCTGCCCTCGTGCGCGGCCAGGATACCGGCCACCACCGCCCGGACCAGGATGCGGTTGACGACAAAGCCTGGGCACTCTCGGACCAGGATCGGCGTCTTCTCGAGGTCGCGGGCGAAGGCCGCGGCCGCCTCGGCCACGCCCGCGTCGGTGCGCTCGCCGAGGATCACCTCGACGAGCCGCATCGCGGTCGCGGGGTTGAAGAAGTGCAGGCCCACGAATCGGGCAGGGTCGGCGGCGGCGCTCGCCAGCTCGGTGATCGAGAGCCCCGACGTATTGGTCGCGACCACGGCGCCCTCGCCGACGACACCGGCGATATTAGCAAGGACGCCCTTCTTTAGATCGAGTCGCTCCGGTACGGCCTCCACCACGAGGGCGCAACCCGCAAACTCGGCAACGTCGGTCGACGGCGTGATCGCCTCAAGGCGCGCGGCAAGCTCGGCGTCCGTCCAGCGACCGCGCTCCACCAAACGAGCACCGGCGCGGCGCGCATGTTCGATGCCACGGGCGAGTGCCCCGTCGTCAATGTCGACCAGGGTGACCCGGCGCTCGGGCCCGGCCGCGAGCAGCGCGATCTCCGCGCCCATCAGGCCGGCACCGACGACACCGACGTGGTCCCATCCGTTGGCAACAGTCACCTGGCCGCCTTTCCAAAGAGCGCGCGCCCGATGACCAGGCGCTGGATCTCGCTTGTGCCCTCGTAGAGCTCGGTGATTTTCGCGTCGCGGTAGAGCCGCTCCGCGTCGAACTCGGCCGAATACCCGTAACCCCCCAGCGTCTGGACCGCGGTGTTTGCCGCCCGGACCGCAACGCCCGAGGCGAAGAGCTTGGCCTTCGCGCCAGCCTCACCGTGGGGCTGACCGGCGTCGCGAAGCGAGGCGGCATGGAGGGTCAGGAGCCACGCCGCGTCGACCTGGGCGGCGACGTCGGCGATCGGGAACTGGACACCCTGGAAGCGGGCGATCGGCCCGCCGAAGGCATGCCGCTCGGTGGCGTAGGACACTGCCAGTTCAAGAGCCGCCCGGGCGATGCCGCAGGCCTGCGCGGCGATGGTGATGCGCCCGGCGTCGAGCGTGGCCAGCGCGAGCTTGAGGCCCTCCCCTTCTGCCCCAAGCAGGTTCTCGGCCGGGACCTTCAGCCCTTCGAACGCCAGCTCCACGGTGGAGGACGAGTGGAGGCCCATCTTCGGGATCTCCCGTCCCACGGTGAGCCCAGGGGCGCGTTCGGAGAGGAGTGCACTGACGCCGCCGGCACCCTCCCCACCGGTGCGGGCAAAGATGACGAAGATCTCGGCGATGCCGCCGTTTGTGATCCACTGCTTGGCACCGTTGACCTCGAAGCCGCCCTCGACCGCGGCGGCGCTGGTGCGGAGCGCTGCGGTGTCGGAGCCGGCGTCCGGCTCGGTGAGGCCGTAGCAGCCGAAGATCTCGCCGGTCACAAGGCGCGGCAGCCACCGCGCTTTCTGCACCTGCGACCCTGCGCGAAGGAGCGGTGAGGCGACGAGGCCACTCTGCACGGCGACCGCCGCCGAGAGCCCGGTGTCCGCGTGCGCGAGCGCCTCCATCACGAGGCATCCCGCCGTCATGTCGAGCCCCGCCCCGCCGTACTCCTCGGGCACCATCGGGGTGAGGAGGCCCAGGCCACCGAGTGTGCGCAAGACGTCGATGGGAACCTCGTGGCGCTGGTTCCACTCGGCTGAGTGCGGGGCGATTTCCTTTGCGGCGAACTCACGCGCGAGGGCTTGCACCTCGCGGTGGACGTCGGTCAGCTCGATATGCACGGCAAAGCCTCTCTCCCGCTCGTCGCGCGCCCTCGCTTGCGTGGTGGCGCCGAGCCGAATCATCTCGCGCAGATATTCGGATGTCAATCTATCGGACGATGGACTATTCTTGGCGAACGATGGAAGGCCCGAAACGAGACGCGGACGACGATCCCGTCGAGCGCGCCCGCCAGCAGTGGGCGGCACGCCACGGCCATGAGTCCTCGTTTGTAGTCGTGGTGTCGATGCTGCGCACGTACGCCATGATGATGCGCGAACTTGAGCGGGCGCTGAAGCCCCTCGAGCTGACGCTCTCGCGCTTCGAGGTGCTGCTGCTCCTGTCGTTCTCCCGAGAGGAGCGCTTGCCGATCATGCGGCTGCGCGACCTGCTCCTCATTCACGGGTCGAGCGCGACCTACCTCGTCGACCGCCTCGTGGCTCAGGGCTGGCTCGAGCGGGAATCCGACCCGGCCGACCGGCGCGTGAGCCTCGTTCACCTCACGGGCTCCGGCCGCGACGCCGTGCAGGCCGGCGTCGACGCGCTGCAGGCGATCGGTTTTGGTGCGATCGGCGGCATGCAGGAGCAGGACCGGCGGACGCTGTCATCGCTCCTCGCCGCCGTGCGCGGGGCCGCCTCTCCCCGCGTTGGCCAACGCGACTAACGCCGCGCCGTCGGGGATCGAACCCGACAGGGCTGTTCTTGCGAAGTGAACTCAGTTTTTTCGG
>JANMDN010000001.1:0-10028 GCA_031376285.1 Actinomycetes bacterium
TCGTCGGCGCCCCAAACTTCTTCTCCAACACCACATACCGACCCTTCGGCCCCAACGTCACCTTCACCGCATCCGCCAACGTATTAATCCCACGCTCCAACGTCCGACGCGCAGCCTCACCAAACAAAATCTCTTTCGCCACGATCAAACCACCTTTGCCAGTACGTCGGATTCGCGAAGGATCAGAAGGTCCTCCCCATCAACTTTTACCTCGGTCCCGCCGTACTTCGAGTAGATCACGGTGTCGCCGGCCTGGATGTCCATCGGCAGGCGCTTTCCGTCTTCCCAGCGACCCTCACCCACGGCCAGGACGATTGCCCGCTGCGGCTTCTCCTGCGCGGTATCGGGCAGGACGATCCCGCTGGAAGTGACTTCCTCATTGTCGGTTCCCCGGACGATCAGACGATCGCCCAGTGGCTGAAGCTCCATCGATTGGCCTCCCTAGTTGGCACTCATCGGTACTGAGTGCCAAAACCGTACCCGGCGAGAGGTTCAGCCGCAAGACGGTCGCCTCAAGTGGAGCCCGTCGGCGACGCGGATCGGCCTAGCGGCACGACAGGGAAGTAGCGATGGGGTTACGCCGGCTGCGGCACATCGCCATGCGACGTCCTTGATCCCTCACAGATTCCCGATCTGCTCGGGACACTGCGTCCTCTTGCGCGTCGGCGTTGGCCGACGCTTCAGACGGTGGGCGCACCTGGCGGTGCGTCCACCTGGCTCGGCCTCGCTCGACCTACCACCTCATTTCCCAGTCGCACCGTCTAGCGAATCGGTGGGAACTCGTCGACGGGTGAGAAGTGGATCACCGAGACGATGTCGTCGAGGGCGACTTCGCGGGCGTAGATGTGGGAGAGGAAGTGGACCGTGTCCTCGACGAGGCGCAGCTCTGGATTGTCGCGCTCGATCTCACGCTGGGTCAGCTCGCGCACCGGCTTGACGTCGACTTGGTCGATGATCGCCGTGAAGATCTTTTGGCGCGGTCCGTGGCGGTGGCCGACGGTGACCCAGACAAGCTGGCCCTTGCGGTACTTGTGCCCCTTGTCGCCGAGCCGGATCGTGGCCGTCTTTCGCCCGCGGCGGAGCGCGTCGATGAAGAGCGGTGAGTAGAAGTTCAGTGCAAACACGCGTGCAGGGCCTCGTGGTTTTGGAGTTCGGCGGCGATCGACCAGGCTACGGGCGAGAGCCTACTCCCCCGTCCAGAGCTGTTCGGCACGTCGAATCACCGTGCGCTCGCCGGGGTATGTCAGCTGGCGCGCGGCGCTGTCGCGCGCAACGAGGCGCACGCCATCAACTTCAGAGTCCTGAGGGCGAGGCGCGCCCGACACGTATCTGAGGAGGAAGAAGTCGACACGCTTCCTCACACGGGCGTCGGGGGCCACGAACCAGTACTCGATCCAGCCGAGGGGAGCCACGCTCCTCGTCCTGAGGCCCGTTTCCTCGTGCACCTCACGACGGGCGGCCTCCTCGGCCGTCTCACCGGGTTCGATGTGTCCCTTTGGAAGTGCCAAGACTGCTCCGCCCCGGAGGACGATGAGGGCGACGTAGTCCTCGGTGCCGAAGCGAACGAGCGTCACGCCACCGGCGGAGCGCTCCCGCCTGACGGGCAGGTTCGTTGCCCGGCCGGGCCGGACGGCGCGGGCATCCGTGCCCATGCCGTCTACGGGATCTCGGCTCCCGCGCCGCCGTGCGATCAGCGTCCTCCGAAGAGCCGCCGCAGGAACGCAAAGAAGCCACCGGCGACTGCCGGAAGGTCGACCGACGGCGCCGACGTCTCGGTGGACGCAGACGTGGAGGCGCGTTCGGCTGCCCCCGCCGCGGCGCCAGCGGCCGGCCCTCCACCGGAACCGACCCACTTGTCGAGGGCCTCCCAACCGGTCTTCCCGGACGGGGCCGCTGCAGCGTCAGTCGCAGCCGACCCTCCACCGGAGCCGACCCACTTGTCGAGGGCCTCCCAACCGGTCTTCCCAGATGGCGCGGCAGGAGCAGTCGAGGCCGCGGCACCAGCCGCAGACCCACCACCGGAGCCAACCCACTTCTCGAGCGCCTCCCAACCGGTCTTCCCGGACGGCGCGGCAGGAGCAGCCGAGGCCGCGGCACCAGCCGCAGACCCACCACCGGAGCCAACCCACTTCTCAAGGGCTTCCCAACCGGTCTTCCCAGATGGCGCCGCCGACCCCCCAGACGACGACGCCCCCGGGCCAGCGCCGACCCACTTCTCCAGGGCCTCCCAACCGGTCTTTCCTGACGGCGCGGGAGTCGCAGCGCCGGAATCCGAGGATTCTCCGGATCCAACCCACTTCTCTAGCGCCTCCCAGCCAGTTCGCTGGGCACCACCGGCCATTGGCGGCCGAAAACGTGTCCGCAGTGGTGCACCTTGCGGCTCGGACTGGGTCATATTTACCTTCCTGCGTCTCGCGGATGTCGGGCAACGGACCAACATGTGGCACACCTGTTGGTGCCAACTGGCACAAACTTATTGATCCAGGGGCACCAGGGTCAAGGCTTCGCCCCAGAACCCGTCGAGGTTGCAAGGAGCCGGCGGTAGCTGTCGAGGCGTTCCTCGGAGACGACTCCGGCCACTGAACACCCCGCTTCGCCGTTGTGGCGACACCCTCGGAAGCGACAATTCGGGCTCTGGCGGGCGATCTCGGGGAACCCCGCCTCGAGGTCGCGCCCGTCGAGTGGTGGGAGAAAGAAGGTGCGAACTCCGGCGGTGTCGACAATCGCGCCGCGACCGCCGATGAGCGGTATGAGCCGAGGATCGCTCGTCGTGTGGCGCCCCTTGCCCACCTTCTCGCTGACGGCGCCCACTTGCCGGTCGACGCCGGTGAGGACTCGGGTGAGGGTCGACTTCCCGACGCCGGAGTGGCCAGCAAGCGTCGCGAGGCTGTCGCCGACGAGCTCCGTGACCTCCCGGCCAAGCTCGGGATCGCTTCCGACTCCGTGAAGAACCGGGTATCCGATCGCCCGGTAGGAGCGGATGAACTCGACAACAGCGGCGCGGTCGTGATCGAGGTCGACCTTGGTGAGAACGATCGACGGGCGCAGACCGCCGTAGTGCCCGGCGACGAGGTAGCGGTCGATCAGGCGCGGCCGCAGTGGAGGATCGACGACGGCTGCGACGACGATGAGGAGGTCGCTATTTGCAACGACCGTGCGGACCTCGCCCTCACGACCACCGCCGCGCAGCAACTCGGTTTCGCGGGGGAGGACCTCGACGATCGTTGCGTCGGGGCGTTCGGGGTCTCGCAGACGGACGTAGTCGCCGACGACCGGACGTTCCTCGATTTGCGGGAGGACGCGCAGCTCGACGATTCCATCGGGCGTTTGGACGGTCGCCGACGGCCCGGCCACTCTCAGCACCTGGGCGTCGCGGCGCTGCGGGTCGCGGGTGGTCCGACCGTTCATCCGACTACCCGTTCAGGATTTCGTCTCCGGTGAAGAGGGCAAGCAGTGGCGCTCCCTGAAGCGCGTCGCGCACTACGTCGCCCGGGTCTCCGTTCGAGCGATCGATCACGACGAGCGCGGCAACCACCTCGCCGCCGGCCTGGCGAGCCTTCTCAAGGGCCGTCACGAGCGATCCGCCGCTCGTGAGCACGTCGTCGACGACGACGACGGGCGTTCCTTCCTCGATGAACGGCCCCTCGATCCACTGCTGAAGGCCGTGTCGCTTGGCCTCCTTGCGGACAAAGAACCCGGTCCACCGCTGACCCGCGCTCCACGCGGCCGCCGAGATGGCGCAGACGAGCGGGTCGGCGCCGAGGGTGAGTCCGCCAACCGCTGCCGGCTCGTGCGGGGCGAGCAGCTCGTGAGCGAGAGTCCCGGCGAGGAGCGCGCCCTCTGGGTCGAGCAGGACTTGGCGACAATCGAAGTAGTACGAGGAGCGCTGCCCCGAGGAGAGCACCACCGACTCGCGCATAAGCGCGTTCCGGCGGAGCAGGTCAGCGAGGCGGGCACGCTGCGCGGTAAGGGTCGTCATCGCGGCGACGCTACCACGCTCGGCCTCGGTGTTGGTCGAGGTCGCCCTACGAGATCGTGTGACGCTTGCCGTCGCCGAGGCAGCCTTGGCAGAGCACTGGGAGGTACTCGTGTCGGCGGTCTCCGTCGAGTGCCTCGAGGTACTGGCCGGATCCGTAGCACCAGGTGCATGCCGCGATTGCGGACGGGAGGACCAGTGGAATCGGCATCGGTTGCGTCGCGAACCAGTCGCCCATGATGGGCCCCTTTGTGTTCGAGGGAGCGACCGGCGGCGCCTGCCGCTCTTGCATTGGATATCGGCAGAATCTGTCCAAAAGATGAGCCTGCCGTGACGCCTCGACGATCGCTATGTTGATGTGGCCAACGCGTCAATAGGGAGAGCCATACCGTGGTCGTTGTGATACCGGAGGGAACTCCAAACCCCAGCGCGATCAAGTTCACGCTGGACCGTCCGGCCGTTGACGGTGGGAGCGCCACGTTCGCAGAAGGTTCCGACCCGTCCGCAAACCCCCTCGGTGCGGCCATTTTCGCGCTCGGCGGGGTGACCAACGTCTTCATGGTGTCGAACTTCGTCAGCGTGACGAAGTTCGCTGACGCCTCCTGGGACGATCTCGCTCCGGGGATCGTTTCCGCCATCGAGGCGCATTTCGCAGAGTGAGCCCGTCGAACATCATCGGGACGTACGTGCTCGGAGCGATTTTCGTGATCGGGGGCGTCATCTTCATGACGCTTCTCGATGACAACAGGCTGCTCTTTGGGATCCCGTACCTGGTGATCGGGCTGTTTCTTGTCTACGGCGCCCACGGCGCGTCACGGCGACGCAAGCGACACCTCGCCGAGAATGCGGCCGAGACCCCGCCGGGATCGGGGTCATCAGCACATTGAACGCCGTCGCCGCCCAGACACTCACTGGGAAGGGTGGCCAGGTTCCCTTCGCAAGGGTCCGTTCAGCTCCGTCGTTCATAGATAGGAGTCCGGCAGGCCCGGATTTTCTTGCACGGATATTTTGACGGACGAAGTCAGGCCGGAATCGGGAGCCCCGACATCGCGTCTGCGCCCGCCTGAAGCTCGCCGTCGGACAGTGCGTAGTCGCTCATCCGGCCGGTGAGGAAGTCCTCGTAGGCGGTCATGTCGAAGTGCCCGTGCCCGCACAGGTTGAAGATGATCGTTCGGGCGACCCCCTCCTCGCGGGCGCGCTCCACCTCGGCCACGACTTGCCGTATCGCGTGGGCCGGCTCCGGAGCCGGAAGGATTCCCTCGCAGCGCGCAAAGCGCAGCGCCTCGGCGAAACACTCGCGCTGATTCCAGGCCGTCGCCTCGACAAGGCCCTCGTGAACGAGGTGCGAGACGAGCGGCGCCATCCCGTGGTAACGCAGGCCCCCAGCGTGGATGCGGGCCGGCATGAAGGTGTGCCCGAGCGAGTACATGGGCAGGAGTGGCGTCATCTGTGCGGTGTCGCCGAAGTCGTAGCGGTATTCGCCGCGCGTGAGCGTCGGGCAGGCCGCCGGCTCTGAGGCGACGACCCGGATGTCTTTTCCGGCGATCTTCTCGGCAAGGAACGGGAATGCGAGTCCGGCGAAGTTCGATCCCCCGCCAGCGCAGCCGACCACCACATCTACGTCGGCGCCAGCGGCCTTCAGCTGCTTCTGGGCCTCCTGACCAATGATGGTCTGGTGAAGCAGCACGTGGTTCAGCACGCTCCCGAGCGCGTACTTGGTGTCGTCGCGCGTCGCGGCGTCCTCGACGGCCTCGCTGATCGCAATGCCGAGGCTGCCGGCGGAGTTCGGGTCGGCGGCGAGGATCGTACGTCCGGCGTTCGTGTCCTCCGAGGGGCTCGCGACACACTCCGCTCCCCACGACTGCATCATCGTGCGGCGAAACGGCTTGGCGTCGTAGGAGACGCGCACCATGTAGACCTTGCACTCGATGTCGAAGCGGGCGCAGGCGAACGCGAGCGACGAGCCCCACTGACCGGCGCCGGTCTCGGTGGCGATTCGTTTTGTCCCCTCCTGCGCGTTGTAGTAGGCCTGCGCGACCGCGGTGTTTGGCTTATGGCTGCCTGATGGGCTCACGCCTTCGTACTTGTAGAAGATCTTGCAGTTGGTCCCGAGTTCCTGCTCCCAGGCAAGGGCCCGAAAAAGCGGAGTCGGCCGCCAGAGCGCGAGCACGTCGCGGACGGGGTCCGGGATCGAGATCCAACGCTGCGCGCTCACCTCCTGGCCGATGAGTTCCATGGGAAACAGCGGAGCCAGTGCCTCGGGGCCGATCGGCTGGCCGGTTCCCGGGTGAAGCGGGGGTGGCGGCATCGAGGGAAGGTCGGCCGCGATGTTGTACCACTGGCTCGGCATTTCGCGCTCATCGAGGAGGTACTTATGCTGGGCCATGGTGGCCCTCCCTTCGGGAATGTGGCGTTGCCCGCGCAACGCTACGCCCCCGGCCCGCCTACGTCTGCTCTTGGCTGCGTGGCCGCCTCGAGGCGCGTCTGAGGGGGAGTCGGAGGGTGAAGGTCGCGCCCTCCCCGGGAGCGCTCTGGACGGTGACGCGTCCGCCGAGCCGCTGAGAGAGGCGCCGGACGATCGCCAGGCCGAGGCCGGACCCCCCGCCCTGGGTTCGATCCCGAGCCGTACCGACCCGGAAGAGCCGGTCGAAGATGTAGGGAAGGTGCTCCTGAGCGATCCCGCGACCGGTGTCTGCGACCCGAAGCCACGCCGAGGTCGCGTCGCGGCCCACCGTAATGTCAATGCGTCCATTGCTCGGCGTCGCCCGGAGCGCGTTTCGGATGAGGTTCCCGAGGATGGTTTCGATGTGGTGCGCGTCGGACACGACGTCGATTGATTCGGTCGGCCCGGTGATCGTGACGCCGACCTCGTGTGCGGCGCCCTCGAACCGGGCGGCCCCCTCGCGGCCGAGTTCGCCGAGGTCGACCCGACGCCACTCGACGGGAGCATCGAGATCGTGCCAGGTCACCTCCTGGAGCTGAAGGATCAGCGCGCTCAGACGGGCCGCCTCGTCGCGGATGAAGGTGGCCGCCTCAGCACGGTCGTCGTCGCTCACCGCCGTACCGTCGGTGAGGGCGCCGGCAAAGCCCTCGATCGCCGTGACGGGGGTACGCAGCTCGTGTGCGGCGTCGGCGATGAACTCGCGCTGACGCCGATCGGAGTCTTCGAGGCGCTCGGCCATCATGTTCATCGCGGCGGCGAGGCGTCCGAGTTCGTCGTCGCGCGCCTCGGCCCGGGCTGAGAGTTCACCGTCGGCGACGTGCTCGGCGAGCCCGGCGAGCTCAGCCGCGGAGCTTCGAAGCCGTTGCGCGATTCCGCCGGAGACTCGCCAGACAACGAGCCCGACCGCGGAGAGCCCAAGGGCGATCAGGGACGCGACCCTCCACGACGAACCGCCGCGGGCGGGCTTCTCTGAGATTCGGACGTCGATGGATTTCGCTGGGAGCGTGGCGGATGCGGTGACGTCGCCGTCGCGACGGGTTCCGTTCCAGCGCTGGGTCTGCCCTCGCTCGCGGACCTCGATGTAGGTCTCCGAGGGAAGCACGGGAATGATGTCGTTCAGCGCTGTGAGGCCGTAGCGATCGACCCGGCGTGCGATGCCGTTTGCCTGGCTTTGGAGTCGGTTTTGGAGTGATTCCCGGATCTGCGCGCGGAACACGCTGCGTAGGAGCACTTCGGTGCCGAGGAGGGTGAGGGCGAGGGCGAGGACGGTGGCGAGGACGATCCTCGCTCGAAACGACTGAGGTTGGAGGCGCCCCAGCAGGCCGGGTCTCGGGCTCACGGTGGGTCGAGGCGGTACCCGACGCCGCGCACGGCGACGATCCCGAGGTCACTGCCGAGCTTGCGCCTGACGTTTGCGATGTGGACGTCGACGGTCTTGGCGCCGACGCCGGACTGGTAGCCCCAGACGCGTTCGAGGAGGCGTTCCCGGGTGTAGACAACCTTCGGATGGTTCGCGAACTCGGCCAGGAGATCGAACTCGATTCGGGTCAGCTCGATCGGTTCGCCGTTCAGCGTCGAGGTGCGGCTGGCGGGATCGAGGATGACGTCGCCGATCACGAGCGCCCGGTCGGGGTCGGCTGGGGCCTTCACGCGGCGCAGGACGGCTCGGACCCGAGCGACGACTTCGCGGGCGGAGAATGGCTTGGTGACGTAGTCGTCGGCGCCGACCTCGAGGCCGGTCACGCGGTGGGTTTCCTCGCCGCGGGCGGTGATCATGATGATGGGGATGTGGGCTTGCTCGCGGATGCGTCGACACACCTCGAAGCCGTCCATGCCGGGAAGCATGAGGTCGAGGAGGACGAGGTCGATGCCGCCGAGGCCGACTTGGCGGATAGCTTCGGGCCCGTCACCGGCCTCGGTGACGGTGAAGCCGGCGTCGCTGAGGTAGAGTCGAAGGAGGCGCCGGATGGCACGCTCGTCATCAACGACGAGAATGTGCCCGAGGGTGCTCACTTGGCGAGTATCGCAGGGCGGTCCGGCGGTCGGGCTTGATTCCTTCCCGAGGGGGCCCTACTTTTCCAAGTCCTATCCATGGCGGGATAGCTCAGTTGGTAGAGCACACGACTGAAAATCGTGGTGTCCCCAGTTCGAGTCTGGGTCTCGCCATCAACGTTTTCCCTGGTAATCGCGTTATTTTGAAGGCGATTCCCTGAGTGGTCAAAAATGATGGTTTTGGCGTTTTAAGCCGTCCAGGATCGTGCGGGAACCGCCCAGACCCATGCGGGAACTTCGTCAACGCTTCGCGGCAAATAGTGGCCCGCGTTGGTCTCAGGCTTCTTGAGACGCTGCCGCGAGGAGATGGCCACACCGGAACGCGTGAGGACGTCCACACCCTCGCCGATGCCGGCGCCGCCCGCCCGGTCCTCAGTTCGGTTCCTCCAGAAGTCTGCGCCGCCCGACCGCCGAAGTCGCTGGACCGGCCCAAAGGGAAGGAGCGCGACCATATCGTCAGACCGCCCCCTTCTTCGACTCCGTCCCCAAGGACCCACGGATACGGCCAGGACCGAGCGTCGCCCCTGCCCGGTGGAATCGCATGCGGACTACGTGTGTTCAACTTCGACATCGACTTCGTCGATGCAGGTCTGCCGCTGGGAGTGTCGCCCGTCGGTGCGCCACTCGCCGATAGCCACCTCAACGTCACTTAGGCCCTCGATAGGGATGCATCGCCATTCTCCACCAGGGGGCAGTCCAGACGCGCTCGTTCCACCAAACTGAAAGAAAAGGGCTTGCTGCTGCCCGCCCTTCTGACCAATCGCGTGTGGGCACATCTCACGTCGATGCCCCGCGTAGGTCGCAATGAGACGCTGCCTCCTGAGGATCGCATCTCTTACAACATCGTATGTGCCCGGCATAAAAGACCCCTTGGATACGAGGTGGGTTGCTCCTGCGTGTAGCGGTTTCGCCCCACGCTTGGCCTACCCTTGAGGAGCTTTTAGCAGATGAGCTGAGATGTGCCGACCACACCCGCAGCAAGCGACCTCGCCGGGACCCTTGTCAAGCAGGATTTGCGAGATTCATGAGGTGCTGAAAGAGTTCGCGAAGCTGTTCCGGTACCTCATCTGAATGTTCAAGGCCTTCTACCAAGGCATACAAGTAGCCAGGCTTCCCACTCGGAGCGGTGCGTGCCGCCGGCCGGACCATGGCCTCAACGCTCGTACTGAACTTGCCTCCGTTCCGGAGAGTGGAGAAGTGGGTCGTTGTCCAAGGCTCTTCGTCGACTCGCGGCCATGCACGGTTTGCGGCGTCGGTCCACTGCACGTCGGTGAACGTCTCTTCGATTTCATTCGGGTTGCCCACGTAGTGAATTTGTTCGGGCCGAACGCCATTCGCCTTCAGCTTCTCGGGCGCAAATACTTTCTGACTGGTCGAGTCTCGATCAACAACAAAGCAGGCGTTTCGACCATGCTTGCTAAGAGCGTCTAACAGAATGAAGGGTGGGGTGGGTTGATGGCGAACTTCTCGGGCATGGGTCATGCTCGGGGAGGGAGCCAGGTGGTGTCTGAGACCGTGCAAGGCAGCAAGACCGGTGCCAGCCGGGGTCGGCCGTGG
>JANMDN010000065.1:0-25737 GCA_031376285.1 Actinomycetes bacterium
ACCGATCCGGTTCCGAACCTGATGACGCTCGTTGCCGTGCCCGCGAAGGCGCGAGTCCTGAATGGGATCGTGACCTGGGAGCTCGGGAACCTTGCCGCGGGAAAGCAGGTGACCCTCACGATGCGCGTCCGCCTCGCGGGCGGCGCTCCCTCGGGTCGCTACGCGAACACCGCGACTGCCACCTCCGACAACGCCCCGACGACACGATCGACGACCGCCCTACGTGTACCTGAGACACCCACCAAGAAGCCGCCCACCGGCGGCGTGACCGGCTGAGAGGAACCCTCCCAATGCTTCCCCAAAGCGCCCGCTCGTTCGGGCGTCTCGCACCACGACTTTTCGGTGGCCTGCTGGCGGCATTGAGCACGTTTCTTGCATCAGCCACGATGGCGCTCGGGGCCGGTATCACCCTCACCCGCACACCGGCGCCACCCCAAGCAGTCAAGGTCGGGAGTAGCCAGACGATCGGCTACGACGTCGTCCATGACACCCGTGGTCTCAAGATCACCACCAACGTCAGAACCCTCACCGGGCAGCTCGTTGCCACGGTCGAGACTCGCGTCCTTGGCGACGGGGACGCGCAGGTCGGGCGGCTCGTGAGCGGCACCCTGCTCTGGCCGGTCCCACCCGGGTTGGCGGCAGGGAAGTATCGCGCCGAGGTGCAGTACTTCCCATTCGGAGATCCCGACGCGTTTGAGTTGACGGCAGGCGCCGTCTTCGTCGTCGCCCAGGATCTCGGAGACATCCAGGTGTTGGCCTACGAGGACTTGAACGGCAACGGCGTGCGCGAGCCGGGCGAACCCGGGCTGAACAGTTGGGCGTTCGACATCACCAGCCCGGTCGGAGGGCAGAGTTCGCTCCAGACCGGCGCAAGCGGTGGGGTTCTCGTGCCAGGAGTCCCTGCCGGGAGCTGGGGCGCAACCGAGACGGTCAAGTCAGGTTGGTCCACGACCACCCCGAGTACCGGCACAGTCGCCGTGCCCGCCGACGGTACGGGAACCTTCGCCGTTGGACAGTTCCGACCTGGCGCGATCTCAGGCACGGTCTTCGACGACGCAAACCGCAACGGCACCCGCCAGAATGGCGAAGCGGGACTTGCCGGGGCGACGGTGACCCTGACCGGTGTCGATGGCAAGGGCAACACGATCGCACCGGTCTCAAAGCCGAGCAGTAGCGACGGGACGTATTCATTCGGCAACCTCGTGCCGGGCACCTACACCGTGACCGTCACGCCGCTCGCGGGCAAGGTCGCGACGAATGCCACCATCCAGGTCGGCGTCGTGATCGCCTCAAACGGCACCCGCGACAAGGTCGACTTCGGTCTGGCCGCCGCCGGCAACCTGTCGGTGACCTCCTTCGAGGACACCAACGGCAACGGTGTGCGCGATCCGGGCGAGCCCGGTATCAACTGCCCGTTCTCGCTTGTCGGGCCGAATGGCGCGCCTAATGCCTTGAGCACCGGTGCCACGGGGACGTCCGCACGTCCCGACTCGGTCGCGGGCGACTGGCAGGTCGGCCAGCAGTGCACCGGCGGTTTCGTCCCCACCACCCCCGCCTCGGGAACGGTCAGCGTGCCGCCAGGCGCGACGGGCTCGTTCATCGTCGGCAACGTTCGGCCTGCGACGATCACCGGTCTTGTCTGGGTCGACACCAACCGCAACGGGGTACGTGACTCCGGTGAGGCCATCAATCCCGGTGTAACGATCACCCTCACGGGCACCGACGGACGCGGGCGGGCCGTGGCGCTCGAGACCATCACCGCGGCAAGCGGCGTCTACGTGTTCACCGGGCTTCAACCGGGCACGTACCGCGTCAGCGTGAAGACCCCGAGCGGCGTCGAGCTGACCACGCCCGGGACGGTCTCCGACATCGTCCTCGGCTCGAACGGGAAGCGCGAGAAGGTCGACTTCGGTGTCGCGACGCCCGTCCCGCCGACGACCCCGACCACCGCCACCACGCCGCTGAAGGCGACCGCCTCGGCCGCCGATCCTGGATCGCTCCGAGTGATAAAGACCGGCCCCGCCACGGCCAAGGGTGGTGCCACGTTTACCTACTCGATCACCGTCAAGAGTGTCGGGAAGGTCATCGTCAAGAACGTCGTCCTCACCGATGCCGTTCCGAATCTCGTCACGCTCGTCGGCGTGCCCAGGGGCGCGAGCGTCGTGAACGGTGTGGTTACCTGGCTGCTGGGTGACCTTGCGCCGGGAGCGTCCAGGAAGGTCAAGGTCCGAGTCCGCCTCGCGGCCGGCGCTCCGTTTGGCAAGTACTCCAACACCGCGAGCGCTGGCGGCGACAACGCGCGCCCCGCCCGGGCGACGACATCCCTCCAGGTTCGCGAGCCGAGCAAGCGCATTCGGCGCACAGGAGGCGTCACCGGTTAGCGCTTTGTAAGCGACTTGTGAATCAATTCGCCAGAAACCACGTATCGGCCCCACCGGCGCATCCTGAAATGCCTGATTGCAGGAGCGCCGGTACGGTGGTGGAAGTGACGCCGACGTAAGCGGATGAGCATTCCTGAGCACGGAACCGCTCGTGAGCGTCTGAAAGGGGTTCCTTGTGAATCGGTGGCGAACGTGGTTCAAACGGCGTCGAGGCTTCAGCCTTGCGCTCGTCGTGGGTGCGGTCCTCGTGCCTGGCAGTGTGGCGCTCGGCGCCGATCCGGTGATCTCGCTCACACGCACGCCCGCACCACCGGCCGCCGCGAAGGTCGCAAGCGGGGCCGTCGACATCGGCTACGAGGTTCGCTACGACAGTCGCGGTCAGCGTGTGCTTGTCGACATCTTGAACGCGAACGGAACCCCAGTGGCCACGGTTGTGGACCGCTTGCTCCCCGACGTGAACGCCCAAGCGGGACGGGTCATCACGAGCACCGATGCCGGGCAGCCCGCGCTGAAGTGGACCCCACCAGTCGGGACACCGGCGGGTCGCTACGAAGCGCGGGTCCAGTTCTTTGCCGGAGACGTCCGCGAAGGCCTCGCCCAGTTGATCTTCGAGGTCGCCCCGCAGATCGGCAACCTCCGCGTCACCAAGTACGAGGACATCAACGGCAACGGGATCCGCGACGCCGGTGAGCCCGGGGTCGCCGGTTGGCAGTTCGAGATCACGAGCCCCTCTGGGATTCGCAGCACGATTGTGACCGACTCGGCCGGCGTCTCGTCGGCCACGGGGGTCGCCTCCGGCGAATGGACCGTGACCGAGCTTCCGGTCCCCGGATGGATCGCTGGAGGCGCCACGAGCGCCAAAGTCATCGTTCCCGTCGATGGCACCGGCGACGCGATCTTCGGCAACCTCCGACCCGGAACGATCTCCGGGGTGGTCTTCATCGACATCAACCGCAACGGACGCCAGGACACCGGCGAGGTCGGTCGCGCTGGCGCCACCGTCACGCTTGGCGGAACCCGTGGGAACGGGAGCGCCCAGACGCCGACCCAAGCCGTAACCGCTGCCGACGGGTCCTACAGCTTCACCGGGCTCATTCCGGGCACGTATGGGGTGACGGCGTCGCAGGTCCCCGGGTTTACCTTCACGACCCCGACCTCGATCCCCAACCTCCAGATCCTCTCGAACGGTGCGCGGCCGAACAACAACTTCGGCATCGTTACGAGCACGGGGACGACACCCCCGACGACCGGAACGATTCAGGGGTCGCCAACGGCTCCGACGACGATCTCCATCTCGAAGTCCGGGCCCGCGACGTTCGTCGCTGGCCGGTCCTTTGTCTACCGAATCACCGTTCGAAACACCGGTCGCGCGATCGCGCGCAATGTGGTCGTCACCGACCCGGTTCCGAACCTCGTGACCCTCGTTCAGGTCCCGACCGGGGCGAAGGTCGTCAACGGTGTCGTGACCTGGAGTCTTGGCAACCTCGCCCCGGGCGCCATTCGACGCCTCGTGATGCGGGGGAGACTGGCGGCCGGAGCGCCCGCCGGGGACTACCGCAACACGGCGACCGCGGTCGCCGATAACGCCAGACCGGTGCAGGCATCCACGACTGGACGTCTTCGCAAACCCAACACGACCTCCCGTCGATCAGGTGGCGTGACCGGATAGTCGATACTCGGAGCACATGACCAGTTCCCGGACGAAAATCTCCCTGACCCTCGCCGCGCGTGCGGTGGGGGTCGCAGCCCCCCTCGCTGAGGCGGGGAGGGTCGCCAAGCCAAAACCAAAGCCCGGTCTCTACGACCGGTCCGGCGGAGCACCCGCCTTCAAGCCCACCCCGCGCTCGTCGTGGACGGCGCGCCTGATCGCACCGACGAGACTCCGCCTCGGGCCGTCGTCGCGAGCTGCGCTCGGGGCGAAGCTGTCCCCCGACGCTCCGTACGCGGGCGGACCGCAGGTCTTTCTCGTCCTTGACGCTCGCAAGACCGCCGACGGGGTGGTCTGGTACCGCGTACTCCTTCCGAGCCGTCCGAACGGCACCACCGGTTGGGTCCCGGGCGACCTCCTCGCCATTCGTAAGAACCCGTGGCGGGTGAAGGTCAACGTCGGACGCCGAGAGGCTCAGCTGCTTCGCTCAGGACGCGTGATGAATCGCTGGAAGGTCGCCGTCGGTCGGCCGTCCTTGCCCACGCCAACCGGGACGTTTGCGATCAGCGAGATCGTGCCGCAGGTGTCGCCATCCGGTTTCTACGGGCCGTTCATCATCACCCTGACCGCCCACTCGACCCGCCTGAACGAGTTCGACGGAGGCGATGGTCGAGTCGCGCTTCATGGCACGAGCCAACCCCAGTTTCTCGGGACGGCAGCCAGCCACGGCTGCGTGCGACTGCCAAACGAAGCCGCCGGGCTGATCGCGAGCCGGGTGCCCGCTGGCACTCCCGTCGAAGTCGCCGCCTGAGCCGAGCGGGACCACCCGTAGGATTCGGGCGCGCCGACATCGGCGCCGACGACGCGACCCAACGTGAGGAACCTCTGTGGCAAACGACTTCACCGTATCGATCGACATCGCGAGTGACCCTGAGCGCGTTTGGGCGCTTGCCGGTGACCCGGTGCGGGTCATCGAGTGGTTCACGGTCATTGAGTCCTGCATGGTCGCCGGAACCGAGCGACGCGTGACGACGCCGCGCGGTGAGATCGTCGAGACGCTTGGCGAGCGAAGCGACGCCCAGCGCTTCTACGAGTACTCGGTCGTCTCCGGCGGAGCACCGATGCACTCGCACATCGCACGAATCAGCGTTGAGGAGGTCGTGGGTGGCAGCCGAGTCTCCTGGCGTCAGAACGGCGCGCCGATCGATCCCGAGGTCGACCTCGAAGCGCGCCTTGGTGGCGTCATGACGGCCGGACTAAAGACCCTCAAGGCAATGCTTGAAGGCGGCGCGTAGGGGATGATTGCCTCGTGGACGCACTGGCCCGTGTCAGGCACCGGCTGAAAGCAGACGACAGCGCGCCGCGACGGTGGTGCCTGACACAACGTAATCCCCAAACCGAAAGCCATTCTAGGCCTCGCTGAGCGCCGCTTCAGTGGCGGGGGAAATCCCGCGCTCGGTGGCCGCCGCAACCGCCGCGGCGCGGTTGTTGACGCTGAGCTTTGCGAAAATCCCGGCAAGGTGTCTGGCCACCGTTCGCTCCGCGATGAAGAGACGCTCGCCGATCTCGCGGTTACTCAGGCCGGCCATCAGCTGGGCCAGCACCTCGACCTCGCGTGAAGACAGGTCGCCAACCTTCCCGCTAGCGTCGCTCCCGCGTGACGGAATCCGACGACCGATTCCTCGGAGCGCCGCCTCGGCGCGCTGGCGCCACGGCCCGGCGTTCATCTGGTTGAAGCGACCACGGGCGGCGAGGAGGTCCGCGGCGGCGGCGTCGTCATCTCCGCCAGAAAGCCCCGCGAGCAGCTGTGCGCGGGCCGCCCACCACGCGAGCCCACGCGCTTCGAATCGGGTCGTCGCATCATGGAACGCGGCGACGGCCCGCTCAGGGTCGATTGGCGCCGCCTGGAACCCAATGGCCAGGTCTCGCCACATCGGTCCGTGGTCGGCGCCTCCCCGGGCGATCGCGACCAGGGCGTTGGCTCCGTCGGCAGCGAGCGTACCGCCGCACGCAGCCGCGGCCACGAGGAGCGGCGCGACAAACAGCCGGTCGTCGGTTTCCCGCCAGACGCTCATGCCCTGTTCGACCACCCGGCGCGCCTCGCTGAGCTCCCCGGCTTCGAGCGCGGCGGTCGCGTGGCCGGACGCAATCGCGCAGAGTTCGTGGAAGACCATCCCGGCGGGGTTTCCGATTCGCTCGAGCGGCCTGAAGTGATCGAGGGCTTCGGCAATTCGCCCCTCTTGAACGAGAAGCCAGCCCTCACCGGCATCGGATGCGGTCGGTCGGGAACTCCCGAGGATTCGCCAACCGTCGCGTGCTCGGTCGAGCCAGCTCCTGGCGTCCTCGTGCTCGCCCAGGCCAAGGTGGCCCTCGCCGACGTTGCCGATCAAGACGGTCGCGTGGTCGTTCAGGCGGTTTGCCTTGGCGAGCTCGAACCCCTGAAGGGCAGCCTCGCGCGCGTCGGCCGGGCGACCAAGGGAGAGCAGCATGTGGCTCGACCAAAGATAGGTGATGGACGCGGTCCGCAGGTCCTGTACGCGGAGCGCGACATGGCGCGCTCGCTCGAAGTAGCGCAGGCACGCGGGGCTCCCGGTGCGGCCGCTGCGGGCATAGCCGAAGAGTGCGATGCCGCGGCTACTGGCCCGGTCGACGCCCGACTCCGGCCCCTCGGCGCGAATCCGTATGGCGATCTCCTGGAGGCGCGCGTTCAACGAAAGCGCTCCGGCAAGCATCGCCTCGCCGAGGAGCGCCTCGGTCCGCTCGGGCGAAGGGCCCCCGTCCGAGCGCTCGAGAAATGCCGAGAGCTTGCCGTAGCCGCGGCGACGTTCGCCGCGGTTCCAATCGAGGAGCGCGGCCGAAAGGGCGGCTTCAAGCGCGGCGGCCTCGTCGTTTCCCGTGCGCAGACCGTCAGAGGCACGCTCGAAGTCGGCCGCGGCCTCGGGGTACTGGAAAAGCGCCTGACGGGCGAATCCCGATTCGCGGTAGGCGCGCGCTTGAGACAGCTCGCCGTGCTCGGGTCGCCAGAGCGACAGCGCGAGGTTCGCGAGGCGGATCGCCTCTTCGACGTCGTTGAGCGCGCGTGACTCCTCGGCTCCCTGGATCGCGAACTCAACGGCCGCCAGATGCTCGCCAGCGTCGCTTGCGACCGCTGCGAGCATCGAGGACGGCCACTCGGCCTCCCGTCCGACCTCGAAGATGGCACGGCTCCGACGCCGCAGCTCATTGGGACCCATATCGGACACGAGCGCCGCCGCCGTGAGCGCTCTGCGGAAGGCAAAGACAAGCGCTCCGCCACGGCCTGGCCGCTCGACCATTTCGCCAGCGGCGACCAGCCCGTCGATGCGCGCTCCGATCTCGTCGACGCTCATCGACGTGAGGGCGCCGAGGACGTCGGGCTCGATGCGGTCGCGAAGGAGCGCCGCCCAGCGGACGAGATCCTGGTCCTCCTTGGACAGCCCGTCGAGGCCGGCCGTCACGAGCTTGCCGACCGATGCCGGAATCTGAAGCCTGCCGTCGGTCGATGACGCGGCGTTCTGAGCGAGCGCGATCAGGAGCCGAGGAAGCCCGTCGGCAAGACCCGTGATCTGCGAAACGACGTCCGCGCTGAGGACGGGGTCCACCGCGAGCACGAGGTCGCTCGCTTCGTTCAGGTTCAACGCCGTGACGTTGCGCGACGGCGCCTCCAGGGAGGGCTCTCGCCCCGCGGCGATGACTAGGCCCCGGCTTTGCTCGAGTGCCCGAGCAACCGCGACCACCTGGTCGTCGCACAACTCGGTGTCGTCGGCAAGCGCCACGAACTGAGACGCCCGACCGGCCGCCTGGAGCGTCGTTCCGAGATTGAGATCTGCGAGCGCCTGAACGACGCGCTCGGCGAGCGGGTCGTCACCTGAAGCGACGTGAACCCGGACTACTCCAGCCCCGAGCCGGCGAGCGACCTCACGCGCCAAGCGCCGACGTCCAACTCCGACCTCGCCCCAGAGCACGATCGCCCCCGGACGCGCGTCGGCAAGCTGAACGAGTTCATCGAGAAGGAGATCACGCCCGATGAGCGGGATCTCGATACCTGGCGGCGACACGAGCCAGAGCATCCACGGTGCGCCGAGTCCAGCGCCATCACCCGAATGAGTGAGGTCACGCAGAATGCGGTAGTTCGCGCGTCAATGTTGCGAGCAATACCCATGCGCTCGAAGTCGGAGTCGTCGATCAGGAGCGTGCCCACGGGAGGCGCCCTCCTCCACTTGTCGTCTGCCACGTGCCGGAGCTCACGGCAAGAACCAGCCTTCAGCCCTGCTCGATCGCTCGGACAGGACCGTAGGCGAGGGCGCCTCCGACGCGTGGCATCGCGGACCCACGAGCGGCGTCGATTGATCGATTGTTGATGACGCGGCGGGCCGGGATACCCAATGCGATCATCGCGATTCCACCAAAGAGAAACGGGGACCCGGTGCCAAACACCGTTCCGAGAAGGCCTCCGATTGCGCCGCCGACGGGAATGGTCCCCATGCTGATCGTGCGGAATGCGCTCGTGACGCGGCCAGCGAGACTTGCCGGAACGATTCGCTGCCGGAGCGCCGAGGTGAGCACGGTCCACACACCGGCGCTGTAGAAGACGACGGCAAACAGGCACGCCGTAGCCATCGCGCTGCGCGCGAGCGCGATCGTCACGAACGCCGCTCCGGTCACGAGTATCGCGCCCACCATTGCCGTCCCGCTGCCAATCAGCCGACTCAACGTCGTCGCGGTGGCGCAGCCAAGGAGCCCACCGATTGCCCCGACGCTAAAGATCAGTCCGTATCCGAACTCTCCCGCGCCCAGCACGTCGAGGGCGAAGATCGCGAACACGGAGAGCGCCGCGGTGAAGAAGAGGTTCATCGCTCCCTGCATCGCGGCGATGGTCCGCAGCACACGATTGCCCCCGAGCCAGCGCAGCCCGTCGCCCACCTCGCCCAGGAGCGCCCGTGCCGGGGTGTGGGCGTCGGGCTGCGCGGCGGGTGTGCGAGCCCGGAACGATCCGGAGATCGTCGCGACCAGACCGACTGCGACGGCGAACGAGGCCGCGTTCACCGCAAGCGGGAGGAACGTGGCCCCGAGAAAGAGCAACGCCCCGAGCGGTGGGCCGGCAAGCTGGAACATCGCGATCTCAGAACTCGACAGCTGGGCATTCGCTTGCTCCAGATGGTCGTCGTCCACGAGGTCGGGGAGGATCGCCTGCGCGGCTGAATCGAAGAATGCCTCTCCGGCCCCGAGGAGGAACGCCCCGCCGTAGATGAGGGGAAGGGTGATCCAACCCCCCACGACCGCGACCGCCATCACGACCATCAGCACGGCCCGGAACCCATCAGCGGCCAGCATGACCCTCCGACGATCCAGACGGTCGACGAGGGCGCCGCCGAGGAGTCCGAGCACGAGCCACGGGAGGGCCTCGGCAATCGCGACGCCAGCGACCGCTGCCGGACTGTCGGTGAGCGCTTTCGCGAGGAGCGGGAGGGTCAGCAAGACGACGCCGTCGCCGAGGCGGGAGATCGTCGCCGCGCACCAGACGCGCCGGAATGAGGTCCAGGCGGCCGGTCGGATGGTGTCGGAGAGCCGCGTCATGGTGGTAAACCCTATTTCGGAGGCCTCACGCGGTCATGGTCAGGATTGACCAATTGTTGACGCGCTCTCAGGCAGCGGATCCCAGGTGACACTGCGGAGCGCCGACGGTACCCATCCAGATCGCGCCAATGGTGCGGCCCTGCCGCGCTCCGGTGTGAGGCAAGCTGCGGGTCACATCGTCGTGCGGAACGCCAGAACCGTTATTCAACGCGAGTCAATAACGACCAACCGATCGACCAGTCCGCAACCGGACGACCAGGGTGGGCCGTTGCGGATACTCAACTTGGCGTATTTGCAGGCACTACGTGGTCCACGCGTGGAGTTCTTGAACGGTGCTTGCATGCCCCTACGGGCGTCCGTGGCGAGCTAACGGCCACAATTTGTTGAAGCTGAGTCGAGGGCCACGGAGGCCGCAAGGCGCGATCAGCCGACGCTTGGGGAGTCGTTCTAACCAATTGGAGGGTGCCGCGCTCCGCGTCTCGTGGTACTCCTAAGTGCGCAACACAACGGCCACTGCCCGGTTGGAGCTGTTCTGTCTCAAAGAGTCTCTTTCTCAGCGAAGAATCCGCAGTCAACAGGGAGTCAAGCGACGTGAGCACCCGAGGCACCTATCTCCGTCGCAACCGGTCGCTACGCCGTCGCGCCGCGCTCGCGCTCGTCGCCAGCGTCGTGACTGGAGTGCTCGCGTCGCAGCTGCTTCCCGCGGTTCCCAGCGCCGATGCGACGCTCGCCATGGCGAGCGCAACCAAGCGCGTCACCAAGGTCGCGGGTGGGCACACGAAGAAGCGTCGGCCACCGGTACTGACGCGCCGCTGTCGCGAGGGTCGCACGATATTTCGCCTCCCCTTCGAGGTGCGGCCATTCTGCGACCCGAGGGCACGTGCTGGCGGCGCAGCGGGGCTCGACGTCCGGGTCATCAGTGGGCCGACGTCTCCGGGCGTGCAAATCGGGACCGAAGCCACACCCATCCCCGGTAGTACCACCCTTGTGCCGGTCACGCCCCAGCCACCTGCCCCGCAGCCGCCCGACCCGCCGCCGCCCGACCCGCCACCGCCCGACCCGCCACCACCCGACCCGCCGCCCCCCGCGGATTCGCCGATCGTCGCCGAGAACCAATTGCCTGGCTCGAACCACTGGAAGGTTCCGTGGCCGGGTTACGCGATGGCAAACGATGTCCAGATTCAGGTCGCCGCGTTCTCGTCGCAAGTGAGCTACGGGATCGGCGATGACGTCAGCCTCCATGTGACGGTCGCCGGTGGACGTACCTTCAGTACCCAGATCGTTCGGCTGGGCTGGTACGGCGGCGCGGGTGGTCGAATCGTGACCACCATCCCTGCGCAAGCGGGCGTGCAACAGCCAAGTTGCACCGCCCCCGATGCGCTTGGAATGCTGGAATGCCCGTGGTCTGTGAGTGTCAGAACGCGCGTTGCAAGTGACTGGGTCTCGGGTGTCTACGTCGCCGTGCTGAGCACCGATGACCGCCTCCAAGCCGCGGTCCCCTTTGTCGTTCGCGACGACCGACCGGCAGCGTTCGTGCACGTGTCGCCGTTCAATAATTACGCGGCCTACAACAACTTTCCAGACGACGGAACCGCAAAGGGCCGGAGCTACTATTCGAACCCCTCAACCGTCAAATCGTCCTTCAATCGTCCGTTCAGCTTCCTGACTGGCTTCAAGCAGTTCTACCTCTACGAGCCGCCCGCGATCCAATTCCTCGAGCGCAACGGCTACGACGTGACCTACGCGACCGATCCCGACATCGACGCGACGGCGTCGAGGCTCGGCACAGGCCACAAAGGGGCGATCTTCTCGAGCCATCCGGAGTACTGGACGCCCGCGCAGCGCACCGCGGTCCTCGACGCTCGCGACTCGGGGACGGCGCTCGTCTTCATCGCGGCCAACATCGCGCACTGGCCGGTTCGGTATGAGGCCGACTCCGCCGGGACGCCGCGCCGTCGGGTCATCGGCTACAAGGACACAGGACCCGACCCGATCTTGGCAACGAACCCAGCGCTTCGCACCGATCGTCGCTACCACCAACTCGGTCAGCCCGAGCAGCTCATCGTCGGTGGGCAGTTCGTGTCGGGCGCGTTCACCCAGGACTTTGCCGCTCAGTCGCTCAAGGTGGGCTCCGAGACCTCCCACTGGGCGTTCGCGGGTTCGGGTCTCTCGTCTGGTCAGACGCTCCCCGGTGAGTACGCGGGCTACGAGATCGACTCCTTTGACTCGCGCTACGACCTGCCACCCAACATGACGGTCCTGATGAGCTCACCGTTCGCTGGAGCAGGCGGCGTCCCGCTGACTCAACGGTCGGTGATCATCGAACGACCCGGCGACGGCATCGTTTTCAACTCCGGATCAATGTCCTGGGCGTGGGGCCTCAGCCCTGGCTTCGGAACGACCCTCGCCGCGGCAGCGACAAACGAGAACCCCGCGCTCGAGCGCATCACGCGAAACATCCTCGATCGGATCGTGTCGTAGCGCCGCGACGCTCGACACCGGTCCGGGTGTAGTTCGTCACGTCCGTGGGCGCGCCAACGGTCGCCGCAGGCTCGTCGGGGTATGCTCCAGGAACCCTTCGTTCGCCATGGAGCACGCCGCCCGATGAGCATCGTCCCCGCTGATTATCCGCCCCGGTTCCGTCCATCCGACTACGTCATCAAGCCGGCCGCCGGCGAGGACGAGCGCATCGATGTCGGCGTTCTGTTCGTCGGGGCAGGGTCGGCGGGACTTGCCGGTGCAGTCCGCCTCGGGCAGCTCCTCGCAAAGGATCCTCAGCTGACCGAGTCGCTCGGCGAGGTGCCGATCGCCGTCGTCGAGAAAGGTAAGGGTGCCGGCTCGCATCTGCTCTCCGGGGCGGTGATGAAGCCGCAGGCGCTCAAGGATCTGTTCCCTGAGCTTGGCGTCGATGACTTCCCGGTCGAGAGCGTCGTCAAGAGCGAGGCCGTCTACGCCCTCACAAAGGGCGCCGCACTTCGGCTGCCGCCGCCGCCTCAGATGCGAAACCACGGCAACTGGGTTGTTTCGGTGAGCCGTCTCGGGCGCTGGATGGCCGAGCAGGCCGAAGAGCTCGGCGTCTACCTCCTTCCCGAGACCGATGCGCAGAAGCTCATCGTCGACGATGGGCGCATTCAGGGCGTGCTGACCGGCGACAAGGGGCGCGGTCGCGAAGGGCAAGAACTTTCGACATTCGAGCCGGGCGTCGAGGTGCGGGCGAATGTCACCGTGCTCGCCGAGGGCACCCAGGGCCACCTTTCGCAGGTCACCCGCTCCGTCTGGGACCTTGACCGCGACTCGACGCAGATCTGGGAGCTCGGCGTCAAAGAGGTGTGGGAGGTGCCGAAGCCCCTCACGAAGCTCATCCATACGCTCGGCTGGCCGCTGTCGTTTCGTCCGAAGTTTCGCGAGTACGGCGGATCATGGATCTACCCGATGGGTGAGGACAAGGTCTCGATCGGCTTCGTGACCGGTCTTGACCACGCCGACGCCCGCCTCTCGGTCCACGACATCCTTCAGCAGTTCAAGACGCACAAGCTCGTGCGAGAAATCCTCGAAGGCGGGCGCCGTGTTGCCTGGGGCGCCAAGACGATTCCGGGTGGGGGTTTGTGGGGGCTCCCGAGCCGGCTCCACGTTCCGGGCGCGGTGCTCGTCGGGGACTCGGCCGGCTTCGTCGACATGGCCGCCCTCAAGGGCGTTGGCTACGCCATTCGCTCAGGCATGCTGGCCGCCGATGCGATCTATGACGCCCTCAAGGCGGGGACGGCGACAGCGCCGGCGGGGCTCTGGGGCTACGACAAGAAGATCCACGACAGCGAGATCTGGAAAGACCTCTGGAAGGTTCGAAACATCCGGCCGGCCTTTCAGCGCGGCTTCCTCTACGGGGCGATCATCCATCCGATGGCAACGGCCACCTTCGGGCACCTGCCCAAGCGCGTGACGTTCAAGGCCGACGCCGACGAGCCGATCTTCGTCGGTCCCGAGCGCAACTACCCGAAGGCCGACGGCCAGTACATCTTCGACAAGCTCTCGAGTGTCTTCGCGAGTGGCAACAAAACCCGCGACGATCAGCCGAGCCAC
Organism: Actinomycetes bacterium; assembly: GCA_031376285.1. GTDB lineage: Bacteria > Actinomycetota > Thermoleophilia > Miltoncostaeales > Miltoncostaeaceae > JANMDN01. Next base: position 13,702 of record JANMDN010000065.1, read on the forward strand.
ATCCGGGTCCAGACGAAGATCCCCCGCGAACTTGCGATGGCCTGGGAGAGCATGTGCCCGGCCCAGGTCTATGAGATCGCCGAGGACGAGCCGCAGAACGGGACGGTCACCGTGAAGGTCAACCCGTCGAACTGTGTGCAGTGCGGCGCGATCACGGCGAAGGGTGGGCGCTTGACTCCTCCGGAGGGTGGCAGTGGCCCCGAGTACACGGTCACCTGAGTCCGGTTCGCCGCCCCCTCGGGCCGCGGACCCGGTCAGCCAGGCGCTCCTCGGTTGGATGCAACAGCAAGGAGGCTGGCTGCACGAGCTGCTCGATGACGAGGCATCGCAGACCGATGACCATTCGCCGGTCTCCGATGCCGCGATCCGCGCCCACCTGCGCTTCATCGCCGACGCGCTGGCCGCGGTTGCGGCGCCAGCGACCCGGGACGCGCTTGAGGCGTTCGCCCGCGAGCTGCCCGAGCGCATCGACGCGAATCAGAACCGATTGGAGGAACAGCTCGCGAAGGTCTCCGACGCCGCGGCCTTCGAGGTTGAACTCCAGTTCGGCAAAGCGGGCAATGACGACCCGCTCGTGCGCAAGGTCATCGAGCGCCGGATGCGCATCAACGGGTGGCACCGCTTCTTTCTGAGTCTCCTGGACGAAGCGGTCGGCACCGACCACACGGCGGCGACCATCGCGTGGTTTGCCGACAATCAGGTGCGCCTCGGCGATCTGATCTTCGCGACCGACCGCGCGGCGAAGCAGGCCATCGCCACGCGCGAGGGTCAAGAAGCCCTGGGCGATAGCGACCGGGTCAACCTGATCGGCCAAGCCGCGACCCTTCAGGCCCACTCACGATTCCTCGTCGAAGCCATCGGTGCCCTCTACGGCACGAGCTAACTCGTGCGGCTAGGCCGCCAGGCGCACTCGGTTTCGGCCCTCGCGTTTGGCGGCGTAGAGGTGCATGTCCGCGCCGTGAACGAGGCCGGCTGGGTCGCTCAGGTCATCCGCGGTCGCCACCCCGATGCTCAGCGTGACCGTCATCCCTGGGGCGATCCTCTCCCACGGCTCCTGCTCGACCGCCGTGCGCAGCCGCTCGGCGATCCGACCAGCGTCGCCGATCCCAAGACCCGGGAAGGCCACCAAGAACTCGTCGCCGCCGTAGCGAACGACGAGGTCTCCGTCGCGGCAATGGCGCTTCAGGATCACCGCCACCGTTCGGAGCACGTCGTCCCCGGCGGCGTGTGAGTGGCGATCGTTGATCTCCTTGAACCGGTCGACATCGACGAGCGCGAGCGCGAGCGGCCGCCCGGTCTCGCGGGCGGTATCGAGGAGTCGCGGCAATTCCTCTTGGGCCGACCTCCGGTTGCCAAGACCGGTGAGTGGATCCTCGTAGGACAAGCGCGAAAGTGTCACGGTCTCTCGCTCGGCCTTTGCCAGACGCGCCCGTGCGCGAGCACCGTCCAGACGTCGCCGCCGATCACGCTCGTGTCGCTGGGCAGTCAAGCACTGGGCCGCCCTGTGCTCGCGGATCGCGGCGACGAGGTTGCCCTCCCGCTCAAAGAGCTCCGCCAGTGCGAGGTGGGTCTGCCCTTGGATACGTTCGAGGCGGTGCGCGGTGGTAAGCGAGAGCGCACGCGCGAGGTGTCGATGGGCGGAGGTCACCCGACCGAGCTGAGTTCGGGCGATACCGGCGCGGAGCGCCGCGCGCGCGGCCAGCCGTGGGTCGAGCAACGCGCGCGCGAATGCGTCCTCGAGTATGGGGGCGGCGGTCGCGGCATCACCCAAGCCAAGGAGGCACTCACCGACGACGATCGCGCACGACGTCCGAACGGCGTCGCTCGTGGGGCGCTTGTCCGCGAGGCAGCTCTGGGCAATGGAGAGCCCTTCGCGGATTCGCGCATGGGCGCCCGCTGAGTCCCCGGCTTCGGCCAGGCGCTCGCCCCACGCGGCGAGGTCGGCGGCCATTCGGTGGCGGACGGCGACGCTCGCGCCGCCCTCGACCTGGCCACCGATCGAGGTTGCCTTGATGTTGTAGCCGTGGGCCAGCTCATAGGCCTCGATTTCGGCGTAGGCCCCGGCGACGGTCGAGTAGGCCGCGGACCGTTCGGAGCTCGCGTCGGGCACGCCGTCGAGCAGCATGGCTGCCTCGGTGACCGCCTCGAGGCCCTCGTCGGAGCGGTCAAGGGTGAGGAGCGCGAGCCCGGTCAGGAGGGATGCCTGGGCCTCGGCGAGTGGGTTGGCGATCCGTTGAAAGAGCGACCGAGCCCGCCGGGCCGCGACGATCGAGCGTTCCACCTCACCCATTGCGGCAAGTGCCCCGGCAGCGGCGAGCAGGCTGTCGGCTTCGGCGGCGGGATCCTGTGCTCGGGCAGCCCGCCGTCCGGCGGCCGTCGCCTCGCGCAGGGTCGCGCGATGGGCGGGCCCGTCCATCGCCCCGTCCTCGCCGAGCGGTTCAGCCGCGTTGCTCATCCTTGAGTGTGAGGTCTGCACTTCGCCGCAGGGTAGCCGGAGCATCTACGGAAACCGGCTGGCTCGCCGCAGCTGCGGCACCTGGGGGCGCGTCAGCTACCGATCCGATGCGATGTCGGCGGGGTCAATGGCGCCGAGGGCGGCGACAACGGCGCGGTCCTTCTCGGCCATCGCTTCGTCGGTCCAGGCCCAGCGGACGCCCGACTCGATCAGCGTGTCGGGCCGGAGGTGATCGTCGATGGCGTCGACGGTGATCTCCACGACGGCCATGAACGCCGCGCCGGGAAGGTTCTCGCACGCGACGCGGGCACGGCCCCGGAGCGTCTGGGCAAACCCCGTCTCGATGATCGTCACGGCCACCGCGGGTTCGTCGCGCAGACGGGCCAGACTTCCTCGGTTTGCGCTGAGCGCGAGAAGCAGCAGGCCGGACCTCGCCATCCGTGCGGCGCTCACCGGAATGGCGTGAGGCCCATCGGGTCCGACCGTCGAGAGGACCACAACCGCGCCTACCGGCAGGCTCGGGACGGGTCCCTTCACCGGTAGCGGGACACGAGCGAAACGTAGTGCAGCGCCGTTCGTACGATCATCTCGCGCTGCTCGTCGGTGACGGGGCGTGCGACACGTCCCGGCACTCCCAGCACGAGTGATCCGGGTGGGACTTCGACGCCCTCGGCGACGACCGCCCCCGCCCCGACGATCGATCCGCTGCCGACGACGGCCCCGTTTAGGACGACCGCGCCGATCCCGATGATGACCTCATCCTGGACTGTGCAGCCGTGCACGCAGGCGAGATGGCCGACGCTCACTCGCGCTCCGAGCGTGCACGGCACGCCGGCGTCGGCATGGAGAACCGCACCGTCTTGGACGTTCGTCTCCGCCCCGATCGTGATGAGGTCCTGGTCTCCGCGAACGACCGCGCCTGGCCACACGGAGGCTCGGGGGCCAAGGGTCACCCGCCCGATGACCGTTCCGCGCTCGTGAACGAAGGCGTCAGTCCCGAGGTTTGGGGTCGTACCGTCCAGGAATTCGATCACGACGCCAAGGGTAGCCGAGCCGCGTCGGGGGGTGCGGTAAACTTCCCGGTGAACCAGACGACTCGCAAACAACCGGAGGCCAGCACCGTGCGCACGATCAAGAGCAGGCTCGCAGTGATCGGCGCCGTGCTCGTGACCTCCGCGGGAATCGTCGCCGGGTGCGGCGGCTCCGATGCCAGCGAGGCGAAGACGCCCGAGGGCGCGGTCACCGGTGTGAACTCGGCGGTCCAGACCGACAAGGACGGCAAGTTCATCGAAACCGAGCCGTCCGCGTCGACGACGACCGACAAGGTCGACCCGGCCATCGCCGCTGGCCAGTCGGTGTTCGAGAACTCCTGCCAAGGCTGCCACGCGAACCTCGGCAAGGAAGCCGGCGCCGGTCCCGTGCTCGCCGGCAACGGACGGACGGCCGATCGGATCGAGAGCCAGATCGTCAATGGTGGCGGCGCGATGGCGCCCTACGGTGGGGGCCCGCCGATCAAGGGCGAGGAACTCGCAAATCTCGTCAAGTTCGTCGAGAGTATCCAGTAGGGCTCCGGGACGATCAACGACCAAACCAGGGGCAAGCACAGATGACCCTCACAGTGACCACCGAGGACCGTGACAACCTCACGCTCGTGACGCTGGGCGGTGAGCTCGACATCTACACCGTCCCGAACTTCCGCCAGGACATCGAGCGCTACGACCCTGCCGACACCCAGATGGTGGTCGACCTTACCGCCGTGACGCTCCTTGACTCGTCCGGTCTCGGAGCGCTCGTCAGCCTCCTCAACCGGGCCCGGGGTGGAATCGGGCAGCTCGGCGTGGTGTGCCCCCACGATCACCTTCGCCGCGTCTTCGAGGTCACCGGCCTGAAGCGTGCGTTCGTGTTCGGTGACGACTTGGCGGGCGTCCAGGCTGGGCTTGCCACGACGACGACGTCGTCCTAGCGCCGCGCCCTGCTCGACCTTCGCCTGATTCGGAGCGCGCCCGACGCGGTTCGCACCTCCCTCGCGCGGCGCGGCGCGGCCGAGCGCTTCGACGAACTCGTGGCCTTGGACGCACGGGCTCGCGAGCGCAGGGCGAGCGTGGAGGCCGAGCGGGCGACCCGTGGGCAACTCTCCAAGCAGGCCGGCGAGGCGCGCAAGCGCGGCGAAACGGATCCGGCTGCTGAGACCGACGCGAAGCGCCTGGGCGAGTCGATCTCGGTCGGAGAAGATGCGCTCCGGACGATCGAGGGTGAGCGCGACGCGCTCCTCCTCGCGCTGCCAAACGTCGCCGAGCTGGCGGCACCGGACGGCGGTGAGGACGACGCCCTCGAGCTCCGCTCGGTCGGGACGCCACCGAGCTTCGACTTTGAGGCTCGCGACCACGTCGAGCTCGGCGTGGGGATCGGCGGAATTGACTTCGAACGGGCGGCGCGCACGTCCGGCTCGAGGTTTGTCTACCTCCTCGGCCCGATGGTTCGTCTCCAGTATGCGATCGTCAACTTCGTGCTCGACACGCTCGAAGGCGAGGGATTTACACCCGTCATCCCGCCGGTCCTCGTGCGCGAGGAGGCGATGTACGGAACCGGGTTCTTTCCGACCGACCGGCAGTCGATCTATCAAACGGCCGACGACGACCTCTACCTGGTCGGTACTTCGGAGGTGCCGCTCGCCGCGCTCCACCAGGACGAGATCCTCGACGCGGAAGCCCTGCCGTTGCGCTATGCCGGCGTTTCGACGTGTTTTCGGCGCGAGGCCGGGGCGGCCGGGAAGGACACTCGCGGGATGTTCCGCGTGCATCAGTTCGACAAGGTGGAGATGTTCAGCTTCGTCCGTCCGGAGGACTCAGCCGACGAGCACCAACGTATTCTCGCGCTCGAGGAGCGAATCCTCGGCGCGCTCGAGCTCCCCTATCGGGTCGTTGACGTCGCCGTCGGCGACCTCGGCGCATCGGCCGCGCGGAAGTTCGACTGCGAGGCGTGGATGCCGGGGCAAGGGCGCTACCGCGAGGTGACGTCGTGCTCGAACTGCACCGACTACCAGGCACGTCGCCTGCGCTGCCGGATGCGCGAGGGCAAGGACACCCAGGTCATTCACACACTGAACGGCACCGCGGTGGCGCTCGGCCGGACGATGATCGCCCTGCTCGAAAACCACCAGCGTGCGGACGGCTCGATCGCCGTTCCTGCGGCCCTTCACGCGTTCGGTTCCCCTCAGGTCCTCAGCCCCAAGGTCTCACCCCCCGGGTAGGCGCTCCTCTCGCACCCGGCGAGCCCGCAGGTCTCAACCGCGTGCAATAGCCTCCCCGTCAAGGTGCGCCCATCGTTTGCAAAACGCTGTTCTCGTGTCGTCGCGCTTGCGCTCATGTGCGCGGTGGTGACCGGCGCGCAGGGAGGCGCTGGGGCTCCGACGTTGGCCGCCGGCGCGGTGCTCGGCACCCTGCGCGTGGACGATGGGGACGCGGTGCGCGCCACCGGGGCGGGCCGTCTCACCCGGGCCACGCTCCGTCGGGAGGCACGGCGCAGTGGCCTGCGAATAAGCCCGCGAGCCCGCACCGGACACGACATCGCCGGGCCGCACCGGATCGTCGCGCTCCTTGTCAACTTTCCCGACGATCAGCGCACCCCCTTCACCGTCGCCGAGGCACGGGACGCGATTTTCGGTTCGCCGACGTCGGTTCGGGCCTACTACACGGCGATGAGCGACGGGCGAATCCAATTCACCGGAGACGTGTTCGGCTGGCTCCGGCTCCCGAACCCGGCCGGCGCGGTTTGCGACCCCGACCGTTGGGGCGACGAGGCGCGTGTGACCGCCGCCACGGCCGGAGTCGACCTCACCACCGCCGACCACATCGTCTACATCTGGCCCCGGGGGCGCTGCGGCGGAACGAGCCTCGGGAGCCAGCGTCCCCTTGAGGGATTCAAGGATCCGTCCACCGTCCCGCAGGTGTGGATGGATGGGGACATTTCCCTACGTGCGCTCGCGCACGAGATCGGTCACAACCTCGGGCTCATGCACGCGTTCGGCCTGGAGTGCCGCGGCCCAGAAAGCGATCGGGTCACGACGACCGGCGTGTGCTTCGGCGCGGAGTACCAGGATCCGTTCGGCGTCATGGGTGGAGCCGACTCGATCGACCTTCGGGAATGGGGGTTCGCGCTTCCTGCCATTCAGCGACGCCAGCTCGGTTGGCTCGGCGATTCCCGCAGCGCCGTCGTCACCGCCACGTCCACCGTGACACTCGAGGCGATCGAGGCAGGTGGAACCGGAGTGGTCGAGGTGCGCATCCCTCGTTGCGGCGCCCCCGACGGCTCCGCCCAGCACTATTCGGTCGAGTACCGCCAGCCGGTGCGATTCGATGCCGGGCCCGCGGACGCCGCCCCGAGTGGCATCTACGTCCGGCTCGCCCGGACAGTCGATCGCTTTGACCCGGCCGACGCAACATCGGTGGCGACGCATTCTCGGGTCTTTCTCGTCGACGCGACTCCGGCAACCTCAACCTTCCTCGACAGTGGTCTCGGCGTCGGAGGCATGTTCATCGACGTCGCCGAAGCGATCACGATCCGCCCGCTCACGGCCGACGCCGGGCGAGCGAGCGTGGCGATCTCGCTCGGACCCGACACGATCCCGCCATCGACGACACAGGTCACCTCGGCGATCGTCGAGGCCCCGCGCCTCGCGCCCGAGCGGCTCGGGCGGTCACTCGCCGAACGCTCGCCTCGCGGCGTCGACCTGACGTGGCAGGCCGCGAGTGACTGCGGCGCTCCGGCGGTGGGCTACCGAGTGCTCCGGGACGCCGTCACGATCGGTTCCACGTCAGGGCTCACCTTCAAGGACGTGGGTGCGACCGGCCTGCGGGTCGGGAGCACCGTTCACTACTCCGTCCAGACCGTCGACCGTGCGGGGAACCTGAGCGCACCATCCGAGGACGTCCTCGTGACGCTCCCGGACTTGACGGCGCCGAGCCGACCATCGCTTGCGGCCGCCATCGTCGACGGGCGCGTCGAGGTGCGCTGGGCCGTCACGTCGGGTGCGGCCGCGCGCTACTCGGTCTACCGGGACGGAAAGCGGCTCGGATCGACCGCACGGTTGCGCTTTCGCGACACCCTTCCGAGTCCTGGTGTGACCCATCGCTATCGCGTCGTCGCGGCCGATGCCGCCGGCAATCTCAGCCCTCCGAGCGAGTCAGCGAGCCTGACCCTGCCAGTCGGCCGCGTTCTTCGCGTTGGCGGATTCTCGCTGACCAAGCGGGCAACCGTCGCCGTGACGCTCCGCTCGGGTGAGCGCATCGTCGCCACCTTCCGCCAACAGGGCCGGGAAGGTCCGAATCGGGTCGTGATTCCGGCACGCATCGCTCGCCGACTCGCGCTCGAGCGATACACGGTGGAGGTCGCTCCCTCCGGTCTGGCACGCCTGCGCAGCCCGGCGCGCTTCAGCGTGAGGATCGCCACGCGGCGGACGTCGCCGACCCTCCAAGGGTAGGGCCGCACGGTCGCCGCCCCACGCGAGCGCGCTCGGGCGATATGGTCGATGGTGCGCCGGTCGACCGGCGCCCCGTGTGCGACCCGAGGAGATTGACGTGGATTTCAACGAGTGGAACAAAACCATCATCGCTGAGTTTCGGGCGAACGCCGGCAAGGTCGGTGGGCAGTTCGAGGGCGCCCCGATGATCATCATCACGACGACCGGCGCGAAGTCGGGACTCAAGCGGGTCAACCCGTTAATGTACCTCCCGGACGGCGATCGTTTCGTCATCTTTGCCTCGAAGGCCGGCGCGCCGGACAATCCTGACTGGTACTACAACCTGGTCGCAAACCCGGGTGTCACGGCCGAGGTCGGCTCAGAGACATTCGAGGCGACGGCGACGGTGGTAGGCCCCGAGGAGCGGGACCGTCTCTACGCGACGCAGGCTGGGATCTACCCGAACTTCGCAGAGTACGAGCAGCAGACGACGCGTCGCATTCCGGTGATCGCGCTCACGAGGAACTGATCGCCGTGGGGCGGTGGGGACGGCCGCGCGTCGACCCCATCCCGCCCGTTTCACCCCGGATCTGACGGTCTCCCTCCAAAGGAGGATGCCCCCTGTCCACCGGTCGCCGCCAACGCGTCCAGGCGCTCTCCGAGGATGCCTCGGTCACGCCGCTTGAGCTGTTTTTCGATCTGGTCTTTGTCTACGCCCTCACCCAGGTGACCGCCCTGATGGCAAGCGGCGGCCCCGATGGTCGGGCTGCGACCGGCCGGAGCGTACTCGAGGGCATGATCGTCCTCGCGCTCGTCTGGTGGTGCTGGGTGGGCTACTCCTGGCTTGGCAACAACATCCAGGCCGACGAAGGGGTGACGCGCGCCGCGTTCCTGATGGTGATGGCCACCATGTTCGTGTCGGCCTTGGCAATCCCGGATGCCTTTGGAGGTGCGAGCGGCGACGGGCTTTCCGGCCCGATGATCTTCGCCGTGACCTACGCAGTTGTGCGCCTCATCCACATCGGTCTCTTCGCCTTCGCCGCGCGTCACGGAGCGGACGCCGGCCTCATGCGCCAGCTTGCGCGGTTCGGGCTCGTGATGCTGGCCTCGATCGTGCTCACTTTCGTCGGCGCGGCGCTCGGCGGGGACGCGCAGATCTCGTTGTGGCTGGGGGCGATCGCGATCGACTACGTCGGCACTCAGGCGATCGGTGCGGCCGGCTGGCGTCTGCGCTCGGCCAGACACTTCGCCGAACGGCATGGGTTGATCATCATCATCGCGCTCGGCGAATCGATCGTCGCCGTCGGCGTCGGGGTTGGGGCAGTGAAGCTCTCGACATCGATCATCGTGGCATCGGTCCTCGGTATCGCCCTCGCGGGCGCCATGTGGTGGACCTACTTCGACGTCAGCTCGCTTGCGGCGGAGCGACGGTTCGCGGCGACCTCAGGCGTCGAGCAGACACGTATGGCGCGTGATGCCTACACCTTCATCCATCTCCCAATGGTGGCCGGCATCGTCCTCGCGGCGCTCGGCATGAAGAAGGTTCTTGGCTACGTCGCGGGAAGCGATGGAGCTCACGATTGGACCGACGTGATCCACGGTGTCCCGCCGGCTGCGCTCCACGGCGGAGTCGCGCTCTACCTGCTCGCGCTCGTCGCGCTCCGACGACGCATCGTCGGCTCGTTCGGTCGGTCCCGCCCGGTTGCGGTCGTTGTGCTCCTCGCGACGATTCCGGTCGGGTTGAACGTTGGTGGGGCGATCGACCTTGCGATCGTCGCCGGAATTACCGTCAGCCTGATCGCCTACGAGGCGACCCGCTACGCCGAGACGCGCCACCGGATTCGCCATCTGGATGGCCACGGCGCTCAGGCATCGCCGGAGTAGGGTCCTCCGGTCGACGAGTGGCGCGACCCGACCACGGCGACGAGCCTTCCGGCAAGAGGTCTCGTGGCCGGATCCGCGCCCGATTGTCACGCAATTCCCCGCGCGCCAAGGGGCCACCCCGGACCACCACCCGGTTCTCAGCGTAGTCGGCGAAGTCATTCGGGATGCGCGTCAGATGTGACAGCTCTGTGTCAATCGACGCAGTCCCGTTCTCCCTCACCCTGGGGTTAGCTCACGATCACCTCCGGGAGCGATCCCTTGACCTGCGCGACGCGACGCGAGAGAAGTAGAGGCACCGTCGCCGACGAAGGGTTCCGCGATGACAAGCACGTCCACGAATGGCGCCGTCCAGGCCGCACACGAGGCGATCGACCGCGGCGTCGCCGCCTGGAACGAGCGGGATCCTCACGCGATCGTTTCGCAGTGGAGCAAAGACTGCATCTACGAGAGTCCGGTCCTGCCGGAGGGTCGCGTTGTCGGCCGCGACGTATCAAAAGCGGCGATCTCCGTACTACTTCGCGCATTCCCCGACTTCACCCTGACCGAAATGGATCGGTGGGTCTCCTCGGATGGTTTGCGAGTCGCGCTCCTGTGGCGGGCATCCGGCACGTTCACCGGGCCGCTCGACCCCCCGGGATTCGCGCCGACGGGAGGGCCGGTCGAGGTCGAGGGGATGACCTGCACCGAGCTTCGCGGCGGCGAGACCGCGCACTTTCGTCACTACTTCGACGTCACCGGGATGGGTCGGCAGCTCGCCGCCGTCCCGCCACGCGGGAGCACCGCCGAGCGCTTCGTGGCCTTCCTACAGCGCCGCCGTGCATCTCGACTCCGGCGCCGGTCGCCGTAGCCGTCCCGCAGCGACCCGGAAGCGATCGACCGGACCACAGCGCTCGACCTCACGCGAGGGTGCCCGCGACCTGAGACGATGGTCGGCAATGGCGAGAAACATCCTTGGCGGCGAGCTTGAAGCATGTTCGTTTGACCCCATCACCGGCTACCACCGCGATGGCTGCTGCAACACCGGCTCCGGCGACGTGGGTGTGCACACTGTTTGTGTGGTGATGACCGACGAGTTCCTCGAGTTCTCGAAGGCCAGGGGCAATGACCTCTCAACCCCCCGTCCTGAGTGGGGTTTCGCCGGCCTGAACGCCGGTGACCAGTGGTGTTTGTGCGCCCCCAGGTGGCAGGAGGCGTTCGAGGCGGGCCAGGCGCCAAAAGTGGTCCTCGCCGCGACCCACGAGCTGACGCTTGAATGGTGCGACCACGATGCGCTCCTTGCGCATGCGGTGGATCCCCCAATCGAGGCCTGACGGCGCTCGTGTCATTCTAAATCGCCTGCGGGGATCCGCTGGCTGCGACGCTTGCCGCTTCGGCGTCCTTGGTCGTCCACATACTCCCGATATGCGGCCTGACGCTGCGTTCTTGAAGCGCTCGGTCTCGCTCAGCGGATCCCAACACCGGAATTCGCAGTCAACCGTCTAGACCGGCCAGGATCGGATCTTGAGATTGGCGAGGGTGGTGAGCGTGTCCGGCCCGGCGATGAATTCCAAGCCGACCGCACCGGTGTAGCCCGCAGCGTCGAGGCGTTCGAGAAACGCGGGCAGATTGATGGTCCCAGTGCCGGGCGCGCCACGGCCGGGGCAGTCGGCGTACTGCACATGGGCGACGTGGTCGATGAGGCCGCCCACCTCCGCCACGGGGTCGGTTCCCCCCATCGCGGCGTGGTAGGCGTCGTAGAGCATTCGCACGTGATCGTGGCCGATCTCATCGAGAAAGCGTGCGGCCACGGCCGGAGTGGAGACGAGGTAGCCGGGAACGTCGGTCGCGTTGATCGGCTCGATGACGATCGTTCGTCCATGCCTGCGGGCGAGGTCGCCGCACGCCCGGAGCACGAGCACCGCCGCGGCGCGCTGATCGCTCTCAGGGACGCCCTCCAGACGACGGCCGGCGAGCACGTTGACAACTGGAGCGTCGACAAGGTCAGCGAGCGCGAGGGCCCGCTCGACCGCGTCGAGGGTGTGTTCGTAGAGGTCCGGGTTCGTGCAGAAGCCGCGCTCACCGGCCGCGATGTCACCTCCGTCGGCGTTGATGGCCGCGACACGCACACCCGCGGCGGCGACCCGGGCGGGCCCGGCCGGCGGGGCGCCGGCCGGTGGCCACCAAGACTCGATGACCGCCAAGCCCGCGGCCGCCGCGGCAGCAGGCCGATCGAGCGGCCCGGGCTCGGTGGAGGGCCTCC
>JANMDN010000040.1:0-3168 GCA_031376285.1 Actinomycetes bacterium
CTGCTCCAGCGCGATCGCGTGCTTGAAGAGGATGCCGCGCTTGGCACCCAGCCCCGTGCCGACCATGATGGCCGTCGGCGTCGCCAGCCCGAGCGCGTCGGGGCACGTGATGACCACGACAGTGATTGCGAACAGCAGCGCTGTCTCGATGTCGCGGCCCGCGACGAAGTACCAGACGACGAAGGTCAGGAGGCCGCCGAACAGCGCGACAAACACGAGCCAGAAGGCGGCGCGGTCAGCCAGCCGCTGACCCGGAGCCTTGGAGTTCTGGGCCTCCTGGACGAGCTTCACGATCTGCGCGAGCGCGGTGTCCGAGCCGACGGCGCTGGCGCGGGCGCGCAGCGTGCCGTTCTTGTTGATGGTCGCGCCGATGAGCTGGTCGCCCGGGCCCTTGTGAACGGGCAGGCTCTCCCCCGTCACGGTCGACTCGTCGACCTCGCTCGCCTCTTCCTCGACGACTGCGTCGACGGGCAGCTTCGCCCCGGGCGGATGAGCAGGAGGTCCCCCACAGCGATCTCGGCCGTGGGCACCTCGACCGGCTCGCCGCCGCGCAGCACCACCGCCATGGGAGGGGCGAGATCGAGGAGCGCGTGGATGGCGTCGTTCGCGCCGCGGCGCGCGCGCATCTCGAACCAGTGGCCGAGCAGCACGAACGTGGCGAGCATCGCCGCCGCCTAATAGAAAACGTCGCCCTTGATGAAGAACGTCGCCGCGACCGAGTAGACCCAAGCCGTGCCGATGGCTACCGCGACGAGCACCATCATGTCCAGCATCCGCGCCCGCAGCGCCCTAAGCGCGCCGGTGAAGAAGATGGAGGAAGCGTACAGCACGATCGGCGCACTCAAGACCAGCAGCCACACGTCACGGTCGACATCAAACGGCGTGGCAAGCTCGGTCCCCAGCAGCTCGGTGCCCACCATTGACCACAGCACGGTGGGGATCGTGAAGACCAGCGCGACCACGAATCGGTTGCGCATTTCGCGGGCCATCGCCGTCATCGACACCCCGGCGTGACCGCCCTGGCCGTGACCATGGGCGTGCTCGGCACGCTCCGTTGCGGCGGGGTCGCGTGGTTCCTCGCGGCCTGCCTCCGCGAGTGGGTCGCAGACATTCCTCGGCACCGACTGGCCCGCGCAGTGATAGCCGCACTCCTCGACCCACCCCCGCAGCCTGGCGACAGACGTCTGCGTGGGGTCGAAGGTCACCGTCGCAGTCTGCGCAACCGGGTTGGCATCGACCTCAAGGACGCCCGGGCGGCGGGCGAGAACGCCCTCGACAACCGCTTTCTCGCTCGCGTAGTGCAGCCCGCCGACATGCAGGACGGCGGTGATGGCCCCGGGAGCCTCGGTTTGGGTTGTCATTCAGTAGTAGTCCCAGCTGGTGGGTGATGCACATCGGGCTTGCCGTCTGAGGGTAGCGGGGCCGTGGCCGGAGGGCGCGGATCGTTGCCGTCCTCGGCGCCGGTGAGGGCGGGCGCCACAACGAACGACGAGAGCGAGAACAGCGATGCGAACAGCGCCAGCGCGGCGGCCGGCTTCCGCCACGAGCCGGTGCGGCGTCGCATCTTCAGCAGTAGCGGGGTCGCGGCCGCGAGGCCGAGCGCCCCGAACAGCACTGTGCCGCCGAGCCCGGCGAACAGCGCTGCACCGGCCAGCGGGCCGGCATGGTGCAGGACATGCGGTGCCGCCCCGAGCAGCGCAGCTCCAACGCTCACCGCCGCCATGCGCAGACGGCGAACGAAGCCAGGCGCCATCACGTGGGGAACTTCAGCGGTCGCCGCGTCCATCGCGGCCCGACCGCATCATCGCGCCTATCATCAGCCCACAGAGCACGAGCGGCAGGAACGCAAGGCCGCCCGCTCCAGTGGCGAAGAGTACGACACCGACGAGCAACACCGTGCACAGCACGCATGTGAGTCGGCTTCATGGTTTGGCTCGGCCTCATGGCCTGACCTCGCATTCGTTAGGTTGGTCCAGCGAGCGTAGGAGCCAGACGACTTTCTGCGTCCGTAGTAATGCGTAGAGGCGGCGTAGTCGCTACGGATCGTCGACGACGCCGAGTGAGCCGCCCCGGGGATTGAACCGCCCCAGGTTCAGTGGAGGCTCGTTGAGTTGGTTTCATTGTGCCTGTTCGAGGCCGGGCGGTGCGCGCACACGTAGCGCGGGCCGGTCGGCCTCGGCGGGCCCACTGGGCCCGCGATCGATGGATGTAGTGACCTGCCGTTCATCGGCGAGGGCCGTAGATCGCCGCTGAGGGCCGCGAGGTCGGCGGCGAGGTGGAAGTTCTTCTCGTATTCGGTCGGCGGCACCATCGCGAGGGCGCTATGCAGCCGGCGGTGGTTGAACCAGTCGATGTACTCGAGCGTCGCGATCTCCAGATCCTCGATGCCGCGCCACGGTCCCTTGGCGTGAACGAGTTCGGTCTTGTACAGGCCGATCGTCGACTCGGCGAGGGCGTTGTCGTAGCGGTCGCCGTTGGAGCCGACAGACGCGACGGCACCCGCCAGGGCGAGCCGCTCGGTGTAGCGGATCGCCAGGTACAGGTTCTCATCCGGGCGGTGTCAGTTTTTGCGACCGACTGTGTGCCATCTGTGTGCGGGATACGTCTACGCCACGCGGAGCAGCCAGGGCCGACCACGACCCCGACGCACATCATCGCCTTGCTTCGTGGGCCGTTGCGGATGAAGAGAACTCGTCCCCTCGCAGGAACGGGAGCTGCTCGCCGTCGGAGGTCCGCGCGAAGCGCTCTTGGTGAACGTCTGATGTACGACGGTGTGCTCGATCCGCCACACGTACGAGCTGGAGCCGATGACGTCCGTCGCGGCCGTGTTCCTGTTCGGCGGCAGAAGCGAGACGCTCAGCGGCCTCGCGGGGGCCGGGTCGCCCCGGGTGATTCACGGGTCGAACTCCGCGTGTATCTCGCATGAGCATGGCGTGATACAGTTGCCCTGTGAAGAGCGTTCGGTTGGATCCGGAGCTTGAGTCGCGTCTCAAGCAGGCGGCGCGATTGCGTGGCGAGTCGCTGTCGGAGTTCATCCGGCGGGCGGCCGCTGAACGAGCCGACGCGACCCTG
This sequence comes from Actinomycetes bacterium, assembly GCA_031376285.1. Classification (GTDB taxonomy): domain Bacteria; phylum Actinomycetota; class Thermoleophilia; order Miltoncostaeales; family Miltoncostaeaceae; genus JANMDN01. The sequence continues at coordinate 3,073 of JANMDN010000040.1, forward strand.
TCTGCAGACCCTGCAGGGGACTGGGACGACGTCCTGGGCGTGGTACACGGTGGGGGCAATCGCGCCCGTCGGACCGGAGAGGCGTTCGCCGCCGAG
>JANMDN010000078.1:0-5098 GCA_031376285.1 Actinomycetes bacterium
GCGCAGCGCTGAGCTCATGGAGCGATACGCCGACCTACCGATGGATCTGGCAGACGCGACGCTCGTGGCGTTGGCCGAGGCGCGCGATCTGCGCGAGGTGTTCAGCTTGGACCGGGACTTCCAGGTGTACCGGCTCCACGGGCGCAGGCCGTTCGTTGTTGTTCCGACGCCGGCCTGAGGCAGACGCACCGGACCAATCCGAGGCCGCGTCGGCTGTTCGGTGCCGCGATCGCCGTGGGCGACCAGGCCGCGCGTTGGCTGGCGACGGCCTGCAGCGATCTCGCGACCGAATGGGCGCTCACGAACTCGTAGCCGAAGCCGTGCCGGGAGGCCCTCCTTGCTCGTCGCGTGAGGAACGCAGCGACCAGACGATCGCGATGGTCAGCACCGAGACGATCACGCCGAGCGACACGGGAATCGAAATCTTGTAGACGTCGGAGATCAGCATCTTGATGCCGACGAACCCCAGTACGACGGCCAGGCCGAGGCTCAGATACGTGAAGCGCTGGATCATGCCGGCGAGCAGGAAGTAGAGCGCGGTCAACCCGAGTAGCGACATCGCGTTCGCCGCGTAGACGACGAACGTGTCGTCGGTCACCGCGAAGATCGCCGGGATCGAATCGACCGCGAACACCACATCGAACGTCGCGACGAGGACGAAGGCGGCGACAAGCGGCGTCGCCATTCGCCTGCCACCGGATCGGATGAAGAACCGATCACCGTGATAGGCGGGCGTCAGAGGTATGACCCTGCGCAGCACGCGCAGAGCCGGGTTGTGCTCGGGATGGATCTCGACCTCGGAGTGACGGGCCATCCGGATCGCGGTCACCACGAGGAAACCGCCGAACACGTAGACCACCCAGTGGAACGCGTCCAGGAGTGCTGCTCCGGCGAAGATGAAGATGCCGCGTAGGACGATCGCCCCGACGATGCCCCAGAAGATCACCCTCCGCTGCATGGTGAGCGGAACGGCGAAGTAGCTGAAAATGAGCGCGAAGACGAAGAGGTTGTCGATCGACAGGCTCTTCTCGATGATGAACCCGGCCAGGTACTCCTCGGCGGCGGCGCCACCGCGCAGCCACCACACCACGCCGACGAACCCGACCCCGACGGTCGCCCAGACCACACTCCACGCAAGCGCGGAACGGAACGTGATCTCCTTCGACCCGCGCCCGAAGAACGCAAGATCGAACGCGAGCATGGCACCGACGATCGTGGCGAGCGCGGCCCAGGTCCACATGTCAGACATCGACGCATCTCCGTCGAGCGGTGGTGAAGACGGCCACTATGCGGGGCGCAGGACGAGGACGGACGTGCCCGCGCGATGGGCGACCCGCTCACTGACGCTGCCGAGTGCGCCAAGGCCGTGCAGGCCGCGGCTGCCGACCACGACCAGATCACCGTCGCGTGCTTCCTCGACCAGCGCATCAACCGGTGCGCGCGGGTCGAGCAGCACCTGCGGATGGAGCTCGCGAACCCGGTCGACGTCGACGGTCTTGCCGCCCAACGCGGTGATGACGGTGAGCTCCGCGCCGTGGCTGCGGGCCAGGTCGGCGGCGAACGCTGCGCCGTCGAGGCTCTGCGGTGACCCGTCAATACCCGCCAGGATGCGTCGCGGCCACGACTCTGTTTGGCACTCACGGGCGATCAGGACCGAGCACGGACTGTGGCGGAGCAGGCTCGAGCCGACCGCGCCGAGCAGCAAACCAGTCGCCCGACGATGCGGGCCTGCCCCGAGCGCAAGTAAGGTGGCGCCGGTGGCGGCGACCTGGGCGAGGAGGGTTTCGCGCGGACGGCCGGCCACAACGGCAGCCGTGTCGGGGGACGAGAGGGCCACCGCCCGTTCGAGCGCTTGATCGGCGTCTGCCCAAATCTGCGCAGCTGCGTGAACGGCAGCGACGCCTGCCTGGGCTGCGGCAGCAACGTCGGCGACGGCGATGACGGCGACAAAGCCATGCTCGCCTGCGAGAACGCGCGCCTGACGGGCCGCCTGAACACTCGCCGACGTATTCTCGGCACCGACGAGCACTCGAGCGAAAACATCGCGTGCAGCGAACGAACGGTTGCCCTGGGTAATGCCCACTGGGCTCACGACGACCTCCTAGCTGGGGTGATCAGCTGAAGGTCTCTCCCGGCCGGTGGCCCGCCTCGCCGGGCATGACGCCGTAGTGACGACGAGGCGTTTGTGGGTTACTCCCCTTCGGTGAATGAATGCTCATCCACTCCTTTGAAGGTAGCGCATTCCCAAGTCCGCAACAACCACCCCTCCGTGACAGTCGGACAGGGTTAGGCCGGTGGTGCTTGACGCCCTCGACTGCTTGCCGGTAACGGAGCAACCCGAAGGGCCCGCGCACGCCCCTCCGAGCGGTCGCCACCCGGATGCGACCATCGTGTCTGTCGAAGCCCTCGGACGAAATCCCGACACCCCGCAGCGCAGCGCAGGCGAGCGCGGAGACGGGTCCGAGTTCGTCGGCAATCGCGCCGTGTCCATGCCGACCACCGGTCCGGGTCAACGAGACCGGGCCGAGTTCCGTTTCGACAGCGAACGGGCGCAGGTCTTCCCTCCCCCGCGGGAGCTCCGCCGGCAGATCCCGCCGAGTCAGTCGGCGCGCGCTTTTGACAAGTGGCTGCCGCAAGTGTTTGCGTCGCAAACTAGACCGATTGGTCTAGTCACGAGTCGGTGCGCGAAAGGAGAAACGAACATGCGAGTTGCGAAAGCGAACATCGACGTTCAGCTAGACATTCCAGGCGCGGTGATTCGGCAGCGAATGGATTTTGGCGACGTACGCGGATTCGACGCGATCAGCGCCGAGTACTTCACGCTGTCGGCGGGCGTCGATACCGCCCCACTCTTCCAGGGACTCGAAGGCGACCTCTGTCAGTGCCCCCATTGGGGGTTCGTCTTGAGCGGGCGGTTCACGACGACTGATGCCAACGGCGCGCCGGAAACGGTCAACGCAAACGACCTGTTCTACTGGCCACCCGGGCATAATGTGAAAGTCGACGCCGACGCGGAGATCGTCATGTTCAGTCCTCAGCGCGAGCACAGCCATGTCATCAGGCACATGATCGAGAAGGTGAAGGGCTAGAGGAGGGCTAGAGGCGGCTGTTTCGACGCTCGCCTGCCCTCCACACTCTGGGACCACACTCGCGCGCGCGTCCGCAGTGAAGCCGTTTGTGCCGCAATCGATGGACGACAAATGCAGATGACGCATTCAACCAAGCAGCGCCTGCTCGACGCGGGCTTGGCGTTGCTCCTGGAGCATGGCTACAACGATCTCGGCATCCAGGCCTTGCTCACGGCGACCGGCACCCCAAAAGGCTCTTTCTACCATCACTTCAAGGACAAAGAGGACTTCGCGCTTCAGGTCATCGACCAATACATGCGGGAGGTGCATGCGGGCCTGGACGCGTGCCTCGGAGACGCGGAGCGTGCCCCACTCGAACGACTACGTCACTTCTTCGAGATGACCCAGGCGCAGTACCGGAGTGAGGGTTACATGGGCTGCCTACTGGGCGGACTCGGGCAGGAACTGTCGGGCGTGAGCGAGGTGTTCCGGCACAAGATCGAGGGGTGCCTTTCTGAGATGGCCGACCGTATGGCCGTCTGCCTGGATGAGGCTCGGCAACGCGGCGACATCCGGGCTGACACCGACGGTCGGCTCATGGCGGGTTTGCTGTGTGACTGCTGGGAAGGTGCCGCGCTTCGCAGCCGGTTGCAGCGGGATGCCGCACCGCTGAACGCGATGCTCGACTTCTACTTCCGGTCGGCAGTCGCCCAGTGTCGTCTTGAAGGGGACGCCAAGGCAGACATTCATGCCGTGTAGATCTCCGAACGAGTCCTGCTTGCGCCTCTCCACGATGACCGCGCCGAGCTGCGACATTTGACCCCTCGCTGACCGCCCTACCGGAGTTCGGGAACGACGATGAGGTGGTCGGCGGTCGCGGCGGGGGCGCGCATGTGCGGATCGCAGGATTCAGCTCGGAGCGGGACGGCGTCGGGGTGCCAGGCGTAGCTGGGTGTATCGCTCGCCCTTCGTCAGCCAATGTGAATTGGCGCCTCTCCGATCCTTGCGAACATCCCCCCATCCAAGGGGCGATACGCCCGCCGCGGCGCTCGGCGATGAGCGCGAGCTGCACGTCGGGTATTCGGCGAAGTCCTTGCATTTGGTTGGACACCCTGGGGAGTTCGGATACTTCGGATTCGTCCGGCCAAAAGCTGTGCTGACCAATCGCCCGGAGTGCCGGCAGCATCGTGATCGCCGACGTCGCGGTTGTCGCTTTTCCAACCACCGCAGGATTGAGGCACATTCGAACGGACCCAAGCTCGGTCACCGCACATGTCGCCCAACCATCATCTGCGGTCCGGTCGAACCACCCGACTGCGATCGAATGGTGAATATGTGACGGGCTAGGCAGTGGCAACGAGGACGTTGATATCCGGCAGCACGAGCCCGAGGGCCACCAGCGACCGGGGGAACTCCCCCCAGGCCAGCTCGGACTCGACCTCGCCGACCGCGATGCCGATCACCTCACGCCGACCCGACTCATGCACCGCGTAGGCCACGGGCAGCGACTTCTGGCGGACCATCCGGGTCGTCGCGCACCCGCGCCCACGCGCTCGAACTCGCTTCCGCTCGAGGAGATTTAGCCAGCGCCGGGGTGGACGAGCCCAGACTCATAGGCGAGCACGACCGCCTGCACGCGATCGCGGAGCTTGAGTTTCGTCAAGACGTGCGTGACGTGCGTCTTGACCGTCGCCTCGCCAAGGAAAAGCGCGGAAGCGATCTCGCTGTTCGAAAGCCCACGCGCGATCAGCATCAGCACCTCGAGCTCGCGCTCGGTGAGTTTAGAGAGCTCGACCGGCGTGGCGGAGCCTGGCGGCGGTCGGCGGACGAACTCCGCGATCAGGCGCTGAGTGATGGCCGGGGCGAGCAGGGAGTCTCCGGCCGCGACCACGCGCACCGCCTCGGCGAGCTGCTCGAGACGAACATCCTTGAGCAGGAATCCGCTCGCACCGGCTTTCATGGCCTCGTAGACGTACTCGTCCAGATCGAAGGTCGTGAGTATGAGGACGCGCGCCGAGCCGTCGCCGCTC
>JANMDN010000012.1:0-65562 GCA_031376285.1 Actinomycetes bacterium
GGCGGTGCTCCAGTGCCGTCGATATGACGAAGGCGGCGGTCCGGCCGTCATCTCTCGGTAGAAGGGCACCTCTGGTGAGGGTCGTCGGCCTGGATAGCCAACCCGGCTGGGACGGCGAGTTCCTCGAGCGTTTGGAGGAGCGAGCGCAATCGCACCCACCGGTGTTTCACGAAGTCAAACTGATCGGCACGGTTGCCCGCATGCCGTCCGCGCTCGGCAAGACCCAGTACGAGGTCGGAGTCCATGTCGAGGTTCATGCCTTCTTCGCTCTTCGTGTCTCTGACTGCGACGATGCGGTCGCGGTAGCCTGGAGTTCTGGCCTGCATGGAGTCACTCCAGTTCTGCATGCTGTTTCGGAGTGCACCGAGAAAAGCTGTAAGCAACTCGACCGGTCGACGCAGCTCTGTTGGTGTGACGCCGACGATCGTGCACTCGATCAGCCGCTCTCCGACCGCGACCGGTCACTCGATACTCCCACTCCCTCCACACGCACGACAGGCAACGGGAATGGGTCCTTCGCCGTTTCGTGCCTGGACCCAGATTCGCCCTGCCGCCCAGCACGTCGGACAGAAGCCTGCGAGCGGAACCCGGGTGGGCGGACTCATCGGTGTGGCGGCTGGCGGCTCCTCGGTCGGCAATTGTCTCTGTTGTCGCCAGACCACCCAAGTGCCCGTGGATGTCATCACTCCTGCTCCTCGTATGGGGCGTGAGCTGCGTTTCGCGCCAACCCGGCGCGTCGGTGTTCCTCAAGGTGCCCCGACGCGTCGCCTCGTAAACCGCGAGGTCGCAGGGGAGGGGTCCCCGCGTGGTTATTCATGGCGTAGCGCGGCGAATGCACGCCGTCAGCCGGAGGCGCGTCAACGTCGGCCTCGACAGACGCACATCGTGAGTGCCTCGTTGACGTCACTCATGCGGGCAAGCCGCCGGACGCGCATGAGGGGCGCGCCCGGCGAATGCCAGCCAACGATCGGCCTAGTGGCGTTTCGCAAACAAGCTGTAGCCACCGGGTCCGACGAGCGCGGCCGCAACCAGGAGAATGATCCCAAATAGGATCTGGCCCTGAATGAGCTGCACAACGCCAATGACGGCGATGATGACCGCGATGATCCAAAGTACCGTTGCGTTCATGAGTCCTCTTCTCAAGTACTGGGGGATGGTAATGAGCTACCCCGTTGCCAACGGTTTCAATCATCGGGCCGGCCCTTCGCAGTCAGAGGATCTGAACCGACCACGACGTATCGGCCACAATCGCCAGATATGTCGTTCAATCACCTGACAAGTCTGTTGGATCTCCGTAGGCCCGCCCCAAAAGAGACCTCTGCGCCAGACCCGGAGCGATCAAGCGCCTCCAGAGTGAGGGTTTGTGTCGCGTCGTGCGAGATGGCTTCGCCGGGCGGTTTCGACGCGAGGGGCGGGCACGGATACCGGCCCAGTAACACCAAGGGGAGCGGACGAACCGTGAACAACGACGACGCTGGACGCGACGACTCGAACATCGAAACACTTCGCGAGCTTGAAACTGGACACCGCGACATTCAAAACAGCGCCACGGGAGGGGTCAACGGCCCACGAGCAGGGCGACGATGCAGACCCGCAAACGTGACCGTGACGGCCCCGGGCCGGTCGTCGGTGCGGCCGCAATCGACGCAAAGGTGTCATTCGTGCCGAGCAGGATGCGTCGTATCGAATCAGGCAGACCGAACACCCACTCGTGAGGCGAGCGGCCCAGGCGTCCCTTCGCCTGGACCGCCCGCCTCGTCGATATCGAGCGCCATCCGGAGCCGCACCGTCCCGCTCGCCGCGGCCAGCGCGCGGCAGACCGGGCCTTCCGGACACTGGACGAGGAGCGAGTGGCCACACCGCTCGAACCGGATGGCCATTCGGCGCAGCGCCATCAACCCGGCCGAGTCGACCATCCGAACGGCGGTCAGGTCGATCACCAGGTCCTCGCTCGCCGGATCGATGACGCCGAGGGACTCGCTCACGCGTTCGGCCGTCTAGACATCGAGGCTCCCACTCAGCCGCGCCACGAGGCGGTCGTGACAACGATCGAACATGATCCGAGGGATCGGTGGCGCGAGCGTCGAGTCGACGAACGGACTGGGGTCGGTCATTGAGGGGGATCATCGCCGCTTCGGCGGTGCCTCGAATCAGGTCGAGCCCTGACGTCGCACTGCGGCAAGCCCGCGCGCGGAGTTCTCTCATGGCTGGAGACGGTTCGCTCGGCCCGATCACTCAGGTCCGAGGCGAAATGGCGGGTACTCGTCGCGCATCAAAAGCACATAGGCCATGACTCGGTAGACCCAGCGATTCATTCCGATGATGAAGTCGAAGAGATCGAGGAACGGACGGCCGGTCACGAGCAGGTACATAGCCGAGATGAGGACCATCACGCCAATCAGGCCACCGCCCCAGGGCGACAACCCTCCGGCGAAGAGTCCAGTGATGAGGAGGTGCGGTATGGCGAGGAGCCACGACTTCACGAGTACCAATCCTCGAGACAGGTGCTCCGGATACGGGATATCCAGCGTCGCTGGGTAGTCGGGTTCCGCTCCGAGGTTGAATGGCGGATAGCGGTCCGTCCCGTTTGCCCCGTAGGCGTAGAACGCGACCCTCCAGGTCCAACGCAGCACTCCGACGTTGAAATCGAAGATTCCGCGCGGGTAGCGCGCGGTGATGAGGATTGCGAAGAACGCGACGATCGTCGAAACGACGAGAGCCAACCAAAGGAATGCGAGCACGATGATGTGAGGAACGATAAGCAGCCATTTCACGAGCCAGAGCCAGCGCGAGAGGGGCGCGTCCAAGCGCCCTTCGACGACGATTGGATACGCATTGGCGGGTCGGTCGACTGGGATGCCAACGCCATCAATGAGCGGCGAGGAGTCCTGTTCGGGCACCGAACCCCGGTGACGGCGGCGCGTGCTCAGCAGGATCGTCGTAGTGCCGAGACCAATCGCGAGGGCGCCACCGGCGAGGAGACCGAGCGACAGCGGAACGAGCCATCGTACCTTGGCCCCGATTGCAGCCTCCATGTCGACTCCGGGTGCTCCAGTCAGGCGTATCGCCGCGACTGACCACGTGCCTTCGCGAATCTTCCACGTGAGAACTTGCTCACCGCTGCCCGACGCTCGCGCGGCCCAGAAGGTTCGCGACTCCGGAGGCGATGGGCGGTTGGACCCAGGGATGGGGGTGACACGCGTTCGGAACGGACGGAAGTCCACGCTGTTGAGTTCGTCGTGAGGCACCCCTCGGAGGTAGCCGGAGAGATCCGAACGTCGCGCAACCCCGATGAAGAGTGGACTTCCGTCTCTCATACGCGCCCGAATCCTCAGGGTGCCGAGTCCGCCCGACGAAAGGCTGCCGAGCGGGCCGATGTCGGTCACGTCCAGGCTCTCGCTGGTGATCGCCGCCTTGGACGTCGCGTACGGGTGGAAGCCTGAACTGAAGTACCCGCTCTCGTCTCGAAGCGTCGCATTGGCCACAAGGAGTCCGCCGCCTCCGACGGCACCCGCGAGACCAATGAGCGCGAGGAGGCTCCCGAGGACAATGAGAAGTATCCGGCCGGGACCGAATCGAGCGGGGGGTGACATGTCAGAACGCGGGGGCTGCATACGATCTCCGAGAACGGGCCGGCTTGAGGGCGGCGCTTCAACTACGCGACGTGTTCAATCTGTGCGTCCTCGCCTGCGTGCTCAACTTGAGGCGCAGGCCGAACCAGCAGGACCGGACAGGGCGCGTGACGCACGAGGTATCCAGCGAAGCTTCCGAGCAGCATCCGGTCGACGAGACCCCGATGAGCTGCCGCCACAATCAGGTCGACCCCGGCCTCACCAGCCCAGCGACACGCCGCCTCCGGCGCATAGCCCTCAAGAACGACGCGCTCCTCACCGGGCTGAGCCATCCCGGTGAGCCATTCCTCGGCTGCCTCCCGGTACTCCAGCGGGTTTGGCATCCAGGTCTGCACACCGGATCCCGGCAGGGCTGGGTAGACCACCGGCTGGAGGAGCACATGGACGAGCGTCAGGCGCCCGGGTCCGAAGGCTCGCAGCCGTCGGGCTGCGTCCAGCGACTTGATGGACATCTCAGACTGGTGTTCTACGCAGACCGCGATGTGCTCGTATGGGGTCATGTGCATCTCCTTGCAGTGCAGGGTCACTTGATTGGTATCCGCCCGCGCGGTTCGGGGCGACCGGGTAGTGCCCGGGAGGTCGTGCGTGTTTTCTACGTTGGGCCGGTTGGCGCAGTCCCTCAAGGGGCCGGATCATGCGACGGCTCACGGGTGACGAGCACCGAACACTCGGCATCGTGAGCGATGCGTTCGCTCACGCTTCCAAGCGCCCGCAATCCATGGAGGCCCCGGGTTCCGACAACGATGAGATCGCCGACCCGACCGACCGCCGCGAGCGACTTGACCGGCGAGTGCTCGTCGAAGCGGACGTATGTTGGCGCCGCGGGTGAACCCGTCGAGGCTGCCCACGTTCGGCTGGCGTCTGCGCTCGACGAGGCGTTCGACGAAATCGCACGTATCCAGAGGTCAGCCCGGAAAGGACCAGCCGTTACCCGTGCCCGATGGCCGATGATGTTGTTCGCAGCCCGAAGGGCTGGACCGGACCGGACGTCGTTGACGGCCTTGCCATGGAGGGGACATGGCGCTCACCAATTTCCGATCAGCGGTCCGCGCGAGAAATCCCGCGCACCTCGCCCAGCTTGAGGCGTGGCTTCGGAGCTACCGCCCCGAGAACATCTTCGACGAGCAGGACGCCGCGCTCGCCGCAGTCGCGCTCCTTCGCGAGCACCTCCCGTTACTCAAGGTTCGCTTCGTCAACGCCGTCGATCTGATGCGCCTTCAACCCGCAAGCGAGCATCCCCACGGCCTCTCGGACCGGGAGTTCGACTCGATATTCACGTCCGATCGTCCCGTCATCTTTGCCTAACACGGCTATCCATGGCTCATTCATCGGCTGACCTACCGACGCACGAATCACGACAACCTCCACGTGCGCGGATACAAAGAGGAGGGCACCACGACAACGCCCTTCGACATGGTGATGCTGAACGACCTCGACCGATTTCACCTTGTCCCGACATCCGGGACTGGACTTGGCCCTACTGAGCGTCACCCGAGACATCACGACCGAGTTTGGTCACGACCGAGGTCGGCGACGAAACCCCGGAGGAGGTCGGGATCCTCGCTGATCAGTCCGTTCACTCCCCACGATCGAATGGTCGCCATGCGCTCGTGGTCCTCCACACCCCAGACCATGACAACGGCTGATCTCATCCGGAGCTCACCCACAGTCTGCGGGTCGAGGAGTCGATCTCGAATCGAAATCCCAGCAACGCTTGCCTCAGACGTGAAGCGTCCCAGGAATGCTCGAAGCTGACGGCGACTCCCGATCGAGTACACGACCCGGATGTGAGGTTCGGCCTGGAGAGGCGCGAGCAGACGCCAGTTTCGCGAACAGACGGTGACCTTACGATCCCGCAGATGGCGTGCGATCGCATCCACGACCCGTCCCGGGAGCCGCTCGTTGCGCCCCTTGAGGTCGAGCATCAACTCGGCGCTCGACCCGGCCTGCGCTAGCAGATCGTTGAGGAACAGTCGCGGCGCGAAGGGACTGGCGATCTTCCACCGATCCCAGAGGAGCGGAACCGGCCCAGCGGTCTTAAGATGGCGGACCTCAAGTCGCCCGCGGAACAGGTGAACATCCGCCTCGATCAGGTCGACGTTTCGGGCGTCAAGCTGTCGCAGTGCCACCAGATCGTTGCCTGCCCGGTGAGCAATGGTGAGGCGCATCACTGCCGCCACCATCGTCCGAGGGCACTCTGGACACGACCGACGGCGGGCACGAGCGCAAGACCGGTCAGCGCGACGATCAGACCCGCTGGAAGGTCGAGCACGAAATGGTTCGCCGTCGCCACGACCGCAAACGACATCGCGAGGGGGAGGATCATCGCGAGCACGCGAAGTGGGAGCGCGCGGACCGTGCGAACGAGTGTAAGGCCGACGAGGAAGTCCCAGCCGACATGCAGGCTCGGCATTGCCGCGTAGCGGTTCACGAGCCCCGGGGGCTGCAGCGCCCGGTAGGACGACGAGTTGAGTGTGACCGTATCCACGAGGTCGCCGCTGACCAGTCGCGGCGGCGCCACCGGGAAGGTTGCGAAGATGATGAGCCCGATCGCTCCCGAGATGAATAGCGTGTTTCGGAGTTGGCAAAACGCCTCCGGTCGCCTGGCGTGAAGCCAGTAGAGCACCGCGATAATGACCGGCCAATGACCCCAAATGTAGATCCAGTTCGCCAGGGTGACCAGCCACGAATGACCGACGATTGCGTCCTGCATCTCGTCGCCCCAGGAGATGCTGAGTGCCCGTTCGACCGCTGCAACGCGATGGGCATTCTCCGTCGCGGTCGCCACATTTCCCTGCGTGAGGTTTCGGACGGCGAAGTAGGCGAGGGCGGCCATTGTGATGAGTGCCGTTTGCAGCGCGGCGGCTCGAAAACGAGGACGCACTCCGACAGCGGGCGCACGGCCCCGCCCATCCCGGGAGTCGTGGCGCGTTCCCCGCGCGCGGCCATCAGGAGCCGATGTCCGCATCGTCCAAGCCTTCGTTGTTGCTCGGTGAACGCCAACGGTGGATCCACGGACTTCGCCTACGGGAAATGCCGAGGCCCGCCAGAGCGGTCATCGGCGATGCGAAGCGCTGATGGGCGAGCGCGACGAGGCCCCCCGCGATCGCGACAACGGCGATCGTCGCCTGGAGGCCCAGGGAGAACGCGAGGGCTGAACTCGCCGGAACGCCATACGAGGCGCCGAGTGGCGCGACGATGAACATCTGGTTGACGCCCAACCCGCCAGGCACACCGGGAACGGCACCGGCGAGCGCGACGAGCGCGACGATCATGAGTGGCGCGGTAATCGGCGTCGAGATGTCGAAGGCGCGGAGCAGAAAGGCCATCGTGGAGAGCTGCGCCACAAGCGCGAAGAGGTGGAGCGCGAGGGCGTTCGCCGCGGTGCGGTTCGGGCGTATCAGGGCCGCGCCGGAAACCAGTCCGTCGCTCAGCCCGCGAAGTCGCCGCGGGACGACTCGCCGGAAATGTGCGCCCAGACCAAACCTCCGAGCGAGGACCGTGGTTGCAATGAGCCCGCCGAAGGCAGCGAGCGGAGCAAAACGACCTCCGGGAATCGCGATCGGAATCGGGAAGGAGAGCGTCGTCGCGACGACAGCGATGAACGTTGCGATCGCCGCGAACGCGCGTTGGGCGACGAGGCTGCCGATGATTCGTGGGAGTTGCCCAGGCTCAGACGCGACGTGCCGACGGACGATCGCGATCCGAGCGATCTCGCCGACGCGCGCCGGCAGGAGCTGATTGCCGGCCTTTCCAATCCAAGTTGCCGAAACCGCGTGGCGAAGCGGTACGTCGCCGACGCCCCCGGCTCGCAGCCCGATACGCCAAGCCCAACCCTGTGCGACAACGCTCAGGGCGTTCGCGGCAACCGCGGCCAGAATCCACGCCCAACTCGCCTGCTGAAATGCCTGGCCGAGGTTCTGGCCACTCACGCCCTTGGCGCTCCAAAGAAGTGCCACCACCGCCAGCGCCACGCCGAACGCGAACAGGAGCCCCCGCCGGACAAGGTGGGCCGACCGCCATCGCGACGGGACGCGCAAGACGACGGGGCCGATGATCGAGTGGGGGGAACGCAAGCGATGGGTTGAGGCGCCATTCCCACACCTCGCGGGCCCGGAGCTCAGCTCCATGATGCCCGAACATCGCTGACGCGCAAGTCGGCCGGTCAGACTGTGCGAATCCCTGACCCCCTTGGCACCGCCCCGGGGAGCAGCGTCACACGCCGGACGCATCTCCCGATGGCGTCGCCGCCGGGGCGCCGAGGGTCCCGGACAGGGCTCCAAGCACACGTTCAAATGTCTGATCGGACGAGACATGGCGCCAAGCGTCTGAGCGCGGGAAACCGATCGACCGTTGCCGCTGGATCACCTTGGCATCGGCGTCGGAAGGGTCCTCGCGGCGCGCGGCGACTCGTGCCTCAAGGATCGCTTCAGGAGCGGTGAGCCACACTCCCGAAAACGGCACCGCGAGCCCGCGGGCCGCCTCTTCGATCTGCGCGCGCTCTTGGGGGAGCGCAAAGACCGCGTCGGCGATCACGGAGTGCCCTGCCGAAAGCAGCAGCCGCGCTCGCTCGGCCATAAGCGCGTACACCCGCGCCGAGATGTCGGGCGCATAGGCGCTGGCCGGAAGGCGGGTCGTCGGCGTCTCGCCAAGCATTCGCTTTCGGATGATGTCGCTTCGAAGCACGATCGCCCCTGGAAGCGCTCCGAGTCGCGGAGCGACTGCCATCGCGACGGCCGACTTTCCGGTGCCGGAGCGCCCCCCGACCGCCACAAGCCGAGGCGGTGCCGGGACGAGGGATCGTTTCGCCAGCGCGAAGTAGGCCGCGGCCTGCTCGGCTGCCCGTCGGTGTCCGGCCTGCTCCTGGCATTCGCGAGCCCGGAACGCCTCGACCTTTGCGCGAACAATTGCCCTGGTTGCGAGAAAGAGCGGGAGAAGCGCCAGACCCCCATCATCGGTCGTGCGGTCGAGCCAGCCCTGCAGCAAGCGGTGGGCGTGTTCCGCAAGATCCCGCTCAAGGAGATCCATGACGACGAATGCCAGGTCATAGAGCACGTCGATGCAGGCGTAGTCCTCGTTGAACTCCAGGCAGTCGAAGAGCACTGGGTGATCGTCGATCATCACGATATTGGCGAGGTGGAGATCGCCGTGGCAATGGCGTACGAGTCCGGCTGCGCGGCGAGCGTCGAGCAGCATTCGGCTCCGATCAAGCGCGGCATTCGCGGACTGAGTGACCTCCTCGACGTCGTTGGCCTCGAAAATCGGTCCGGTGAGTTCGCGAAGGTTCTCGGCGTTCTCCTCGATGATTTCCCGCATCCCATTGAACCCGCCACGGTCGGGTCGCGGTGCCGCGACCTCGTGAAAGGCGGCGATCACGGCCGCGAGTTCATCCATGGTCGGCAGGGTCAGGAGCCCCCGTTCCGCCAACCGGTCGAGCGGCGCATCGGCCGAAAATCGCCGCATCTCAAGGAGCCACTCGACGGGGCTTCCTTGTCCGTCGATGGCGAGGGCACCGCCGTTTGTCCTCGTGATCGGTAGGACTCGCAGATAGAGGTCTGGAGCGGTTCGCCGATTCAGCTCGAGTTCGGTACGAAGCGCGTGCTCGCGGCGGTCGAGGGTGCTGAAGTTCAGAAAGGTGAACTGGACCGCCCGCTTCATCTTGTACGCGCGGTCACCTGAGAGCAGCACGACTGCGGCATGAGTATCGATCCGGGTCACCGGTCCCGGAAGCGCCCGAAGGAGAAACTCGAGGGTTGCCGCTTGCGCTTCTGTCATGGGCGAACGCCTCCCCTTGGTGTTCGGCAGCGCCGCGATCCTCACCGACCAAGTCGACCGGACTCTTCACGCGCAGTGTGAGCGCGGCGTCGGGGGAAGGCCGCGGCGGCGTTCAGCGTGAACACGGATGTCCCACCGTCGTGCCTGCCCCAAGCTCAAGTTCTCGTCACCCGGGCTGGAGGTTGCCATCGTGGCTCGCCCCAACCAACACGCGTCTGTGAGCGACAAGGTCGCCGTTTCCGCCACCGGCGGCGTTCGAGGGCTCTGCGATCCCGCATACGGGAACAGTCCGCAATGGGAACCCCCCGCCGACACGTTCGAGTATCCGGACGCCGTGGTCGTGTGGATGGACCTTCCCGGCGTCCTCCACGGTGATGTCTCCGTCGATTGCGGGCCATTGCTCTTGACGATTCGCGGCGAGCGCCACCTTCGACCCATGACCGAGTCGGAGGAGTCGCGCTCAATCGAACGTGGCTTCGGGCGCTTCGCACGAGCGTTCCACCTTCCTTGTGCGATCGACGCTGATCGAATCACCGTCGAACTGCGGGACGGGGTCCTCGTGGTACGCATGCCAAAGCGCGGGGCTGCTTCGCCCCCTGACGCGCGACCGATTGAGACCGAGGAAACGATGCCCGCCGCGCATTGCGAATGGTGCGGAGCTGAATATCCGGTACCCGTCGACGAAGCGACCCGACCGGGCCCGGGGCCGGTTGCGGACGCTGCGGCCTTCCCACAGGCTGGGCCTGGGCCGACGCCGATGGGGTCTCGCCATATGCTCACCACGATCGGGCAGGAGGGTCGCGTCGACCCTCAAATGTCGACGGGCAAGGAGGGATCATGGCGGTCTTGATCGCGAACTACGTTGTCCGGGACCCCGCGACCTTTGTGATCACCTTCGGGGAGTTCCAGGTCGTCCGGGATCAACATGGCGCCACCGGGCACCGGCTTCTTCGCGACAAACACGACGAGACCCACTTCATCGTCACCATCGACTTCCCGTCGGAGGCCGCCGCGCGATCGTTCGCCGACGACCCTCGACGCGCTGACGCGCTCAGCAAGGCCACCGTTGTCGAGCAAACCACGCTCGCGACCGAAGAGGTCGAACGACGCTGACCCAGGCGTATCAGACAAACCGAACCGTTCCTGGATTCCCCCGTCCGTTCCAAGTCGAACTTGAGTCGGCGTGACGCGTTTTCCTCGACCTGCCGCATTCGGACCCCAGACGGCCGGACCCGCGAGGCATTCAATCGGCCGCGAACGAACGGCCACCAGTCGGCAGCGCCTTCCGGCGGCGCAGTCGATTGGCTTCACCGATCCGGTCCTTCGCTACCGCGTCTGGCAATGCGTCGACGACGCACGGACCTTCCTGTGCATCCACGGCCTCGGCGGGTCGAATCTCCATTGGGCCCCGGTCGCGGAATCCCTTCTCAAGCACGGTCGAGTCGTCTCGGTTGACCTTCCGGGTTTTGGCGGGAGCGGACCGAACGACGGCATCACCTCCATCGAAGCGATGAGCCGAGGGGTCGATCTGGCGCTGAACCTCCTCTGCGCCGGCCGGGTGGTCCTCGTCGGCCACGACCTCGGGTGCATCGTCGCGGTGGCGGAGGCAGCTCGCTCAATGCGGATCGAGGCGCTGGTGATGACCGCGCCACCCCTTCGACTGGGCGACGATTCTGACGAGCTTGTCGCAGCGGTCTTCGGATCAGCCGATCACCTCGTCGAGCTCGCCGGGATGACGTTTTCAGATCCGGCACACCGCGCCTGGTACGGCGAACGTTTCGCAAGAGAGATCCTCCAGCGAGGACTCGCGTCCGGTCGCCCCGTCCCGGCGTGGCTCGTCGCGGCTGTCTCCCAGGAAGCCCGCGAGACGCGCGACGGACACGTCGCGGCAGCGACGGCCTCGGCCGGCATGAACCTCGTCCATCATCTCGCTCGGCCAGACTGGCTTCTGCATACCGCACGCCGCGTCACCTGCCCTGTGCTCGTGATTCACGGGACCGCAGACGAGCAGATGCCAGTGCAGTGGTCCCGGGACTTCTGTCTTGAGCGTCGCGACTGGACTCTCGTGGAGCTCGCCGGTGCCGGGCATCACGCTCACATCGACCATCCTGAGGAATGGGCCGGGGCCGTGAGTATGTGGCTTACTTCCGCTGCCGGGGCGCGACCGCGGCGGCGCCCCGCGGCGACACCCTCGGGCCAGGGGTCAGCATCGAGGAATCATCTGGACCGACCGCCGCCGAGCACGGGGCGCGTCCCCACGCGCTCGTCCGAATGAGGATCCTGCCGAACCGCGGTCTCGCGCGACGTTAGCCTGACGTGCGTCGACGGACCGGTACGCGCGCTCGGACCGTCGTGCCGGTGCCCGGGATCGATTCGATCTCGAGGACGCCGCCAATCAGCTCGAGGCGCTCGCGCATCCCGACGAGGCCGAGGCAATCGACGCCGACCTTCTCGACATCGAAACCTACCCCGTCGTCTTCCACGACGACAACGACGCTCCGCTCCTGACGAGCGACAAGCACGCTGGCCATCGAGGCGTGTGCGTGTCTGACGACGTTCGCGAGCGCTTCTTGCACCATGCGAAAGAGCGACGTCTCAACCTGAGGGTCGAGGCGTTCCCGCAGCGTCGACTCCGTCGTGACCTCAAGGCCTGGTCCCGTGATCTGCTCCGCGACCATCGAAATCGCCGACGCAAGGCCGTGCGAGGTGAGGGTCGGAGGACGGAGCTGGTGGGAGAGTCTCCTCACGTTGCCGAGGGTGGCTTCGGCGACCTCTTTGAGGTGGGCTGTCGCGGCGGCGCGCTCGTCCTCCGATTTGGACGCCTCCGCCGAGCGGATGCCCATGAGAATCAGGGCGAGGGCCTGCGCCGCCTCGTCGTGGAGTTCGGCGCCAAGGCGCCGACGCTCCTGCTCCTGCCCTTCGAGCGCTCTCGACAGGGCTTCGCGCGACACTCGCTGCGAGAGGTCGATCGCTTGAGCGGCGCGCTCCGCGAAGAGTTCAGCGAGGCGCAGATCTCCGTCGGAGAAACGGCCATCGGCGCCGACGTGATTGAAGGCCATCAGCAGACCGAGCGGTACTCCCGAAATCTGTATGGGCACCATGAGCGCCGAGCGAATCGAGAGCTGGCGCGCGAGACGCTGGTCGATCTCAGGATCATCGACTACAGAGTCGATGCGCTCCGCTCGGCCCCGCTCCATCACTCGGCCCGCCTTCATCGACTTGGTCGGGGCGCGCACATTTGCGAAGCGTTCGATGTCGTCGCCGGCGATCGCCGGGATGCGGAAACCCCCCGAGTCATCGGCCATGGCAACGAGCGCGGTCTCAGCGTCGATGAGTTCGCAGATCTCCCGGCATAGCGTCTCCAGGATGAGGTCTATGTCGAGTTCTCCGGCAACCTTCCGACTCACGTCGACCAGCGTCTCGAGCTGGCGCATCCAGGTGGTTGCCGATTGGTAAAGACGGGCGTTGTCGATCGCGGCCGCGGCCTGTCCGGCGAGGAGTTCCGCGACCTGCTCGTCGTCGGCGGTGAAGCCGCCACCGTCGCTCTTTTCCGTCAGGTAGAGGTTTCCGTAGGCGACTCCGCGCATGACGATCGGCGTTCCGAGGAAGCTTCGCATCGGCGGATGGCCGGGAGGAAACCCGACCGATCGTGGATCGTCACCAAGATTCGAGAGGCGAAGAGACTTGGCATCTCGAATCAGGACCCCAAGAATCCCTCGGCCCCGGGGGAGGTCACCGATACGTCGGCGGGCTTCCTCGTCGATGCCCGTCATAATGAACCGCTCAAGGGCGGTGCCGCTCGGGTCGAGTACGCCGAGTGCCGCGTACCTTGCTCCGGTCAACTCTGCGGCGGTCTCGACGAGACGGCTGAGCAGATCGTCAAGCGAGAGTTCCGAGGAAAGCGCGATACCAGCGGACACCAGCTTCAGGAGTCGGTCTTCCTGGCTGATCGCACGGTCCTCTTGTCGGGTTTCCGCATCCTGCGGTGCGTCCATGAGGCCTCGCATTCGCTCCTGGGCGCCGCGTCGGATCAGACCACGCACAGTGGCAAACCCCCGTTCCCCTCAAACCTCCCTGACTGACCTCACGATTGCAAGCCGGTCGCGCCGGTTTGGTCTAACGAGTCCCTCGGGCCCTGCCCGAACGCGGCCATCGCAGAAGGACGAATCGTTCATCCGAGAGCCACAGACCGCCGAGCGCGAGCGCGACTTCGCCAACAGCGACGGCAAGCCCAGCCACGTTGGGGATCTGCAGCCCGAAGAATCGGCGCGCCATCGAAGTGAGGAGAACAAGCGCAGAGACGGCGGCCATCGCCGCGCAGAGAAGTACCACCCACCAGTTCACGGCGGCATCGCCGGGGCGTTCGAGGGCGATCACGAGCGCCAGCCCGACACCGACGAGAATCGTCACGGCGACCGTTCGGGTCTCGACGACCGGGAGTCGCAACGTGTTCGTCGGGCGAGATGCGGCCGACAACCCTCGACCGGAGTACCTGCTCACGCAGGGTAGCCGGATCGCTCGCGAGGACCCGGCGCGTGGCTCGGGCACGACCAAGGTCGGCGACGTCGTCGTCCCAGGCGACGTGCTCGGCCGCTCGGGCGCGGCGAACGGCGTCGATCATCTCCACTTCGCGATGACTGCCGGCAACTACGATGATGACGACGAGACGCGGAGTGTGAACCCCGTTCCGCTGGTTCGGGCGCACGTCGGAGGTCCCAGCGCTTGCGCGGCCTCGGCCTCACCCAATAGTCGCCAGAAGCCGACGCCGGCACGCCTCGGTTCCCGGGGCCGTCGCCCGTGCCCACCTCGCCGAGCGTCAGGCCCTCGAGAGCACAGCCAGTCGCGCGACCGCGCCATCGTCCAGCGCGAGCAAGTTGGGTCGCGGCGTCGGGTAGATCTCGGCTTCCGTCCACACATCCTTGTGGACATTCGTCGCGATGCCCACCTTCGCTCCCGTGGTCAGGAGTGCGTCCGACTCAAGCAGGACGACTCGATCGACGAGCAACGGTCGAAACGCACCCCGAGAGCTGGCGGCCTGCGATATCGGCCCGGCAAGAACCAGGTGGTAATCCACCGCCCCGCGTGGACTCACATCGAGGAGACCTTCGTGGCGTGAGAACCTTGGGCTTGGTCGGCTCGAGCACGCAGTCAAGGCGACGCAGTACCACGAGCGGAAGGATCACCTTCCCGTATTCGGACTGCTTGTAGTCGCCGCGCAGCAGATCAGCAACGGACCAGATGAATGCCGCATGGTTCTTGACTCGTTCCGTGCTCACCCGCCGTCCTTCCAATGCCGCACGTCGGCGAGAGGCCGTCGCACAGAGTGCTCGTCGGCGGGAAGCCTACGACGGCGGCTGACGTAGAGTCGAGCAGAAGCGTCCCCGTGTTGGCACGTTCTTGACACATTCGCGGGCAGCGCTGTGACAGCCCGCCGTGACGAGTTCTCCGCGTGGCACGCACCGACGCGGACCGACCGGCACCACCGCCGACGATGCGCGAGATCTACGCCACTGCGTTCGCGCTCTCGCGTCAGCCGACGTCCCCTGGCCGAGCACAAAGAACGGAGGCGGCGTCACTTCTTGTCACGCTCACGGCCAGCGGGCGCAAAGGGGGTGGACGCGAGGACGCTCGCCAGGGTGGTCGACCCGAGGCAAAGGGTGATCTGAGCCATGAATCCATGCGAGCCGTCCCATCACGGGCTCTCGGCTTGACCACCCTCAGGCCTCACACCGGAGCGCCGACCGACCGGGCCTTCGGATCTTCGTCCACGGTTGGCACGGTCAACGCCCCGAGGTCAATGGCGGCAAGATCGGTGGTGCGTGGGGCAGCGATCACAACTCGCGCGACCGTCCGCCAGCGCTCATCGCTCGGGTAGCCGGTGTGGTGGCCCGGCCCCAAGCAACGCTCCTGCAGGAACGGGAGTGTCGACCCCTCCTGTACCCGCTCGGGGGTCGGATTGAAGTCGTCGGTTCGGATCGCCCGGCCGATGAAGTCGCCCGCCCGGTAGACGTTGAGCCAACGGTCAAGTGCGGGAGATCGCTGCGGGTCAACCCAATGCGCGAACTGCCCGGGAAATCGCCGTTCGTAGGTCTGCTTGGCTGGGCAACCGTAGGTCAGGACGGTGATCTGACCGTCCGGTATCGCGTCCGGCCCTGGAGGGTTCACCTTCGGCCGCCGGTCCTGGTCTCCGAGAAGTGTGGCAAGCGTCAAGATGCTCCCTTGGCTGTGGGCCAAGATGACGATGTCCGTTGGCGCGGTGGTCGCGAGATAGTCGAGGAGCGCCCGATAGCGCCCGATCATCTGGACACGCGGCGGGACGATCGTCGGGTTCTCAACCCGGAGATAGGTGGCAATGTCGTAGACGATGTCAAGGACGCGAGCGAGCATCGTGAGGAACCCACCACCGAACTTCCCGAAGGGCCCCATGTTTCCGGCCCCGATACCCGCGACCGCGAGCACCGCGAGCACATAGGCGACGGGGAGCGCGAATCCCGAGAGATACTGATTCGCGGCGTGCCGGATCCACCTGTTGTCGACGCTCCAAACCACGATGGCCGTGCCCGTCACTGCGAGCACAATTGCCATGTACACACCAAAGGCCCCCGGGGAACCGGCCGCACTAAGTCCACGGGTAAACGCCTCACCTTGCTTGTATGAAACGTCGGCCGCGCTCGCATATCCGTTGCGTCGCCGAAAGCTGAAGAGGTAGCGGTGAAACCAGCAGCCAAGTGCAAGCAGCGTCAAGAGCGCGAGGGCGAGCGCAAGGCCAAGTGGCTGGACCACCCCCCGGACGATTTCATAGCCCCATGTCGAGCCCGTCGGTATGCCACTTCCCTGCGGTGGGCTACGAACCGGGTTGAAGAAGGTTGCACCCGGTAGCTGGAGGAGATCGGCGGTCTTCCCCCAGCGTTTGGTTGCCGAGTCCGGGTACAACTTCGAGAGCGCCGCGAACACCATGAATGCGGTCGACACCGCCAGGGCGTACAGCACGGGGCCGAGCATGATGCTGAGGATCACCGTCGCACTGAACCGCTGCGACTTATCGTGGTCTGAGAGCTTGCGTCGAGCGCGCCACGCGAACAGCGCGCAGATCGAGCAAAGCAGCAGCATCACGATCCAGGCGAAGCGGAAGATCCCCATCGCGATCGCCGTTTCTGCGTTGGCGGTCCGGACGGTCAGCCCCGGTGCGTTCGAGCCTGGGTAGGCGGCAAGGATCATCGCGCCCAAGGGGACCGCCGCCACACCCCAGCAGATGGCCCGACGTACCCAACGACGCGCGCGCCGGACGTCCTCCGTCGTCACGGACTCACCGGTCGTCGCAGCCCGACGGTGCTTCCTTGCCAGCCGCTGAGCCTCAAAGACTGAATAACTCGCGACGATCGCTGCCACGGCCAAGAGATAGGCAAGCTGTCGTGCAAATGCGTCTTGGGAGCCGAGACGGATCCATACGAGCGCACCGATTGCGGCGACGACGAGGGCGGCGATCGTCAGACGAATCGGACGGGGGCTCCGAGCCGTTGGGGCGCTATAGCCCCACGGTTTTTCGATGCGGTCAAACGTCCAACCTCCTTGATAGGTGCGAACGCCCAGCCACCACCCTCCGAGGACACCGAGCGCACCGACCACACCGAAGATGATTCGGCCGACGTAGACGCCCCCGCCAAAGAGCATCTCGAGGTTGACCGCGACGGCAAGGGCGAACATCGCGAGCACGATGGGAGTCAGCACAACAGTGAGCCAGTAGGACATCGCGTTGAGTGCCCACCTCAAGTGCCGTCGCACGCCGGGCTCGGCCGAACCCTCCGGATCCTTTAAACCGTGAAGAGCTTCAAGGCCAATCATGGAAACCTGAAGCGTGATCGCAAACAGCAGATAGAAGAGGCGCTTCGCCGGTCCCTCTGCGCGAGAGAGGTCTGCCCAATGCATCTCGTAGATATCCACATTCGCCCGTCCATCGCTGGAGAGCGAGGCAGTGGGCACCGGGAACGCGCTGCGCAGGTTTGGCGCTCCAACGCCGGTGCGAAGGGTTGGGTCACCTGGGCCGGTCACCGGCCCGGTATCAGCCTGGGCGACCAATCGAAGCTCGCCCTTGTCCAACACTGATGTCCAGTGCGCTCCAGGCTCCTCGGTCAGGGTCGCAACGACACTGTCCCGGCCGCTGCCAGGGCGGTCATCGCCGACTCCCGAGAGGACCACCACGGCGGTCCGCGGCGCGTTCGAAACGTCGCCACCATTGGCCTGTGAAGTGGACTCGGTCATCGCCTCGCCTTCGAATGAACTTCTGCGGCGGTTGAACACGTTTCTCCCGGCACCCTCGCCGAACGGGCGCGGCATGTCCACCCCCAGGGCGACCGGCCACCACACCTGGCCGTGGATCTGCACCATTTGTTAGGGCGCTAGGAAACGTTGAGGTCGGGTTGCTTGACGATCGCGTCAGTGACCCGCGCCGAGTGAAGCACTCGATGCTTCCAGCCTCCCGTCTGCCACCATACGGTCGCGTCGTTCTCTCCGGACGTGAGGGAGAGAAGACCCCATCGCCAGACGTCCTGGGTCACTACGACAACGCTCCGGGCTTCCCTTCCACGCTGGCGCCGGTTGGAAGGCAATGGACCTCGGTCTCAAGGGGATGGTCAACGCGCTTACCGACCCGTGATGGCACGCCCTGTGCCGCGCGCCGCGCGGGGGAGGGCCGGTCCGCAATAGTCTCCGGGTCACGCGCCGTCGATCGACCGGGAGGGCAACGATGCGTGTCGGAGTGCCGCGCGAAGTCAAACGGGATGAGTACCGAGTGGCCCTGACGCCGGCCGGAGCGGATGTCCTCAAACGGGCAGGCCACGACGTGATCGTCGAACGTGGCGCCGGGGCGGGGGCGGGGATCGCCGACAGCGACTACGAAGACGTCGGAGCACGCGTCGGCTCAGATGACGACGCCTGGGCCTGCGAATTGATCGTTAAGGTCAAGGAGCCGCAGCCGACAGAGTTCCCGAAGCTTCGCGCCGACCAGATCCTCTTCACCTATCTCCACCTCGCGGCCAGTGCGTCGGTCGCCGGTGCCCTCATCGCCGCGAAGACGACCGGTGTTGCATACGAGACGGTTCAGGACGATCGGGGACGACTTCCGTTGCTGGCCCCGATGAGCGAGATCGCGGGGCGACTCGCCGCCCAGGCCGGAGCCTGGTACCTGGAGCGCCCCATGGGCGGACGGGGTGTACTCATCGGCGGAGTCGCGGGCGTCGCGCCCGGTCGAGTGCTGGTGGTCGGTGGGGGCATCGTCGGCATCAACGCCGCCATGGTTGCGGCTGGTATGCAAGCGCACGTCGCGATCCTCGACACGAACCTCGATCGCCTTCGCGAGCTCGAACTGGCTCTGGCGGGACGCATCGAACTCATCTATTCGACGCCGCTGAGCCTGTCGTCGCTCCTCCCCGCCGCCGACCTGGTGGTCGGCGCCGTGCTCATCCCAGGCGCCCGCGCCCCCAGCCTCATCACCCGCGAGATGCTCGGATTGATGCGGCCCGGCACCGTCCTCGTCGACGTGGCCGTCGACCAAGGAGGGTGTGCTGAAACGACACGCCCGACGACGCACTCCGAGCCGACGTACGTCGTCGACGGCGTGATCCACTACTGCGTCACGAACATGCCGGGTGCGGTGCCGGTGACCAGCACGCATGCGCTCTGCAACGCGACCCTGCCTTACGTCGTCGCGATCGCGAATGAGGGGATCGACGGGGCGTGCGCCTCGCGCTCGGAACTTGTGTCTGGCTTGAATGTCCGAAACGGGGTGATCGTCAACCCGGCGGTCGCCGCCGCCCTTGCACGGACCTGAGCCGGGCAACGACCGGCATCGATACTCAGGCAGGGCGCGAACCCACACATGGTGCGTGCGTTCCCGGTGTTCCGAGGCTCCCGGTATACGCCAGACTCAGACCAGGGAGACGCGCGACCCGGCTCGCGGGAACAAGGGGACGTCAAGGAGGAGCCATCGTGAGAATCGGAACGCAACCGTGGGCGGGCGAGTCGCAGACGCGTCGACCCACCTGGTTCGCGACTTCACTGACCTCGACCGCGCTGACGTGGCATGGGCGGGCGGAAAGGGCGCGAACCTCGGCGAGCTGACGCAAGCGGGGTTTCCGGTCCCGCGGGGCTTCGTCGCGGGTGCGCCCGCATATGCGGCGTTCTGCGACGCGAACGGCCTTCGCGAGCGCATCGCAGAGCATCTTGCAAGCGTCGACATCGACGACCAGGCGGCGCTGACGCTGGCGGCCGCCGCGGTGCGGCGGATGGTCGAGGACGAACCGATCCCAACAGAAGTCGGCGAGGCGATCCGACGCGAGTACGCGGAGCACTGCGGCAGCGATGCCAGACGGCCGGTCGCGGTTCGTTCGTCGGCGACCGCGGAGGACACTCTGGAGGCGTCGTTTGCCGGAATGAACGAGACCTACCTGAATGTCCGGGGCCCCGACGGGGTCGTGAACGCCGTCCGTCCGGTCTGGGCGTCACTCTTCGGGGCCCGCACCATCCACTACCGGCGAGCCCGCGGCTTCGGTCAGGCGGACATGGACATTGCGGTGGTCGTGCAGGCCCAGATCGCATCGGATCGTGCCGGGGTGATGTTCACGATCGACCCGGCGACCGGTTCGACGGACAAGATCGTGATCGAATCGTCGCTCGGCCTCGGTGAAGCGGTCGTGAGTGGTGGAGTCTCTCCAGCTCGTCGAGGAGGGCCACGGTGCCGACGTGACCGATCGCCTGGCGACAACACTTGAGACGTTCACGGCTGGATTCGCGCCGCGTCCGGTCACATATCGCACGATCGACTTTCGGACCAACGAGTTCCATGGACTTCGGGGTGGCGACTGCTTCGAGCCGCTCGAGGCCAATCCGATGATCGGCTACCGAGGAGCGTTTCGCTACACACGAGAGCCGCAGCTACTTCGACTAGAACTCGACGCGATCGCCCGAGCCTGGGACGGCGGTCACCACAGCCTGCACGTCATGCTTCCGTTCGTGCGGACGACGCGCGAACTGGCGAACTGCGTTGGCCTGTTCGCCGAGGCCGGCTTAATGCGACGCGCCGGCTTCGAACTCTGGGTGATGGCGGAGGTGCCTTCCGTGCTCTTCAACTTGGCCGATTACGCGGCACTGGGCATCGCCGGGATCTCAATCGGCTCGAACGACCTCACGCAGCTTCTGCTTGGCGCCGACCGCGATTCGGAGATCCTCGCGGACGTGTTCGATGAGCGTGACCCCGCCGTTGGTCGCGTACCTCCGACGGCTCATCCCGAGCGCGCGCGCCCTTGGGCTGCGCACCTCGATCTGCGGCCAGGCTCCATCGGTGCACCCCGAGTACGCCGAGATCCTCGTTCGGGCCGGCATCGATGCGATCTCCGTGAACATCGACGCCGTCGAGCGGAGCAGGCGCCAATTAGCCGCCGCCGAGCAACGAATCCTGGTCGAGGCGGCACGCGGGACCGGCCGGAATCTCGACGCCCCAAGGGCTGAGGCTACTGGTAGCGAAGCGCCTCGGCGGGTCGACTCCGAGCCGCGCGGACTGCCCGGGCGCGCGTTGCTGCGACCGCGACCGCGCAGACCACGATGAAGACGCTCCCTCGGTTGCCTGGTCGATGTCGATACGGAGCGTGTCGATCAGCAACGTGACGGCTCAGACGGTCGGCCCGGCTACCCGACGTCGAGCTCGCTCAAGCAACTCGACGACTCGCGCGTCGTCGACCTGGTCGAATACGTCGTACCACAGCCCGACCGCGCGGAGATCTACCACCGGGAGGGGACATACCACGATGTCGGCTTCCAACTCGAGTCGCTCGATGCGTTCCCGCGTTGCGATGGGCGCGGCCGCAACGACCCGCGCCGCACCCGCCTGCCTCGCCCAGCGGATCGCGACGATCATCGTGGCACCCGTCGCGAGCCCGTCGTCAACGAGGACGCAGAAGTTCCCTGCGAGCGGAGTCGACCAACTCCCGATGCGTTCTCCAAGCTCCTTCGCGCGAGCCTGGGCCGCGTCGACGAACTCCGCGAGGCGTTCTGGTCGGACGTGGGCGTCACGTCGCACGTAGACAACGCCCGACGCCACGGCACCAAAGGCAAACTCCGGCTCGTTTGGGTCGTGAACCTTGCGGACGGGGAGGGCCCCGAGGGGGCAGCCGAGCCGATCGGCCACCACGGATGCCACCTCGACTCCGCCCCGGGCGAGGCCGACGACCACGGGATCGTCGATCCGCATATCTGAGAGAGCGGCGGCAAGGACGCGGCCCGCGTGTTCGCGGTCGACATAGGTCGGTGAGCTAACCCTCATTGCGAAGGTTGTGCAGGACAAGGCTGTTGGGTCATCGGGGAATTCCCGGACACCGATCGAGTCTCGTCAACGATGAATGGGCACTCGCACCCGTTTACCGTACTTCTCGTCGACCAGGAGGGGCATCGTGACGCTGATCTGGCTTGTCGTCTGGTTCATCGCGAACAACGTCGGCGGTCGTGAGCCGCTCCTCGTCGATCCGGTTAACGTTTGGGCCGGGACGCTCATCCTTGCGGTCGCCCTCGACCTTGGCAGTCACCACGCGTCTCCTGTCTCGGCCGCGCGCGCTCGCCGCGACGATCGCCTGTCGGGGAGCTGAATCGAATGCACGAAACGCACGCTGCGCCGTACCTCAACATCGCATGTTGCATCGACGAGTCAGATGCGTCCCGTTTCGCGCTCAGCGAGGCGCGCCGGCTGCGGGCACTCGGACCTGGTGAGCTGCACGTTCTGCACGCCCCAGGCGACGTCATTGCCTATCCGGCCCACCCGCTGACCGCCTGGCTACGGCACCCGGTCGAACTCCGGGCCGACGCAGAACGCTGGCTCGACGAGCAGATTAGCGTAGGAGAAACACCGATCGTGCTCTCGGGACACCCTGCGACAGCGGCGTGCGAATGGGCCCGCGAGGCAGGGTGCGACCTGATCGTGGCCGCAGCCCACCGCAGTACGGCGGAACGCGCCCTCCTTGGAGGCTTTGCGACCTATCTCGCCTACCACGCTCCGTGCAAGGTCCTCCTGGTTCGTCCCCATCAGCGCGCCGTGTGACCGCCGCGACCCCTGATTCGTCCACTCCTCCCGGAGACGGCGGCCAAGAAATTCGAGGCGAACACGTGCCCGCTTCCGCAGTTGTTGACGTCAACCCGCGACGGCGACCTTCGGCACGGTGCGCACGGCTTTGACCTTCCCACGCTTCTTCTTGCGCTTCGGCAGGAGGTCCTTGACCTGCGGCTGTCCGCTGACGACCACGGTCGCTCCGGTCGCTCCGGGCTGGCCGCTTGCCCCCGCGGGACCCTGCGGCCCGGTCGGACCCGTCGGACCAGTCCCCCCGAGGGTGACGCCTGGCGGACATGCGATCCGTGACCAAGTCGACACCATCACGATGGGTCTGCCCGCCTCGTCGACGATGGCGTTCCCGACGATTGGCAGCGGGCGACCCGTGGTCACGTCGATCAATGCTCCGCTCACAAGCGACGCGGAGTAGGGCCCGATCGCGTACTTGCCGTCAGTACCGGGAAGGACCTCGGCACCCGTTGCGACGTTCAAGACGATCTGACGCGAGTCAAGGACGACGCAGGTGATCTCTGTCCATCCAGGCGGTAGCGGATGCCCCCATGCGGCGTGGCACTTGGTATGGCGAGGAAGGTCGCGGCCGCGAGAGACACGAGATGGCGCTTCATTGGTCTCCTCCTCTGGAACGGCTCACCTCGCGCACTTCGCCGCCGCGGTTGGTACTCACTCACTGGCCGGACCGCGGCAGCGCGCGCCGCGCGCCGCATCCGGCCCTTCCCGGTCGGGCGGTCAGGGTTTGCTCACTTTCGTGCTTGATCTCGACCCTCCGAACGCGGTGAGGGCGTCGATTCGGACGAGGGGAGCCTCATCGGGAAGGTCCGCGTCGTGCCGCGTCTTGTCATTGACAGCGCCGAAGAAGGGGTACATCTGACGGCGATGCGCCACCCTCTGGGCACGAGAATCTCGATTCCCCCGAACGCGGCGGTCGCCGTGATTTGCGCGCCCTCGGGCGCGGGCCTCGCGTCACGAAGGTCGAGAACAACCCCACCGAAGACGGCGGTGAGCGACGCACCCCGGAAGTTCCGCTACGCGCTCGCAACGCTTAGGCCACCGAAGACGCCTAATGCCACCACAACCTCATCGCCGGCGCCGCGTCGCGGCGTCCCCGCGCCAGCCCAACGTGCAATGGCGACGCAACCCGCCACAACCACGGCGATCGGCCAAACGTAGCTCCACACGTCACCCTCGGCGACGTTGGTCGTGACAAGTAGGAGCACCGTGCCCGCTGCGACGAGCACGAGTGGCCCAAGAGCAGAGTGGGAACGCTCGGCCAATTGGAAGCGTCCCGCCGCGACGATCACGCTCGGCCACCACCGGTTAATGGTCGCGCCAGCGTCGAGGACGTCCGCTCGTTCCAGGAGATAGAGCGACCCAACCGCGACGACAACAAGGCCGAGGAGCAACCTCCCGAAGTCGCGCATTCGAGCGGGTCCCAGATCAAGCGGCGTGCTCCGCTTCGCAGAGCGTCGAGGTCATGGCTGCGGGCTGGCTCTCATGACTTCCCTCCAGATCGTGACTGGCTATGCGGCCATGTCGAAGACAATCCGGGCGGGAACGCTTCCGGCGAGGACGTCCTCGAAGCTTTCATTGACCTGTTCCAACTTGCGCGTCTCTCGCACCACCCTCGTGAGATTGGACGCATGCAGTTCAAACGTCTCGGCGAGGTCGAGGCGCGTGCCCACGATCGACCCGGTCACCGTCTTTGCGTTGAGCACCGTTTCGAAGATCGGTATCGGCACCTCGTTCTGGCGAGGTAGGCCGACGAACACAAGACGTCCGCCGCGCTTCAGGGAGTCGAAGCCCTGCCGAGCGGCATCAGGCGTCGCCGCCAGGATGATCGCCGCATCGGCCCCGCCGAGCCGTTGGATCTCCTCGACCGGGTCGTGGATCGTGGAGTTCACGACGTAGGCGGCACCGAGATCGCGGGCGAGCTGGAGTTTGTCCTCCCGAACGTCGACGGCGACCACCGTGGCGCCCGCGATGTGGGCGTACTGAACGGCCATGTGTCCGAGACCACCGACGCCAATGATCGCGACGAGATCGCTCGGGCGCACTCCGGCGACCTTGACCGCCTTGTAGGTCGTGACCCCAGCGCACGTGAGGGGGGCGGCGTCGAAGGCGTTGACACCATCAGGGACGAGGCCGACGTAGTCGGCCGAAGCAAGCACCTTCTCGGCGAAACAGCCGTCGATTCCGTAGCCCGTATTCCGCTGCGCCAAGCAGAGCGTTTCCCATCCGTTGACGCAGTACTCGCAAAAACCACACGCCCAACCAAGCCACGGGACTGCAACGCGATCTCCTTCGTGAAGTCGCGTGACGCCCTTTCCGACCGCCGCGACGTGACCCACCCCTTCGTGACCTGGTATCAGCGGGAGACGCGGCTTGATCGGCCAGTCTCCGTGACAGGCATGGATGTCGGTGTGACAGAGACCAGACGCCTCGATCGCGACGACAACTTCTCCATCTCCCGGCGTGGGTTCAGGTACGTCGTCGATCTGCAGGTTGCCGCCGAACTCGAAAACGCGCGCCGCCTTCATCCGCTGCCCCCTCATTGGAATCGGTCGGCTCCGACACTCGCAGCCGGGCAGCTCGCCGCCCTCGGCGCGGGCCCGGACTCGCGTTGCGGTTCGCCCACCGCAGACCTCGCTTGCCCCGAACACACCGGTGCCAAGAATTCGCACCGGTCGTAGGTCTTTCGCCGATGGTCGGCGCCACTCACGGGTGTGATCTATCGCTACATACCCGACGGAACGGAGCCGGAAAAATGAACCCTCTACGAACGATGGCGGGAGCCGCGGTCGGCGCGCTCGCAATGACCGGCGTCGGCGTCGCGGCCGGATTGACCGGGCATCGAGAGCACGCGACAGCCAAGGTCGCAGTGACGCTGAAGGAATGGTCGCTCACGCCGACGCGCCAGACGGTCGCCGCGGGGCCCGTGACGTTCACGGTTGCCAACCGGGGAAAGCTCCAACACGAGTTTCTCGTAATCAGGACGACGAAGGCGCCGAACGCGCTCCCCATTCAGGATGGCGCCGCCACCGAAGCGGGCCTCGTCAAGGAGATCTCCGAGTTCAAGCCCGGTCTCACAAAGAAACTCACGGTCACGCTCAAGTCCGGCAAGTACGTCCTCATCTGCAACATCAAGGGCCACTACAAGGCCGGTCAATACTCACGCTTTTCGGTGCGCTAGCGAAGCTCTTCGACGATCTCTGGCATGTCGCGCTTCGAGTGCCTCGCGGCGCGACAAGGTGGTGTAGGACCGACGCGGATTTCCCGCAGTGTTGAACGTGGGCGATCCCCGATGGAACGGGAACGCTCTCGGTGTTGAGTCGTCGACAACCATCGAGAACGGAGCCATGATGACACGTGGGATCACGCGAGCGACCGACACGATTGAGTCCACCGCGATAGGCAATCACCCACTGCCCTTTCGCCACATCGCCTGTTGCGTCGACGATTCCGAGGCTTCGTCGCATGCCCTCGACGAGGCGAAGCGCCTGCGGGATATCAGTCCTGGGCGGCTGACCATCGTGCATGTTGCTCCGATTCCGTTAATCTACGATGACGCGGAGCTGGTCAGCCCGAAGGACATCTGGTGGCGCGCACGGGAATGGCACGCTGGCCGCGTCGCGTCGGTGGCGGGTGCGGCAGGCGAGCTTCTCGTGGGCGACCCGCCAAGCGGCGTCTGCGCATGGGCTCAAGGGACGGACGTGGACCTCATCGTTGCCGCGCCGCACCACGGGCGCCGAGAACGCCGAATGCTCGGGAGTTTCTCGTCGCATATGGTCAGGCACGCACCAACATCGTTGCTCCTCGTTCGCGGAACGGACCGTCTTCCACCCTCATCATCTCCCTACCGCCACATCGTCTGCTGCGTGGATCACTCTGAGGCGTCGCTTGACGCCTTGCAGCTCGCCCGACGTCTTCGCTCGGCCGGAACCGGCAAGCTCACCGCACTGACGGCGGCATACCCTCCCCCGGCATCTGACCTCGATCTTGTGAGCGTCACCGACCCGACGGTGCTCGCCGCGGCGGCAGAGGCCTGGCTGCGCCAGGAGACCTCCGAGATGTCTGATGTCGACGTTGCCGTTGTCACCGGCTATCCGCCCCAGACGGCGTGCGAGGAGTGGGCACAAGCGGAGGGATGCGACCTCATGGCGGCCGCAGCGCACCGGGGTTTTGTGGACCGCGTCCTTTTGGGGAGCTTCGCCGACCACCTCGCCCATCACGCGCCCTGCTCGGTGCTCTTGAAGCGCCCAGCACGCAATACGGGGGACACGGGTCGGCGGACCTCTCCCGTCTGACGTTCCCTACGGGAGGAGCGCGACGGCGAGGGCGCCGACGCAGGCAGCGACGACTCCGTGATCGTGGCCAGGGTCACGAGTCCGGGGCGCCCGACGGCATGTTCACCCATGATGTGGCGTCTCGCCCGATGCCAATCATGAGAACAAGCAGCGGAAGAAGCAATACCGCGTTGACGACCTGGGTGAGATAGAGGATCGGTATGAGGGGCGCGCCCGGAATGAGTACGACCAACGCCGCGATCAAGGTGACCACGACAAACGTTGCGTAGAAGACCGGGGCATCGCGCGGCTTGTCGTTCAGCTTCGCTTCCTGCCCCAGGAACTCGCTCATCGAGTAGGCGGTCGAAAGGGGAAGGATCGCTGCGGCGAGGAGGGCCGCGCCGACGAGACCCACCTCGAAAAGCGTTGCAGCGAGTCGACCAGCGAGCGGTTCGAGCGCCGCAGCGGCGTCTCGTGCGTCGTTGATCGAGCGTCCTTGGCGATGCAACGTCGCGGCACACGCAACGACGATCATCGCCCGATGACTCCCGTGAGGATCGCGCCGACGGCCACGTCGACCCTTGTGTAGCGAAGATCTGAGGGCTTCAAGCGCTTGTCGACCGCGTAGGACTGGATGAAGGCGAGTCCCCACGGCGCGAGGGTGGTTCCGACGACGGCGGTCGCAATCAGAATCGCATCGCGCTCGAGTGGAGGCTTGGAACAACGACGCCCTCGGCGGCTGCCCCCCAATCCGGTCCGGCGAGCACTCCGGCAACGACGTAGGTCGCGAATACGGCAGAGAGCGCAAGGAGGGCGTGCTCCACTCTCCGAAAGCCTCCCTTGAGCACGAGCATCGTCACGAGGAGAGCGGCGACGGGAACGCTCGCGTACCGGGTCACGCCGGCCAACTCGAACCCGGCGGCAACGCCGGCGAACTCGGCACACGCAGTACCGATGTTCGCGACGAGGAGCGTCAGCATGGCGAGGGTGCCGACGCGGACGCCGTAGCGATCGCGGACAAGTCCGGCGAGGCCCTGACCGGTCACCACACCGGTCCGCGCGCCCAGTTCGTGGAACAGCACGAGCGCGACGGTCGACAGGACCAAGACCCACAGAAGGCGGTACCCGTGATCGGCCCCAAGAATGGAGTACGTCGTAACGCCTGCAGGATCGTCGTCCGAGAGGCCAGCGAGGAGACCCGGACCGACCACCGCCAAGAGCGCCGCGAGGCGAACCCGGTTCATCGACGGCGACCAAGCCGAATCGTGTGTCGCCGCTGGGCGCCGGGGAGACGCTCGTCGTCGTCGATCACCGCGAGGGCAAGGATGTCGTCAACCGCGAATCGGTCGATGACTTCCGAGAACGGCGCGTCGGTGCTTACCGTGGGCATCGGTGTCGGCGTGAGGTTCCCGGCGATCAATTGGCGGGGTTGGATTGCTCCAACGACTCTGCCCTTGGAGTCGACGACGAATACCGTGAGCAGCGCGTCCAGCTGCGGGGGTTTTCGACCGATTCGCGAAATGAGGGACTCGGGTCGATCCGAAGGGGAAAGGACGATGACGTCGGGGTTCATCAGGCCTCCCGCGGTCTGGGCGGGTCGTGAGAGCAGGCGTCTGAGGGCCTCGACGCGATGAGAAGGGACGGACTCAAGGATCCGGGCTCGCGACGTCGGATCGAGGTGTCGCAGCGCGGCCGTGAGGTCGTCGCTTGGCATCGATTCCAGGATCCGCGCTGCGTCCGGGGCCTCGAGCGCGGCTACGATTTCGCCACCGAGGCTGGGCAGTGTGCGTCGGAGCACATCGGCTGCTCGGTCCGGTGGGAGTGCTCTCACGACCTCGGCTCCCTTCCGCACCGACAGTCGGCCGATGAGGTCGGCGACTTCGCTGGACGCAAGGCGCCCGATTCCGCTGGCACCGGGCCGGAGCATGACCCCGTGGCCGCGACCGGAAACGAGATGAACATCCCTCCAAGGAACGCCATCACCTGGCAGGTGCCGAGCCAGCCATCTCAATCCAAGTCGTCGAGCCACACCGGACGGGCCGGTCTCGACTCCGGTGACGTAGAGGCGGTCCAAACGACGGAGCAGACGAACATCGGCGACCCGGGAAAGCGCCCTCCCGGAGACGTCGAAAACTTGAGCGTCCAGCACGTCTCGGCGCAGGAGGAGTTCATGATCCCTCAGGGGCACGGCTCCCGGGGAGGCGTTCGCCGCCCCAAGCTCGATCACGCGACCTTCGAGATCCAGGACTGCCTCCCGGGGCGCGTGTGCCACGCCGTTGCCATGCCCGAAGACCATGCCGACGACGACGGGCACTGGATCCATGACTGAGACCACGAGATCGCTCAGGCGGCCAAGCCTGAGGTTGCGATCATCGACGACGCGACGCCCGATGAGTTCACTGAGGACGGGCACGCTGGCCGAGTCACTCGGTCGGAGTCCGCATCTGCCGATCCTTTGGTCTTGGAACCGGTACGCCATCCGGGCGTCGCCGGACCGCCGCTGCGGTTGATCCACGATGCCCGACGCGGTTCCGGCGCGAGACACTGGGTGAGTGACCGCGCCACCGCAGCGCGAGAAAGCGCGAACGCAGCGAGTTGACCCGACACGCGAAACGATCCGGGCGATCGTCGCCGCGCGCTGCACCGCCGCGGTGGAAGCGGCGGCGGTCAGCGGTGCGCGGAGAGTCGTCCGGGCCTCGACGGCCCTCTTGGCTGAGGTCGATCCGAGTCACGGCGGCCGGGTGGCGGTACGAAACGTCGACGGGGCTCCCATTGATGCGCTGCCGGCTCCCTTACTGACGGCGATCGCGATCGCGGTACCGGAGAACGCGGCAGCGTTCGTCGATACCGACGACCGGCGCTGGTTGGTGACCGGAATGCACCTCCCCAATCGCCGCGCCGCCCTCGTGGCCGCAATCACCGGCGACGGCGATCCGGCGAGCGCCCGGGATTTCGACCTGCTGGCGGACGTTGCCGCCTGCGCGTGTCGCGCGATTGCCGATCGCGTTGAACTCACCGGACTCCTCAATCGCGCCCAGGCGTTGGTTTCAGCGGGGATGCAGGTCGCGGAGGCCTTCGACCTCGACACAACGCTCCATCACATCGTTGGAATCGCACGCGATGTCATCGGTTCTCGATACGCAGCGCTCGGGGTTCTCAGTGATGACCGCGACCGTCTGTCGAGCTTCGTCTGGTCGGGGATCTCCGACGAAGACGCAGCCGCGATTCCACGGAGGCCGGAAGGTAAGGGACTGCTCGGCACGTTGATCCGCGATCCACGCCCGCTTCGCGTGGACCGAATCGCAAATCATCCGGAGTCGGTTGGTTTCCCGCCGAATCACCCACCCATGACGTCGATGCTCGGGGTGCCGATCGTCATTCGCGGCGAGGTGTTCGGAAATCTCTACTTCGCCGACAAACCGTCGGGCGGATTCACCGATGGCGATGTTGCTGCTGCGACCGGGCTCGCCGCCCAAGCCGCGATTGCGATCGAGAACGCTCGGGCGACGCTTGATCGTGAACTTCGACACACCGCCGAGCGCGAACGACTCGTCGCCGAGGCTGCCCGCGAACGACAGCAGGTGGAACTCGTCACACTCAGAGCGACCGTTGCGGCTCAGGATGCCGAGCGTGCTCGGATCTCGCGTGAACTCCACGACGAGTCCGGCCAAGTGCTCGCCGCTCTCACCATCCGAGCGAAGGCGCTCGACGAGTTCCTCGATGACCCCGTCGGCCGTGACCGGCTCACCGATCTTCGCAGCGAGATCGCTCAGATGGCGCGACGGGTCCATAATGTTGCGCGGGACCTGCGCCCAGGCGCGATCCGGGACGGCTTGGTCACCGCACTCGAACGACAGGCACAGCGACTCGAGACCGAACATGGTCTCCGGGTCGAACTCGCGATCGAAGATCTGCCCACCAACCTCGGCGAGGAGCTTGAGACCACCATCTTTCGGGTCGTTCAGGAGGCGGTGACGAACGTCGCCAAGCACAGCGGTGCCAACTCCGCGAGCGTGCTCGTCCTCGGCCAAGAAGACCGAGTGCGGATCGTGGTCGAAGACGACGGTTGCGGCTTTGATCCGACTGCCACCGGCCCCGGCCTTGGTCTCGCCGGCGTGCGCGATCGCGTTAGTCTCCTTGGCGGCGATATGAAGATCGAATCCCGTCACGGCGACGGAACAACCCTCGTTGTTAATCTCCATACCCAAACCGGAGGTCAGCAGTGACCGACCAATCGACACCCACCACGGAACGCGACGTCTACCGGATCCTCATCGCCGACGATCACATCGTCATGCGCCAGGGACTCCAGATGCTGCTCGACCGGGAGAGCGACATCGAATGCGTTGGAGAGGTCGGAACCGCAGAGGATGCTCTGCGCGCAGTGGAGCGACTTCACCCGGATCTCGTGATCTTGGACCTTGGGATGCCGGGCATGGGCGGCCTGGCCGGCCTGGAGCGACTCCGAGGACGTCACGTTGAACTGCCGGTGCTGGTGCTCTCCATGGAAGATCGCCCCGAGATCGTTTGCGACGCGTTCGCTGCGGGGGCAAACGGCTACCTTGTGAAGACCGCCGCCGACCAAGAACTCGTTCAGGCCATCCGGGCGACGCTCGCGGGTGAGCGCTACCTCCAGCCGACAATGGGCGCCGCACTTGCGCGCCATCAGCGAGACTCGGGGCCTCTCGACGACCTGTCCGATCGTGAACGAGAGGTGCTCGGCAGGCTTGCGCTCGGCATGACCAATCAAGAGATCGCCGACGAACTGATCGTGAGCCCTCGAACCGTCGAGAGCCACCGGGCCCACATCATGATCAAGCTCCGGGCGTCGACGCGCGCTGAGATGGTCAGGATCGCCCTCCAGGCGGGTCTCCTCGATTCCGTCCGCAAGGGTGACGAGAGCGAAAACGTCGGACGCGCGACCCGCTGATTCACCTCTACTGCGGCCGGCGGGGGCCAATCGAGGATCGGGCGGATCCCAGGGTCCATCCGCGTCTCAGCTCTCGATACGACCGGAGAGCCAAGCTTCGCTCAGGCCCGCCAGCTCGCCGTAGTGCCCATCGAACGTATGCGACGCGCCGCCGACAACGGCGAGCCGTACGGATGGACATCCCGCCGATCGAGCGATGCGGGCGAGATCCGACCCGTCGGTGGGCGCAACAAGCTGATCGGACCCGGCCTGGATGATGCCAACCGGAACCCGGATCCGCGGCATGCCGAGCGCCGAGACGGCGTGGTCAGCGCTGGGTCCCCGCGAGAACCACCACGAGCGGTAACTCCATACCTCAGCATGTTCGGGTCGTTCGCTTGGCCCCGCCCCGCGCTGGACGACGAAGATCCGGTCGTTCTTCGGGGACTCGTAGTCAGGAGCGAGGGCTGACTCAACCCGTTCCTGCACCTCCTCGTACCCGGGATGGGCGCCGTAGCGACGCCACCGCCGCAGCAATGAGTCTGGGAGCGACATGGGATGGGCGAGGGTTAGGATCCCGGCGACCTCGGGCGCCTGCCGGGTCGCCTGATAGTTGATCACCATCGTGGCACCCATGCTGTAACCGCACAGCACAACCCGACGGTGGCCAAGACGGCGAAGCAATGTCATACCGGCGTCGATATCGAGCGGCGTTCGGTGGAAGAGGCCTTCCCCGAAGACCAGGCCGTAGTTCGCCATCCGAGTGTTCATGGCGAGCACAGTGAACCCGGCGCGGGCAACGGCGAACGAGAGCCGCCGCGGTACTCCACTCAAGTAGTTGCCGAGCGAGCCATGGACGACGAGCACCGCGAGTCTGCGCCGTGCCGGATCGCCGCGGCGAGGGCGATAGAGCAGACCGTCCCACCGGTGGCCATCGGACGTCGGAAGGACGACGAGTTCGACATCGAACAGCGGGCGATCGATCGTGAAGCGATCGCGGCGTCGACCGGCTGTGGAGCGCCCCCTCACGTGAGACCGGCAAGCCACCCAGTGATCGTTTCGATGACCGAGATCTCACCTCCGACGAAGTCATGGTCGATGCCGTCGATTTGGACGTGACGGACGTCGGGATTGCCACCCCGCCGGGCGACGCCGGCAAGGCGTCGGGCCTCGTCGGGATGCACGACGCGGTCGCTCATACCTTGAATCAGGAGGATCGGCACCCTGACGTCGCCGATCTGGCGAAAGGCCATCGCGCTCCTGGCTTCGGGACCGCGCGACTGCGACCAGGTGCGATCGGTGTAGACCTCGGCGTCCTTCGGCTGGAAGGTCGGGCCACGCGAGCGCTCGACGACGAATACGCGATCAGCGTCTCGCTGTGCCTCGAGTGGCAGAACCGCGAGTGCGCGCACTCGGTCGACGAGGACGTCGTAAGACGGCGTCGCGCCGAAACGAACAGCGCGCGCTTGCATGGCCTGTGGCAAACCCCATGGGCCCCCGAGCGACACCAACCCAGACAGCCTCTCCGGTGGCTGGTGTGCTGCCATCAGAGTGGCGAGCGTTGCACCGCTCGAGTAGCCGGAAAGGATCAGGCGCTCGTAGCCCCGGCCGCGCAGCCATCCGAACGCGCTCTGCAGGTCCCGTAGCGACGCCTCCCAGATCGCCTCGCCAAAGAGCTGGCCCACATTGCCCATCCGGGTGTCGGTGACAAGTACCGCGTAGCCGGCCCGGGCAAGCCTCGGTGCAAAGAAGCGGAGCGTCCCTACGAGGAAGTTCCCCATGATCCCGTGAACGTGGACGATCGCTGTCCGGTGTCCCGACATGCGCTCGCGATGGCGTTCAGCACGTTCGTCGCGATGGAGCAACGCGTCGTGGTCAAGTCCGTCACTCGACGTGAGCGTGACAAGCGTCCGCGAGACCGGCACCGCACCGCTACCTGGGGGCGCCGACCGTCGGAACGTCACTTGTCGTTCGATTCGCCGGCTGCCGACCTGACAAGGCACCGACGTGCATCATCCAGATGAGGTCACTTGCCGACACAACCCCGACGAGGCGATCGCGCTCGACCGCGAACACCCGGGAGATCGGCGACGTGGCGATGGCCGCGACGGCGTCGAGCGCGGGTGCGCCGACATCAACGATTGTCTCGGCGCCAATCGGTCGCATCTGCTCGGTCACCCGAGCGATCGACCGCGCCGCGGAACTGAGGCGGGCAACGTCCCGCATCGCGAGGGCTCCCACGGGTCGTTCGCCTGCGTCGACCACGGGATAGACCCCGTGTCGGGACCTTGCGATCGACGCGAGCGCCTCGGCAACGAGATCGTCGTCGGCCACGCGAACGGGGTTACGGGTCATGATCTCGGCCACGGTAAGGTCACGAAACCGAGCGTCGAAGAATACCTGCTGCGCCTCAGCCCGGGCCGCATTGACGACGAAGAGACCGATCGCGGCCAGCCAGAGTCCACCCAAGTCGCCGCCGGCGATCACGACCATCCCACCGAGAATCGCAAAGCCGTAGCCCGTCGCCATGCCAACGCGCGCCGCCGCCTGCGTCGCTGACTTGAGGTCCCCCTTTGAGCGCCACAAGAGGGCACGGAGTACCCGGCCCCCGTCGAGTGGGAACGCTGGCACCATGTTGAATGCGCCGATCGCGAGGTTGACGTAGCCGAGCCATGCGGCAACCTGGTGGGCCGGATCCCAGCGTCTGAGCGCGACCGCCAAGGTGGCGAAGACTCCGCCGAGCGCGACCGAGACCGCGGGGCCCGCCAAAGCCATACGCAACTCGACGCCTGCCGATGGAAGCTTTT
This sequence comes from Actinomycetes bacterium, assembly GCA_031376285.1. GTDB lineage: Bacteria > Actinomycetota > Thermoleophilia > Miltoncostaeales > Miltoncostaeaceae > JANMDN01. Next base: position 34,512 of record JANMDN010000012.1, read on the forward strand.
GGCGAAAGCGCGCGACCCCGCCGAAGGCCCAGAGCGTGATTTCCTCGATCTGGACCCCATCCCTGCGCGCCTGAAGTGCATGCCCAAGTTCATGCGCAGCGATCGAGGCGAACAGGAGGAACACCCCCGCGGCCGCCATCGCCGCATAGACCCCGCCCGCCCGGCCAGGCGCCGCGTCGGGAAACACCCCAACGCCGAGCGTCCAGGCGAAGAGCACCACGGCAACCAGAACCGACCAATTGAGGCCAATGCGCACGCCCGCAAGCCGTCCGAGCTTGAGGTCCTGCTTCAGAGGGTCACCCATACCGACACGCTGCCGGTGCTGGACGGCCGTTTCGTCCGGGGATGCCCCGAGTAAAAAGGGGTACCAGCCCCGATTCCTCGACACTTCGCGGCTCGGACAATGGGATCGGACACCAATGCCCGCCCTGAGGACACCATCATGCCATCGTCGGAACGATTCTTTCGCTGCACCGTGGGGGCAGCGATGCGCAGCGTGATCGTCACCTGCGAGCCCGATACCCCGCTCGTTGAGATCGCCGCCCAGATGACGAAGCACCGTATCCACTGTGTTGTCGTGATGGAGGCCGGGGCCGACCGGCCGGGCGCGCCGTGGGCCCTCGTCTCCGATCTCGACCTGGTCGCTGCTGCGATCGAGGGTATCGATGATCGAGTCGCCGGCCAGATCTCCGCAACCCCAGTCGTCACGGTCACTGAGGACGAGCCGGTGTGGCGCGCTGCGCAACTCATGACCGAGTACTCAAACCCGCATCTGGTGGTCGTCGATCGCATGACCGACAGGCCGGTGGGGATCCTTTCCACGCTGGACATCGCGCGTGTCGCAGCGGACCTGACGGCATCCTCGTTCGATGGAACGTCAACGCAGCACACACGATAGGAGGGACGATGGCATCACTCACACACTGGGATCCCATGACCGACATCGCGTCATTGCGAGAAGAGGTCAACCGGATCTTCGGTCGCAAGATGGGAGCCGCGATCGGGGGCCATTGGGTCCCACCGATGGACATCCTCGACACCGCCGAGGCCGTGATCGCAAAAGCCGAGCTTCCTGGGATGAAGGTTGACGATATTGGGACATCGATCAGTCATGTTCGATGACCTCCTGGGAGTCGGTGGTGTGTTTGATCGCCTCGCGCAAAAAAGCCGATGCGCGTGAGGTTGTCGTCGAGGAAGCGCTGCGTCTCCCGACTACCGTTCCATCTGACGACGCCTTGATGCGACCGCCGCGACAAGCTGATCGATCAGTTCGTAGGGAATCGGCTTGGTGAGCAGGAACCGCACGGTGTCCTTGCCGGTCCGGTACTCGGCGAGATCCTGTTCGAGTGCCTCGTCGAGCCGGGGAATTGGGTAGAGACCGACGTGGCGTTTCCAAGCCGCGAAGTACAGGTGTTAGCCATCCCCCAGCTTCGCCGTCGGCATGCCGTAGCGGATCGACTCCGTGGTCCCGGGAACGGCGTCGCGCAGGATCCGGCGAATCTCACCGAGGATTGGGCGCACCTCCTCCGCGCACGCGGCGATGTACTCGTCCACCGTGCCTGAGGCCACCGTCAAGCCCCCGCCAGAACCTCGTCGAGGCGCGAATAGCCCTCGCGAACGCCCTGCTCCATCCCACTCGCGACGAACGCGTCGCGGTCCGCGAACGAGTCGACGAGCGACGTTGTGACAAGGCGGCATCGATCCTCCGCGAGGTCTTCGAAGTGGAGCTTTTCGAGCGCGACACCGTCGGGCATCCCTTCATAGGTGAAGGTCTGGACGATCAGGGTCGACAGGCGCACCTCGTGAAACGAACCGCGAAATCCCGCCTCCCATCCGTCACCGGCCATGACGTAGCGGTAGGACCCGCCGGTTCGGCAGTCGTGGTGATCGATCCGCGTCTGGCTGCCGTGTGGCCCGTTCCATCGGACGAAGATCTCGGGATCGGTGTGGGCCTGGAAGACCGCCTCGATGGGTGCGTCGAACTCCCGCACGATGCGGACGAGCGGAACGTCCGCGTCGATCTCGATCGCGGTTGGGTCAGCCACCGTGGTCCTCCTTGTTGCGCGTGGGTTTGGGCATCGACTGCAGGACGGCGTCGAGGCGCTTGAAGCGTTCCTCGGCCTGCCTGCGGAAGCGCTCGATCCACTTCGTCATCAGATCGAAGACCTCCGCTTCGAGGTGCACCGGCCGGCGTTGGGCGTCACGGCTTCGGCTCACAAGCCCGGCGTCTTCGAGCACCTTGAGGTGTTTCGATACGGCCTGCACGGACATGTCGTACGGACCCGAGAGTTCGTTGACCGTCGAGTCGGCGAGCGCCAGCCGAGCGACCATGTCGCGGCGCGTCGGGTCGGCGAGGGCTGCAAACATACGAGAGAGTTGATCTGAGGCCACGACCGTCCCGCCTTCCACAACCGATAGGTTGAATACATGGTAGACCGGCTTCTTCCGCATTGTCAACCAAATGGTTGAAAACGTCAGGCGGGTAGGGTCCAATGAGCGACGCGCGGACTTTCGTATCCACAGGGCGGTCGGACCGCCTCGCGCATGAGGGAAAATCATGAGCTCGATCGTTGTTCCGTGGTCGCACGTCGTATTCGGCTCGCTCATCGGCCCGGCTGTTGGTGTCGGCGCGCTGTGGCTCCTACGGGAACGGGACCCCAAGGCGCTCGTCGCGGCGGCCCTCGGTGTCTGCGGCGGTACGTGGTTGTGGAACACGATGCTCAATATCCGTCACGCCAAGTCCATCGACGGCGATATCCCGTTCCGCCCATTTCCGATCTCGTGGCAGGACGTCGGCACCGGCGTCTTTTCGTTCGCGTTCGCCACGGCCATCCTGCTCGCGACCACGCACCGGGACGAACCCGGCCGGCGGACGCTCAAGATCGCTGCGGTCACGGGGCTGGCTGCGCTCGTGATGGACGTCTACACGTGGTAGGCACAAGCCACCCTGAATTGAGGCCTTGGCTTCGGCCCGTCAGCGGTTCGCGCCTCACAAGCATTCATGGGAGGAATCGTGGCACCGTCCGTTCCGGTCGGCGCCGAAACACGCCCGCCCACACTTGCTCGTCGCTCAACTGGACCGCACCGCCTCCGTTGGCGCCTACCCGCGCTTCTCCACAATGTAGGCGGGTCAACGAGGGCTGGGTCGACCGGCAAGCGCATGATCGGCCGCAACGGGCCCAGCCGCTGCGGCCATCTCGCGGGTCGGATTGCCCGTCGGTCCCACGCCGTCCGACGGGAGGCGCGACAATGGCGAGGTGAGGTCCGATCCGCTTCGTGAAGAGGAACGTGAGTCACGCTGGGAGGCTGCTCCGGCGATCGCGCTCCTCATCGCGCTTCAGGTGACCCTTGCTGCTGTCAGCAAGGCCAATGACTGGCCGCTCGGCGGGCTCGGGTGGTGGGTGTGGCTCGTCCCCGTCGCCCCTGAGGTCGCGCTCCTCGCACCCCTCGCGCTCAGCAGGCCACTCCACCGCCTCGAGCAGTCCGGGCACCGTCGCACGCTTGCCCTCAGCCTGCTGGGCCTCGTGGTCGCCGCCAACGGCATGCTCCTCGTCGCGCTCCTCAAGTCCCTCATCGGCGGTGACGAAAAGAGCGGCTCCGAGCTGCTCTTCAAGGCGCTCTCAGTCTGGGCCACCAACGTCATCGTCTTCGGGCTCGCGTACTGGGCGTTCGATCGCGGTGGCCCCGTCCGACGCATGCGGCCAGACCCGCCGCCGCCGGACTTCCAGTTCCCGCAGATGGAGAACCCGGGCCTTGCCGAGCCTGGTTGGCATCCGCGCCTGCTCGACTACATCTACGTGTCGTTTACCAACTCGATTGCGTTTAGCCCAACCGACGCCATGCCGCTCACCCGACGGGCAAAGTTCCTGATGCTCTGTGAATCGGCGATGTCGGCCCTGACGGTGCTTCTCGTCGCCGCCCGCGCGGTCAACATCTTCCAGTAGCGGTCACCGCGCCTTCCACTGCGGAAGAAGACGTGCCCAAAGCGCGTCGAGCGCGTCGTGCTCGGCGGGAGTGAGCTGGTCGACAAAGCGCGTCCGCACCCCGGCGACGTGCCTGCGCGACGCGGCTCGGAAGCGACGCCGGCCCTCCCTCGTCATCGCCGCGTAGGTCGACCGGCCGTCGTCCTCGCACTTGATTCGCTCGACAAGGCCCTCTCCCACCAACCGGTCGACGAGGCGCGTGAGGCCGCTCGGCGTCAGGAGCACCGCGTCCGCGAGCTCGGCCATGCGCAGCCGCTGCTTCGGCGCCTCGGCGAGCTGTACGAGGACATCGAACGCGCTGATGGTCATGCCCTCGCTCGCCTCCAGCTCGGCGCCGAGGTCACGAATCAGCGACGCATGGACCCTGAGAAAACCCCTCCACGAGCCCAGGCGCGTCGCTGGCGACGAGGTCGTCACGAAACGCTTGCCAGCCAGTCGCGGGCGACGAGCACGTCCTCCTGGACGAGGCCGTGCGAGCTTGGGGTCCACTGCTCGGTCACATCCGCGCCGTGGTGGCGAAGCGCGTCGATGAGGAGCTGGCTCATGGCACGGGGAATCATCTGATCTGAGGTTCCGGCGGCCACCAGCACGCGCGTGCCGGTGAGGTCGAGGCCCTCGGGCGCGGGCGCTGGAAGCAACGCGCGAAGCAGCACCCCTCCGCGCAGGAGACCCGGATGGCGAAGCATCAAGTTGGCCGCGACGTTCGCGCCGTTCGAGAAGCCGACCGCCCAAAGAGCACCCGGCTCCACGCTGTACTCGCGCTGCGCCGCTCGCACAAACTCGGCCAGCTCGTCGGTTCGTTCGGCGAGGTCTGGGAAGTGGAATCCGACTCCCGGGGTGCGGGTGAAAAAGCGCCGCATGCCGTGCTCGAGCACGCGGCCGCGCGGTGAGATGAGGGTCGCGCCCTGACGGAGCGCACGCCCGAGGCCGATGAGGTCGTTCTCGTCCCCACCGGTTCCATGCAGGAGGAGCAGCGCCGGAGCGCCCGGCTCGCCGGCCGCGTGGACGTGCTGCCAGCCAAGCGAGGCCGGGGTGGGCTCGGCGCTCACGACGCGCTCCTCACAGGCCACTCGGCGCGCGGGTCGGGGAGAGGCGTTAGCCGCGCCTCGACCGCGTCCCGAGTGTCCTCGAGCCACGGCGGCAGGATGATTCGGGTCCCGAGATCCTCGACCGGCAGGTCGCGGGTGAAGCCCGGTTCGTCGTCGGCAATCTCGTAGAGGATCCCGCTCGGCTCACGGAAGTAGATCGAGTGGAAGTAGTGTCGATCGATGACCGGCGAGGTCGGCCAGCCGACCTGTTGGAGGCGCTCAAACCAGTCCGGGTGCTCGGCCACCGTCGTGCCCCACGCGATGTGGTGGACCGTCCCCGCGCCCTGGATGGGCCGATCCTCCGGGGGTGCGTCGAACGCGATCGTGCCGCCACGCCGGTCGCCCCGAACCTCCCAGGTTGATTCGTTGACCGCCGTCGCGCCCATCACCCGTTCGAGCAACATCGCGCTCTGGTCGGGCCGCTCGCTGTAGGCGCGCACGCCGACGAAGCCGCGCAGCGCATGGTCGGCCGGGACCTCCGGGTGGTACGCCGCGAGCGGCTCATTCACGTCGCTTATGACCAGCTCGTGGCCAAGGCCCTCGGGATCGGCAAAGCGCAGGCCACCGTCGTCGGCGCGCTGCGTGCCCACACCCTCCGCACCGAGGCGGTGCTCCCAGAAGTCGATGGCGTCACGGGAGCCGACACCCGAGATGATGCGGTGGACCATGCCCGAGCCCGCGCGGCCACGCCGTGCACCCGGGTACTCGAAGAACGTCAGCTCGGCGCCGGGCGAGCCTTGCTCGTCGGCGTAGAAGAGGTGGTAGACGCCAGGGTCGTCCTGGTTGACCGTCTTCGCGACGAGCCGAAGTCCGAGCAGGCGTGCGTAGAAGTTGACGTTCCCGGGAGCGTCACCCGTGATCGCGCTGATGTGGTGGATTCCCTCGAGCTTCACTCAAGCCCCCAATAGTTGCGTGCACAAGCAATATGGCAGCCTGCGTCGAGGTTGGGTTTGCGTGGCCCGTGCCGAAAAGCCCCGCGGGCCCCTTGCACCGCGCCTTCGCAAATGTTTCGATTGCCAGGCGGGCGAGGATAGAGCCAAAAAACAGATTTCAGCGAATTTCGATCCGAGGGGACACGCACCATGAGGCAGACACTCGTCCGTCGCAGCTTGATCACTGTCGTGAGTGCCCTTGTGGCGGCAGCGCCCTCGATTGCCGGGGCCGTCGCGTACACGCCGAACGACCCCTATCCGCGCCCCTTCATCCAGGGCATCTTCGACAAGACCGCGAAGATCGTCTGGCCGGCACCGGTCGACCCCGCGACCCAGCTCTGGAATCTGTCGCCGACGTGGCATCTTGAGATGATCAACGCGCCGGCCGCCTGGGGCCTCACGAAGGGCAGCTCAGCGGTGCGAGTCGGCGTGATCGATACGGAGTTCGACACGGCCCATCCCGACCTCCAGGCAAAGATCGTCGACTCCTACAACACCGAGTCGAGCACCGCGAAGTACCACAGCCGGGACGTTTCGATCTCGGTCGGCGACACGGCGCACGGGACGTCCGCGGCCGGTTTAATCGCCGCCGACACTGACAACCGCCTTGGCGTCTCCGGCGTTGGCTTCGACGCGTCGCTTGTCCTCATCAAGGTCTCGAGCTACGTCGATCTCGGGAGCGGGGCGACCAACTGCGGGAAGTTGAACCGCGACATGGCCGAGGGCATTCGGGCTGCCACCGACCGAAGCGTGAGAGTCATCAGCATCTCGATGGGCTGCTCCCGCGTGTTTCCCGAGCTGCAGGAAGCCGTGAACTACGCGAACTCGAAGGATGTCGTCGTCGTCGCGTCGGCCGGCAACGGGCAAGAGACGCAGCCATTCGCGACGTTCTACCCCGCGGCGCTTGACGGCGTTGTCGCGGTCGCCGCCCTCGACCACACCAGGAATCTGACGTCGTATTCGTCTCGCGGCCCGTTTGTCGACATCGCCGCCCCCGCCGAGCGTGTCTGGACCACCACGAACCGCTTCGAGCCCGTCGATGACACCTCCCAGTGGTACTACAACGGCAACGGCCAGCCTGTGATCCACCGCACACAGCTCCAGTACACGGAGTTCAACGGGACATCCGCGGCCGCGCCGGTCGTCTCGGGTGTTGTCGCGTTGATCCGCTCAGCCCGGCCCGATCTGAATCGCGTCGAGGTCGAGAACATTCTGGTCAGCACGGCTCAGGATCTCGGCGTTGCCGGGCGCGACCAGTCCTACGGGGCAGGGCTCGTGGATGCCAATGCCGCGGTGACGGCGGCGCTCGCCTACGTCCGACCGGCGGCTCCCGCACCTGTGCCAGCGCCAGCGCCGACCGCGGCGCCCGCTCCGGTGATCTACACGCTCGGACTTCCTCGGGCGGCACGGGCAGCGCTCGGCAAGCGGGCGCTCCTGCGCGGTCGCCTTTCCCCGGCGACGGCGGGAATCAAGATTCGGGTCGCACGGCTGAAAGGCCGCAAGTACGTGACCATTGCGATCGTCAGAACGACCGCAGGGGGGATCTTCCGGGTACGCGTCCCAACTGTTGCGCGTGGAACGGTGAAGCTCCGGATCACGGTGGGGACGACAACGCGGGTCGTCACGGCGACGATCGCGTAGTCAGGGGTGGGTGGTCGGTGCGACGACCACCAACTTCGACGAGTTCCTGAGCCGCTCGGCGCGTGGTGGTCCCTGTCCTATCCGGGGTTCCGCCGGGGCGTGATGAGCTCCGGCGCGGAGGGTGTCCGCCAGAGGGCCTCGATTGGCAGCGCGACCAGGCGATCTCCGAACGAGAGCGCGTCGGGTCCGCTGAACAAAACGACCCCTTGCGCCTTCGGCAACTGGACCGCTCGCAACGGGGCTCTTCAGGGTTCACCATGGTCGCCATCGAACGGGCCGGCAACCGCTCGGCCTGCCGGCGACTCACAGTCCGCCTGCGGTAACGCGGCCTCAGTTCACCAGGCGGTCGCGGCCGGTCCAGTAGGGCTCGCGGAGGCGGAACTTCTGGAGCTTGCCCGTTGCGGTACGCGGGAGAGCGTCACGGAACTCCAGCGAGGTCGGGCACTTGAAATGCGCCATACGCTCCCGGGTGAAGTCCATGACGTCTTGCTCGCTGCACGTCGCACCGGCGCGCAGGACCACGAGGGCCTTCACCGTTTCGCCCCACTTCTCGTGGGGCACACCGATGACGGCCACGTCCGTGACATCGGGATGGCGGTAGAGGCAGTCCTCAACCTCGATTGAGGAGACGTTCTCACCCCCTGAGATGATGACGTCCTTCTTGCGGTCGCGAATCGCGAGGTGCTCCCCGTCGAACGCTCCGCCGTCGCCGGTGTGAAACCACCCGTCGCGAATCGCTGCATCCGTTTCAACCGGCTGGTTCCAATATCCGGTGAAGACGTGGTTCGAGCGCATGCAAATCTCACCGTCGTCTGCGAGGCGGACGCGCACGCCGAGCGCCGGCACACCCGCGCGACTGAGACGCTCAGCGCGCTCGACCGGTTCGAGGTTGTCCCAGGAGGCGGGGGCCCGGTTGACCGTGCCAAGAGGCGCGGTCTCGGTGAGACCGTAGATCTGGATGAACTCCCAACCAAGGAGCGCCTCGAAGCGTTGGATCAGCTCGCTCGGTGGCGGCGCTCCAGCAACGACCACACGAACCCCGCCAGGGATCTCCCGCCCCGCGGCCTTACGCGCCTCGGCGGCGTTCACCACCGCGGTCACGACCGTCGGCGCGCCGCACATGAGCGTGACACCTTCGGTCTCGACGCGCCGGAGAATTTCCTCACCATCGATCTTTCGGAGCACGATTTGGCGCACACCCATCCCCGTGGCCACGTACGCCATGCCCCACCCGTTGCAATGGAACATCGGCAGCGTGTGCAGCAGCACATCACGATCCGAGATGCCGACGTGCAGACCAAAGGTAACCGTGTTCAGCCACAGATTTCGGTGGGTCAGCTCGACTCCCTTCGGTCGGGCCGTCGTGCCGGAGGTGTAGTTGATGGTCGCGGTCGAGTCCTCGTCGCCCGTGAACGGCTCGGGCATCGCGTCGGACTCGGCGAAGAGGTGGGCGTCGCGCTCGCCGTCGAGGACGAATCGTTTGGCGACGGAAACGCCAGCGAGGGACTCCTCGAGCTCCGGATCGATGAGGAGCACCGAGGCGCCGGAGTGCTCGACGATGTAGCTCACCTCGTCTGGGCCGAGGCGGAAGTTGATCGGAACGAGGACGCGACCAAAGGCACTCGTGCCGAAGAACGCGACCAGAAACCGCGCGGCGTTCGGGCTCACGATCGCAACTCGATCACCCGCGGCGAGGCCCATCTCCGAGAGTGCCACGGCCATCCCGCGACTTCGGCGAACCAAACTCGCGAAGCTGACGTGTCCGAGCGAACCAGGCGTGTCGGGCTCGTCGACGACGGCGGTCAGATCTCCAAAGATCGACGCCCGTTCCAGGAAATCGGCGATGGTGAGCGGCACCTTCATGGTTTCTCCTGCCTCCGGTGGCAACGGCGAGGGGATGATAGCCGGGGCCTACCGTTGATCGTCTCGTGCGACCCGGTCTGCGGCGCACTCGACGCCTGATAGCGTCGCGCCGGTGCCGATCGACCTCCGTGACCTTCGCGAGCGGTGCGCCGAGCTCGACCGGGACGATCCCCTCGCGCGTTCTCGCGACCAGTTCGCGCTTCCCGAGGGTGTGATCTACCTCGACGGTAACTCCCTCGGACCCCTTCCCATGGAGACGCCGATCAGGCTCGCGCGGCTCGTCGAGCGCGAGTGGGGCGAGGGCCTCATCGGAAGCTGGAACCACGGCTGGGTCGAGCTGCCCATGACCGTCGGCAACAAGATCGCCCGCCTCGTCGGAGCCGGGCCGGGCGAGGTTCTCGCGGCGGATTCGACCTCGGCGAACCTCTTCAAGGCGCTGTCGGCCGCCCTGGCACTGCGGCCCGATCGACCGGACATCCTGATCGAGTCAGGTGACTTTCCGACCGACGCCTACATCGCCGAAGGGGTCCTCGCTCAGCGCGGCCAGGGTGGCCGCTTGACGCTCGCCCGACGCGAGGCGCTCGCCGAGTCCGTCGACGGACGCACCGGCGTGGTTGTTATCTGCCACGTCAACTACCGGACCGGGCAGCTGCATGACCTTGCGCGGCTGACGACTGAGATTCAGGCCCGCGGCGCCTTTGCCTGTTGGGATCTCTCGCACTCGGTGGGCGCGCTCCCGATCGAGCTTGGGGCCGCTGGCGTGGACTTCGCGGTGGGTTGTGGGTACAAGTTCCTCAACGGTGGGCCGGGCGCCCCCGGCTTCGTGTTCGCCGCAGGGCGCCACCTCGACGCGGTTCGCCAACCGCTCTCCGGATGGTTCGGCCACCGCGCCCCGTTTGCCTTCTCGCAGCGCTACGAGCCGGCGCCAGGGATCGCTCGCTTTGCCTGCGGAACACCTCCGGTGCTCGGGCTCGCGGCCCTCGAGTGCGGGGTCGACCTCGCACTTGCCGCCGACCTCACGGCGATTCGAGCCAAGTCCGTCGCCCTGAGCGAACTCCTCATCGAGCTGGTCGACGCCCGGTGCGCCGCGTACCCGCTTGATGTGATGAGTCCCCGCGAGCCGGCGCTCCGAGGAAGCCAGGTCTCACTGACCCATCCGAACGCCCACGAGGTGTGCCAGGCACTGATCGCGCGGGGTGTGATCTGTGACTTCCGTCCTCCGAACATTCTGCGTTTGGGCATCACGCCGCTCTATCTTCGCCACGTTGACATCCTCGACGCTGCGCTTGCCCTCGCCGACGTTCTCGACCGGGTCGAATGGGATCAACCGCGCTTTCGCGAGCGTCTGGCGGTGACATGACGCGTCGCATCGCGCTGGGATCTCATCGAGCCGTGGGGATGACCTCGACCACCGCGTTGTAGTCCGGTACGCCGGAGTCGGGGTCGCGCACGCCCGGCTCGATCAGCGGGTTGGCCTCAGGGAAGAACATTTGCAGGTTCCCGGCCCGGAGCGAGGCGATGTGCACCCTCGCGTCGACCGCGCCGAAGTCGGAGCGCACCTCGACGGGACCTCCGTCCGCAACGCCGAGTGCCTCAGCATCCGCGGCGCCCATGAAGAGCGCGTCGCGTCGGGCACCGGTCAGCGGATCGTTGTCGCGAAAGACCATCGAGTTGAACTGCTTCCCGCGCCGCGACGAAAGCAGGAACCGGCCCGCTGGCGGGCGTGGGTCGCGGGGGGGAATCGTCGTGAAGTGAGCTTTCCCGTCCAGTGTCGGGAACACCCAGCCCTCACAGAGACGCCGGCCGCCCCACTGCACCTGGTCGCCGGTCGTACGCAGGTGCTGGATGCCGTCGTAGAACGGTACGACTTGGGCGATCTCCTCACGTATCCCCTGCGCATCGGGGAACGTCACCTGCTCGGCACGCTCGGGGGCGACGCGAACGGCGAGGTCGAGGTAGATCTGCCATTCGGCGCGGGCTTCACCTGGGCGCGGTCCGGGGATCTCGGGACTGAAGGCGATCCGCCGCTCGGTGGTGGTCTGGGTTCCGCCTCCCGGCTGCTCGTAACGGGTCGCCGCCGGCAGCAGCACGACCGCCCCGCCGGGAGGGGGATCGACGAGCATTTGGCTCGAGATGACGATGTCCTGGTGGACGCGCAGCGGAATCCGCCCGAGGCGCTCGGCGACGCTCGTCGGTGCGGCGAGGACATCGAGGAAGTTCCCCCCGCTCGCGTAGAGCACGTCCAGCTCGCCGCGCCCACCCGCCTCGACCATCTCCTCGGCGGTCAGGCCCTTCCAGTCCGGCACCGGGAAGCCGTAGTGCGTAGAAAGCTCGGCCGCGGACTCGCTCGTAATCGGGACATTCCCTGGGAACGCGCTCGCGTACGCGCCCATCTCGGCGCCACCCTGGACACCCGAGTGCCCTCGAATCGGCATGAGCCCGGCCCCTTGGCGGCCGATGTTCCCTCGGGCGAGGGCGACGTTGATGATCGCCCGAACGTTGTCCGATCCGCACGCATGCTGGGTGATACCCATCGACCAGATGAACACCGCGGAAGCGGATCCGCGATAGATGTCAGCGAAGGTCCGCAGCTCGTCCTCGGTGACGCCGCTCATCGCCGCGAGGTCGGCAAGGGGGTGGCGTGCGCACTCCTCGCGCAGGGCCTCGAAGCCGGCCCCGTGCTCGACGATGAACGCCTCGTCGAGTCCGCCCTCGTCGATCAGGACCTTCAGCACGCCGGTCGCGAAGGCCTCATCGCCACCCGTATGGATCTGGAAGAACGCATCGGTCATCTTCGTCCCAAAGAGCGCGCTCTCGGCGTTCGAGGGCACCCAGTACCGCTCGAGGCCGAGCTCGCGATTGGGGTTGATCACCACGACCTTCGTCCCCGTCTTTCGCGCGAGGTACAGGTACTTCATCATCACCGGCTGGGCGTTTGCGACGTTCGAGCCCCAAAGCACGACGAGGTCGGTATCGATCAGATCCTGATAGGAGACCGTGGTCGCGATGGCCCCGACCGCGGCCTTCAGTGCACCGGTCGAGGGGGCGTGACAGATCCTGGCGGCGTTGTCGATGTGGTTCGTGCCGATCGCTCGGGCAGCCTTCTGAGCGACGTAGTAGACCTCGTTCGTGATACCGCGTGCGGTGAGGAAAAAGGCCACGCGGCGAGGGTCCGTCGCCTTGATCCTGTCGGCGACGAGATCAAGCGCAACGTCCCAGCTCACCCGCGTGAAGCCCGACTCTCCGTGTTGGCGAACCATCGGATAGGCGAGGCGGCCCATCTCACGAAGCTCACGACCGGTCCGCCTGCGAAGCGTCTCGACGTCGGCGAGGTCTGCGGGATTTGAGGCGCCCATCGTGTTCGTCTTGAGGAGCGCAAGGCGGGTTGTGCAGAGGTGCACGCCCTCGATCGTCCAGTCGTGCAGGCCAGCGACTCCGAGCGCGCACCCGTCGCAGACGCCTTTCCGGAGAATCCGGGCCGCGTAGGGGAGATGGCGGCGGTTCTCCCAGATCGTCCGCAGCATCTCGGCGTAGTGGTTTGGTTTGGTCTCACCGATCCCATTGGGCCGCCACCCGACCCACAGGTCTCGCCGCCGCGGTTTGACTTTCATCAGGCGGCGTTCGCGAAGCGGATTCGTTCGGGATGGGTGTAGACGTTGAACGTCTCGTCGCGAAGGAAGCCGATCGCCGTCATCCCGAGGGCCTCGGCCGCGGTAGCGGCGAGGCTCGACGGGGCCGACACGGCGCAGATCACCGGGATCCTCGCGACCGCGGCCTTCTGGACCAGCTCGAAGCTCAGACGTCCCGAGACGAGCAGGATCGGATCCGGCGGCAGCGCCGTGCCGAGGGCGACGAGACCGGCGATCTTGTCAACCGCGTTGTGGCGACCGACGTCCTCCCGCACGGCGATGAGGCGACCGTTTCCATCGAAGAGACCGGCCGCGTGAAGGCCACCCGTCGATTCGAAGATCTTCTGGCGGGCGCGAAGCATGTCCGGCAGCCCGACAATGGTCGCGGCGTCGATGTGGCCCCCTGCCGGAAATCGGTCGCAGCGAACCTCGATCGCCTCCAGCGCGGCCTTCCCACAGATGCCGCACGACGACGTCGTAAAGAAGTTTCGCTCGGCGGATCCGATCTGGAAGGGCGTTCGGGTCCGGACCGTCACCACGTTGAAGTGCTGGACGCCTGGATCCTCGCAGTAGGCCACGGTGGCGATGTCTGCGGCCTCGACGACGCCCTCGGTGACAAGGAAGCCGGCTGCCAGCTCGAAGTCGTGGCCGGGCGTTCGCATCGTGACGGCCACGCGAACGGGCTCCTGGCCCGGGCCGCCCGCCCTGATCTCGAGCGGCTCCTCGGTCGCGAGGAGTTCGCTCCGGTCGCGTGAGTGGCCCTCCCGAAGCGACGTCACCCCGGTGCGCATGGTCGTTCGACGGATCGGAGTGCTCACTCGTCGAATGCTCGCAGGGCACACGGGCCCGCGCCAGTCGAGGTCACCCTCCGCCTGTGAGCCCCTTGCGGGCGCGGTAGCTCTCGGTCGGCGCGAAGCGCTCCGTTACGGTCTCGCGTGCCTCCGGAGGGTGCGGGTGCGCGCACGGAAAGTCCTTCTCGATGCTTACCCGCGGACCCTCAGGCTCCGCCCCTTGGTAGACGCCCTCGGCAGCCGGATCGAGGAGCGCCTGGCGGGAATCCTCGTCGAGGCCGATCACAACAACCCCGTCGACCCAGTTGACCACAAATGCGTCGCCCCACGGCTCAAGTCGGAGCTGCCAGCTCCCCCCGGGGAGGGTCAGCTCGGTTTCGATCGCCGCGCGGCCATCGATCGCCGAAAGTTCACTCGGCGTGATCCTCACGCGCAGTTGCTCCGGTGTCCAGCGGACTTTCAACCCTCGGTTCCCTTCGATGGCCCTGCCGCGGCGTGCGTGACACGACGATACCGCTCAACCCCATCGGACCGTCCCCGCTCAAGGAACCCCGAGACGGGCCGATGGTTCCTCTGGAACGTCCAGGAGTCTTCCAGTGCCCGTTCGTTGTCAACGACTTCCGATTGTCGCAACCGTGCTTGCCACAACGCTCATCCCCGCGTGGGCCGTTGCCGCGCCCGCGCGGCCAGCATCGGCCAAGGCGAACGTGACGACGAAGTCCATCTGCGCGTTCAAGGCGGTCGCACCCTGCCCGATCAACCGCCGGCGCATCTTCAACTTCTGGGGCGGTTTTACGACGATCGACGTCCGCAAGGCCGTCGTCGCCGTCGAGGTGATCAAGTTCAGCCCCGTGCGCTCCCGGCCGGCGGTACGGCTCCTCAACAGAAATACCGGGAGCAGCGTCTCGGTCCGAATCCTGGCGACGACGCGCATCTTCGTCGTGCGCCCTGATCACTCCCGCGTGCGTGTCCGCCGTCGGACACTCTTCGTGACGCTCGGCAACTACGAGCGGGCCGTGATGTACGCATCTGGCAAGCTCGGCAAACGTTCGTTCTGGAACGTCCTGGCGCCGACAATGCTCGCGACGACCGTCACACTCGATCTCTCCGATGGCGCTCTGGCCGACCTGAGCGGGAACTGGAAGATCGACTCCGACCCGGGCTCCAACGTCGTGCTGACGACGGCGCCCGAGGGCACTCGTCGCTACACCGGGGCCATCTTCGACGCGGCGGGCGTGAAGACGGTGACGTTCCGGCTCACACAGCCGTCGACGGGTACCGCGTGCATTGTCGACTGGTTCTCAGTAGGCGCGATAGCGCCAGAGCAGTTCGACTGCGGCTTCATCTCCGATGCCGGCCGGCGCCTCGGGCCGATGGCGCCGCGCACGCCGGGCCGCACCGCGATCAACTTCACCCGCGCCTAGCCGACCCATCGGCTCCGCGGAACGCGGAAGGTTCCTCGTGGAAGGGTTACCTTGACTGTCACGGCCGGCCCCCTCACTGACTGTCAAGCGGTTGTCGCATCGAGCGTACTTACCGGCGAGCGCTGTTCTCGAATGTCCCGCTCAGATCAGTCTGGTTGGTTCTTGACTGTCAGGAAGGGCCCCTTTCTTGACAGTCAAGGAATTCTCGCATCGAGCGTCATTCCGGCGATTTGTTGGCTGGGCCGTGTGTGTCGAACCGGGCGGCTCGCGGGGGGCCAGCGGCTGTGCGATTCTCAGGAACCACCGACGCTGCGACCGAGGCCTCAATTGCCCAAGCGACTGCTTACGACCCTCAGCCTGATCCTCCTCGGTACGTCCAGCGCTGCCGCACTCCCAAAGCTGACGGTGGCGCCGAAGGTCGGCATCCCGACCTCGCGCGCGGCGGCGAACGTGGTCGCGATTCGTAACTCGACGCACCCGGGCTTTGACCGGTTGGTCTTCCAGTTCCAGTCCCGACGTCCGGGCTACCGGGTGCGCTACGTGAGGCAGGTGCTTCAAGATGCGTCTGGTCTGCCGATTCCGCTTAAGGGGTCGAGCTTCCTCTCGATCTCATTCAGCCCCGCGCGCGTCACGGCCGCGCCAGGCAACCTGACACCCGCGTTCCCTGTGCTGCGCGAGGTCGCAAGCGCCGGCGATTTCGAGCAGGTGGTCTCCTACGGTGCGGGGCTCGCCAAGCAGCGGCCGTTCCGCGTCTTCGCCCTCAAGGCACCGCCGAGGATCGTCATCGACGTCGCGCACTGACCGCGCGAGTCTCCGCCCGGTCTGACTAGGAGAGCTTCTCGATCCGCAAGAGGATCACTTGCTCGTGGGTGGTGCCGAGCGCTTCGATCTTCGCGATCGCGGCCCGAACCGCGCGCTCCGTTGTCTCATGGGTGACGAGCACGATATCCGCGCGGGCCTCCCCTTCCTCAGGTGCCTTCTGCAGGGCTGATTCGATCGAGATCGTCTCGTCAGCGAGAATTCGCGTGACGTCGGCCAGCACGCCGGGGCGGTCGTCGACCATGAGCCGCAGGTAGTAGGCAGTGACGACGTCGTCCATGGCAAGGATCGGCTCGTCGCTCATCTGATCCGGCTGGAAGGCCAGATGGGGGACCCGGTGCTCAGGGTCGGCGGTCATCAGTCGGGCGATGTCGACGAGGTCGGCGATCACGGCTGAGGCGGTTGGCTGCGAGCCCGCTCCCGCGCCGTAGTAGAGCGTCGGCCCAACCGCGTCGCCCATGACGAGCACCGCGTTCATGACGCCCTCGACGTTTGCGATGAGGCGATCGGTCGGAACGAGCGCGGGGTGAACACGTAGCTCGAAGCCCTCCGGTCGCCGGCGGGTGATCCCGAGGAGCTTCACCCGGTAGCCGAGTTCCTCCGCGTAGCGGATGTCGGCTTGAAGAACCCCGCTGATCCCCTCGACGTAGGCCTCGCCGAGACGTACCGGGATACCAAAGGCGATGGCCGCCATCAGCGACAGCTTGTGAGCCGCATCGACACCCTCGACGTCGAAGGTCGGGTCGGCTTCGGCATACCCGCGCGCCTGGGCGTCTGCGAGGGCGGTCCGGAAGTCGACGCCGCGTTCGCGCATCTCGGAGAGGATGAAGTTCGTCGTGCCGTTGATGATGCCGGCGATCCACTCGATCCGGTTCGCGACGAGCCCCTCACGCAGCGCCTTGATGATCGGGATGCCACCACCGACCGCCGCCTCGAATGCGACCGAGACGTTCTTGGCGCTCGCGGCCGCAAAGATCTCGTTGCCGTGCGTGGCAAGGAGTGCCTTGTTGGCGGTGACGACGTGTTTGCCGTTGGCGATCGCCTCGAGGACCAGGTCCTTGGCAATCCCGTAGCCACCAATAAGCTCGATCACGATGTCGATTTCAGGGTCGCGAACAACCGAGAAGGCGTCGCTTGTCACCTCGGCGGTGCCGCCGGTGACCGACCTGGCGAGATCGAGGTCGAGGTCGGCGACGCGGGTGATCACCAGCGGCCGCCCGACCCGGCGCGTAATCTCGGCGAGGTTTCGGGTGAGTACCTCGTAGGTGCCGCCACCCACCGTGCCGATGCCAAGCAGTCCGATTCGTATTGGGTCCATCGGATCCTTTCGCGATCTCGTCCGGGCGCCGGAACGCTACAAGGCCATCCCCCACGAACGTCTGCTCGGTCCTAGGTTCGCTCGTAGGGCAGCCCGATCGCCGCGGGCGGCCGTGGCCGTCCCAGCAGGCCGGCCACGAAGATCAACGTGATCGCGTAGGGAAGCGCCTCGAAGAGGATCGCAAGGGAAGGCGAGTAGACGTCCAGCTGCTGAACGATCGCGGACGTGAATCCGAAGATCAGCGCGGCCATGAAGGCGCCCCTTGGACGCCAGTTGCCGAATATCAGGGCGGCGAGGGCGACGAACCCTCGGCCTGCGGTCATGTTCTCGCTGAAGGAGTGGACGAATCCGATTGAGAGGTACGCGCCGCCCAGCGCTGCGATCATCCCCGAGATACACACCGCCGTGTAGCGGACCCGGTAGATCGATAAGCCCACGGTCGCGGCGGCGCGAGGATGCTCGCCGACCGAACGGAGGCGCAGGCCGAACGGCGTGCGAAAGACCACGAGGTAGACGATCGCCACCGACGCGAGCGCAGCCCAGATCAGGAGGTTGAGGTCGGAGAATGCCTTGAGGAGCGGGACATCGTCGAGGAATCCCAGGTGGACATTCGGCACTTCCGGCGCCCCCGACGGTGTGCCATCGAATCCGTAGATCTTGATGAACGCGTAGCCCGTGACGCCGAGAGCGAGGAAGTTGATGCCGACGCCGCTCACGATCTGGTCTGCTCGCCAGTGGATCGAGATGACTCCGTGGATCAAGGCGAGGATTCCCCCGGCGACGAGCGCTGCCAGGATGCCCCAGAGCCAGTGCCCCATCTTGTCGGCCGCGAGAAACGCGAAGAAGGCCCCGGTAAGCATCATGCCCTCAAGCCCGACGTTCACGACACCGCTTCGCTCGGAGAAGAGCCCGCCAAGCGAACCGAAGATGAGGGGCGTCGCGAAGACGAGCGTGAGAGCGACCAGCGACGACCACACAAAAACCTGGTCGAGCTTGGCCTCTGCCGAACGGGTGGCGAGCGAACCGAGGCCTCCGGCAAGGATCGCCAGGAAGATGACCGAGTATCCGGCTCGCTTTCGACCCTTTTGTACAACCCAGGCGCCGATTGCAGCGCTTGCGAGCGCCAGGATGATCGGAATGGTGAGCTGGCGGGAAGCGATCGGCGGTGCCGAGACGAAGAACGCGGACACGCCGAGAAGGAACGCTCCGATCGTGGCAAGCCGCACCGGATCATCGGTTCGATCCCTGGTCCAGGACACGATTCGGTCACCGATCGCAGGTCGGACCCGCTGCGAAGAAGCGTCGGCCTGCGCGGGCTTCCATTTGCGATGTGGCTGACCGATCGACGCGACAGCGGCTCTCGGTGCCCGTCGGAAGCCGAGCTTGCGACGGCGCCAGAGCGAGAGGACGATCAGGTCGGCGCCGATGAAGAGGACGACAAGCGCCTGGATCACCGTGGTGAGGTGCCCCGCAAGCTCTGGGGGAAAGACCTCGGGGTCGATGCTGCGTGTCGAGGTTCCGTAGAGGAGCGCACCGAAGAGCAATGACGACAGTCCGATTCCGATCGCCGTGTTCCGCCCGAGCAGCGCGACAGCGATACCGAGGAAACCGACCTGCGAGTACTGAATGTCGAAGGTGCCGAGGCGGTACTGCCAGCCGAGGACGTCCAAGGCGCCGCCGAGTCCGGCAAACGCGCCCGAGATCGCCATCGCCAGGAAGTAGCTCTTGCCGACGGGGATGCCGCCGTAGCGGGCGGCCTCGGGGTTGCGGCCGACGGCGCGGACGCGGAACCCCAGCGTCGTGCGACTGAGTGTCAGCCAGTAGACGACCAGCAGCGCGATCGCGAGGAAGAAGCCGATGTGAAGACCCTGGAGTTCGGCATCACCCCAGAAAACGGGGATCTTGGCGCTCTCGGCGATGTCGCTTGAGATGGGATCAGGTTTTTCGGGCGCCTGGAGCGGGCCGCCGTTCGTGAAGAGGTAGGTGCCAACCCAGTAGGCGATCCAGTTGAGCATGATCGTGGTGATCACCTCGTGGGCTCCGACCGTCGCCTTGAGAATCCCCGCGATACCGGCAAAGGCCGCGGCTGTGAGCACCGCGATGATGATGACCAGTGCGATGTGCAGGGGCCGGGCCATGCCAGCGAACGCGTGCCCGGTCCACACCGCCATGATGGCTCCGACGACCCACTGGCCCTGTCCGCCGATGTTGAAGAGGCCGCAGCGGAACGCGAAGCCGACGGCGAGCCCCGTCAGCGCGAGGGTCGTCGCGAGGAGCAGTGTCTGCTGGAGGTTGCTCTCGGCGATCAGGCGCTCGTCGCCGCCGACCCACGGGAAGAACCAGTTCAGGCCGGTGCCGTTAAAGATTCCCTTGTAGACCGCAAGTGGGTTGCTCCCGGTCGTCGCGAGCACAACGAGGCCCGCGATGATGAAGGCAAGGAGCGTCGTGATGAGCGACGTGATGAAGCCGGCCGCTGTGAGCTGCTTCACGAGGCGCGTCGGCCATGGCGGCTCACGCCTTTCGGAACTCACTGGGCGCGACTCCCAAGCATGGCCTGGCCGAGTGTTTCCTTGTCAACTCCTGGTGGGAACTCGGCGACGATACGGCCCTCGTACATGACGAGGATGCGGTCGGCGAGGGAGAGCACCTCGTCAAGCTCGAGCGAGACGAGAAGGATCGCTCGCCCCTCATCGCGCTCGGCGATCAGACGGGCGTGGAGAAACTCGATGGCCCCGACGTCCACCCCGCGCGTCGGTTGTGCGGCGAGCAGGACCGCCGGGTCGCGGGCGATCTCGCGGGCGATGATCACCTTCTGTTGATTGCCTCCAGAGAGCGTCGACGCCTTCGCCTTGGGGCCACCGCCTCGCACGTCGAACTCAGCGAGGAGTCCATCGGCATAGGCCTCGATCCTCTTCGGGAAGAGCCAGCCGAACCGTGACGCCGGGGCCTTGTCGAAGTCATGGAGGGCGATGTTCTCGGCGAGCGAGAAGTCGAGTACGAGGCCGCGATGCTGGCGATCGGTCGGAATGTGGCCCATCCCGGCGTCGAGAACTGCGCCGGGATTCGCTCGGGTGACGTCGACTCCCTTGACGGCCACGCTGCCGGCTGTGGATCGACGCAGGCCGGTCAATGCCTCGATGAGCTCGGACTGACCGTTTCCGTCGACTCCCGCGATCGCCACAATCTCGCCGGCACGGACCTCAAATGACACGTCACGGACCGCTTCGAGCTCCCGGTCGTCGCGAACGCTGAGGTCCTTGACGGTCAGTAGCGTCTCTCCGGGCGTGGCCGCCGTCTTGTTCGCGCTCAGCAGTACGTCCCGACCCACCATCAGGTTCGCAAGCGTGCGCTCCGTTGCGGTGGAGGTATCGATCGTGGCGATGTGTTGCCCTCGCCGAAGGACCGTCACGCGGTCGGCGATCTCGAGCACTTCATGCAGCTTGTGCGTGATGAAGATCACCGACGTACCCTGCTCGGTGAGGCTGCGGATAATGGCTTCGAGTTCGTGGGCCTCCTGAGGGGTCAGGACGGCCGTCGGCTCGTCGAGGATCAGAATCTCGGCGCCGCGGTAGAGCGCCTTGAGGATCTCGACGCGCTGCTGGATACCGACCGAGAGGTTGTGGATCGTTGCGCCGGGGTCAACAGCGAGCCCGTAGCGGTCGGAGATGTCGCGCACCCGGTCGCGAGCCTCGGCGCGATCGAAGAGCAGACCGCTCCGCGGTTCGACTCCCAGTGTGATGTTCTCGGCGACGGTCATCACCGGAATCAGCATGAAGTGCTGATGCACCATGCCGATGCCGAGGTCGATGGCGTCCCTCGGCGAGTCGATCGCGACCGGCTGGCCGCGGACAATCACCTCACCCTCGTCTGGCCGGTAGAGGCCGTAGAGGACGTTCACGAGGGTGGACTTCCCGGCGCCATTCTCACCGAGCAATGCGTGAACTTCGCCCGGTCTGAGATCGAAGCTCACATTGTCGCAGGCCACGATTCCGGGAAAGCGCTTCGTGATGCCGCGCAGTTCGAGGACCGGCCGCCCCTCGGAAGGGACGGCCGGTCCGTGGGTACGGCCAGACGTCGATGAAACTTCGTCAGGCAGCGAACAATCCTCCTACGAAATCGTCGTCGGAACCTTGATGGTCCCGGCGATGATCTTTGCCTTGAGGCCGTTCACCTCGTCCACAAGCGCTGCAGGGACCTTCGAGCTGATCTTGCCGAGGGAGACGCCCTTGTTCTTGAGGGTGTAGACCTTGTCGCCACCCTTGAACTTGCCGCTTTGCACGTCCTTGATCGTGTCGAACACCGACACGTCGACGCGCTTCACGGCTGAGGTCAGGATGTGGGCGCCGAGGAACGCCTGGTCACGGTCGACGCCGATTCCCCAAACGCCCTTCTCACGCGCTGCGTCCAGGGCACCGAGGCCACAGCCACCGGCCACCTGGAAGACCGCCTGCGACCCCTTGCTGATCTGGTCGAGGCCAATGGTCTTGCATTTGTCCTGGGCCACGAAGTCTTGCGAGTAATCGACGAGGACCGTCGCCTTCGCATTGGCGGCCTTTGCTCCAGCCTGGTAACCGGCGATGAAGATGTCGACCGTTGGGATCTTCAAACCACCAACCGCGCTGATGATCGGGTCGGTGCCTGGCTTTGCGACCTCCGCCATCTTCGTCGCCATGTAGCCGATCATGTAGCTGTTCTCGTTCGTTGCAAAGGTCAGCCCACGGACGTTTTTGGGCTTGCCCTTCAGCCCGGTCTGAGAGAAGTCCACGATCGCGAACTTCTGCTTCGGGAACTTCTTCGCCGCGGCCGCAATCGCGTCTGCCATCAGGAATCCGACACCGATCGTGACGTCGTACTTCTGACGTGAGAGCGTCGTGAGGTTGGGGATGTAGTCGCCCGCAGCGCGTGACTCAATCGGACGGGTCGTCGCCTTGAGCTCCTTCTTCGCTCGGTTGAGGCCTTCGAGCGCCGATTGGTTGAAGGACTTGTCGTTGAACTTGCCGACGTCGCTGACGAGCCCGGCCTTGATCGTGGTGGCCTTCTGTTGCTGAGCCGCCGATACCACGGCAGCTCCTGTAAGCGTCGCGGCAACTGCGCCGAGCGCGATCCACGTATTCGAGTTTCGCGTGATCACTGGTGTGCTCCTCCCCCCGGGGTACCGGATGACCGGTACCCGATGCCAAGTTGACTGCTTATACAGGGCCGGGCGCCGGATGGGCATCCGAGCGAGCCCGCGTTTACGATCGGACGAACTCGATGATTCGGGGCGCGGCGGCTGGAGGTTCGTCGCCGACGACGATGGCTCCCTCGATCGCTGCCCTTCCTGCGTCGACCCGGACTCCGTCCTTCGCGTGGAGCTCGGCGAGAACTTGGCCAGCTTCGACGTTCTGGCCGAGGGCGACGCGAAGCACGACTCCCGCCGCGGGATCGACGTCGTCTTCTTTGCGAGCCCGCCCCGCACCGAGCCGCCAGGCTGCCATCCCGACCCCAAAAGCCTCGACTCGCTCGACAACGCCCGCTCGCTCTGCGCGGACGAAATCGACTTCCCTCGCGACCGGCAACGGCGCGTCCGGGTCGCCACCTTGGGCGATCACCATCGCTCGCCAAACGTCCATCGCGCGACCGTTTCTGAGAGCGTCGGCGGGATCGGCGTCGACCCCCACGAGGGACAGCATCTCCTGTGCAAGCGTGACGGTGACCTCCACGACATCGGGAGGGCCCCCGCCGGCGAGTACCTCGAGCGTCTCCTGAACCTCCACCGCATTCCCCGCGGTTCGGCCAAGAGGCGTGTCCATCGACGTCAGGACGGCCACCGTATGTACACCGCGTTCCTCTCCGATACCGACCATCGTCTGAGCCAGCTTGCGTGCCGACGCGCAATCGCGCATGAAGGCGCCAGAGCCCACCTTCACGTCGAGAACGAGCGCCTCCGCGCCCTCGGCGACCTTCTTGGACATGATCGAACTCGCGATCAAGGGGATCGACTCGACGGTGCCCGTGACGTCGCGTAGCGCGTAGAGCTTCCTATCCGCCGGGGCGAGGTCGTCACTCGCCGCGCAAATCGCGACACCGATCTCGCGCAGCTGGTCGACGAACTCGACGTTCGAAAGACGTGTCCGGAAACCGGGGATCGCCTCCAGCTTGTCCAGCGTTCCCCCTGTGTGGCCGAGACCGCGTCCAGAGAGCTGCGGCACTGCGACGCCGAACGACGCGACCAGTGGACACAAGGGGAGCGAGACCTTGTCTCCGACGCCGCCGGTTGAGTGTTTATCGACGCTACGGCGACCGATACCCGAAAGGTCAAGCCGTTCACCTGAGGCGATCATTGCGTCAGTCCACACGGCGAGTTCCCGGTCTGACAAGCCACGGAACACGATGGCCATCAGAAGCGCCGACGCTTGCTCGTCTGCGACACCACCGCGACCGTAGGCGTCGATGAACCACCGAATCTGGGCGTCGGTCAGCTCGCCGCCATCCCGCTTCGTACGGATGATTTCGACCGGTGAGAACGTCACGGCTGGTGGCGGCGCTCGGCGATGTCGTCCGGGCCAAAGGCCTCGGGAAGCAGAGCGCCGAGTGGCACAGAGCCCGTTGGACGATCGACGAGGAGTTCAGCACCGCCGTGCTCGAAGAGTAACTGCCTGCATCGTCCGCAGGGTGCCAGCGCGGCTCCATCGGCGCCGACGATCGCGATCGCGACGAGGCGTCCACCGCCGGTGGCGGCGAGGTCGCTTACCAGGCCACACTCGGCGCAGAGTGTGAGTCCATAGCTCGCGTTCTCGACGTTGCATCCCCGCACCAGTCGCCCATCATGGACGAGCGCGCAGGCCCCGACCCGGACACCGGAGTACGGAGCAATGGATCGCTTGGTCATTTCGACGGCCTCCCGGCGTAGCGCTACCCAGTCGAACCAGTTCACGTTGTGACACCTCCGTGTTTCCTGCATCCGCGCCAAAATCGCTCCAGCCCCGAAAGCCTATGCGAGAGGCGGCAAGCGGCCGGCGCAACCGGGCCGTTGGATCGTCCCCTGCGGCAAGGCTAGACTCGCGTACGTTCGAGCCGGCCGGGGCCGGCTTTTTCGTTTCGAGACCTGGACGCCATGACATTGCCGCAGAACGACCGCCCGATTGACGTGATCGGAATTGGGAACGCGCTCGTGGATGTGCTCGCGTTCGAGCCGGACGCGCTCATCGCCGAGCTCGGGATGATCAAAGGCGCGATGAACCTCGTCGACGGCGAGCGGTCCGCGACGATCCGCAGTCGCCTCGAGGGGCCCCTCGAGATGGCGGGTGGATCTGCCGCGAATACCATGGCGGGGGTCGCCTCCCTCGGGGGACACGCCCACTACTTGGGCAAGGTCTCCGATGACCGCCTCGGCGAGGTGTTTGCGCGCTCCATCCGTGAACTTGGCCTGGGCTACACCACGCGGCCCGCAAGTGATGGCAAGGCGACCGGCTGCTGCGCGATCGTCGTGACCCCAGACGCCCAGCGCACGATGAACACGCACCTTGGAGCGTCGGTCGACTTCTCGCCGGCGGACGTCGACCGCGACGTGATCGCCGCGGGCAAGATCCTCTACCTCGAGGGCTACCTCTTCGATCCCCCGCATGCGCAGGAAGCGTTCCGCGTTGCGGCGACCTACGCCCGTGAGGCCGGAACGCTTGTCGCCCTCACACTCTCCGATCCGTTCTGCGTCGAGCGCCACCGTGCCGCGTTCCAGGACCTCGTCGACGGCCACGTCGATCTCGTCTTCGGGAACGCCGACGAAATTCGCAGTCTCTTTGAGGTAGATGACCTCGACGAGGCGATCACGATTGCCCGCGAGCGCTGCGGCGCGGGAGCGATCACCCGGGGTGCGAACGGCTCGACGCTCTTTCGCGATCACGAGATCGTCGACGTCCCAGCGCACGAGCCGACCGAGATCGTCGACACGACCGGGGCGGGAGACCTCTACGCCGCGGGCGTCCTCTTTGGCCTTGCCAAGGGATATGACCTCGAAACGTGCGGTCACCTCGGGTCAGCCGCCGCGTCTGAGGTCCTTTCGCACCTCGGCGCTCGCCCGCAGACACGCCTCGCCGACCTCGTCCGGGACCTCCTGCCGAGTTCGTAGCCGCCTGCGCCTTCCGGGCGGCGGTCTAACGGTTGGCGGCGGAGAGGAGCGCGACGGCCTCGGGGGCCTCGCGGATCGAATCGACCTGGGCAAATCGCGGTCGGCCCGTGTCGAGCTCGGCCCGCTCCATCGCCCAGGTGAGGTGGTAGGGGATGTGCACGCCCGCGCCGCCAGCGTCGAGGACCGGGGCGATGTCAGACTTGATCGAGTTGCCGATCATGCAGAAGCGATTTGGCGCGCTCGACATCTCGCCCAAGATACGCGTGTATGTGGCGACATCCTTCTCGGCGACGATCTCGACGCGCTCGAAGATATCGGCGATGCCCGATGCCGCGACCTTGGACTCCTGATGGAAGAGGTCGCCCTTGGTCACGAGCACCAGACGGTAGGCCGCCGCGAGCCCTGTCAGCGTCGCCTCGACACCGTCGATCAGCTCGACCGGATGGTCATGGAGCGCTTTCCCGAGCTCGATGATCGCCTCGACCCCGTGGGCATCGATGCGAAACGCTGACAGCTCAATCGCCGTTTCGATCATTGAAAGCGTGAAGCCCTTCACGCCGTAGCCGAACCGGCTCAGGTTCCCCCGCTCGGTGTCAAGAAGCGACGACGAGACGAGATCTGCCTCCGCCCACGGAGCGAGAATTTCACAGAACCGGCGCTCGGTCTCGTGAAAGTGCCCTTCGCTGTGCCACAGGGTGTCGTCCGCGTCGACTCCGACGATGTCGATTTTCATACCTCGATTGTAGGGCCTGCCCTCCCGCCCCCCGATGGACTACCGTTCTCCCATGACCATCGAACGCAGCGACCTGATCAAGGCACCCAAAGTGCTTCTTCACGATCACCTCGACGGCGGCCTTCGACCGGCGACCATCGTCGAGCTGGCCAAGGACAACGACTACGACGGTCTGCCGACGACCGATCCCGAGGCGCTTCGGGAGGTGATCTCGCTCGGGGCGAACCGGAACGACCTCGTTCTGTACCTCGAGACGTTTGCGCACACGGTTGCGGTTATGCAGACGAAGGAGAGCATCGAGCGCGTCGCCGCCGAATGCGCGGAGGACCTGGCAGCAGACGGCATCGTCTACGCCGAGATTCGCTTCGCGCCGGAACTCCATCGAGAGAGGGGCCTCACCCTCGACGAGGTCGTCACGGCCGCGCTGGCGGGTTTTGCGAACGGGAGCACCGGCCGCGGCATCACGATTCGCGTGATTTGCTCGGCCATGCGGCAGGAAGCCCTGAGCCGAGAGATCGCCGAGCTTGCGATCAGGTTTCGCGATCAGGGTGTTTGTGGCTTTGACATCGCCGGGCCGGAAGCCGGCTTCCCGCCGTCGCGTCATCTTGATGCCTTCTCGACGATCCATCGCTCCAACTTCCACTTCACGATCCACGCCGGTGAGGCCTTTGGCCTGCCGTCGATCGCGGAGGCGCTTCACGTCTGCGGCGCCGAGCGACTCGGGCACGGCGTGCGGATCATCGACGACATCACCCTGGGGCCCGACGGCAACCCGAAGCTCGGACCCCTCGCCGCCTTCGTGCGCGACGCCCGGATACCCCTTGAGCTCTGCCCGACCTCCAATGTCCACGTGGGCGCGGTGGCGTCGGTCGCCGACCACCCGATCGGCTTGCTCGCGCAGTTGATGTTTCGCGTGACCGTTAACACCGACAACCGGTTGATGAGTCAAACCTGCCTGACCGACGAGTTCGAGCGTCTCCACGAGGCGTTTGGTTGGTCGCTCGGCGACGTTCGTTGGGCGACGATCAACGCGATGAAGAGCGCGTTCCTTCCGTTCGACGAGCGACTCACCCTGATCAACGACGTGATCAAGCCCGGCTTCGCGGCACTCGGTGTCGACGGCCAGGCGACGGAAGCCAGCGACCAGACCTAGCCCCCGGCGCCGCCACGGGGGTGTCATTTCGGCGCAAACGGCGAATGGCGTGTTGCGAGTGAACGTCGAAATATGGGGGAGTCTGCGAGACCTGCCACCTGTCTTGCAAACCGTCAGGCGCGCTCCGTTGACACGAGTACCCTGGCGATTGTGGAGCCGCCGAACGAGCCAGAGAAGACCCGGGAGCCGCCGGCAACGGCCGGAACCGATGCGCTCCGGGCGCTCATCGGTGCGATCGGGGGACCGTCCGCGCTGAGCGATGGCCTTGCGGGTCAAACGCGAGCGCTGATCGACCTGGTCGAAGCCAATCGGGCCAAGCTAGACGGGCTTGCGCAGGGAACGCCGGCACTCAGCCGACGCGTGGAATTTCGTCGGCCGGAGCCCGCGCCGGATCAACTCGACGAACCTCCCACGGACACCGCTGACGCTACCTGGGATTAACTCCCAGAAGGTTCTCCAGGCCCTGCGGGTAGAGCGCGACGTCGTCGGCGCCGAGGGTGCGCCAGCGCGCTTCGATCAGCGAACCGTCGGCCTCCACACCCATGATCTGATCCTGCGCGTAGATCGCCTCGTCAACGAAGCGTGCGTCGAAGACGAAGAGCACCTCGTGCCGTTGCCGACCGTCGAAGGTAAACCGGTTCTCGAGGACCCCGAGTAGCCTGACGTCGGCGATCTCGCGCTCCAACTCCTCTCGAATCTCGCGAACGAGCGCTTCCTCGGCCAGCTCGCCAAACTCGATGCCCCCACCCAGCGGGCGCTCGAAGCGCTCGCCGCTCGACGAGTCGGCGCCATTTGACACGAGGATCCGCCCGGCGTTCGTGAAGACGCCGAGCGCGACCAGGCGAGCACGCCGCTTCTTCATCGAGCGGTGGCCGCCTGATAGGCACAGGCGACCTGCGCCGCGAGCGCTGCGTTACTCGACACGAGAGCGACGTTTGCCCGCTGGCTCTCGCCTCCGGTGATTTCAGCGAGGCGACTCAGGAGGAATGGCGTGACGGCCGCACCGACAACGCCGCTCGCGTTGGCCTCGGCAAGGGCTCGGTCGATCGCCCCCTCGATGCGCGCGGCCGGGATCTCGAACTCCACCGGAATTGGATTGGCGACGAGCACACCGCCCTCGTCGGCCATCTCCCACTTTGCTCGGAGCATCGCGGCAATCTCGCCCGCCGTGTCGGCCCGCTCCGGGACCGGCAGGCCGCTTGTGCGCGAGTAGAAGGCCGGGAAGTCGTCACAGCCAAACCCGACGACCGGCACGCTCAGCGTTTCGAGCACCTCGAGCGTCTTTTCGAGATCCAGAATGGCCTTCGCGCCTGCGGACACGACGGCGACCGGGGTACGGCTGAGCTCGGTGAGGTCCGCGGAGATGTCGAAGGTCTCGGCCGAGCCGCGATGGGCGCCGCCGATACCGCCCGTTGCGAAAAGTCGGATGCCGGCAAGCGACGCGATCCGCATGGTGGCCGCAACCGTCGTGGCGCCGCTCGCGCCGCGTGCGATCAGGCCGGGCAGCTCACGCACCGAGGCTTTGCCGATATCCGAATCGGTCGCGAGGCGCTCGATCTCGTCGTGGTCGAGGCCGACCCGTAGCCGGCCGTCGAGCACGGCGATGGTCGCGGGGACCGCGCCACCGTCCCGGACCGCCTGTTCGACCTGAAGCGCCGTTTCGAGGTTAGCCGGGTAGGGCATTCCGTGGGCGATGATCGTCGATTCGAGCGCGACGATCGGATGACCCCCATCGAGCGCTTCTGCGACCGCCGGATCGAGTGTGATGGAGGAGGAGCGCACCGTCATTCAAGACTACGGGCGAGCAGCCGGTTGAGGGCGACTGGACTGACCGCCGGGCTGACCGTCTCGCGGCTCGCGATGGTCAGGGCCGCGGCTGCCTGTCCGCTGCGGACCGCGTCGAAAAAGCCGTCTCCTCGCCCGAGTGCCCAGACGGTGCCGGCGACAGACGCATCCCCGGCACCGGTCACGTCGGCCACACGCTCGGCCATCGACGCGAGGATCTCGCGCGATCCCCCGCTTGAGACGAACACGCCGCGGGCACCCAACCCGACCGCGACGTGCGTGACTGCGAGACGGTGAAGCTCGTCGGCCGCCGCCACGAGTTGGCGCCGTCCGCGTGCAGGGAGGCCGGTGAGCGCCTCGATCTCGTCACGATTCAAGAACATGCCGGAGAGCTCGACATCCGAACTGAGCAGCCGACGCGCGCTGAGCACCTTCTCGGTTGAGACGCCTTCGACGAAGATCTCGACGCCGGCCGCAGCCGCGACCCGTCCGACGCGGAGAATCGACGCTGGCGAAAGGTTGCAGTCGCAGACGACCGCGAGAGCGCCGCTTATGACGCCGCTCTTGCGATCGACCTCGTCGGGCGTGATCGCATCGATGGCCGACATCGACGACACCCCTGCCACGAGCCGTCCTCGTCGATCGAGGATCGCCCCGTAGACGCCAGTGGGGGCATCGCCGACCACGACGTGACCGCTGTCGATGCCGCACGAATCGGCCTCCCGGGTTATCCGACGCCCGAACTCGTCGTCGCCGACCGCCGTGAGGAGCGTCACACTCGCGCCGAGCTGGGCGAGGTTCGCGGCGATGTTCCTCGCAACACCACCGAGGCTGATCTGGGCCGCCCCGGGAGTCGATGTGTCGCGCCGAAGTGCCGTCGCGGCCTGAAGCTTGATGTCGACGTTCGCGCCGCCGACAACGACAAACCGGCCCGGGCTCGCGATTGGCCGCGTCTCAGATGACGACATCGAAGGTTCGCTCACCGGTCACGCGAACGCGCATTCCGGCGCTCGTCGTGGCGTCGACGATGTCATCGAGCCAGGCCAGCTCGAGTCCGCAGAGCGCCCGGGCGAGGCGCCCCTTGGTGGCCTTGTTGTGATGACTGATGAAACGCCCATCGCCGTCGACGACACGCGCGACGAACGCACCAGGAATGGGGGCGAGCGCGACGTAGCTTCCCGAGCGAAGATCGAGCAGCGGACCGGACTCCAGAAGCAACTTGCCGAGGCTCGGCTTCCAGATCGACGCGAGCGTGCCGAGGCCCGGCAGCCGCGACGCCGCTGAGAGACGATACGCCGGGACGGGATCGTCGGCGGCCAGCAGTCCGAAGAGGGCCGACGCGATCCAGAGCGACCGGCGCCCCGCCGGCGGCAGCGTTGACGCATCGAGCGCATCGAAGAGGACGCCGCTGTAGCGATCGAGCGCCGAGGTGGTCGGAGACGTGCGGATCTTGGCGTTTCGTCGGATCTCGTCGTCCTGGCTCTGCGACAACCCAAGCGCTCGGCGCGCGTCGTGAGGATGTTTTGCGACCGCGACGAGGGAGCGCACGAGCGCGCGCCGCGTCGGCGTCAGGGACGGGAACGACAGTTCCCTGAGGTTCAAACCGGTCGCCCGTGCCGCCATCGCGTTTTGTCTCAGATGGCGGAAGCAGGATCTTCACGCACGGATTGCTACCACGAGTCCGAAGGGGAGGTCGGACCGGCCGTGCACGTCGGCGACTAGACGGCAACGCTGATGACCCGAGGTTGGTGCATCCAGCCGAACATCTCTCGTGAATGGATCGAC
>JANMDN010000050.1:0-11967 GCA_031376285.1 Actinomycetes bacterium
CGAGGTGGTCGAGCTGATGAGCGCGAAGCAAGGTGGCGCCCGCTGGGGCACACAGACCGAGGATCTCAACGCGACACTTCTCGTCTGGGCCCCAGGACAGGGGGTTGAGCGCCACGTCAACGAGGCGCGCGATGTCGTCATCGTCGTCATTGGCGGCGGAGGAAGCGTCGAGGTCGATGGCCACGCGCACGCCATCCGCGCTGGCCAGGCGATCGTCATCGAGAAGGGACAAGAGCGCGCGATCACCGCCGGGGCCGCAGGCCTTCGTTACGTCTCGGTGCACCAGCGCCGCGATCCCCTCCAAATCACGCCGTCGAAGCAGGTCACCGAGGCTCGGACCTAACGGGCGCGCCGCGCCGGTGCTGCGATCAGCCGCTCGTCAAATCGGCCAGACGCTCCGCGACGGCGCGGTAGTCGAGCTCCCCAGTGCGGATCGAGATCACCGTCTCGTAAGGGAATGGCAAGCACGGCGGGTTAGCGTCATCGCAAGTCCGAGGTGCCTGACGGGCCTGCGGAAACGCGAATCGCAAGGAGATACGTATATGGCCCACCTCAACCGTTCTGCGGCAGCCGCCCTCGCCGCTGCCGCGGTCGCCATTCCCTTCGGCGTTGCCGCCGCGGTCGCGGTCACCGGGACGACCCCAACCGGGACAACACCCACGGGCACGACCCCGACGTCAACGACCCCCACGTCGACGACCCCCACAGGCACGACAACCACCTCGACGACCCCCACGACCCCCACAAGCACCACGACCACGCCGACGACCCCCACGGCAACAGGCACGACGACGGCGGTAACGACCGGCGCGCCAGGCGCCACGGCGACGGAGACGACAGGCACGTCGACCACGGAGGCGTCGCCAGCGCCTTCCGCAACGCCCACGCGCATCGCCGCCACGCTGACGACCAGTCAGGAACGCCCCATGCCCATCGGCGCTCGCGGTGCGAAGGGTAGCTTCGTGGGAACGGTTACCGACGCCGGAAAACTGACCTACCGCCTCACGTTTGGCGGGCTCACCGGCAAGGCGATCGCGGTGCACATCCATTCCGGCAGGCGCGGCGCGGCAGGACCGGTGGTGGTGACGCTGTGCGCGAGAAACTGCGCGCCGCGGACCGGCACCGCCACCGTCAAGAAGCGCGTCGTTGACGGGTTGCGGGCCGGCACGACCTACGTGAACGTGCATACGAAGCGGAACCCGGCGGGTGAGATTCGCGGGCAGATCAGGAATCGCTAGCTTCGATTCCGAACTGGGTTGGTGGATCCCCTGAGCGAGACCAAGCAAGTCATTGACGCAGTGTCAGCCGCATTGACGCGGAAGGATCACCAGCCGTGCGATAACGCGCCCCCGTGCGGCCGATCACGCTGGCTCAGGTTGGCAGCCCTCCTCATCCTCGGAGGGCTGCTCGTTGCGGTCGAACTCTGGCTTCGAAATCAGCGCGATCTGACGGGTCAGGTGATCGGCCAGATGGCGGCGTTTGGCCTCTTTCTGCCAGCCGCTTGGCTCGCCTGGCGAGGCATTGGCCTCCGATGGGTCGGCGTCATCGCCATCGTGCTCGTGGCGGTCGGCCTCCGCGGCGCCGTATTCGTGCCCTACCCGCCGGTCTCGAGCGATCTCTACCGGTACGCCTAGGACGCGCGAGTGCTGGACAGTGGCACGAACCCGTATCGCTATACAACGTTCGATCCCGCGCTCGCCGAGCTTTGGGACGAGGAGATCTGGGCCCGGATTAACCTGCCGTCCTGGGGCACGCCCTATCCCCCGGCCGCGGAGGCATCGTTCTACGCTGCCCGCAAGATCTTCGGCGGTGGAGCCCGGGCGACGACCAAACTCTTCTTCGTCGCCGAAGCCGGCGTGCTCGCGCTCCTGCTCTTCGTCCTCGTGCGGGCGGGCCGCCCTCCCGAGCGCCTTCTGCTCTACGCGTGGCATCCGCTGACGGTCAGCGAGGTGGCGGCAAACGGCCACGTCGACGCGCTGGCGGCCCTGGCGGTCGCCGGGCTTCTTGCGGCGTGGACCGCCCGACGTATGACCCTCGCCGGTGTGGTTCTCGCATTTGGGACGCTCGTCAAGTTCTCACCCGGTCTACTGATCGTCGCGCTTGCCCGCCGTGGCCGCGTTCGGCTCGTCGCACCGGCGGTCGCGATCGTCGGCGTCGCCTACGCGGTCGCGTCAATCGGGGGCGTTAACCCGCTCGGCTCGGCGCCCCGACTGGTGCGCAGCTTCGAAATTGGCAGCATCGAATCCGTGCTGTCGCCGCACATCGGCCAACCGTGGGCGCGGGCGCTCCTCGTTCCCATCGTCGCCGTCACACTGATTCTGGTCGCACTCCGACAGCACGAATCGGTGGACGAGGTTGCGCGGTCAACGCTGCTCGTCGTCGGCACACTACTTCTGTCGATGATGGTGCTTCAGCCGTGGTACTTCCTTGCGCTCATCCCCTGCCTCACACTCGTCTCGGCACCGGGATGGCTCTGGTTGTCGGGCGCCCTCCCGCTGATCTACCTGAACGGAGAAACGGAGTCACTGCCGGGTTGGGTGCTCCCCGCGATGTACGTGCCGTTCGGCGCGTGGACCCTTTGGCGTGTCATCCAATGGATACGCGATCGTGACCGCCCCATGCGTTCTCGATCCGGCGAGCTGAAGGCTCGTCATGCGTGATGAACGAAACGTCCGAACGCGTTCCGCAGGGTGCCCATCACGGATCGCGCTGCTTGGTGCGAGAGTGGTACCATCGCACCCATGGCTCTGAACATTCGACTTACCGATGACGCTGAACGGGCGCTTGAGGCGCTGGCAAAACAAGAGCAGATGAGCAAGAACGAAGTCGTCAACCGGGCGATCCTTGACCGCGCTGCCCGGCGTAGCCAGAGCACTGAAGTGCGCCAGTTGGCCCGGCAGGCAATCGACGATTACGGACCGCTGCTTGCTCGCCTCGCCGAGTGACGACGTATCTGTCGCTCGACGATCTCCTCGCGATCGCCGATGAGCTGCGCGTTGGTCCCGTTCGGGACATCGGCCTGCTCGACTCGGCTGGCTTGCGCCCCGCGACGACCGTTTGGGGAGAAGACGCCTATCCAGGTCTGCATGCCAAGGCCGCAGCGCTCCTCGAGTCCTTAGGCCGAAACCACGCCCTGATTGATGGCAACAAGCGGCTCGCCTGGGTTGCCACGGTTGTCTTTCTCGGGCTGAACGGCCTGCGACTTGTTGCCCCGGATGCCGACGCGTACGAGCTGGTGATCTCGATCTGCACGGGGCAACTCGACTATCACGCCGTGGCCGAACGCCTTGCAGCTTGGACGAGCGGCTGACCGCACTACCCGCACAGCGCGAGCCGGCCGGCTCGACTCCCTGCCCCGGAGCTCAGACGAGCCGCGTCGCGTTCAAATCTTCGGTTTCGGTTCCCCAACGGGCACCACCCTCAGGGGGCGACATCAGATCAATAACCTCCGCACTTGCCACGATCGGTGTTCAACTCCTCGACCTGGCCGACGTTCACCCGATCAGCTGGCCGACCGCGTAGATGGCGAGTCCGGCCAGCCCACCGACGACGGTGCCGTTGATGCGGATGAACTGGAGGTCGCGGCCGACGGCGAGCTCGATTCGGTTTGAGGCGTCGTTTGGGTCCCATCGAGCAACCGTTGACGCGATCAGCTCACCGGCCTGGTGGCGCTGTTCTTCGACGGCGTAGATGAGCACCGACTCGAGCCAGCGATCGACCTTCTCGCGAAGCTCTGGATCGGCCGCCAGGAGGTGCCCAAGCGAAACCGCCTCGCTTTCGATCCGTCGACGAAGCTCCGATGAGGGGTCGCCCGCTTGGCGATTCAAACCCACCTTGAGATCGGCCCACAGCGATCCGGTCCAGCGGCGTACCGCAGGGTGTGAAAGAACCTCGGCCTTGAGTGCTTCACCACGCGCGATGAGGTCCGGGTCGCTCCGTAGTCTCGTCGCGAGTTCGGCGACCCGGATGTCGAGGTAGGCCCGGAACTCGTGGCCTGGAGTCTCACTCACTTCTGTGAGGAAGCCGCGCAAGCCGTCGAAGAGCTTGTCGAAGATCCTGTCGTCGATCGTCTC
Source organism: Actinomycetes bacterium (assembly GCA_031376285.1). Taxonomy (GTDB): domain Bacteria; phylum Actinomycetota; class Thermoleophilia; order Miltoncostaeales; family Miltoncostaeaceae; genus JANMDN01. The sequence goes on from JANMDN010000050.1 coordinate 4,074, forward strand.
CGGGACCCACCAGGGTGACTTGCGGCCGAAGCGGCCCCGAAGATCCTCGCGGTGCTCATCGAGAAAGCGCAGGACACCGCGCATCCCGGCATCGACGAGCTCGGTGTGGCGCCCTTGCGCAGTCGCGATCTCGATCGCCCGCCCGGTGAGGGGTGCGAGCTGCACGCGGCGCATCCACCCGACGAGACCCTGCTCGATCGCTCCCTGGACGCTCTCGTCGCGGAGCACACCGGCCGCGCCGGCAAGCCCCGCCGAGGCATGGCGGGCAAGCGTCGCGGCGTTCCCGGGCCGGGCGACCCAGTCCGATGCTCGCCGGGTGAGTTCAGCCGAACGAAGCTTGTCGGCGATGACCGGGGTCGACAGGAAGTTCTCCTCGACGAACTCTCCGAGTGCCTCGCCGAGTTGGGCCTTTCGCGTCGGGACCAGCGCGGTGTGGGGAATCGGAATCCCGAGCGGATGACGAAAGAGGGCCGTGACGGCAAACCAGTCGGCCAGGCCACCCACCATGGCGCCCTCGGCCGCGGCCTGGACGTAGCCGAGCCACGAATGGTCGCCGTAGAAGATTCGTGCAACGACGAAGATGATCGCCGCGACGATGAGGAGCCCGGTCGCCCGGGTCTTCATCGCACGCAGGGCAATTCGGCGCCGGGTGTCGTCGGCAGAATCGACGCGAAGGTCCACGCGGCGAATACTCGCAGAGCCGGCCGCGAGCGCGGCGGACGGTTAGCTCGTCACCCCGGAGAGCGCCCGCAGGAGGGTGTACTTCGCGTCGTCGGCGCCAAGGTCCCAGGACATCACGCCTGCAAGTCCCGCAGAGGCGACGAACCGTCGCTTCGCCGCGATACTGCGTGGCGTCTCGTAGCTCAGGAACTGCTTGGAGGCGGGGTTGTACCGGTAGGCCGCCTCGCCACGAGCGTCGTAGTGCTCGACGAAACCGCTGGCATTGCCGAGCGTCGCGATTTCCGGACCATCGATCTGGCGTCCGGCGCTCCCGTTGCACGGTTGGCCGAGACCGTCGCCCTTCGGGCCGGCTTGCACGCCGGAAAAGAGCGTCCCGTAGAAGGGAATCCCGAAGACAATCTTCTTGGCTGGCACTCCGAGGCGACGCCACGCCGCGACCGCGACCGCACCGCCGTTTCGCACGTACGGATCGCCGGCCATGGGACGCAGCGGTGCGTTGAATCCCGCGCCGCCACCTTCACCAAAACAGTTCCAGGTCCCGCGCATTTCGTAGGCCATCACGTTCCAGAAATCGACGAAGCGCGCCGCCTCAGGGGGCGTCTGATCCTTGCCTTGCTCGTTGAACGGATCGACCGCGAGGTAGCTGACATCGGTCGAGAGCACATAGTGGCGCCGAGTCTTCGCGCCGAGGGCGTTCATCTCGCCTCGAAGGGCCTTGAGATAGGCGACATACTGGGCCGGCTCACCCGTACCGGGCCTGGGGGACTCCCAGTCGATGTCGATACCGTCGAACCCGTTACGACGCATGAAGCCGACCGCACTGCGAGCCGAGGCTCGAACGCGACCCTGCGTCGTCGCGCTGGCAAACCCGGAACTCCAGCCGCTGCCACCCCCGAGGCCAAGGAGCAACTTGAGGCCGGGGTGCGTGCGTCGACGCGCTTGAAGCTCCGCGACGTTCTTCGAAAACCCCGTGTCCTCGGGTCGGTGCCGTACCACGCCACCCGGTCCGTGCTCGGCGAATGCGTAGGTCACGTGGGTCAGTCGATCGAATGGAATTGCCTGGAGGTTCGTTCGGTAGAACGGATAAGACGACAGCACGACACCTCCGGTTCGCGCCGTCTCTCTCTGCGTTTCGGCCCCCGCGGCAATGGTCGAGCCCATGATTGCGGCGAGGGCGACAAGCGCGGCCCGCTCGGCACTCGCACGTCTCATTCAGGCTCCAGAGTCGCGGCGAATCCGATGTCCCCGAACCGCGCTGCGCCACCCTTGAGATGCGCCTCGCGCACAACGCGTTGAATGAGACCTCGACGCTCGTCCACGGTCATCTCCTCAAGCTGTCGGATCTGGTCGGGCGAGACGTCAACGTCTTCGAAGCGGGCGAGCGCGCGAAGCGGGTCGTAGACGAGGGCGTCGCGGAACGCCTCGTCGGCCACCGTGCGAGCCCAGAGCGTCGGGCGGGCGGGGTCGTCCGCGTGCGGATCGTTGGGAGAATCGGATTCGGTGATCATGCCGCTATCTTGACGCCTCCATCGGCCCGTCGCCTCGTTGACGAGCGGCCTGCGAAACGTCGAGCTCGATCGGTTCGCCGTGAGGAATCGGGATCTGGAACGCATCGGCAAGCGAGATCCCACGCGCGGCGGCGATTATCAGACGAATGGTGCCGGCGTGTGCCACGCACCAGACCAGGCGCGCCGGGTGCGAGGCGAGCTCCGTGGCGAACTCCGATACCCGCGCAGCTACCTCTCCCGGCACCTCTGCCCCAGGAATCGGCAGATCGAGCCAGCGCTCGGTGCTGGCGAGAAACTCGGGTGCGACCGCGCGCAGACAATCGTCAATCGAGCGCCCCTCCCACTCGCCGAAATGGCGTTCGGCAAGGCGTGGATCGATCTCGACAGCGCAGCGCAGGAGCGCGGCCGTCTCGCGTGCCCTGCGCAGTGGCGACGAGATCACCCGATCCGGAGGATCCCGCTGGGCGCGACGTGCGAGCCTCGGGCCGAGGGTGGCGAGGGCCGCTGGATCGGCTGCGACGTCGGTGCCGCCGCCCACCCACCGACCCGACCAGCCTCTCTCGATCGCGGCGTGACGGACGAGAACGATCCGCCCGGTCACAGCACCGCGGCCACCGCGGCAAGCGTCGCGATCTCGACGAGCTGATTCGTCGCGCCGTACGTATCGCCGGTGACGCCTCCAAAGGCGCGCTTCCAGAACTCACCGCACGCGAACGTGACCCCGGCCGCGACGACCACCGCAACCGGAAGCGCCGCGGGATGAATCGCCACGAGCGCAGGGCCGGCGATGAGGAGCGCAAGCGCGCTTGCCCAGGCGACTTCTTCGGTCCTCGGGCGAAGCAGGAAGGTTCCTAGACCGTCGGGCTGGATGGGCGTCGACCGGAGCGCAAGCGGCAGCGTCGACCAGCGTCCAAGGACGTGGCCTGCGATCAGCGCGAGCACGCAGTCGCGCACCCCGAGCGGGGCAAGCAGCGCGACTCGCGCAAGAACGCTGAACACCAGCGCGAGGACCCCAAACGTTCCGAGGCGGGAGTCACGCATCGCCTCGAGGCGACGGCCGCGATCGAGCGGACCGAGGCCGTCGGCGGTGTCCGCGAGACCGTCCTCGTGGAAGGCGCCCGTCAGGAGCGGGGCGATCGCGAGGGCCGCGACCACGGCAGCAAGCGGCCCGAGTGGGTCAGCGGCGAACCGAACCGCGCCCGCCGCGGCGCCGACGGTCAGTCCAACGAGTGGAAACGCGACGGCCGACCGCGCGAAGCGCTCAGGGTCGATGGTGCCGCGTGGCTGCGGCAAGGGAATCCGCGTCAAGAAGGTATGCGCAAGATGGACGCGATCAAGGAGGGCCTCCGCCATGCTCATCCTGCGACCTCGTCGAGGGTGGCCATCTCGGCCAGGGCCCTCGCGGCCGCTCGGACGATCGGGATGGCAAGGAGCGCACCACTGCCCTCGCCGAGTCGCATGTCGAGATCGAGCAACGGATCGAGGCCGAGGTGCGCCAGGGCGTGTGTGGCCCCGGGCTCAGTCGATCGGTGCCCTGCGATGAGGTAGCCGGTGACCGCGGGACAGAACGCCTGCGCGACGAGGGCCGCGGCGTTGGTGTTGACACCGTCGAGAAGGACGGGGCGACCTGCCGAAGCGGTGGCCAGGATGACCCCCACAAGTGCGGCGAATTCAAGCCCGCCGACCCGATAGAGGGCGCCGAGAGGGTCGGTTGGCTCGGGGTGGTGCAGGTCGAGCGCGCGCTCGACGACCTCCGTCTTTCGAGCCAGCTCGAGGTCGTCGGCGCCGGCGCCTCGCCCCGTCACCTCGGCCGGCTCGCGGCCAGTGAACGTCGCGATCAGGCAGGCCGCCGCGGTCGTGTTGCCGATGCCCATGTCGCCGAGCGCGACGAGGCCCGCGCCGCGCAGCGCCAGGTCCTCGGCGACGCGTACCCCGGCGAGGATCGCCCGCACGGCCTGGTCGCGGGTCATTGCCGGCTCGACGCTGAAGTCGGCTGTTCCGGCGCGGACGTTGGCGTCGATGAGCATCGGGTGCGGGGCATGACGTGTCGCGACACCGACGTCGAGGACGAGGACGCTTGCTCCGACGCTCGCGGCGAGCGCGCTCGCCGCCGCTCGGCCGGCGAGGAACGTGCCCACCATTGCCGCCGTGACCGCCTGGGGCCAGCGCGAGACACCGCTCGCGACGACACCGTGGTCGGCCGCGCAGATGACAAGCCACGCCGGGTCGGGAACGGGAGGTGGGCAGGAGCGCGCGATACCCGCGAGCGTCGCGCCGACCGCCTCGAGCTTGCCGAGGCTCCCGGGTGGCTTTGCGAGACGCTCGTGTCGCGCCCGGGCGGCCGCTGCCGCGTCGGCATCGATCGGCGCCACTGACGCAATGAGCGTAGCGACGCGCACCCCCTCAGCGCTCATGTCTCCAAGCCTCGCAGCTCCGGCAGTGCGTCGCGCGTCGGCTCGAGGCAAATCGCGCGCCCGGCGACAACCAGAAAGGCGCGGTCGGCCACCGCGGCCCATGCGCTGTTCGACCGCCCGTGGAGGTCTCGGAAGACCATCCCGAGGGTCGAGCTTGGGTGGATGCTCATCCCGACTTCGTTCGAGACCACAATCGTGGGAGCGACCCTCGCCGCGGCCATCGCCGCCACGTTGCGTGACTGCGTCTCGATGTCGAGCGCTTGCCAGCCGTCGAGGAGCAGGTTCGACGTCCAAAGCGTCAGGCAATCGATGATGAGACAGCGGCCAGCCGGCACGGAGGAGATCGCGTCGGCGAGCGCGAGTGGCGCCTCGATCGTCTGCCAGTTCGCCGGTCGATCGGCGACATGGCGAGCGATCCTCGCGCGCATGTCGTCGTCATCCGCGGTTGCCGTCGCGATGAACGAGACCGGCATGCCAGATGCCGCCCCGAGGCGCTCGGCGAGCGTCGACTTGCCGCTTCGGGCCCCGCCGAGAAGGAGCGTCAGCACCGCGCGACGGCGGGCACGAGGGTGGGGCGCCCCGGGATCACGGCGAGCGCGCCAGACGGATCTCGAAGCACACGAAGGGCGACGCCGTAGTGCGCGCTCAGGCGTTCGTCGGTCAGCACCTCGCTCGGCGAGCCGATCGCGGCGAGCGCGCCGCCGCTGAGGAGTGCGACCCGATCCGCGTAGGCGGCTGCCAGCGTGAGGTCATGCGTCGCGGTGATCACCGTCAGCCCGCCGGCCTCGCGTAGCTCGGCGACGAGGTCGAGCACCCTGAGCTGCTGCCCGAGGTCGAGCGAGCTCGTCGGCTCGTCGAGGAGCAGGATCATCGGCTCTTGGGCGAGCGCCCGGGCGACCACAACGCGCTGACGCTCTCCACCGCTCAGCTGGCCCAGGTGGCGGGCGGCGAACCCAAGGAGGTCGAGGCGGTCGAGGACGCCGGCGACCGCGCGACGATCGGCGGCTCCCTCGCTTCCAAAGTGCGAGATGTAGGGCGTCCGGCCGAGGAGCACGTAGTCGTCGACGCGGAGGTCGTCCGGGAGGTCGGGGTGCTGGGCGACGAGCGCGATCCGCTGGGCCCGTTCGCGCCGCCCGAGGGTCGCGAGATCCGCCCCGTCCATCGTGATTTCCCCGTCCCAGGGAATCAGACAGGCGAGCGCCCGAAGCAGGGTGGTCTTCCCCGCCCCGTTCGGGCCGATGAGGGCGAGCCACGCTCCATCCTCGACGGTGAGGGACACCCCGGTCAGCACGCGCCGACCCGTGAGAGTGACCTCGAGACCCTCGACGTCGATCACGAGCCCCGCCGGCTCGAGCGCAGGACAACAGCGAAGAACGGCGCCCCGATTGCGGCCGTAACAACCCCGATTGGCAGTTCAGCTGGCGAGAGCACGGTGCGCGACGCAAGGTCGCACAGGATCAGAAACGCTGCCCCGAACGCGGCCGAGAGCGGTAGGAGTCGGCGGTAGCTCGAACCGCCGAGGAGTCGGATCGCGTGGGGCACGATGATCCCGACAAAGCCGATCAGGCCGCTCACGGCAACAGCGGCCGCGGTGCCGAGGGTCACAGCCCCAACGATCCAGAGCCGGGTGCGGCCGGCCCGCACACCGAGCGCGTCAGCGGCCTCGTCGCCGAGCCCGAGCACGTCGAGCAGGCGCCCGTGCAGGAGGATGAGGGTCGTGCTGACGGCGACGTATGGCAGGACGAGGAGCACCTCAGACCAACCCGAGACCGTCAGGCGGCCGAGGATCCAGTCGTAGACGTCGCGCAGGGTGTCGGTGTCGGACTGCTGCAGGAATGTCTGAAGTGCGGTGAGAAACGATGCAACGGCAACGCCCCCGAGGATCAGCGTGGTCGAGTTGCGGCCCGCGCCGACCGAGCGCCCGACGCCGTAGGCCATCGCGACCGCGGCCGTCCCGCCGATGAACGCGGCCACGGGCAGGAGCGGAATCCCGAGCAGGGTAACCCCACGAGCGAACACGATCGCGACCGTCGCCCCGAGGCCTGCGCCAGCGGCCACTCCGAGAAGGTAGGGATCGGCGAGAGGATTGGAGAATGCGCCCTGGTACGCGGCGCCGCCGAGGGCGAGCATGCCGCCGACGAGGCCCGCGAGAACCACGCGTGGAAGCCGCACCTGCCACAGGATGGCTTGCTCGGTGTCGGTGAGCGGCGAGGTGACACCGACGAGCGGCAGATGGCTCGCGATGTCGCGAAGGACCGCGATCGGGCCGATGTGGACGACCCCGATGAGCAGGCCGAGCACAGCGCAGGCAAGGACGATCGCTGCGGTCGCGAGGGCCCAACCCACGCGCGCGCGCCAGCGGTGTGAGACACGGGCCTCCCCGGCGCGAACCGCCGCCGGAGAGGGCTGTGCCGCGGTGGTCATGTCCCGCGCGCCGACTTCACTCGAGCGGCGGCGATCGCTAGAAAGTCGACCGTCCGAGGACCCCAACGCGACGCGACGTCATCGTCGAGGGCGACGACGTTGCCCTTCTCCACCGCGGTGATCGCGCCCCAGCCGGGACGGGCTGCGACGGACTCGGCGCCCTGGGAGCAGCACTTTGTGTCGGCGAGGAAGATCAGGTCCGGGCTCTTCGCGATCAGGAACTCGGCGCTTACCTGGGGGTAGCCGGAGCCGGTGGCGTCGGCTTCGTCGGCGATGTTTCGCAGACCGAGGCGCGAGTAGATGTCGCCGATGAACGTCTTCGAGGTCACCGAGTAGAGCGTCGGATCGAGTTCGTGGAAATACGTCAGTGGCGCCGCGTTGACGGGCACGTCGGCGACGATCGCGGCAACCCGACGCCTGAGACTTGCGACCAGTTTCTTGGCGCGGACCCCGTTGCACGTGAGCCCCCCGACCTGGCTGATCTGGCGGTAGCTGTCGGAGAGCCTCGGCGCGGCCGGGGCGACCACGACGCGGACCTTGGCGGTGCGAAGCGTCTTCACGAGGTTGTTCGCGTCGTTCGAAATCAGGACGAGGTCGGGCTTGTACTTGATGACCGCCTCGGCGTTCGGCTTAAAGCCAGAGAGCTTGGTGCGCGGCGCCCTAGCCGGGAAGTTCGACTGATCGTCGACGGCAATGACCTGTTTGTCGGCGCCGACGGCGAAGAGCATCTCCGTGGCGGTCGGCGACAGCGAAACCACTCGGGTGGGTGGCACGCACTTGGCGGTGGCCTTCCCGGCGGCCTGGGCGCCCGCGACCGGAACGGACACGGCAACAATGACGGCGAGCGAGGAAACCGCCCGGCGTGTG
>JANMDN010000023.1:0-2489 GCA_031376285.1 Actinomycetes bacterium
ATCCACGATGAGTTGGCGGAGGCCTCGGAGGTTGTGGTCGTTGATCGTTGCGCTCGCCTTCGCCTCGATCGCGAGGCTCAGGTCATCGAACAGGAAGTCGACCTCGATGCCGCTTGCCAGTCTCCAGTACGACAGGTGGGGAGGTTGTCCCGTGGCTCGTAGAACTTTGGGGTAGGCGGCGGTTCCTCCGCTCCGTCCGTTGGTGTTGCCAGCGTTCGGAGTGATCCAGCCATAGATCCAGGAGGAACCACCGTGAAAGAAACCGTAGAGGTCCGGCCGGCAGGTGCAAGCCCGGTCGTGTTACCGCCCGCTGTTCAGGAGGCGCTCGGAGCGCTAGTTGGTGCGGCCCGGGAGGGCCTGCTCGCGTTGTCTGTCGGGGTTGGGCTCGGTGTGCTGGCCGAGTTGATGGAAGAAGAAGTCACCGAGGTCGTCGGCCCGAAGGGCCGCCATGATCCCGATCGTGGCGCGGTCCGTCATGGCCATGAGGCGGGTGAGGTGACTCTCGGGGGCAGGCGGGTTCCGGTTGAGCGGCCTCGCGTACGCACCGCCGATGGCACCGGGGAGGTCGCGCTTTCGACGTATGAGCATTTCGCTTCGCGTGACCCGCTGACTCGGGTGGTGATGGAGCGGATCCTCGCGGGGGTATCCTCGCGTCGATTCGATGGCACGAACGAACCGGTCGGCACCCAAGTCAACGCGATCTCGCGTTCGACGTCGAAGTCGGCGGTGTCGCGGATGTTCATTGAGCGGACCCGTGACGCCCTGGGCGAGTTGATGGCCCGCAGCCTTGGCGACGTCCGGCTTGCGGTCCTGATGCTCGACGGGATCGAGATCAAGGAACGCACCCACATCGTGTGCCTTGGCATCACGACCCAAGGGGTGAAGATCCCCCTCGGGTTGTGGGAGGGCTCCACTGAGAACGCGACGGTCGCGACCGCCCTGTTGGCTGATCTTGTCGAGCGTGGCCTTGATCCCGGGCAAGGGATCTTGTTTGTCCTTGATGGCGGGAAAGCCCTCAGGAAGGCGATCCGGTCGGTGTTCGGGGAGGCCGCGATCGTGCAGCGGTGTATCCGCCACAAGGAACGAAACGTCACCGACCACCTCCCCGAGCGCGACCGCCAGGCGGTGCGCGCACGCCTACGCGCGGCGTGGGATAGCGACGACCACCAAACCGCGAAGGGGCTCCTGGAGGTACTCGCAAGCGAGCTTGACCGGACCCACCCCGACGCCGCGAAATCACTGCGCGAAGGCCTCGAGGAGACCATCACCGTGCAACGCCTCGGCATCACCGGGACACTCAAACAGACGCTGTCATCGACGAACCCAATCGAGTCGATGATCGGAATCGTCCGCAAGACCCAACGAAACGTGAAGCACTGGCAACCCGGAGACATGGCACTACGGTGGACCGCCGCCGGGCTCCTCGAAGCCGAAAAGCAGTTCCGCAAGATCATGGGGTACAAGAAGATCGGTGACCTCACCAACCGCATCGACAGGCTTCGAAACGTTGAACACGTGCAACCCGCAAACGACCCCGCTACGCTCATCCCCGCGTAGTTACATCAAGGGGACCGCCGTCACCGAAGTTCCACGGCGATCGGGACAACCTCTCGATCGGTTGGCGAGTGGCTCAACGACGCGGTACCAGTTCAGAGTTTCCTGACCTTCGCAATCTGTGAAGAGGTCTACCTGACTGACGTGGCTCTTCGTTTGAGACGTGATGACGACGCGAACAAGCGATCAGTCGTCGTTGACATCGCCCGACTTGGGAAGGCAGCAAGTGCCAATAACTGGCGACCTGACCGACACTTCCTGCCAAGGGAATTCGTGTTGGGTCGAGAAGCAAACACCATTGCCAGTTGGTGGCGCCTTTCCGGCCAATTGGGCATTGTGCTTGAACTCGTCGTCCTCGCAACCTGTCGAACAACGACGTACAGCCCGCAGGCGTTTCTCGCGCTTGCCTCCGCAGCGGAGGCCTACCACACTCTGACTTCAGGATGCACAGCTGGGATGGCATTCGCTGAGCGGCTCCGGCGCCAAGTCTTGCGAATCGGTTTGCCGATCCGTGATGTCCTGCAGCTTGGTGACGCCGCCAAGTTCGCCCATCATGTCAAGGATGTCAGGAACTTTGTTGCCCATGGCATGAGCAAACCTCAGCCACCGTCTGCGCTACGCAATCCGGAGACCTTTGTTGATCTAGTTAAATGTCTTCAGGCGGTCACGAAGGCAAACATCTTGTTGGACATAGGGTTCTCCGCGTCCGAAACCACACAGTTGATTGAGAACGCACACGGCCCAAACGGTTGGTTCAGTTGACGACCTTGAGAGAGCAACGTCGAGCGTGAAGTATCCCTCTCGTGTCGTTGTCAATTCCACACCACCGGTCCTCTTGACCGTCCTCCCCGGTTCCGTCGACAATAGGAGTCGAGGTCGATCGGTCAGCCTGGCGAAGGGGCACTGGTGGCCTTCGCGGCCGCCGGAGTCGCCGC
>JANMDN010000032.1:0-101760 GCA_031376285.1 Actinomycetes bacterium
GCGCCGAGAAGCTCGCCCGCTACCGACGCACCCCGCTCGCCCGCGACGTCTACGACCTCGCCCAACTCGCCGGCCGCCCCATGGACGAACCACTCGTCAGGCGACTCTGGGTGCTCAAAGTCTGGGGCGACGTCGTCGACGACCGCCGTGGAACCAAGCCCCTCGACCCCGCCCAGATCCTCACCCCGAAGCGCGAACGCGACTTCGCTCCCGAATCGATCGGCATCCTCACCCAACCCATCGATGTCGAGGCGTGGGAGCAGCGCGTTAGAACACGCTTCCAATTCCTCGACGACCTCGACGAGGACGAGCAGCGCTGGGCAGCCTGCGACCCCCGCGACCGCCCGAGCATCGAAGAAGCCCTCCGCGACTACCGAGACGACCAAGAGCAACCAGCCGCCTGACGGGCGAGACAGGACGCGGGAGCGGGTGGGTCCAGCCGGCCAAGGCGGCCGCGCGTCGGCATGAGCTTGAGACATCCGAACGAGTGGGGCTGAAAGGCGACCTCGTAAGAACGCACCGGCCCTGCACGCGAGGCTCGCTGACGCCCTGCTACCCGCGGTCGACTCTCGGTGCGAGGCGGCGGCGAGTCTTGGGGAGATCGCGGGAGAAAGGAGCGCTCCCGAAAATGCCCTGGAAATCGGTCGCACTGTGACGAGACGGCCAATGCTTTGGGAGCGGGGGGTCCGACCTGAACGCCAGACATGCAGTCGCCCACGAGGCCACCCTGGCAACCGCGGACGGACCCCTCCTCCGGGCGGCCCACCAGGAGGCCTCACGACCATCGCGCTGCGCCGCTCCAGAGGCCTCGAGCCGAACCCCGGCCCCGGCTCCGACGATCTACGCGGTACCTGCGCCAACCAGCATCTCGCATGGCCCGGTAAACCCGCCCTCGGTCTCGAACCGCTGCAGGGCCTCTTCGATCTCGATCCAGACCTCTGCTCGTTGTGTTTCGCTCAGCCCGGCCATCATCTGGTGGAGCGCCCCGAACGACTCACGCTCGAATCGGACGCATTCGGCTGCGCTCGACAGCCTGACCGGCGACGGCACCGTGCGGACTTCGATGTCGCGCAGGCCGGCCTTGGCGAACAGGGACTCGAGGGCGCCGTCCGCGCCGAGGGAGAACGGGCCGGGCTGCCCGGGCAGGGGTGGGGGCAACTCCGCGCGCTCGCGGATGATCCTCACCGGGATCGAGAAGAACTCGTTGCGTTCGGGCGTCGAGGACACGACCGCCGCGACCCGCCCACCGGGCTTGAGGGCACGACGCATTCCCGCAACCGCGCGTTGCTGATCGGGGAAGTAGATGAGACCGACGCGGCTGATGGCGGCGTCGAATGACGCCGGAGGCAGTTCGTCCAGGGCCTCGCCATCGAGCTCGCGAACCTCGACGTTCGTGAGCCCGGCGGCGGCGGCGTCCGCGGCCGCTCGTTCGAGGAGGGCCGGGGCGATGTCGGTTGCAAGGACGTGACCGTCAGGGAGCACGCGGCGTGCGGCCGTGATCGACTGCTCACCGGCTCCGGCCGCGACGTCGAGAACGCGAGAGCCTGGGCCGATTCCGGCCAGGTCGAACATCGCCTCGGTCGCGTCGCCGAGCCAGCTGCCCACCAACAGGCCCCAGCGGTGCCATGCCTCGGCGGCCGCCTGCCATTGGGCGCGGGTCGTCACCTTGAACGCGGAGGCGTCAAAGGTGGGTTTGGTCGTGACGCTCATGGTGTCAACCTCGCTGAGTCGTAGGTGCTTGACCTCTCGAGGATCCCGCGCGCCCGGCGGCTCGTTCAAGTCCACTTTCTGAACTGGCGTCCCCCCGCGGGTCGAGGTACCGTGACCTGATGATCGACTACGGACAGTTCTGCACCGTCGCCCGAGGAGCCGAGGTCATCGGGCAGCGGTGGACGCCGTTGGTGGTGCGCGAGCTCTTGTGCGGCAGCACCCGATTCAACGACATCCATCGCGGTGTTCCACGCATGTCCAGGTCGCTGCTGACAGAGCGACTGCGGACGCTCGAAGAGGTCGGCGTGCTACGACGGGTGACAACCCGGTCAGGCGTCGAATACCAACTGACGAGCGCCGGTGAGGAGCTGCGCCCGATCGTGATCGCGCTGGGACACTGGGGCGCGCGTTGGATCGGCAGCCGCTTGAAGCGCGACCAGCTCGACGCCGGCTTCCTGATGTGGGACATCCGCCGCTTCATGAAGGTGGACGAGTGCCCGCAGGGACGCTGCGTCGTGATCCACTTTCGATTCACGGACGCGCCCTTGGGTGAACGACTCTGGTGGCTGGTGGTGAGCGGCGGCGAGGTCGACCTGTGCAGGGAGGATCCCGGCCATGAGGTGACGCTCATCGTCGAGTCGACACTGCGTGCGTTGACAGACGTCTGGACGGGGGACCGTCAACCCGAGGACGCGACGAAGGCGCGCGCGATTCGGGTCGTCGGCGCGCCGCGGGACGCCGGCGCCCTCTGGCGGTGGCTCGGCCGCAGCGTGTTCGCGGAGACTCGGGCCGAGCGGCCTCGAGTCGCGCGGCCTCGCGCCGACCGCCCTCGCGCCGCCGCCTGAGCTTCTCGCCGCAGTCGAATCGCTCCACCGCGGGTCGGCCGGCTCGCAGAACCTCCAGCCAACGCGCAGGCGCCCGCAGAGGGCGGCGAAGGCGTCGGTGGGCCTGCCTGCGCCGGCATGCAGGGCCCCTCGCGATCCCACACAAGCATTCCAGGAAGGCCACCCAGGCGCCACAGGCAGCGCACGATGCCGGTGAGGATTGTCCCGCGTCAGGGAATCTGGGACACGAGTTTGTTGGGGGCTTTTGCGCGACAACGATCGTGACGTGGGGGTGGTGTGATGGCCCGACCGAGTGCTCGCTCACCGGCGCAGAAGCTGCGGATCGTGTTGGCGGTTGTGCGAGGCGAGATCGCGATCAGTGCGGTGGCCCGCCGTGAGGGTATTTCAGAGACCACGATCGCGAAGGGGCGTGACCGGTTCCTTGACGCGGGACGCTGCCCAGCCTCGGCTCCGCGAGCGTCTGGCGGTGCTCGATCAGCGTCCAAAATGACCACAACCATCGGGCCCGGCGGAAGCGGCGCAGGATGAGGCGGCCGATCGGAGGCGATCGAGCGATCACCGCGGGCGGGCATCAGACCCGGAGATGATCTCTGGGCCTGATGATTGATAGGCCTCCGGAGGTTGTGGCGCCGACCGGCGTTGCGCAGGTCATTCATTCGCACGGTACGGCCGTGCAATTGAGTGACCGGCAGGCAACACGCCACGCGGTTCCGGCTGGGCAGGGGTGGCGGGTGACGCCCGCTATTCGTGCAGACTTTGCAACCCCACGGGGGGTAACAAAGTCTGCCATGATTCGACCATGCCAGAAACAACGGGCGCGGTGCTCGACCGACTCGAAGCGGTCCTTCGGGAGCAAGACGGCTTCGTGACAACCCACCAAGCTGAGACGCTCGGGGTCAGACGCTCGAAGCTGAGCGCCCTCGTTCGCGACGGTGAACTTCTGCCTATGCGCCGGTCGGTCTACGCGCTTGCCAAGCGTCGCCCAACGCCACGCGTGGACGAGCGCCTCTACAGCGCATGGCTCGCGCTCGACGGCCACAGACTCCCGTGGGAGCGAACCGACCCGGTCGTCGTGCTCTCCCACACGTCCGCCGCTCGTCTACACGGACTTGGCACCCTGCCCGGCGATGTCATCGAGATGACCGCTGCGACGCGACGCACAACGACCCTCGCTGGAATTCGTATCCACCTTGCCCCGCTCGACGCCCTTGACTGGCAGTGGGCGCGCGAGCGACGAGTCATGGTCACAACCCCCGTCCGGACGATCGCCGACCTCGCCACCTCACCGGTCGAGCGCGACTACGTCCTCGACGCGCTCGCCGACGCCATCGCCCAAGGCACCGCAACACCAGAAGCGATCCTCCGCGCCACCCAGCGCCGGTCACCACGTCGCCTTGCCAGCATCGAGAAACTGCTCGCCCGCGCATGACGCTGCCCGACCCAGTCCGCCTTGAGGCAAGCATCCGGTCACGGATCGAACGGCTCGCTGACGAGCACACCAAGTCCGATCCTGAAGCCCGTCAGCAGTGGATCGAACGTCTCCGGCGCGAACTCGCCTACCGGAGACTCCTCGCGGGCAACCGCCCTGGCCCCTGGCAGGCCAGGGGTGCGCTACGTGCCGTCGATGTTGAAGACGACAGTCCGCATTTCCGAACGAGCTGCACCGCGAACTCAAACTCGCGGCAACCGAGCATGGGATCAGCGCGAGTGAACTGATACGCATGGCACTCCGGCGCGAGCTGCGGCTTCTCCGCGAAATCAAGTCGACCGCGACGAGCGCCGTCGCCGAATGCTGGCCGCTTTACGGACGCTTGACCGGGTGACCTACCCACCCGGATACCTCGACGAGGTCCGCGTCGGCTCGCGCGGCTGAAGTCTCACAGGTGCCCAATCCGCGGACGAGGGGGGCACACGCTCCGGTTCCATACGAAGGTTTATTGCACAACGTTTCGCATGCGAGTCTTCCGTGCCAGCTTGGCGCATGTAGTTCCCAGCAAATCGCTCCGCCAACGTGTTCCACAATTCACCGATAACATCTGATTGTGGTACGTTTGACACGTGGAAGTCTCCGTCGCCCAGGCCGCTGAGATCGTTGGCGTAGGTCAGCCACGAATCCGAAGCATGATCGCGAGCGGCCACCTCGCAGCTCGGCGGACGGGACGACAATGGCTCATCGAACGGTCCGCGCTACCGGTCGTGCCCGATCCGACCGTTGGACGGCCACTTTCGGCGCGCTCCTGCTGGGCCATCCTTGCGACTCTCCAAGGCGACGCACCGGAAGGCTTCTCCCGTAGCGAACTCGCCCGAGCACGTCAACGAGCTGGTGAGATCCTCGCGGTCGGCATCCGCCCAGGGACGCTCGCGGGCCGCGCGGCCGAACACCCCCGCTATGCCAGTCCCGCCGGGCTCGGAGGGCTACTCGACGACGACCGGATCGTCCGGTCCGGTGTTTCCGCCGCCGATGACCAGAGTGCAGACATCGTGGCCATCGGCCAGGCAGAAGCGTACGTCCGAAGAGCCGACCTCGACGACCTCGATAAGCGGCACGGACTCCTCGGCCCGTTGGAGTACGGCGGCCAAGCACCAAACATCATGCTTCGCGTCTGCGGGCCGTACTGGCCATTTGCCGGGGACCAGCACGCCGCCCCAGGCGCGGTCGTCGCGGTGGATCTTATCGATTCACCAGATGAACGCACGCGCCGGGCCGGGCACGACCTCCTGTCGCGACTCCTCGACCAGCAGACGCGGCTGTGATCGACCTCCCGCCCCTCGGAGACGGAAACGCCCTCTGGCACACGCTGCTTGACCTCAACGATCACGTGCCGGATGGCTGGGCGCTCATCGGCGGGCAGATGACTCTGCTCCACGTCCTGGAACACGGCCAACAACCAATCCGCCTGAGCCGCGACCTCGACCTCGTTGCCGACATCCGCGCCGACCCGAAGGCGCTGAGACGGCTCGCCGACGCGCTCATCACCTTAGGGTTCGAACCGCGCGTCACAGGACTCGACGAGATCGCACATCGATTCATCCGCGCAGAGGCCATCGTCGATCCAAGCCCGAGGGTGGTGAATGTCCGTCCTGCCGCGCGAGACGAGATCATCCGTGCCCTTCGTCGAGCGCGCGCCTCGCACTCCGAATGCTCGCCGAAGTCCCGGTAGGCGCCTCTCCGGAGATGTCTGGTAGGCCAGGTTTGCCCCGGGTTTCGGGGACTCGCGGCGACGATGGAGGCTGCAGCGGGGCGCGAGGCCGCAACCCTCCCACGCCGACCGGTGAGAACGCCCGGCCCTTCACGGAATGCCATACTAGACGTATGGTACTCTCCGCCGATGATGAAGACGACCGTCTACCTGCCCGATGAGCTGCACCGCGAACTCAAGCTCGCGGCGAAAGAGCGCGGTACCAGCGAGGCCGAGCTGATTCGGACGGCCATCCGTCACGAGCTGCTTGGCGCTCCGCCAGGTCAGGCCGAACGAGCAGCGCGTCGCGGTCGGCTACTCGCCGCAGTTGGGGCACTCGACAGCACGAGCTACCCGCCGGGCTACCTCGACGAGATACGCGCAGGTTGGCGCGGCTGATCGTCATCGACGCGAGTGTCGCGATCGCGGCACTCGCAGGCGATGATGCACATCACGAGGCAGCGTCGCGGGCCATTGCAGCGGCTACCGACGACGAGATCGTCATGGCCGCGACGACGCGAGCGGAGATCCTCATTGGTCCTTCCCGGCTGGGCGGAAAAGCGCTCGAGGCCGCAAGGGATTTCATCGGTGGGTGTGTGACTGTACCCGTGACTGCGCAGGTCGCTGACGACGCGGCACTTCTGCGTGCCCGTCACCGCGCACTGAGCCTGCCCGACGCAATCACACTCACCGTGGCCGCGGCGATCGACGCCGACTCGGTCTGGACGTTCGATCTGCGCTGGCGCGCCGTCGACTCTCGGGTCACCATTCCGTGACTTTCCGACTCCACCTAGGGTCCGAATGTGGATGCACTCGGGGGACCTGTCGATGTACTGGGCGAACTTGGTGGCTTTGAACGCTGGTCCGTTATCGGTTACTACCGAGCTCACCGATGACCCTCACCGGTGAGCTCGTCGATGATTCATTCCTCAAGATCAACGACCTACCGGCGCATCCTCACCTGACAATCGCGATCGGCGTGGCGGCGACCGGCCGCATCCGCCCGGCAGTCGCGCAAGCGATCGAACAGCTCGAAAAGGCGAGCGTCCTCCACCCGATCACCCCTGGCCGACGCAACCGCACCTGGGAAGCCAACGTCCTCGTCGGACTACTTGCAAACCTCGAAGCGGGCACGTTGGCGTAGGAGCACCGGCAACCGTCCCGATGTCACTCAGCTCGCGCCGCTGCTGGACCTGGTGCCCGCGATCCGAGGTCGCGTCGGGCGGCCGCGGCGCCGACCCGATTGCCTCTATGCCGACCGCGCCTACGACTCCCGCTCCCACCGTCGCGGGCTTCGCCGGCGCGGCATCCAAGCACGGATCGCCCGGCGCGGCGCCGACCACGGCTCGGGCCTCGGGCGTCATCGCTGGCCGGTCGAGCGGACAATCGCGCTCATCCATCGCTACAAGCGCCTGCTGGTCTGCTTCGACCGAACCCTCGAGAGCCACCAGGCCTGGCTCGACATCGCCTGCTGCCTCATCTACTGGCGCCGGTTGGAGAAGGCACAGTCATTCTGTTAGGTGCTCTAAGTCCGCCGCGGGCCCCACTCATTCGCGGCTGGCCCCTTCTGAGAGGTTCTTTAGGTGTTCCAACTGCTCCCAGTGGTTGGCGATTCGCGCCTTGCCGGTCATCGTGATCGCGACGTTGGTGTTGGGTTTCTTGTGGAGGAACCGCTTTTCGATTTGCACGAGACCGGCCTGCTCCAACTTCGTGAGGTGGCTTGAGAGGTTGCCTTTGGTCAGCCCGGTCGTGCGTTGCAGGAAAACGAAGTCGGCGGCGTTCACCGAGGACAGCACCGTCAGGATGGCCAGTCGGCCGGGTTCGTGGATGAGGCGATCGAGGACCACCTCGTCGTTACGTTCCGGCATCGGTCTCGCCAGGGTGCAGGGCCCTCGGCAACCCGAGATTCCGGACGAGGAGCCGATGATCGAGGACTCCGATCGCCATCGCCGCCACTCCCGCGAGGACAAGACCGAGGTTGCTTGGATCCTCGCCGCGCCAGACCGGTAGGAGACCAGCCACGAGGAGCGCGCCCAAGATCACGAGATGGTGCGCTCTCAGCCCGACCGTGGCGGCGTAGAAGATCAGCATTGCCGCGGCGAATGTGGCCGCGAAAGGGTTGACCGGCAGATCGAGAGACCAGTTGGCTTGACTGCGGGCCAAGAACGAGCCTCCAACGATCACCACAACGCCCACGGTCGACGCGACGGCGGCTCGGGCCTGCTGCCGAGTGGAGAGCGTCACTCGCCCGTAGCTCTCGTTGTAGAAGTGGTTGATGGCCAGGCACGCGGCCCCGATCAGCAGCAGGCAGACCAGGAACACCCAGGTGTGGCGCAGCGGCCCCCACCTCCAGTTGCCAAGCGCAACGAGCACAAACAAGATGCCTACCGGAATCCCGAACAGGCCTTTGAAATACGAGTACTCCGCCGCGGCTGACTCCAGCTTCGCGCGTTTCATCACGCCTCCTATGCAAACAAGTTTGTGATGCAAACCATATGCGGAGATGTCGTCAGCGTCAAGGGTGTTTGTGACGGTGGTTGCCCCAGGCATTGCCCGAGCCCGGACGGGACCGCTCACAACGACGCTCGACCAAGAGGTGCTCGGGCGCCTGCGCCGGGCGTGCCCTGCGCCCGCGTTGCCAAGTTGCTTGCAGATCGAACCTCCTGGTGTGTGCCAGGAAGATGCAAGGCGTCCGTTCCGACTTGCGCCCTCCGGCCACCGAGCTGCCAGGATCCCCTCCGGCCGCAGCGCTACTACTCCGACCACCGAGGTTCACCATTGGGGTGAGGATCCGTGGAATGGCTGGTGGGGCGCCAACCCGCCCTTCACCACCCCGTATTCGTCCTGACCCACGACCCCCGCGAGCCACTTGTGTGCGAGGGCGGCACGACGTTTACCTTTGTGACAGACGGCATCGAGTCGGCACTCGGGCAGGCGAGGGCCGCGGCAGCCGGACACGACGTCTCGCTCGCGGGCGGCGCCGCCGCGGCACGGCAGTACCTCGACGCGGACCTTGTCGACGAGATGGAGATCAACCTGGCGCCGATCTTCCTGGGCGACGGGGAACGCCTCTTCGGCGGCCTCGGGACCCGCAACCCCAAACTGACCCACGTTCGTACCGCCGCGACGCCTGCCGTCACGCACCTTGAGTTCGCCCGAAGCTGAGCCGGCGGCCTACTCGGGAAGAACCGCGACCAGCAGCGACGCCGGCAGGTCGGGATCGTCGCCGTCGGTGACCATCGTGAGCACCGTCCGGCCACCCAGGACGCTTGCCACGATGCCCTCGACCTTGGCGTCGGGTTCGAGCCGGGCGAAGTAGATCACCTCACCACGGGAATCGACGACGCCCACCGCGGCGCCGGCGACGGCGCCGTCGTGGTAGCTGTCGGAGGTGTCCTCGGCGGCGGCGCTGAACACCCATCCACCGTTCGGGTGCGGGGCACCATCGGTCACACCCAAGGGGACACCGCCGATCTCGCCGATGCGAAACGCGGTGACGGACCTCGGTTTCACGGGCGCCGAGGACGTTCCTTCGAGCCAGGGCGCGACCGCATCGAGCGCGACGTGTGCGATGTGATTGTCGGGCACGGAGCCGTTTGCCCGCGAGAGCAACACCAGCTCGCCGCCCAGGATGAACGCGCCCTCGATGTTCACGTCCCCGACGTCCTCGCGGAGCGGATCGTAGAAGGGGGAGAGGCTTCGCCGATGCACGTGGTCGGTCAGCCGGCCAAACGCGTCGAGCTCGATGACGACGGCGAGGTCGCGATTGGGGGTTGAGCCGGAGCCGACGGCGAGGAGAGCGCCATTTGGCAGCGCCCCCGTCGCGGGGAGGAGCGTGAGCGCCTCGAAGTCGGGTTTGCGCGCCTTGCGCTCACGCGGATCGTTTGGAAGATCGCCGACGAGCACGCGGAGCGTCCGACCATCGGCGCTTGAGCCGCACGCGAAGATCGCGAGGTGGTGCGCGTCATCGGCGGCGACCACGAAGTGCGCGTCCACGACCGCGAGCCCGCTGGCGGCGCTCACGAAGCGGCGCCCGCCTGGCAGCGGCTCGGCCAGATCAAGCATCCGGACCGCATTGGTTCGCAGGGTTGGAAGACGACGGCTCACGGCGTGGGAGGCTATTCAAACGAGGCGAGTCGCGGCGCGCTCAATGTGGGAATAGGCTCGACGTCCAGGTACGATCTCAAGGAGCGCCGATGCAACCCGTTCGACACGTGACGCTCGCCGCGGCGTTCGCGCTGGCACTGCCGGCGACCTCGCTTGCCCAGCCAAACCGCCACCAACTCAACGTGACGCTTCGCCAGGGGCAATCGGTCTCACTGACCATCGGGAAGGTGCCCGCTGGCGAGTTCGCGTTCATTCTGCGGGCGTCGAGTGTCGACCAGAAGAGGGTCAAGGTCACGCAGCGGCGTGTCGGGGGTACGGCGTTTACGGTCGTCGACACGGCCTCCAGCAAGTTCAGGGGAGCCTGCTCCAGTGCGGCGGGCACGGTCATCTGCGACGACATCAGCACCCCGGCGACCCCCGGGAACCGCTCGTGGACATTCACCGTCACGAGCAGCGGCAAACGGCCAACGACCATCGGCCTCGCCATCAGCTGGCGAAAGGTTGTGAGCGCCGGCTAGTGGAGTCACTGGTCTGGGTCCGAAAATGGCGTGCTGGCTGCGGCGAGCGAGACCCGAGCAAGGCAAGGACGCAGTATCCCGTGCATATCGGGAGTACGTGAGGGACCAAGGACGCCGCATCGCGACGTGTCGCAGCCGTCGGAACCGCTTCACTATTGCGGCGGCACACGAGGAGGCCAGCCGCGGTACTCAAGTCCTTGGTCAGATGATCGGCCTGGCGCGCAATTGTTGTACGGATTCGACCGACCAAGGGCGGTCTGAGGATCGTGGTCCGTGCTATGCGGATTCGATGAGCGTGCGCCCGAGCCAGTCGTCGGGGGTTGCCGCGCCGGGGAGCACGAAGAAGTACCCGCCGCCGAACGGTTGGATGTACTCTTCCAAGGGCTCACCGTCGAGGCGCCGTTGGATCGCCACAAAGCCCGCGTCGAGGTCGCGCTGGAAGCTCACAAAGAGCAGGCCCTGATCGAGCTGCCCATCCGCGCCGAAGCCGAGCGAGTACGAGAAGCCGCGCCGAAGGATCCGGTGCGGATTCGGTCTTCTCGGTCCTGGGGTTTGCAAGCCGGATGTGGGCCTTGAGCGGGGTGCGATCCCCCTTGGGGTCGCCCGCGTAGTCCGGGACGTCGACCTCGCGGCCTCCGTCGAGTGGCGCGCCTGAGGCCTTCGACCGGCCGATGATCAGCTCCTGCGTCCGCAGCGAAGTCCGGTCCCAGAACTCGACCCGGTTGCGAATCAGGCGAACAACCATGTACGAGCCGCCTGCGGTCCATCCAGCCGGATCGTCTCCCTCGGTAAGCCAGACCAGCTGCTCCATCGACCCAGCGTCGGAGCCGTCGGGGTTTGATGTCCTGTCCTTGAATCCAAGAAGGTTTCTGGTGGACATCGCGCCGGGCCCGAGGGTGTTCGGCTGCTGAAAGCCGGGCATCAGCCAGCGAAGCGTCAACGAGCGTCGCGTCGCGCGCATCAGGCGGGAAGGACGTGGTTGCAGCCGTCTGGCGTTCGGGCGCAGATCTGGACGAGCAGGTCACCGTGAGCGCGCTCGGGATCGATTCGGCCGTTTGGGAACCGGTCCATCGCGCGAAGTTGCTTCGGTCGGACCTTGGCAAGCCCAAAGCGGCCGTCGAAGAGGCTTGCGCCGACGGCCGTTGTGATCGTCAGGTCGTCGGGCTTCGGGTCTGGTCCGACGATCAGGTTGTCCGAGGGTGGGAGGAGGGGACTCGACGGCGGCGCAACCGCTCCGCTCATCAGCGCTTCGGTCTCGGTGCTGAGGGCCTTCATCGTCTCGGCGAGTTCCTGCCGGTTGGACGCCGTCGTGTCGAACGCGACGACGATGGCGTGGTGCTGACCCGGCGTCGTCACGCCCGCCTGCTTCAGCCCACGGAAGGCGACCCGCGTCGCCATTTCGACGTCCGAGTCGGAGCGTTTGACGAGCGCCACGCCCCCGGCGGCGACCAGCGTGCCACCGAGGGCGGTCCCGAGAAACGTCCGTCGCGAAACGGATGAGCCGCTCATCCCGTAATTTCGAGTCCGAGCGACCCTGGCACCCGAGCAAGGACCTCGGAGAGTTCCGCCATTGTCGTCTTGAGGCGATTTCGGTCCTCGCGAGTCACCTTTGGGTACGGCGCGAAACCCCCGTCGACCTCGTCGCGCCCGAGAACCTCACGAACCCGACGAATGGCGCGGGGTATCGTCGCGAAGCTGAGGATCGGCTGCACCGAGCCGATCCTCGATCAGGTTGAAGACCGTGCGTGAGCCATCCACGTTGGCCGCGAGGGTGACGAGGTCGGTGCGCGAGTACCACTCCTCCTCACCGGTGACCTTCGTCTGGGCGGCTTCCTCGATGAACGCTGCCGCGCCGTTGGTCATCGCCTCGGGGGTGACCTTGAGGACGCGCAGCTCACGGACGAGGGCGGCGATATCGGAGTCGAGTTTTGTCGCAAGGCGGGCGAGGTTCACGCGGGCGCCCTTCTTGGTGCCCTGTGCCCAGAGTCCGTACTCGATTGCGTGAAAGCCGGTAAAGCCCGGGTCGGCCTCGGCGAGGGGGTGGTCATCGGCGCGCGAGTCGATGGCGGCGTCGGCGTCCGGGAATGCCTCGGCCACTGGCTCGATGCGCTCCCAGGGCTCCCGAACCACCGCGTAGAGCGCCTTGGCCCGAACCGTGTCGCCCGCCCGAACCGCGTCGGTGAAGCGGCTGGTGCCCTCCGCGAGCTTGGTGGCCTCTGCGCGCACGACCTTGGTGTATTCGGCCGCAAGCGCCTCCAGTGCGGCTCGGTCCGGGCCGCCAGCCGTCGCGACCTCGGTGGGGCCGGCGCCGACCGTCAAGCGGCCTCGTCTCGGGGTGTTGGTGTTGCCGCAGATCAGCTCGTATGAGCCCGCGCGGAGCTGCACCTTCACGTTCTTGGACTCACCCGGCGCCAGGAATCCCTCGAAGATGATCGACGGTGCGGCCGAGACGATCTCGAACTCGCCGCGCTTTTTCGCGGTGCTCGCGATGGCAAACGTGACCAGTCCGGCCTCGGGCGCGCTCAGTGTCGGTGTCGCGCATCCGTCGTCGGTGATCGTCATCGCAAGCGCGGAGGGCTCGTCTGAACTCCCGCACGACGCAAGGAAGACCAAAGCCCCGACTCCCAGTCCCGCGAGAAGCGCTGCCCTGATACGTGCGAGCACACCCACCCCCAAAGGTTGAAGAACGCCAACGCTCCGAACGAAGTGTTAGGAGCACCTAATTGGGGTCGGGAACCTAGCGGGTCGATCTTCTATTGGCAATGGCCGTTGCCGAAATTGTCAGGGTGGCGAGGAGCGCTCAAGCTCCGGTGCCGGGAGCGACTGCTTCTTCGAGGCCCTGACCCTGGTTGGCGAGGGCCTCGAAGACTGCGCGTCCTACGACCCGCCGCTTCCGGAGGGGCAGAGGTCTCCGACGAAGGTGCCCCCTCCGGGAATCGCCGGCAGGGCGACCTTGCCACCGTTCACCGGCAGGTGTTTGCTCCCGGTGCGCAGGTCGGTAAGTGCGGGGTCGGCGACATCGAGGGCTTGGCGCTCGAGCGGCCAGTCGGCACGGGGCGAGCGCAGCTCGACGTGGCGGCCCCCGGCGCAAACCGTTGACGCGGTGATCGCCAGCTGGCCCTGAAGGCGCTGCTCCCAGAAGGTTCCAAAGCTTGCGAGCGTGCCGCGCCACGCGTCGGCCGGAAGGCCGCGAAGGAGGTTGCCCCAGGCGGCGCGTTTGACATCGCTCGGATTCGGGTGCACGAGTACCACGCTCGGAGCGCCATTCTCGGCGTTTGCGGCGATCAGACCGAGGCCCTTGTCGACTCGCGTGTCGAAGTCCTCAGACCGTTCGTCTTCGAGGACGATCGGAAACGTCACGACATCCGAGAATCCCTTGTCGTCGAACCTGGGCACCATGAATGGGAATGCCCCGCCGACAATGCCCTGCTGAGTGGAGGAGTCGTTGCGGTAGCCCACCGCCGACTCTGACGTCACCAGGTCCGGTCGGGTCAGCAGGTAGCCCTGGCGGTAGGAGGTCACCTCTGGCTGGAATGTCTGGAGCAATTGCTTTGACACGCGAAGGTCGCCGAGCACCGTGGCGCCCTTCGTCACTTCACGCAAGGCCACGAAGGGTCGATACGTCGGGAAGGCCTCGGCGCCGGTGCCGAGCGGCACGAGGTCGCGGCGGTTGAACACCGGGCTGTGGGAGACCGAGTGGCTTCCGATCTCGGCGCCGTGAGCGCGAATCGAGCGCATGACGCTCGCAACGCGCGTCTGGTTGAAGAAGTCCTTGTCGAGCCAGTCGGTGACGTAGTGCGGCCACACGAAGACGGTCGGCGTCGCTCCGGCGCGGTGCGCTTCGGCAACGTAGCCCTCCGTCGCGGCGAGGCCGTCGGAGAAGTTCAGCGAAAGGGTGGGTATGACGGCAGATCGTTTGCCCTGCGGGGCTGTGGAGATCGTGACCCCACCGGCCACGTGGGCGCGGTGGACACCGCGCAGCCACAGCAACCAACTGTCGGAGGAGGTGTCGAACTGGTTCGCGTACTCGGGCTTTGGTGGGAGGCGGGCGCCTTCCTGATGCCGCGTCACGAGATCGAGGAGGCGCGCGCCCACAACGTAGGCGGCCCCGCCGGACGTCGCGTCACGGCGACGCAGCACGGCACCGGACAGGTCTTCGAAGGTCGCAAGCGTTTCGACGCCGTAGGCGGGCGTGTAGCCGACCGTGCCGATCGTCTCCAGCTGGATGTTGTCGCCGAGATCGACGTCGCGCTCCTCGGGGCGGTTCAGATCACCGGTGGTGACATCACCCTCACCCCAGAGAATGTGGCGGAGTTTGGCCGACTCGGTCAGTGAGTCGATGCCAAAGAGTGGATACAGGGCGGGGTCGGTGACGGCCTCGCCGATGACAACGCCGCCGCGGGCGACGTGGGCTTCGAGACGTGCGCGGTCCTCCGCGGAGATGACTCCGGCCGACAGCGTGCCGGCGAGGATGACGACCCGGCTCCCGAGCGCGTCCGGAATGGACGTCGCAAGCACCGACGGCACGCCCATGGCCTTGAGCGACCAGTACTCGGGGCCGCCGCCGGTCTCGTCGAGGGTGACCACGGCGAACTGGTCCCGCATCAGGCTCGGGTCTGCGCAGAGCTTCGTGGAGGTCGCGTCGGCGGTCGCCGTGCGCCGGTCGAGGCTCCAGACGAGGCGTCGAGTTCCCGCGAACGCGGCACGGTACGCGCCAACCACGCGCCCGGGACGAAACGTGCGTGGCTGCCCATGGTCGTGGGGTCGCGGGCTGACGCGGTTCCTGCGTCCAACGGGAATCGAGACGGCCGTACTGGTGGCGTTGTCATAGCCAAAGACGGCAACGGGCTGCCCGGTCGCGTCGCGATAGACACACTCGAACACGGGGCGCACGCCTTTGCGTCGTGTCTCGAGGAGTTCCGGGGACGAGTCCGGTGCCGGGGCGGGCACCTGGGCGGCCACGTTGGGCGCGGCGAAGTCGATACGCGGATCAGAGCCAGCGGTCCCAACGAAGCTGTCGATTGGTAGGACCACCGAGCGGGCGAGGACCTTGGGGGTCTCGGCGCGGCAGCGCTTGGCCTTGTGGGCACCCGGAATCTTCTTGCAGGCCTTGGCCTTCGCAGCGGCAGGGCGGCTCGAGCCGCCGGCACCGGCCGCGACGCTCGCGCTTGTCACCGCGATGGCAAGGCCGATTAATGTGGTCGCTCTACGATTCAACGCGTTTCCTCTCCCCGCAACAGTTGCCCTCGTAGCATCGGCGGAATTGGCCGGTTCGCCCTCCCGCAGTGTGCGCCAGAGGTCCCTGACAGTCGTGGCGGTAGGCTCCCGCCCTGTGATTGCGATCGCCGTGCGAGACGTGACGAAGCGATACGGCGAGCTGGCTGCGGTTGACGGCGTTTCGTTCGACGTTCAGGCCGGTGAGGTCTTCGGCATTCTCGGGCCAAACGGCGCCGGTAAGCCGACGACGCTCGAGATCATCGAGGGCTTGCGCAGGGCGGATGGTGGCGAGGTCGCCGTCCTCGGTGAGCGGCCGTGGCCACGCAACGCCGCGCTCCTTCCACGGATCGGTGCCCAGATCCAGGCCACGGCATTCCTCGACAAGCCCACCGCTCGCGAGTAGCTCGGCGTCTGGGCGAGCCTCTACGGAACGGCGTCCGCTCGGGTCGACGCGATGCTCGATCTCGTGGGACGGAGCGACAAGTCGACGGCACGCGTCGAGGCACTCTCTCGGGCGGCCAGAAGCAGCGCCTCTCGATCGCGTGCGCGCTCGTCCACGAGCCGGAGATCGTCGTCCTTGACGAGCCAACCGCGGCGCTCGACCCACAGGCACGGCGCAACCTCTGGGACCTGATCGGTGAGATTCGCTCGCGCGGGGCGACGGTCGTCATCACGACGCACTACATGGACGAGGCCGACGCCCTCTGTGATCGGGTCGCGATCATGGACCACGGAAAGATCCTTGCTCTCGACGCACCCGGGGCGCTCCGCAGAGACCTCGACGCGCGGTACGGATCGCGCTTCCGATCGGAGCGCTGAGCGTCGGCGAGGCCCAAGCGATCGACGGAGCCGGAGGCGTCCGCGAGGACGGCGCGTCGATTGTCATCGAAACCCGCAACCCGGAGCGTGTCCTCTCGGCGCTCGCGTCGCGCGGCGCCCTCGACGGACTTCAGGTCTCGGGCGCAAACCTGGAGGACGTCTTCCTGACCCTCACCGGACGGGAGTACCGACCATGAACTGGAGGGCAATCCGTGCGCTCGGGGGGGGATCTGGCGTGGATTCATCCGCGACCGGACCGCGCTCTTAACCGTCGAAGCCGCCAGCGCCATGGCAAACCTCGTGGTGCTCCCGATGGCGTTTCTCTCCGGGTCGTTCTTTCCGATCGACAATGCCCCGAGCTGGTTTCAGGCGATCGCCAACGCATTGCCGCTGAAGCACTTGAATCACGCGCTCACCGATGTGATGGTCCGCGGTCAGGGCGCGGCGTCCGCGCTCCCAGAGGTCGGGATTCTCCTGGCTTTTGCCGTGGTCATCGGCGTCGTCGCGACGCGCCCACGGGTCTTCCGCTGGGACGACGCGCAGCCGCGGAATGCCGCTGGGACCGTTGACTGCGTGTCTGCGGACTCGACGCTGACTCAGGTCGTTGCGGGCAGTGCCCGGAGCGCTACGGCACGAGGTCGATGTCGGGTTCGTCGCCCTCGAGCGCGTGGCGGGCAGCGACTGGGGTGTGGAGGACGTTTGTGGCGCCGACCTCGGGCAGGTCGCCGAGATCAAGACCGCTCGGGCCGACCGACTTCGACGGAGCGTGACCGTTGGCGGTCGTCGCCGCCACGACCGACACCGCACTCGACACGGCTACTTCAGCCGACCGGCCGTCGTCGTCGGGCGCGCGATTGGCGAGTTGGCGTCGGCTGCTTGCGAGTTCGGCCTCAAGCTGGGACGCTCGCCGCACCGCAACCGCTTGCGTCGCCAGGAGCGACTCGACTTTGCGTCGAAGCGCCGCGGCTCCGCCACCACCTTCGAGGAGTGCCGCTCGTTCGGTTGCGAGGGCGACCAACCGCTCCTGGGTCTCGGCCACCAAATCACGCAGGACGTCGTTGTCGGCGCGTGCCGCGTCACGCTGGGCGACGGCCTCCTCGGAGGCTAGCCGGAGCGCTGCCATCTCCTGGGCGGCAGCCATGACTTGTGCGCTCTGTGCTCTCTCCCGTTTGCGAGCCTGGGTGAGCACACCGCGGAGGGTCTCGACCTCCGCGGGGTCAATCTCGGGACGCTCGCGCAGCGACGTGAGTTCGGCCTGCAGCCTGGCGACCTGCGCCTTGGCGGAGGCATTTTGGGCGCTCGCCGCCTCGAGTTCCTCGGCTAGGCGGTCGGCTCGCCGACCGCCCTTGGGCGCGTCGCTGTCGTCCCCGCGAGGGGTCGGTTTCGAGGTCGCCTTCCCAACGACAAGGCCAACACAAGCCGAGAGGAGTACGACGATGATGACGACGAACGTGATAGGCACGGGCTCGACACCTCGATCTGCTTCGCGCTACGGCGGGTGTCAGCTCCCGCCTCCGGGTTCGATCACGCTAACACCTGTCGAAGCGCCGACGACGCCACGATGTTCGCTCCCGACCTTGACTCCAAAGGGACCCGGCACGCCGGAACGTGAAGTGCCCGCTCATTCCCACGGCAAGCGAAGTGACTCGTTCGAAGGCGGCTGAAGGTTCCCCCACTATCTGGCGAATTTCGGTGCAAGGTGACGCCAATGTCCCCCCGCGGGTTGAGGGGGTGGCTAGGCGAACGGCCGGGTTGGGTCGCGGTAGCGTCCTGAGGGTTCCGTGCGATCCCGACCCATCAGGAGGCGGCATGCAAGTGCTTGGTATCGATCTCGGCTTTGGATTCACCAAGGCGACCAACGGCGAGCGGGAGCTCGTCATTAAGTCAGTCATTGGTGAGTCCGAAGCGCTCTACGCAGGGCGCGTGTCCGGTATCCGCAATGACGCTCAGCACCTTCACCTGGAGCTCGAGGACTCGAGCATCTTCGTTGGAGAGCTCGCCGAGCGTCAGAGCGCGCTGCGCTCATTCACCCTTGACCAGGAGCGCTTCATCACTGAGGCGGCCAAGCCGCTTGCGCTTGCCGTGGGATCCGTGCTCGCCGACCAGACCCAGCCGATTCGACTGGTCACCGGCCTTCCCATCTCGACGTTCCGCGACAAAGCCGATGAGCTTGCCCGTTTGCTCAAGGGACGCCACTCGTTCGTCACGATCGCAAGCGACGGCGAGCGTAAACGCGTCGTGCTTGACTTCGCTGAGGTTCACGTCATTCCTCAGCCGTTCGGGTCGCTCTACAACATGGTGCTCGGCGCGGATGGGACGGTCTCGGACCCCTCGGTCCAGCGCGAGAAAATTGGCGTGATCGACGTCGGCTTCCACACGACCGACTTCACCGTCTCGGATCGCACGACGTTTATCGAGCGCGGAAGCGCGAGCACCGAGTCAGGCATTGGCCGGGCGTTCTCGACCATCGCCGCGAAGCTCCGCGAGAAGAGTGGCGTGTCGGTCGAGGTCTACCGCCTCTACGACGCCATGGAGAGTCGCCGGATCAAGGTTCGCGGAAACGAGTACGACCTGACACGGCTCGTCGAGCACGTGCTCAGTCAGCTTGCGACCGACCTTGCAAGCGAGGCCAACCGCCTGTGGGCCGACGAGTGGGACATGGATTCCATCGTCATCACCGGCGGCGGCGGAGCGGTGCTCGCGCCGTACCTTGCCCCACTTCTGAGCGGTCGCGTGCTGCCCGTCGACGAAACCGCCGACGCGCGACTCATGAACGTTCGCGGCTACCACAAGTTCGGCCGCCATCTCTGGGGGCGGGCCACCCCGGGCACGGAGACCACCGCACTCGAGCCGGAGTCCTCGATGACTTTCGAGAGCGCCGCGGCTCCAAGCGTCGAGCCGACGCTGGCGTCAACCGACGACATCGAGACGGTCGAGGTCGATGTCGACCGCACACCGGCGCACCTCGCGCCCTACTGATCGCTCTCTTCCGGAGCTCCCGAAACCGGACCCGTTGGCCATCGAACGCCCCGCTTTGCGGGGCGTTCGTCGTTTGGAGAGCCCGTACGGTCAGCTCGCCCGCAGGCCGTACCGACGTGCGCGCTCCATGACCTCGTCGGCGTAGTTCACCCACTGGTCGGCGCAGGCGCCGTAGTACCCGCAGGCGGCCTCGTAGTACGACCCAACCTGGCGACCGCTCGCGGCGGGGGCACCCTTACCGGCGCGCAGCCCCCATGCTGCGGTGGCGATCGCGTCGGCTGGGTTGCGCGGTTCGATCCGCCCATCGCCATTGCCATCGATTCCGAACGCCGCCAGGAAGTTCCCACAGCGCCCACCGACCCCGATCTGCATCGGCCCGACGCAGCCGGCGTGGTTGACCAGGTTCGTGCCGGGAACCCGGCCGTGGTTTGACTCCTGGCCGCCGATCGATGCGAGGAACCGCCAATCGATGTCCATCTCCCGGCCGAAGCGCCGATAGAGCGCGAGGTACTTCGGTGGGATCTCTGCGCGTGCGTCTTCGGTCGGTTCGTCACTGGCGAGGCCCGATGCCGCGCTCGCGATTGACTGCGAACCAACCTGCTTTGCCCCCGACCCTGGCCAGAAGATCGCTGCGCTGGTTGCGACGGCGAGGACGAGCGTCGATGCCACCCCCGAGTGCGACTTGCGCCTCCCGCGTGTTGCGGCCGTTCGTGGGCGCGTGGAACGCTCGGCGGGGCTCCTCGGTGCGGCCGCGGCCGGCATCGACGCGCTGGCCGATGGCGTCGTGGTCGCCACGGCCGCGACCGCCTCCGGCAACGTGCGGGTGGCCGGACGAGCCGATACGGCGGAGCGTGTAGCAGGTACTGCCTGCGCCCCGTGAGTCTGCGCCGTCGGGGGGCTTCGAACCCCCTCGAATGCGCTTGGGGCGACCGTTCTCGCCGGGACGGGCGCCGATGTCCTGGGTCGCGGTCGGAGAGGCTCGGCCGGGGGCTGGGGCGGGCGAATGGGCGCCCGCGCCGGGGTTCGGACCGGGCTCGTCGGTTGACGAGGGGCGGTATCGGAACGTGGTGCCCGTGCCGGAGGCTTCTTCGGTGCGGCGGTGGTTGACGCCGGCGGGCCCTCCTGAGCTGCGATCGTCTGCGGCGGTCTGCGTTGGGTCCCGGGGGTCTCAGGCGGCCGTTTCTGGAGAGCGTGTGCGAGCAGTTGCACCTCGGGTGCTCGTGGCGGGGCCATCCAAACCCCACGTCGGGCAACCGATCGATCCGGCGTTCGATCGCCGGTCGTCGCGACGGAAACGGTCTCGACGTCGGGTACGTGCCGAGAGATCACGCGAGGCAGTCAATTGGGGGTCGGGGTCGACCGCGGTTTGGCAGCGCTCGATCGGCCGGCCGCATGGGCAGGAGATGCATGGAGGGCTCGCTTCGACGCTGGGGGTTGGACCGGGACGGCGGCCCAGCCCGGATGACGCTAGCGCCCGTCCGGCGTTACCCACACTCCCCGGAGGTCCAGCGGCGTCATCGTCCGGGTTGGACGGCGTGCAGGTTCGGCGAAACCGGCGAGTCTGTTCGAGATCGATTCGCGAGACGAGAAAGGGGACCCCCTTGCGGGAGTCCCCCTTTCAGACCGGCCACAGACCTCGGGTCTGGCAGACAAACCAGGGTCGCGGTTCTCTCGCTATCGCTGCTTCCTCACGGTGCACTCAAGCGGGTGGCGGTGGTCGATGTTTGCACCGACGCACGCCGATTATCAATACCTCGTCGTGCTTGTTCCCCGCACATTGCGAGGAACGACGGCGACTACTGCTCGCCCGGTGCGCCCGGATCCTTGACGGCCTCGACGGCAGCCTTGGCCTTGTCCTTGAGAGAGCCCTCGCCGGTAGCGATGTCCTTAACCTCTTTGAGGTCTTCCTTGATGCCGTCGAGTCCACCGCGGCTCTCAACGAGCTCTTCAGCCTTGTCCTTGACGTCTTCGACGGCGCCCTTGACGGCGTCGGTGATCTTTTTGAGGTCCACTGAGCATCCTTTCCGCTCGGCGCAGGCTGCGCCGGCCACTTGTGACTCGGGCTGGTGACCGAGCCGCTCGCTCAAAGGTTACAAGCGATACCGAGGGGTGCCAGGAGCGTGCGGAGGTTGCCGGAGACCTCACGCCGGGCGCCCCGCCTGCCGATAGGCCTTTCGAGGGCAAGGAACGCCCGAGTCAAGGAGCAAAGGAATGCCAATCCGCCGCGGTACGGGCGATGCTGCCCGAGACCGGGCGCGAATCATCCTGTTCGGGGCGCTCGCCACGGTGGCGCTCGTCACCTCGATCTTCGCCGCGTCGATCTTGCGCTCGCTTCAGGCGGCGAGCCCGAAGGAACTCCCCGCGATCGCGCCTTCGGAACTCTCGGAGGGTAATTGGGCGATCGGACCGCTTCAGGTTTCGGCGGCTTGGGAGCGCTACGGCGTCTCGGGCGCCGGTGTCACGGTCGGCATCATCGATTCGGGCTTCGATCCGAAACGTGCACCGGATCTCGCGAAGCGTGTCGTCGCCTACCGTGACTTCACCGCCGGAGGTACCGCTGAGCCAACGGACCCGCGGGGCCACGGAACGGCAGTCGCAGCGCTCGTCGCCGGGAGCGGTGGACGCCTCCCACTCGGCACCGCTCCGGGCGCTCGCCTCGTCATCGCGCGCGTCGTGGCTGGCGTCGGCCGTGACGTCGACCCGGTTGCGGTCGACGCGGCCCTGGACTGGATGGCAAGCCTCGATCTGGACGGTAACCCGGCGACCCCTGACGCCCCGCGTGTCGTGAACTTGTCGATCGGCTCGGACACGGGAATCGCTGACCCGGCCGAGCGAAGCCGGGATGCGACGCTCTTCGAACGGTCGACGCTGGAGGCGTATCGGAAGGGCATCTTCCTCGTCGCGGCCGCGGGCAACGCCGGCTCTACCCCCGGGGCGATCACGTCACCGGCGGTGTTCGCGCACGTCTTCGCGGTGGGCGCGACCGACTCGGACGGACTGGTGGCGAACTTCTCGGCGCGCGGTGAGCCCGACGTTGCGTCGGGCGCCGTCGCAAAACCGGACGTTGCCGCGCCTGGAACGCTGGTGGGCACCGGAGATGGGGCGTCGTCGACCGGCACGTCGTTTTCGGCCCCGCTCGTGGCGGGCATCGCGGCGCTGATGATCGAGGCCACACCAGGTATCCAGCCCGGCGAGATCGCGACAATCCTGAGACGGACCGCGACCGACCGCGGGGCTCCGGGGCCGGATCCTGCCTACGGCGCCGGCACCGTTGATGCATCCGCTGCGCTCGCGGCCTTGCGTGCACCCCGTCCCGATTCGGCATCCGGGCCCCCGAGGCTCGTCGCCTCGAGCGACCTCGCTCGGGCCGGCAGTCAGGTCACGACGGTGGTCGTCGGCCGACCGATTCCCGAGCGTGGGCCCGTTCGCGTCCGCATCGACCGGCGGCGGTGGTCGACCTCGAGGTACCGCCCCGATGAGATCCTCGATATCGGCGCCAGTGGCGTGCTCCTCGGCCCACTCGGGAAGGGGTGTCATCGCATTGATCTGCGCCAGGAGATCAGCAAGGGACGCTTCTCGAAGACGCTGACCGTGCTGGCGGGACGCTGTCCGAAACGCTGACGGCGACATTGGCGTGGCACGGGGTTGTCCGAACCAAGGCGAACCGGGTACGGTCGGTCCAGATACCGACGTCAGGAGCAGTCATGCAACCGCCAGCGCTGATCGTCCGTGTGATGGGCCGAGTGCAGGCCGCCGTGTACCGGGCAAGCGGGGGTCGCATCGGGTCGCGCTTTGGCAAGGCGTCTATCCTGATTCTCACGACCACGGGCCGTCGCTCCGGGCGGACCCGCTCGGCGCCGCTCATCTACGTGGAGGACACCGGCGCCTACTGGGTCGTCGGCTCATTCGGAGGCCGGGATGAGCATCCCGCGTGGGTTCACAACCTCCGTGCAGACCCCACGGCCCACGTCACGATTCGGGACAAGACCATCCCGGTCCGGGCGCACGCGGCCTCGCCGGCTGAGCGGGAACGGGTATGGCCAACGCTCCTCTCCGCCTACCCGACGTATTCGAGCTACGAGGGTCGAACCGGGCGGCGCTTTGAGGTCTTCGCCCTGGAACCCGACGACGACGCCACCGTCTGAGCGAAGGGTGGGGCAGGCGGACTGAGCCCTCGATTCACCGCTCGATCAATAACATCGCCATGTGGACGTCCACTCAAGTGATCTCCTCGGCCTGCCCGAGATCCGGGAGCGGCTGAGCCTCGAGGCCGGGACCGAGCCAGGGCGCGCGCTTGCGCTGGCGATCGAGCCGTCCGGAGACGTCGAGGAGGTCGACCGTCGCCGACGCGAGACCGCTGAGGCAGCCGTGCTTGATCGCCTTGGCGCGGCCCGTCCCGGGGCTGCGCCTGACGTGCGAGACCGCGTGGAGTTCGCGGTCCGCGGAGGGGTGCTCGATCCTGATGATCTCGCCGCGGTCTCAGCCCTCTCGGAAGTCGCCTCCGAGGTCGCCACCGCGGTGTGCGCGGCCACCGACCCGCTCCCGCTCCTGCGTGAGGTGGCCGAGCGGATCGAGGTCGAGCGGCTCGGCGATCTCGCGCACCTGATTGGCTCAGCGCTCGACGGCCGTGGTGGACTGCGCGACGACGCGTCTGCGGAACTCGCCGAGGCCCGTTCGCGACTAACCCGGCTTCGTGGAGCCGCCCAAGGGCTCCTTCGAGATCTCGCGGTCCGACTGCGCACGCACCTCCAGGAGACGTTCGTGACCGAGCGCGGAGGCCGACCGGTGCTCGCGGTGAAGGCCAGTTCCCGGTCCGCGGTGCCCGGCATCGTCCACGACGGCTCGGGCTCGGGCCAGACGATCTTCGTCGAGCCGATGGAGCTTGTCGAAGCAAACAACCGGGTTCGCGAAGCTGAGGCGACTGAGCGTGAGGAGGTCGTCCGCGTGCTGGTCCGTCTGACCGGCGCGGTCTCGGACCGCGCGGCGGAACTCGGCGACGGGGTCGAGGGGCTCGGCATCATCGACCTCGCGCTTGCCCGCGCCGCCCTCGCCCGGCGCATGCGAGCCGTCCCGGTCGAGCCGAGCACCGACGTTGTGATCACCCAGGCGCGTCATCCGCTTCTTCATCCGGCACGCGCCGTCCCAATCGACGTCAATCTCGATGGTGTTCGCGTGCTGCTCGTGAGCGGCCCGAATACCGGGGGAAAGACCGTCGCCCTCAAGACGATCGGTCTCCTGGCGCTCATGCACCAGTGTGGACTCTGGGTGCCGGCGACGCGCGCACGGCTCCCGGTCTTCGACGAGATCACCGCGGATATCGGCGACGAGCAGTCGATCGCCGCGAGCCTGTCGACGTTTTCGGGCCATCTTCGTGTGATCCAGTCGATCCTCGAGCGTGTTGGCGACCGGTCGCTCGTGCTACTTGACGAGGTCATGGCAGGCACGGACCCCGCCGAGGGGGCGGCGCTCGCGATCGCCGTGCTGGAGCGTCTGATCTCGCGGGGGGCACTCGTTGTGACGACAACCCACGCGGGCGAGTTGAAGGCGTGGGCAGCCGAGCGAGACGGTGCCGAGAACGCGGCGGTGGGATTTGACCCGGACACACTGGCACCGACGTTCACGCTTGCTCGTGGGGCCCCGGGCCCGTCGAACGCGCTGCAGATCGCGGCGCGCCTGGGCCTCGACGGCGCGATCATCGACGACGCCCGGTCGCGGCTCACCCCGGAGCGGCGCGAGCTCGCGGCGGTTGTGGACGAGGCTCAGCGGGCCCGCTCGGCAGCGGAACGCGACCGCCTCGCCGCGGCTGAGGAACGCCAGGCGGCCGAGGTCGCCGCTCGCGACGCCCAGGCACGTGAGCACGACCTGACGCGTGAACGCGACCGTGTACGGGCGAGCGTCGACGAGGAGCGGGCCCGGGCCCGGGCGGACGTGGAGCGCGAGCTACGCGACGCTCAGGCTGACCTCACGGCCCTTCGTCGGGAGATCGCGACCGCCCGGCGCATCGAAGCAAACCGGGTGCGGCGCGACGAGCGCGACGAGGAGCGCAGGAGCGAGTCGGCAGGCGACCGTGACCGGAGTCTGGGAGCGGCAGCCGACGCCGCGTCGCGGGCGACGCGGGTGCTCGCCCAGGCCTCGCGACCGGCCCGAGACGAGCGCGCCATCGTGGTCGGCGACTTCGTCATCGATGAGTCCGGCCTTCGTGGCGAGGTCACCTCGATCCGAGGCGCGGTGACCGAAGTCCGTGGGAGCCTTGGGATCATCCGCATTCCACTCGCCCGGCTGCGTCTTGACCGACGCCCGTCAAAGTCGAGCCGACCGCTACCGCCGCCGGAGACGCGTCCACTGGTGGTGGCGGCCCCGTCCGAGATCGACGTCCGGGGGCAGCGCGCGGAGGTGGCCAGGGCCGCGGTCCGCGCGCAAGTCGACCTCGCCATCCTGGCGAGCCGCGAGACCATTCGAGTGATCCACGGTCACGGGACCGGCGCGCTCAAGAGCGCGATTCGGGAGGAGCTGTCGCGTCATCCGCTCGTGGTGAGCCACGAGGCCGCGCCACTGCGCGAGGGTGGGGACGGTGTCACGGTCGTCGCCCTCACTGAAACGCCATCCGGAGCCTGACCTACGCGGGAGTTTCGCTAGCGGGCGAAGCGGCCGCAGATCGGCCAGGGAGTCGCACCGGATGCCCGGTAGAGCTTTCCGGCGACTCGGTCCTGCTCGCCTTCCGATGCCTTCGCCGGGTCGCTTCCCGAACCGCCGAGGTTCTTCCAGGTGCCGGGATCAAACTGGTACTTCCCCCGGTACTGCCCGCTGGGTGAGACCGCGCTGACGCTGCCGCCCGACTCACATTGGGCGATTCGTTCGAGCACGGCCGTCGTGGCGCCGTTCCCGGCTGGCGCTGGTCCGCTTGCGGCAGCCCCTGACGCGGCGGGTCGGGTCCGCACCACCACGCGGGCGGCAGCCGCGGCACGTGCTTGGGCGGCCGCGGCCTGGCGCTGTTGCTCGGCTTGGATGAAGACCGCGAGTTGCGCGCGCGCACCACTCAAGAGCTGGCGGCGCTCGGCCTGCACCGCGGAGAGTTCACGGAAACGGGCGGAGCGCTCGTTGAACTGGGCTCGCGCCTTGCGGCGGTCGGCCATCAGCCCAGCCTGAAGGGCCTTGATGCGATCTTTTGTACGGCGGATCCCGCGAACCGTCGTGAAGTCTTGGTCCGCGACGCGCTTGAACACCGACCAACTCGTCAGCGCTTCGGTGAAGCTGCCCGTCGAGACGAACGCGTCGACAACGGACGGGTCCGGGGTTCGGTACATCGCGCTCAGGCGGTCAGCGAGCCGTGTCTGCGCGATTCGTTGATTGTCGCGGGTCTTTCTCAACTCTGTGCGGTTGCGGCCGATTCGCTGCTTCAGCGCGACGAGTCGGTCGCGGGCGACCGCGTAGCTGGCGCGGGCCTCACCCGCGCGACCGTCGATCTCGAAGACCTGGGCCTCAAGCTGGCGCACCTGCTCGCGTTGGACGGCGATCGATGATGGGGCCGCGCTTGCGATCCACGCGGGTATGAGGGTCAACGCGACCGCTACGAGTCTCCAACAGGAGGATCTCGCGCGGTCTCGCTGGCTATGGTCGCCGCCCGCAGCGCGGGCATCTGCGGTTCCATCCTGCATGTAGTACCTCGAATGCCGGCGCGTTCTATCGGCCGGCGGTTGTTTCTACCCGGCGGAGGGGAGCTCTCCGATGTTTCGGAGCACACCAACCGTAGGGGCCATCGTGCGAAAAGCCTCGTCCTTCTGAAGAACGCCAACGGTGTAGACAGAAAATTCTGACATTCGCGCCATCATCGACGCGGCGTCGCGAGAACGGGGAACGGACTTGTAACAGGACACGAGCACGGCGTCAGGCTTCAGCTCCTGTGCGCGGTGCAGTTCCTTCGGCCAGTCGGGTCGAAACAACTCGACGGTCCAGCCGGCTGCTTCGAGCGCTGCAACTGCAGCGTCCGTGCCGGGAAAACGGACCGAACCGTCCTTTGCGAGGACTTCGTCGGTCGGGGCGGTGATGAAAAGGAGATTTGGCATGGCTGGGGAAGATACCAAGTTCGTCGGCGCGCGCCCGACCGACCTTGACCGTCCGGGTCGACATCGTCTGGCGCATTCGTCCCTTTTGCGGGGTGACCTGGCGGGGTTGCCAGTGTAGATTGCCCCCACGCGTCCGGGCTGCGGTTCGCGACTGCCCGACCTCTACCGATAATCAGGGGGCTTGATGGCCATTTCCGCTGGTGACATTCAGGACAAATCCGTCCTGCAGGCGATCGGCGACCGCCGAAGCATTCGTTACTTCGACCCGGACAAGACGGTCGAAGACTGGAAGGTCCAGGCGATTCTCCAGGCCGCGCGCCTCGCGTCCTGCCAGGGGAACATCAACGCCACTGAGGCGATTGTGGTGACCAAGGACAACACGGATCTCTGGGACGAGATCGAGGAGTGCGTCTCCGGCTTCAACGTCCAGATCATCAACCAGTGCTCGCACATCGTCTTCTGGCTTACAAACCTCCACGCTTGGTACGGCCGCGCAAACGACGGTCTTTCGACCCTCGCGCTTTCTGGCGCGCTCACCAAATACCACGGCTGGAACTACGAGTTCACGATGACCCAGACCGTCCCGCGGCTCATGAGCTTCCCGGTTGAGCGCACGGACACCCTGCTTCGCTTCGAGAGCGGCCAGGCCGTCGGCCAAGCCACGCTTGCCGCGTCAGCGCTTGACGTCGGAAGCATCCTCCTCGCCTTCGGTCGCAAGCCAGGCGGGATCAACAAGGCCTTTGGTCTTGCCCCGCACCTCACGTTCACGTGGGCACAGGCGCTCGGCTACCCGCTCGAGGACGAGAAGGCCGGTGGACAGCGTGTCCGCTTGAAGTACAGCAAGCTCTTCCACGACGGTGCCTACGGGACGCCGCTCGCAAACGACCCGGCCGTTGACGCCGCGCTTGCAGGGAAGGGCATGATCCAGGACCAGGCGCCACTTCCGGGCCGGTTCGAGGAAGTCGACGCGCTCGCCAGTCAGTTCTCCCGCGACCCCGGTGTCGTGAGCTGGCCGGAGA
The DNA here is from genome assembly GCA_031376285.1 of Actinomycetes bacterium. Classification (GTDB taxonomy): domain Bacteria; phylum Actinomycetota; class Thermoleophilia; order Miltoncostaeales; family Miltoncostaeaceae; genus JANMDN01. Next base: position 28,457 of record JANMDN010000032.1, read on the forward strand.
AGGAAGTCCGTCGTCTGATCAATGACGAGGACTGGGACTTCGGACCGAACATCAAGGCGCGCGCCGAGGCGGTTCTCGCCCAGGGTGGCCTCCCGGACTACCCCGAGGAGATGCGCGAGACGTTCGAGAAGATTATGAACGAGCACGGCATCGACGTCAGCAAGTACCTCTCGTAGCCGAGCAGCACCGCATCTGATCGTCACGTTGGCCCGGCCTTTGCGCCGGGCCAACGTCATTTCGGGAGACGACCTGCCCGGTTGACCTTTGGTTCCGGGCCCCCGATCATCCCTCCAGGCGCCCGTAGCTCAGGGGACAGAGCAGGGGACTTCTAATCCCAAGGTCGCAGGTTCGAATCCTGCCGGGCGCGTCGCGAGAGAATGGCTTGCTGACTGCGTTCACGAGTCCCTCCGGTCCTGCCCATTAGGGCGAAATTTGCCAGGGTGACAACGAAAGTGACAACATGGGCTCATGGGAGCCCCTCTGGAGCGCACGTCGACCCCGGGTGTTTACCGTCGGGGACGTCGATACGTGGTCGTCTACCGTGATCCTGCCGGGCGACAGCGCAGGCGCGCCGCTGGGACGCTTGCTGAGGCGAGGCTCCTCAAGAGCGAGGTCTCTGCCGACCTGGCTCGCGGCGCGTACCGCGAACAGTCGCGGATTCGCTTCGACGAGTACGCCAGCGAATGGGTACGCACCTACCAAGGTCGAACGAGCCGCGGGATCCGTTCGACGACACTGGCCGAGTATGCGCAGGACCTTGAGCTGCACGTTCTGCCCGTGCTCGGACGGCGGCGACTCGCAGAGATCGAGCCCCGGCACATCAAGGCCCTCGCGACGGCGCTCGCCGAGGGGCGAGCTGGCTCCACGGTCAAGAACATCATCGCGCCCGTCCGTGCCTTGTTCGCGACCGCTGTCGAAGAGGGCGTCATCCGGTCGAGCCCATGCACCGGTCTGCGTATCGCAGGAACCACCGATCACGAGCGTCGGGCACTCACCGACGATGAACTCGATCGGCTGCTCGAGGCAACCGCGCCGCACTGGCGACTTGTCGTGCGGTTTCTCAGCCAGACCGGTCTCCGGGCGGGCGAGTTCATCGCGCTTCGCTGGGAAGACGTCGATCTCGACGCTCGACGCATTCGGGTACGTCGGCGCATCTACAAGGGGACGGTCGACGCCCCGAAGAGCCGGTTCGGTCGGCGCGAGATTCCCATCTCGCCTGTGCTCGCGGACGAGCTGCGATCCCACCGAGCGACGACCAAATTCCCTCGACAGGGTGACATCGTGTTCCCGTCGCTTGAGGGGACGCCCCTGAACACGGGGAATCTCCTTCGCCGGGTGGTCAAACCGGCAGGGGAGAGGGCTGACCTTGGGTGGGTCGGTCTTCACACGCTTCGTCACACGTGCGCGAGCCTGCTGTTCCGGTCGGGGTGGAATGCCAAGCAGGTGCAGATGATGCTTGGCCACCATTCGCCGGCCTTCACGCTTTCGACCTACGTTCACCTGATTCCCGACGACTTGCCTGAGCCGGTCTTTCGCGGCTGAATTCGGCGTCGGCGAAGGTGCGCCTCGATCTCCTCGCGTGCGATGAGAGTGCGGCTTCCGTCCTTCAGGCGGGTGAGGCGTCCCTGGGAGAGGAGGTCGTCGATGCGTTGACGTCGACACCGGAGCAGCTGGGCGGCTTCTGTGATCGTGAGAAGCGGCGACTGGTCACGACTGCTTGGCATACGCGCCGCAAGAAGCGCCGCCGCCCGCTCGGCGATCCGCTCGACTTGGGCCTCGGAGAGTTCAATCGCAACCGGGATGAGGCCCGAGATCGCTGCAGTGGGACGGGCACGCCTGAGAGGCTCACCCGGCAAGATCGAGGCGTTTGTGGTCATCGCTTCCCTATAGGCCGGCGGATGGTGAGACGACCCCACGACATTGCTCGCGCGACGCCGGTCTGTCCCCTACAGTGTGCATATGACTGATGATCCACTATCTGGTGTTCGGGCCGCCGCTCGCGCGGCAGATCAGGCGGAGGCCCGCTACCGACGGGCCCTCGACGCTCGGGATGAGGCAATCCTTGCGGCGATCAAGGAAGGCATCTCGATGGCCGCGATCGGCCGCGTCGCCGGTGTCTCTCGAAACCAGGTGTTCAACATCTCCCGGGGAACACGAGTCAGCCCTCCAGGGTCGAAAGCTTCGATCAAGTAGCGAAGAGCACCCTCGCAGCGGGGGTCGCTCTTGTCCGTCGCCCACTTCAGGTCGTTCGACGGATCCATGCGAGGGGCCGCCGGGACTAAGATCAGGAGGGCCATGGGAACAACTGCACACATCGAGCCGTCGGTTCTACGCTGGGCGCGGGAGTCGGCCGGCTACGACTTGGACGAGGCCGCGAGGAAGGCACGCCTTCCCCGCGAAAAGCTCGCGGCGGCGGAAAATGGCGAGGCGCTGCTGACACTTCGGCAGGCGGAGGACGCGGCAAGAGCCTTCAAGCGGCCCTTGGCGAGCCTCTTCCTCTCGAAGCCACCTCTTGAGGAAACGGTCGCCCATCAGTTCCGGCGCCTTCCGGACGCCCCGGAACCGCCCTGGCCACCCGAGATGCATCTACTGGCGAGGAGCATCACCGAGCGGCAGCGGGCGGCCGCTCACCTGCTTGATGAGCTAGAGATCGAGTCGCCGTGGCCGGACCTTGAGGTGAGGTTCAGCTCGGATCCGGATGTCTTCGCTGAATGGACGCGGGCGCTACTCCAGGTGAGCCTTGAAGAGCAGAAGTCCTGGCGAGACCGCGCGGGCTACCGTCCTTTGGGTCGCTGGCGCGAAGCGATTGAGGACCTCGGGGTGCTGGTGATGCAGGACGGGTCGATGGCGGTCGAGGTCATGCGCGGTTTCGCGGCGCTCCATCCTGTTGCGCCGGGCATCGTCCTGAACACCAAAGACGACCCGCGGGCCCGGAGTTTCACCCTCCTGCACGAACTCGGCCACCTGCTTCTCCTGCGGGCTAAGGCCAGAGGTCTCGACGACCTTGAGAAATGGTGCGAGAGGTTTGCCGCGTCGGTCTTGATGCCAGGTGCTCCATTCTCGACTGAGTTCTCCCGGTTCCGAGCTGAGGCGGTGTCCCTCCTCGACGCTGTCGATGAAGTCGCCCTGTCGTTCGGTGTGACGCCCGCAGCCGCCACGACCCGAGCCAGAACACTCAAGCTCGCTCCGGGCGGCGACCTCGACGCAGTGAGCCGAGCCATCCGCGCCCGCGCGACGGGTGCGCGCAAGGGCGGCGGCGACCACTACGGCAACGTCGTGGCCCGTCTGGGTCGAGGCTATGCCCGTCTCGTCTTCAGCGCGCTCGACGCTGACGCCGTGACCTCCGCCGGGGCGTCAGCACTCTTAGGGACGAAGGTTGACGGCTTCCCGAAGCTGCGCAAGCGCCTGGGTGATCAGACGGACGAGAGCTAACGCCCGTTGTTTGTCTTCGATACGAGCGCGTTCATCAACGGCTGGAACGACCACTACCCGGGGTTGGCCTTTCGCCCGGTCTGGGACTACGTGGCCGAGCAGATGGCCGCGGGCCGGATTGTTGCTCCGAGGGCCGTTGCTCGCGAGATCCAGCAGGTATCCGACGCACTCGCGAAATGGGCGAAGGATCAGCCCTTCTCGGATCCAGACCAACGCGTCCAGGCACTCGTCGTTCAGCTCCAGTCCAACTACGCCGAAGTGTTCTCAACGCCAGGGCGAAACGACGCCGACCCCTGGGTTATCGCACTCGCACAAGCCGAGGGCCTCTCGGTCGTGACCTATGAGGGCCGGCAGTTCTCCGGAGCCCCGGCAAGGCAAAGCAAGAAACCAAGAATGCCCGAGATTTGCAATGACCTTGGGGTTCCTTGCGTCAATCCAGCCCAGGCGCTCAACGACTTGGGCTTCCGCCTGTAGCCAGTCCGCGAAGGAGTTCGTCTTCGGCGGCATAGTCGAAGTGGCAGTCCGCGAGGCCCGGGAAGGTGTGCTCACCAAGAGGCCCGGCCTCGGCGACGAGCGCTCGACAAGTCTCGACGACGGCCTCGGCGTAGGTGGTGAGGTCACGGTGACCCAACGTTTGCTGGGCGAGCGTCATGTCTCCGACAAATGGATGGGCTTGCGTCCATGGGCTCCGGGCCGCTGGCGGGTCGCCTGGCACGCCGATGACCTCCCACGAGTGGCCCACTGCTCTGGCGATCGCTTGGGCGATCTCGGTAACCGTTGGTGTTACCGAGTCGACGGCGTTCAGGACGCGTGTCCCGGGCTGGTCGGCGGCGCGCAGCACGAGGGCGGCGAGGTTCGGGAGGGAGGTCACGCTGAACCGGCTCTCGCCGTTGTGAGCGACCACAACGCGTGGGCGGCCGTCGAGCGCGCGTTTGACGAAGTGCCATTCCCTGGGTTGGGTGTCTCCGCGGCCGTGGATCGCGCCCGGCCGGAGAATCGTGACCGGGAGCTTGTCTTGGCCGAGTAGTCGCTGCTCCATCGCGACTTTCCTCGTCGAATAGGTCCGCTCACCCGGCGGCAGGGTCGGCTGCGTCTCAGGAATCGGCACGGGAGGTCTCGGATCGGTAGCTGTGCCGGTGGACTCGTCGAGAGACCGACCCAAGTCATCCACGTAGACCGACATCGTCGAAAGGACGATTGCGCTGCCGATCTTGTCGCTTGCGTGGAGGATCTCTTCAGCGTCCTGAGCGGTGTAGGCAGCCGCTTGAACGAGAAGATCCACGCCTGACCGAACAGTGCTGGCGAGTTCTCCCGGCCCGCTGCTGTCCAGCTCCAAGATCCGCACACCAGCCCGCGTGAGCACCTCGGGGACTGGCAGCCTTCCACGGCTCGCAGCAGCGGTGTCCCAGCCGGCTTGTACGAGGGCGACCGCGATCGCCCTTCCGGCCAACCCGGTCCCGCCAACAACAAGCGCCCGACCTGCCATCGGCCGATCGTAGCCGTCCGGCCTCGTCTTGACTGGCTTTGCACACGCTTGCTCCCCGTTGGGGCGCGAGACCAGCAAGGGACGCGCGTCCGCTCAGCGACGGCGAGGGGCCCTCCGTCGCGTCCGGGTGACTGCTTCGCCCCAGGTCGATTGGGGGCCGCGGGCGTCCCGTGCGTCCTACTGGAGTTGACCGTGCATCGATCCCCGGCCCGGAGCTGGGAAGAGGAGGAAGTCATGCCTGCTGATCTAAACCGAGTGACCGTCGTCGGTCGCTTGACCCGAGACCCCGAGCTTCGCGCCACCGCGAAAGGCGAGCCCGTCTGCGCGCTACGCCTGGCCGTCTCTTCGCGCGCGAAGGATGAGGCCGGTGAGTGGACCGACCGCCCCAACTTCTTCGACGTGCGCGTCTTCGGCCGTCAAGGCGAAGCGGCCGTCGAGCATCTCGCCAAGGGCCGACGCGTCGCCGTCGATGGGCGCCTTTCTTGGCGCGAGTGGGTGTCCAACGACTTGCGCCGGGAGGCGCTCGAGATCATCGCCTCAGACATCTTCTACATCGGCGCACCCAAACCCGCCTACCCCGAGCCGGTCGACGCGCCGACCGAGGCCACCGTATGACCGGCGGGCCAGCGCACCGGCCGGCCCGGGCGCCCGACGTGGCCCCGGTAGGTGTTCTTGGTGGGTTCCCGGTCCGGTCTTCGGAGCGCCCCGCAGATCCTGGGCGCGTCGTCGGGGTTAGTGGGACCCCGCCGCCGCTTGGTCACCTTGAGTTGACAGGACGGCAAGGGCGCGTCAAGCTCCCAACGTCACCTACACGGGACAAGGCGAATGGAACGAATGCGACAACGAGCGCCGGGACCGCCGCCCTCATCATCCGGACACCCGAGGGCGCTCGAATCGCGATCCTTCGAAGCGGCACCCGCTACGCGGCGGTCTCAGACGTGATCGAGGGAATCGTGATCGGAGACGACCCCGTCGAGGTGATCTCCGCGGCCGCCGTTGTCTCCCCAACCCTTGCGTGGGTGCTCGACGCCGCCTCACGAGCGGTGCCACAGGCAAAGCCGGAAGGAGCGCGGTCGTGACCAGCCAAGCGAACCTCGCCTACCTTCCACTGCCTGACGTTCCGAGCCTGGCGACCCCGGACGAGGCCGATCGGCTCCACGCCGAGCTTGCGACCGTCGCTCGACGCCTGAGCCGCGCAAGGAGCGACGCGGAGCGCCTCGCCCTCGTGGGAGTCGAGCAAGGCTGCAACGTGGCGCTCGTCGCAATAGGGGATGCACTGGAGTTGGTCCCAGACATCCACGAGCCCGCCCGGAACGAGCGCGACTGGACAAGCGTCGGACCCCTGCGGGTCTCAGCTGCGCGTCGCGTCGCGACCTGGCACGGGACCAGGCTCGACCTGACCGGCCGCGAGCTTGACCTGCTTGCCCGCCTCGCCGAGGACCCCTGGCGCGTCGTCGCCAAAGCCGAGCTACTCCGGGAGGTCTGGGGATTCGCCCAGAGCTTTCCGAAGACGCGCGCGGTTGACACGCACGCGAGCCGACTACGGCGAAAGCTCCAAACGGCGGGCGCGCCGGCTGGCGGCTGGATCATCAACGTCTGGGGCGTCGGCTACGCCCTACGACCACCCCTCGCACCAATCGACAACGCATGAACCAGCAGAAGCCAACGAGGCGACCATCAGGTGCCCTCGAAGCTGGAGCGTCCGAGGGTCAGACACCCCCACAACTGTCGGTGTCTGGAGCGTCTGAGGAGCCCAGACGGAAGCGTCTTGTGGTCAGACGAATTGGCCGCACACACTTGCACACGTTGTGCGACACCCCGTCCGGGGGCCCGGCATGGTGAGCATCGGAAAGCTCGCCCCCAGCCAAGAGCGCTACTACCTCGACGCCGTCGCCCAAGGTCGCGAGGACTACTACCTCGGTGCCGGAGAAGCCCCCGGACAATGGATCGGAAGCGCAGCAAGCGACCTCGGCCTCTCAGGTGAAGTTCACGCCCATGTACTCGCGCTCATCCTCGACGGCCACGACCCAACCACCGATGAACGTATCTCCCAGAAGCAACGAGCAGCCGACCGAGTGCCCGGCTTCGACGTCACCTTCAGCGCCCCAAAATCGGTCTCACTGCTCCACGCCCTCGCCGCGCCCGAGGTCGCCCGGGAGGTCCGCGACGCCCATGACCAAGCGATGCGCGCGGCCCTTGGCTACCTTGAAAGCGAAGCCGCTCTTGCTCGCCGACGCACCAACGGACGCATCGAACGGCACGACACCAGCGGCTTCGTGGCCGCGGCGTTTCGTCACCGAACCAGCCGCGCTGGCGACCCAGCGCTGCATACTCACGTGCTCGTCGCGAACCTCGTCAAAGGCCCCGACGGCAACTGGGGCGCCTTCGACGCCGCACAGCTTTATGCCCACGCAAAGACCGCCGGCTACCTCTACCAAGCGCATCTGCGGTGGGAACTCACCCGCCGCCTGGGGGTCGAGTGGACCGCCATGCGCCGAGGCGGCACCGCAGACATCGAAGGCATCAGCCGCGACGTGATCCGCGCCTTCAGTCGACGCCGAGCGCAAATCGAAGCGCGAATGCACGAACGCGGTGAACATAGCTCCCGCGCCGCGGCGACAGCGACCCTCGACACCCGGCCAAGCAAGGACCACGCGACCTCCACCGACGACCTCCGAACCGAGTGGCGCGAGCGCGCCAACAGCCTCGGCCTCGACGCCGTCGCGCTCGACGCGCTCACCCACCAGCGGCAGCTCCACCAACTTGGACCGGACGAGATCACGGCGCACTCGACCGAGTTCGCAAGCCCCGAGGGCCTGACCCACAACGACAGCACTTTCGCCCGCAGAGACGTCATCCAAGCCTGGTGCGATCACCTCCCAACCGGCGCGACCGTCGCAGAGATCGAGCGCCTCGCCAGCAGATTCATCACCACAGAACATGCCCTCGCGCTCGGACCGGGCCGCCTCGGCGAAGACCGATTCACAACGGCCGAGATGCTCGACACGGAGGAGCGGCTCATCAATAGCGCTCTGAGTCGTCGAGACGCCAACGTCGGGATCAGTCAGGCCGGACAGATCGACCGGGCCATCGCGGGCCGAACCCTTCGCCCCGAACAAGAAGCCGCCGTCCGAGAACTCACAACCTCCGGCCACGGTGTCGACGTCCTCATCGGCAAAGCCGGCTCCGGTAAGACCTACACCCTCGGTGCGGCCCGCGAAGCATGGCAAGCAAACGGACAGCGCGTCATCGGCTGCTCAACCGCCGCCCGCGCCGCCGCAGTCCTCCAAGACGAGACCGGTATCCAAAGCCAAACAATCGTCCGACTCCTCGGCGGTGCCGACGAGGCCGGGGGACTGCCACAAGGCGCGATCGTCGTTGTCGATGAGGCCGGGATGGTCGGCACGCGAACGCTTGCACGACTCCTCGACCTTGTCGCCGAAGCCGACGGAAAGGCGGTGCTCGTCGGCGACTACCGTCAACTCCCCGAGATCGAAGCAGGCGGAGCGCTTAGAGCGCTCGCCGACACCCTCGGCCCAATCACCCTCGACCAGAATCGACGGCAAACGAAGCCCTGGGAGCGCGACGCCCTCGACCACCTCCGCCACGGCGATGTCGAGGAGGCCCTCGCGCTTTACGAGGAGCACGACCGGATCGTCACCGCGCCAGACGCCGACTCAGTCCGAGACAGGCTCGTCGACGACTGGTGGAAAGCATGGGAGGACGACTGCTCGTCGCTGATGATCGCCGCCAGGCGCTCCGATGTGGATGACTTGAACCAGCGCGCTCGCGAGCGTCTCGACGAAGCTGGGCAACTCACCGGCGAGCCGCTCATCGCAGCAGGCCGTGCCTTCCGAGTTGGCGACCACATCCTCGCCGCCCGAAACGATCGGCGACTCGGCCTGATGAACGGTTTGAGAGCGACCGTCACTGAGGTGGATCACCCGGGCCGCACGTTGACGATCATGACCAACGACCAGCGGAACGTTCGCGTTCCGTCTCGCTACCTCGACGCCGGCCACATCGCCCATGGCTATGCATCGACCGCGCACAAGGCCCAGGGAATTACAGCTCCCTGTGCGTACGTCCTCGGAGACGACGTCTCGTATCGCGAGTGGGCATACGTGGGTCTTTCGCGTGGGCGCACCGAGAACCGTCTCTACTCAGTCGAGGACGCCGAGCTATCGGTTGCTTTGGGCAGGTCCAAAGCGAAAACGCTCGCTACAAGCGTGATTGGTCGGTCGCGGTGACTCAAGCGAGCTGGGCACGAACCCACAGGTCGGCAGGAGCCGACGCAAGCGGTGTGAATCGCGACGACGAGGCCAATTGCTCGCCGAGTCAGATCAAGGGCCGGTCGTAGCTCCGCGGAAGCGCTCGGTGCCCAGCGTGAACCCTCAAAGATGAGCATCCAGAGGTTAGCGGTCTAGGATACTGACGCTTGGGGATCGCTCCCTGCCTGACAGACAGACGTCCATCGCGTTGACAAGAAGGAGATGGGTGTATGTGGGCTTTGATCAAGGCTGCGCGTAAGGCTCATAAGCAGTGGAGGAACTTGGGAGCCGAGGACGGGGAGCGACTGCGGGAGGAGGCAGACCGCGTACGCCACTTGGTCTTGGAACTGGGCGGCCGGCGGGCCGCAACGATTCTCGATGAGTCCAGCGACGGGGTCGAAGAACAATCCGACGAGCGCGAGGTCCCGACAACCGGCCGACCGCGCTCCGAAGTCTCCGCGGAGCTGACCGCAGCAATCGCGGCGCTGTCGAGAGCGTGCACCGACCCGGGGCGCAAGGTGATCGCGGACAGCACGCCCCGTAGCCTGAAAATCGGTGGCCGGATCGTGAAATCCGCGGCGAAGCGAGCGGCACCCATGATCGAACAGCGGGTTCGAGGCACTGTCGCGGTCCGGAGGCCTAAGAAGCGCGACGTCGGCGAGGTAGATTCGACCGGACCAGACGTGGGTGAGCCTGCAGCCGGCACGGATCTCTCGGCGGATTCCTCACGGTGATCCAGGACGGCGCGCGAACCAGGTGACGAAGTTCCGGCCGGTCTGCGGGGTAGCTCGGCGGTCGAGCCCGACGAATCCGTCCCAATGGATCGAACCAACGCAAGTTGGCTCAACTCCTCCAGGACGATGAAACGGTCGTCTGCGATATCTGACTGGAAGACCGGGAGGCCCGCCTCCTGTGCCGCTGCGCACCGAAGGAGGAGGGCCTTTGCCGGACTATTTCGTGCTGACTCCCGCACCCTTAACCGCAGTCGATCCAAGGCCCGGCGGTGGTGCGGGCGTGGGTTTGGGGGCGGCGTTGCCGGAGCCGTTAGCGCCGAGCGAACCGGGACCCTTTTCAGGATTTCCCATGCCTAACTCCTGTCGATCGTTGGTCGTATCACCGCAGGTCGCGGTAATCGGAAGGTATTCTGGAGGAGGGTTGGCGACTACTGATCGTTCGGGTAGTCCCGCATCCCGGTTCGTCGCAGGTTCGACGCGATTCATAGCTTCTGTGCGGTTTGGGCTCTTCGCGGCTTGACCCGTTCGGGTGGATACGGAGCTTGAGAGCACCCTGGCGGGGCAAGGCACCGGGTCTGGATGAAAATCTGGCTCTTCGGGCATAGAAGTGGGTGATCTGGCGGCCTGAACAGGTCGGGATCGGCTTGCCCTGGGGTGCCACGCGCAGTCCGGGGCTCGCCGTAGCTTCGCGTCTTCTCACAGAACACGAAGACGGGAGAATCAGGTGCGCGTGGCGACGCTATTGAAGCGGGTGCTTGGGCTCGGACGCGAGCGCGTGGAGAGCGTCGACCTCGACGAGCGCGACGGGGTCGAGAAGGTGGTCGTCGGGGTCGCGTTGCGTTTGCGACGCCCGCTACGTTGTTCCGGATGTGGCCGCCGGGTCGGTAGCGCCTACGACACTCGGCTGATGAGCTGGCGCCATCTCGATGTCGGCCGGGTGCGGTGTGTGATCCGCTGCCAGGTCAGACGCGTGGGGTGCTCCGGTTGCGGGGTCCGCGCTGAGGCGGTCCCGTGGGCAAGAGCGGGGTCCAGGTTCACCCGGGCCTTTGAAGACACGTGCGTGTACCTCGCCAGGGACGCCCCGAAGAGCACCGTCGCAGCACTCATGCGTATCGACTTGTCGAGCAACTCCGAGGCGTCTACCAAGCCGCCACAGACCGCGACGCCCACCTGCTCCTTGACCAATGGATCTTCGCGGCATGCACCAGCGACCTCGCACCATTCATCAAATGCGCGTTGACCCTCGACAGGCACCGCGACCTCGTCGTCAACGCGATCACCCAACGCCTCACGAACGCCCGCCTTGAAGGCATGAACTCGACCGTCAGGCTCCTCAGCCACCGTGCCCGAGGCTACCGCCGCCTCCAATCACTACTCGCGATGATCACCCTCGTCTGCGGCCGGATCCCGGTTCACCTACCCACTTGAATACCCGAAGAGCCATGAAAATGGCATGGTTCGTATGCGGTCGGGCACCTGGGCTTAGACGTGCCTGTTGAAAATGGAGGCGTTTTGGGGTTCTTCAAGCGACGCTCAATCACGCACGAGTCGGGGGCCAGGTTCGCCGATCCCGAGGATCTCGCCCGGATCGGGCGACTCGCTTTCGGAGGAGAGAGTCCACATCCCACTGGGTTAAGAGGCGTGCCAATCGGGGAACTCGACGGATATGCGCTCAGAGCAATGGGGTCGGCCGGTCATCCTATGCCCGGCTCCGATGAGTGGTCTGCGCTCGAAGCGCGTCTCTACTCCGAGTTTCTGACTGCGGATGAGGACGCCGGCGCTTGGGCAACGGTCGGAGGATTCCTCGTCGCGACGAACTTAACGACGGACGTCAAGTCACCAGGGCCCTTGTTCGAGCGGCTTATGGACAAGGCCTTAGTGGTCCTGCGAGATGATGGCGTCGCCTGGGCTGCAGTGCCGCCCTTCGCATCAGACCGTTGGACGACCGTTCACGGATGCGACGGAGTGCATCCGGCTGGCTGGCCAGGAACACTGGCCTACGTCCCTGTACCCACCCCGGGCGAAGTGAGCTGCTCCATCGTGCTTGCCGAAGGGGAGTCAGCCCATGTGGCCACACGTACGGACCTGGGCGGCAAGCGCGACTACTTCGCCGAACGCCGAGAAGGTCGGTTCGTGGCGGTCATCGAAGGGGTTGACCCCGACGATGGGCAGCTAAAGCGGTGGGATTGGTCTTTGGTCAACGCCGACAGCCTCCCCGAGTTTCTTCGCGAGCTGGGCGATCGGCTCATTACTCCAACCACTTGGGCGCACGGCGACTTACTGCCCTACTTCCCGTGCCGAGACCGCACCCGCGACGAGATGCGTCTCCTAGCGCGGGCGGCGCCGGCTGGCGGGTGACCGGGGCGACGACCCCGCCGGACTAACCGCCGAGCCTCAGCTGATCCCGACCGGCAGCGGAGCGAACCGACGCGCACCGCCGACGAGTCTCCTTCCGGGCAAGGATCAGCGAGAGGGGCGGTCTCGTGCCACGACTCTATCCGCTCAAAGAGAGCCAGTTCGGTTCCATCGCCAGGTGGTGCAGGAGGAAGGCCCGGTTGCGGCTTGCCATACCCTGAATGTAGGCGACGAACGAGGGATTGACGTCGACTAAGTCGTCCAGGATCGCCCGAAGGTAGGGTTCTGGCGCTCCTCCCGTGTAGCTGTGGGCGTCGAGAAACCTGTTTATCGCTGCCGGATCCTGAGTTTGGATGTACTCGCAGCACTTGATGAGAGTCAATTCGATAAGTTTTCGACCGACGATTCCGTGATTCTTGGTCGTGTCTGGATAGCCCGGGAGACGAAGCGTTTCGGCGACGAAGTCGTCCGGTATCGGCGGTGGGCCCAGCCACATTTGGCCTCGCGGAATAGAGCCGTTTATTATCATGGACGGGTCGCGTCGCCTCCAGTCATCGATGACAGGGAGGTTGTTGAGCCGCTCATCTCCGGATCCCAGGGGGAATACTCCGAGATCGGTTCCGTTGGCCGTTGGCCACAAGGCTGCGAAGAGGACGTCTTTCCCGTCCTCGAACTCCACGACCGTCTGCGGGGCCGGGGCCTCACCGATCCACTGAGCGCCAGCGAGGTTGAACGCCGGCAAATGCTCATACTTACGCGGCTCGTAGGAGTTTACGAGGCCCTCGAGAGTGGAAAGGCACTGCGACGCCGTCTGCTTCGTGCGGAGGCTTCTGCCCGACCCAAGCGTCGGGCGCTCCGACGGACTCGATGCCGGGCGCCGTTTAGGCGGGGTTTGCGCGCCCGCGACGAGTTTGTTGAAGAATCCCATTCCCAGTCTCCTTTGGCTTCGTTGATGGTCCGGCCGGCAAGGTTGCAGGTTGACCCGGGGTGAAAGCGACGGGTACGTGGATGTTATGCGGTGCCTTTGCGTACTACTCGGCGTGGATGCCTCGTGTCTTGGATTCTCAGCCGTTTCTGGGTGCGCCGAAGCGATGAAGGTATAAAGCCGCCGCGAGGGGTCCAACCACGAAGAACGCGACGGCGGTCGTCACCAAGAGCGCGACGATGCCTGACGGGATAGTGCCGCTTGCGATAACAAAGGTGGTGATGACGCCGAGGAACCAAAGGACGAACCCCACCGCTCTATCCCGGAGTCGATAGGCGAGGAGACCCCTGTTCAGCAGGCTCGCATACACGTTCATGAGGCTGGGCGAATTGTTCATGATCTCCGAATCACGTGACGTAAGGGATAAGTGGCATTACTAACTAACTAACGAGTTCAGTGCGGTGTCGGCCTACCGGGGGAGCAACGAAAGCGCGCCGTCAAGCTCGGAACCCGCCTTCCGTAGAGCCTCAAGGAGACGTTTTGCGTCTGCCTCGACCGGGTCGAGGACTTGACGGTTGAGATTTTCGCGCTGCTGGTCGTGCCAGGCCACCGAGCTTTCTCGGCTTCGGCGGAGATCTCCCAGGGCGCGTTGTTGGATCTGGATCGCGTCGCCGAGCGCGCTCACGGTGTCCCCGGTCTCTTGAGGTAGTCGGTCAGTATCTCGGCGTATTCGAGCACCGAACGCCTTCCGGCTGGCGCGTGTTCGGCGGCTGACGCCTCGATGGTCCGCATCGTTGATAGGAGGTCGGTCGCGGCTCGTTGGAACTTCGCTTCGGCTCTCCGCGTTAGTTCGAGGTGTTGGCGGGCGGCCTGCTCGGCGGCCCTTGCGCGAGCGAGTTCGTGTGCGAGTCCTTCGCATCCTTCGCGGCAGCGAGCGAGTTCCGCAACAGCTTCCTGGGTGCTTCGTTCGCTCGCTCGTAGTCGGCGGTGGCTTTCGGCAACGGCGAGTTGGAAGGTCGCCGCGGCCTTTTGAGTCTCAGACCGCGCGCTCGAGAGGGCGGTCGCCAGTGACCGCTCGTAGGTCGCGAGGGCGTGGGAGATCTCCTTGACGGCACCCACGCGTGCGTTGACCGCCTCCCCGGCCACGTTAGAACCGGTGGGCCTTAGCCCGCTCAAGGTCAGCGGCCAAGGCATTCAAGGACTTGGCGAACTCGCGCACCTGGCCAGAGACGAAGCTGGTTGTGTGTTTGTGGAAGTCCCTGTATCGGGTTTCGAACATCTGCTTCTGGCGATCGTGCCAGTTTGCCCGGTCGATTGCCTGGTGGGCTTGCTTGGTCGCCTCGAGCACCTTCCGCTCCAAGTCGTGAAGCGCTGCTGCGAGCTTGCGCACGTCGGCTGGGTCAGCGTTGACCTGATCTGAACTCATGTCGCGGTCCTGTTCGTTGATGTGTGGATCGAGGGGGCGGTGTGAGGTGGATACGCTCGCACGCGTCGGCGCGTCCCTCTCGCGTGGTCGACGATAAGGAGTTGGCTGTGGCGGACTTCTCCTTCGGTGTATGCGTCAGTGAGGGCGGCGACATCGGTCGGCCTCAGGCCGCTCCCGACGATCCTCCAGTCGAATTCCTTGAGCAAGTCCCGTCCCAGGCGTTTCTCAAACTGCTCAAGACCGTCGACACTGACCGCGGTATGGCAACCCAGTTCAGGGCCGTCACGCAAGATTCCTGCGAGGCACTCGCTCATTTCTGGAACCGTTTGATCGCGGTCCGTATGGGAGGCGTATGGGTCGTCTGCTTCGAGGTCGAGTGCTCGGTGAAGGCCGTGGAGGACCACAAGCACCGCTGGAGCGTCGTAGTCGGCCTTTTCCCGTCTGCTGGCAATTGCCTCGGCGACGTTGAGGAGCACGTCGTTGAGGGCCGAGCCTCGCCGGTAGGAGGCGCCGACTGCCTTGCAAACTCTGGCGAGGTCGAGCGACTCGCCTGCCGGTTTGCAGTCACCGATGAAGTCGACGACGTGCACGGTGAGCCCTCCTGCGGCCGCGTCACTTAGGCAGGAGTGCGTGGCACCTTCGATTGCGATGTCGGGATGGTCGTCGTCGCTCGCGCCGAGGAGGAGGACGTTGGCTCCACGCCCTCGACGGAGGGTTACACCCGCCCATGGTTCAAGGGTGAATGGCTCCCCGAGACGGAAGACTGGCCTTGTCGTAAATCCCTCAGGGGCCGTGGAGGGACGGTCGACGAGGGTGTCTCCGTCGAACACGCGCGGGCGTCGTTCAAAGCCCCATTCGGCACTCTTCTCCTGGATCGATGCAAGGAAGTCGTCGCGTTCGTCCGGTGCAACATAGAGACCTCGGAATGGCTGGTTGTGCGAGGGCTCGCCTCTGGATGGGTTTAGGATTCCTTCGCCCTGTTCGGCGAGCGCCTTGACTTCCCGGTTGGTGTCCCCCATGACCAGATCCGCGTCTTCCTCGTTACACATGAATGCGACCCGCATCGGCAGGAGCCTCAGGACGCTCCGGTCCATTGCTGGCATGCTTGAAAGAGTCTGGGAGCCGACTACGGCGTGGATACCGGCGAACGGTCCTAGTCGAACGATGTTGCTGAAGGCCTCGTAAGCGGCATGGCCCAGCGCGTCGTCTTCCTCGAAGAGTTCGTGGAACTCGTCCATGAATAGAACGATCCGGGGCATCTCCTCGCCGGTGGCCTTCCGGTACTCGGTGATGTTGGCCTTTCCTGCAGCGTCGCGCTTCATCAAATCCGCGCGCCGTTTGATCTCCCCATCCAGGCTCTGGAGGACGGCGACCGAAAATTCTCGCTCACTATTGATGGAAACCAACCGGGCGTGGGGGAGTTCGTCATAGACCTTGAATTCAACTCCGTGTTTGCTGTCGACGAGATAGAACTCAAGCTCCTCCGGCGGGTAGATCATGGCCATCGACAGAATTGCCGCGTGCATCGCGGTGCTCTTGCCGGACCTTGGTAGCCCCACGATGATTCCGCCGCCGGCGATCTCGATAGAGGAGAAGTACAGGGCTGCGATGTCTTGCGCCCCGGCACGGCCGATCGGGGCGTAGGTGCCCGCGGCGCTGATCCCGTTCCACCAGGTCGCGGGTAACCTCGGATCGAGGGCCGGTGCCTCTGCGGAGAGCTGTGGTAGGTGCTGGGAGCGACCCGATGCGATCAGCTTGTTGACGATCGGCATGACGCGATCGAGTGTGACCGGTCCCGATTGGCTACTGCGGGCTGCCGCGCCGATGCTGAGGAGCAGCCGGGCGAAGGGGGTAGTGGCTTGCCCGTCGGCGGTGAAGGTGATCGGTGGACTCGTATCCGGTAGGAAGGCCAGGTCGATGGTCCCGATTGGATCTGCCAGAGTCAAACGCCCGCGGTCCCTGGTCAGGTCGATTTGTTGCATCGAGTGGATCAGGCGGTCCACCGCGATGTCGATCGAGCGCTCCTGCTCTGGGCCATGTATAAGAATCGTGTGAACGCCGCACCGAGGGCCGTTCTCGATGAGGCTGAGCAGTTGGCGCGACGAGCGGCTCGTGAATCCCTGCGGATAGTCGAATACAACGACGACGCGGTACGGTTCAGCGACCTCTCCGGCGTGACGGTTGTAGTCGTCAATCGACTCGAATTGTCCGCGCAAGTAGGTGGAGATCACGACCTCGAGGTGATCCGAGAGCTCCTCGAGACGCGACTCGATGTCGCGCTCGGATGTCCAGGTCTTTTGGTCGACGAGACGTGTGTCGAACTCGGCGAGGTGGCGGAACTCGGCGACTGATTGGCCGAGGGAGACGGGGTCAATGAAGACAAAGCGAACGGCACCGGCTGGAACGGCGGCAAGAACTCGAAAGATGAGGGAGCGCGCGAGGTCCGTGGCCGCCTTTCGATGGTCGACGTCTGTGGCTATCGAGATCCCATTACTGAAGGGAAACTCCACAAATGCAGGAATGGAGGCGGGACCGATTGACTGCGGCAGTTGGGCTTCGAGGTCGCCAAGCCGGAGAATCGACTGGAGTTTCCCCGCGGGCGCGGCCCCAGCCCATCCCGGGTCGCCCCAGCGGGCCCCGGCCTGCCCAACGGCTTCCTCGACACCTTCGACTTTCTCGACCATGTCCGCGCATGCGTTCCCCACCGCGCGCGCACGATCACGAGTCGCCGCCGCGAGTTCGTCGTGGAGGTGAGCGTGTTCGGCCACTGCGGTTGCAACGTATTTCTCGCGAAGGGCGGGAAGGGCGGCGTGGATCTCCGAGAGGCGGTCGATCGAGTGCCAGAGTTCTGAGGTAACGGTCGGCATCGATGAGCGCCGCTTGAGTATCCGCCCCTTCCAAGCGACTCGCGCGATGAGGATATCGCCGACGTCCTTGAGGGCCCGCTCCAGGCTCCCCCACTCCCGTGTTGCTTCATCGAAGGACGGTGGCGGCGCTTGCGGACTCCTCCTCGGTGGCACGTCAATGGTTTTCCGAGCGATGCGGCGAAGATCTTCGCCGGCGTCCTCTGGTCCGAAGCGGGCGATGTGTGCGCGGGCCCGCTGCTCCGTCTCACCGATGGTTTGCCGGATTTCCTCGCGGCGCGTCCGAATGTGGTCAGCGTCTCGCGAGATCTGTGACTTGACGGCATCGAGATCGTTGAGGAGCAGTCGCATCATCTGATTTGCGGCTCCCGTCAACGTTTCGCGCTCTGCCCGACTTGTCATCGTCCGTCCCGGGCCATCATCGCGGAAGGCTCCGAGCGCTTCGCGTCCGCCAAGCTTCGAATCCGATCCTGTGAGCTGGACGCATGAGGAAGCGGTATCGCGCTCACGGTCGGAGGTCCATCGGAGGGCAGAGCACGAATTGGGCGAAGTCCTCGGCGGTCCATACCGGCGGGGCCTGCAGTGCTGCGCCCATGCTTGCGTACAGATCCCACAGATCCGCGGACCGTGCGACCTCGTTCCGGACGAGGTACGGGTCGTCAAGGCTGAAGATCGTCTCGTTGATACTGATGAACTCGTCGCCGGCGCGCGACACGAGAATTTTGTTGCCCGCGGGCCCAAACGAGAGGGTTGCCACGTGGCGGGTCTCTCCGGGCGCGAGAGGTGTCAGGGCGTGTGAGTCCCTCGCCGGAGGGGGTCCGAGAGTCGCCCACGGATCTCCGGCATGATGCCTCTGCCAGTGAGACCACTCGAGTCCGGTGACGGCGATCGGTGCAACGCACCGGGAGCGCAGGTGAAGTACGGCGGCCTCGAGCAGAGCCTGGATGACGGCGTCGTCTTCGGTGACATCGGTCGTCGCGTTGAAAAGCGCCCGCTCGCCGCCAACCGCCACCCATCCTCCTGCTTGAGCGGCGGCGGCGGCGAGTTCCTTGACAAAAGTCCTCCCGCCGTGGGCGAAGCGTCGGGCGACGTCGCTCTCGACCTCGACGGCCGACTCAATGTCCCGTTGATAGTCGCTAAAGCAGCCGCGCCCGTAGCGCGCCAGGCCATCGAGCAGAAATTGATCCACCAGCGGTGCAGGAACGTCGAGATACGCCCTGGCCGATGCAGGAAGGGACGCCCCTTCTCGCGCCAGGGTCTGCAGTTCCGTCAAAGCAAGGGTTCGAATCGTCCCAGCCATGAACATCTCACGAGGCGTGATGATGACGTAGTCGTTTCCGGGCACTCGTGCGAGGGCGGCGACGGCGCTGCTCGCGATCCTGCCTCTGTAGTCGAGAGGCACTTGAGGCAGCCACATATCGGCATGGTCGTTTAGCGTGAGTTGCCCGTGGAGGCCTACCCACCAACGGCAAAAGTTGAATGCCCGAGGAGCAAAGCCCGTGTCGGCCATCCTCTCGGCAAGGTCACAGCACTGCGCGAGCCAATGCCATGGCCGGTTTGTTTCCTCTACGTGTCCCTCTCGAAGGGCCGTCCACGGATCGACGCCCCCTACCGCTTCCGAGAATTCGCGGATCGCGCTGCGGATGCCGGCATCGGAGCCTCCAATTTCGCCTTCGATGCGCTCAAGCAGTCGCTTGCCGAGGTCGAGATCCTCGGGAACGAGGCTGATTGGTTGCGGCGCAGGCTCGCTCCGAGGCTGTGGCTCAGGCTTGACCTTTCGAAACAGTCGGCGCTTCTGCGGCCGGATGGCCGAGAAGTAGAGCATCGAGATAACCGCGACCATGATGATCGGAAATACGAGATTTGCCATCTCAGCATGCTCCTTTGACGAAAGGTCGGCGGCATCTCGGCTCGTGGCGGTGTCGAGGAACGGACTTCATCTCTTGGACAGGCGGGCGACGCGGCTTTGTAGTTGGCGATCCAGGATCGGATGTGCACGAGCGGCGAGCGCGAGGCAATGCGCGCGAATCGCCTCGCGATCTCGAACGTTCTCCTGGTCGGAATGGTCCAGTAAGTCGAGTGCGCAGTATCGTTAGCAACTCGGTCGCTAACCGAGCGCCGTGAAGAGTCATCATTCGCGGCCCATTGACGGTTTGCGTCCGCCAGCGCGACCGCACTGCCGCGTTGGTCACCACTGGACCAAGCCTCTCCCGCTCTGCATCGCCGCACCAATAGGCAGGTTCTCGCGGAACATGTTCCGCGCTACTTGGGCGGCAGTCACTCATCGAGCCGCTCTCGTTCGAACGCGCTCAGCGCACCGACGGGAAAGTTGGTATCGATCCATCCGGCGGATCGCAGGTTCCGGAGGCCGCCATCCACGAGCCTGGCATGAGCGGCGGTACCCGCAAGAGCCGGGTCGAGGTAGTCCTCGAGGAAGCGGGCAAAACCCATGAGGGTTAAACCCCCTCCGGGGGCGAATTCAGCCATGCGCTCGACCATCCGCTCGGCGAGACGTTCGACAAAAATGTAGTGGTCGACGCCGGTCGCCATTGCGATCGCTGGCTGAATGGTGATCGACTCCGAACGGAACTCTGCGCTCGAGAGCACGGGGCCCCGCAGCAGGAGGGTGCCAAGTTCCCACCACGGGTGGTCGAGATCAACGACGTCCACCGGTTCTATACCCGCCCGGTGCTCGATACGTTCGGGTCGACGCGCAGCGGCCGCACTGATCGCGGCGTCAAAGTAATACTGGCGCGTCGGTCCAAACGATGAGTCGAACACCGGCAACCCGAAGAACCCATCGTCCGATGGCGGTTGACCCGTGACGATCTGATACCGCTCAAGATAGAACGACGGGAGGTTGAACCTGAGGTTTGTCACCCGCATTTGACAGAGCGCGAGCATTGCAGCGTCCGCCAAGTCCATGAACGAGGCGGGGCCGTCCAAGAACTTCGATGCATACTTCCAGGCGCCGACGGCCTCCCACTCCCCGCCAGAGCCATGCCTTCGCAGCTCGCCCATCGCGGTTGCCCGATTGCTCCGCTCGCCGCAGAGTTGCCATTGGAGCGGGGCCAATGGTTCACTCGCGGACGACCAGTCAGGCACGCCGCTTAGATCAGGACCGAGAAACTCGAATCGACCGAATCTGGCCACTGCCTCCGGGGTAGTGAGGTCCTGCCGTCCAGCCTTCCGGGATAGCCAGCCCATGTGATCAGTACCCTCGTTCGCATGCGCGAGCCGTGAGCAAGACCGGATGGCCTGTACTATTGAACGCCTCGCTGCAGAGGCGGCTGTGGTCCTGCCGGCTCGACATGTCGCGCTGGCGCCAGGACCGCTGAATCAAAAGCCCGACAGCATGCGAGAGGACTGTTTTCGATTCGGATCGAGCGCTGGAGCGAGGGCAGACTGAGACAGTCCGATCAGGCGCTTGACACTGCTGGCGCTTCCTCATGCGTGTGAGTAGTGACGGGAGGTCGCCGTGGGATCGCGCTTCTCTATTGCGCTCACCACGCGGTCGAACTGGTTGCGGATCGTCTTGGCGGCAATGGGGTTCACCTTGCCGTTCTCGTTCATCTTGAGCACTGCCGTGAAGAGTTGGGCGATTGTCTGGCCGGTTTCGCCAGTCTCGACATCGATGGCGATCACGCTTCCGAAGTAGAACGCAGCGCCGAAGCCGTCCTGATATCCACCAGGCTTGATCGCGTGCGTCCGCTCTTCCCGACTGTTGCGGACCCACTCCGCGGCAGCCTTGGCACCCGCAGGCGGCGGGACCAGCTTCCAGCTGGATGCGTTCGCCAATCCCTCCTTCAGCCAGCGCTTCTTGCCGAGGGCCTCCTGGAAGAGATCCACGACGTCCGTCCCAGTCAACACTGTTGTGATCTCACAGCGCAATGCACCACGTACCGCCATCGTACCCCCACTCTCCATCGCTGCCCGCAGACACGTTAAGACGTTCTTGGGCGGGTCGACTACTAGTAGTTTTTACCGTGTTTCGGGCACAACCATCCGCGCATGCCGCAGGCGCTTATGCACTGTCCCGGCGCTTGGCCGTCCCGGCAGACTTCGCAGCGGGTCATTCGGACCACCTTGTTGCACTTCGGGCAATACTTGTCTCTCAGTACGGCCATGACAGCTACCTCCTTTGCTGGAGCGGGCTCCGTAAGCGGGTCAGCCTGTCGGTCAGCCATAACACACAATGCGACCGGCCAACCGGTGGGGCGTAAGCATTGAGTGGTGGGATCTTCCTCCAACGTGTCTGGGTGGTTGCGCAGCCGCATTGCGCCGACATAGGGCGAGCCTACGTTGCCTGGGTGTAGCAGGTCCCGCTCCTGGTTCCGACGGAACGCGAGCAAATGGCAAGCACCGTCGATGGCCATCGGTGCTCCGGCACGCTTCGTACTGGGGCCGTGGTAGCGTCGCCTTCGTGACTGCGAAGGCCCGACGAGTTGGACTTGCGTGTGGGATCGTCGGCCCTCTCGCGCTCCTCGTGCTCCTCGCCTCGGTGACCGTCGTAGACCGCCGATTTCTCGCTGATGCTGGGTGGTCGGCGATCAGTCGTACCGATGTCGCGTGGCCGAGCATCCTGACGTTGGGGCCTCATGGTGTGCTCGTCCAGGTGTGCTTTGTCGTGACTGGACTCCTTGGCGTTGGGTCTGCGCTTGCGCTGGCGATCGTTGTTCCGCCCGGTTCGGCAAAGGTCGGAGTGATGTTGCTCGGGCTGATGTCGGTAGCGGTCTGCTTCATGGCGTTTCGGCCGGATGCGCCGGGGGCCGTCGGCGCGCCGAGCTGGCATGACCACATCCACAACGGTGTGTATCCGTTGATCCCGTTCTCTGCGCTGGTTGGCTCTGCTTTGTCAGCGGCCAGTTTGGCGCATGTGGCGGGCTGGAAGGGGTTTTCGAGAGTGTCTCTTGTTGTCCTTGCGCTGGTGGTCATCGCGATTGGGAGTTCGTTCGTCGGTGCCGTCGCCCAGCTTGCCCGGTATGTCTTACTCGCTTCGATGATCGCGTGGTCCGAGGGGTTTGCTTTGGCTGGGCGGAGGGCCACGTCCGATAGCGCTCGCTCGCAACTTCTGAGCACTTGACGGTGCGCCGGTGCGTGCTGCCCTACGCCGGAGGGCTTGATAGCCAGCACGCTTGGACGTTCTACTTGCGGGTACCGGGTTGGGTCCGCCGCTGGTTGATCCGCCTGCGGGAGGGCCTACTGCCGCCGGGCTTGGGGGCCTTTCCGGACACTTGCGTCTCCTTGGATCGACGTCTCATGCGCCGTGGATTCGACGCGATTCGATCGTGCCACGGTGTGGTGCCGCACACACCCGAGAATTCTCGGGCTACCGGAGCCGCCTTACCCGATCGTTCCACCCGCGCCCTTTGGCGGCGCGTCGTACCTCCTGAAAGCGGTCTCGCGGCGGCCGGAGGATGCGGGATCGGCGCCGAAGAAGTAGAACGCGGGGATCATGGCTTCGGTGGAGAGCACCGACGATTCTTGTGATTGGCGGCGTGCGTGATCGTGAGCGAGGATCGCGTGGGTGGTTCGGATCCATCTGAACCCATACTCCCGTGCCCGCTGCCAGAGCACCTCGCGCGGGAGTTTCTCAGAGTTCAGCTCGCTTCGGAGTTCCCCACGTAGGTCGTTGAGCCTGTCGGCGATGCTCTGCTCGCTCGTGGTTGGCGGGGCGCCGAGCTTCCTGAGCAGTTCAGCGATGGCGTTGTTCGAGGCGCCATCTTGTAGAGCGGAGAGCAAGATTAGGTGGTGGTCGATCTTCTGACGATTGGCATGTGGTACCGACAGGACGGGCTCGGGATAGGTGTCTCGTTCGCCAGCGAGTGCTCGGAGTGCCGCCTCGAGAGCCTCTCGCTCCGGGTCGTGAACATTCTTGTCGCAGTAGAGGTCACCGCCGTAGAAGCTGAACGCGAACGTATCGCGTTCATCGGCGCGAGCGGTCCAGAGGACGAGCTTTGGACGTTGCGGCCAGTCCGCTCCCAGCCGGACGTTGAGTTCGAGCAGAAAGCGGATTGCGTTCGGCTCACCTTTCGCATCCTTCTGCCAGGGAATCCAGTCGTCAATAATCACCACGTCAGGCGAGTAGCGGCAGATCATGTCGATCGCTTGGACGGCGGTGCGTGCAAGAAGGGGAGGGACCAACCTCTCCTTGTAATCGCCCTCGAAGCGATCGACGTACCTATCCCAGTGGTGGTCGAGGTCTTCGAGGATTAGGACGTGGGGCAGCTGCCCAGCGCTACTCGATGCGCGTTCGCCCCTCTGATCGCTCATTCTCAGCCTCTCCCTCGCCGTCGCCACGGTCCTCGAGCACCCTGGCGTCGAAGTGAAGCCGTACGATAAAGATCGATCGACCGCGAAATGGGCTGGCCGGGTCCGAAAGGCTCAGGCGCCGCTCGACCATCGTGCCTCCGGGAAGACGCCGCGCCGCTCCCTCGATCGCATCACCCCCGGTGCCGCGGCCGACATGCCCGTCCTCTCGTGGCTCATTGATAAAGCTCATTTCAAGGGTGTGTTGGGAGAGGATCTCGAAGTTGGTATGGAGAGGTCCGGAACCGTGTCCAAGGGCCTCGAATGCGGCGAGTCGTGCGACTTTCGCGAGATCGCGACGGAATCGTCGGCCGACGAGGGCGTGCTTGAGCTTGGGAGGCCAGAAGGTCGGATGGATCGAGGTCGCCTCGTCGGCGAGTCGCGTGCCAGCCTCGGGGAGGATCCGGATTGCTTCGTCGAGGATGTCGCCGAGTGTGCGTCTCGTTCGCCACGGACTCTGCGCGGTGGTCTCAGCCCGCACAACGAGGACAGCCCGGTCGAGTATGGCCGATGCTTCGACGAGGGCCAGGTTGGGAGTTGAGGAGCCTGCTTTGTCGCCCAGGCCGCTGATGGCTTTGGACGCCATGCTGAGCGCGTTGAGGGCATCGGCGGTGAACTGTTTGCGTTCGCGTTTCGAGGCGAGCGCGCGCCCACCCCGGCGGCGCAGCACGTCCCAGAACGCCGCGACCGTGAGTGGGAGGATCAGCCCATAGCTGCAAGAGATGAGGATCAGGGCGACGACACCGAGGAGGGTCTCAGCGGTAACTGCCAACGGCGACGAGATTCCGTGAAGGGCCGTGCCGGTGAGAAACAGGCCGAGGACGGCTGCGCTGAATCCGATGAGGACACGGGCTCGCCAGGTGGGGCGCTGCAGCCAGTTCAAGACCCCGGTGGAGAATGTCGCGCTCGCCCACGAAGGGCATGCAACGAGCAGCGCGACGCTGATTGGAAGTTCGATGGCAGTCAGTGCCCGTCGGACGCGGACGGCATTGGCTTGTTCGGCGCGCGCTACCACGAAGGGGGCTGCAAGCGCAGTCGCAACCGACCAAGCGACGGCGAAGAGCCAAACGACGTCGGCAAGTCGCGTCGGCGGGTAGTGCGGGACCACTCCGACGCCCGGCCAGAGTGCCAGTGTCGGGACGTTCACGACGATGATCGCTCGGAGCCAGAGCGTCGCGAGGAGGGACAACCACTCGATTCGAACGGTATGGAGAAGGCGCACAATGTCGAGCACACCGCCGATGGGAGCCCAGAGCCGAGCGGCACCAGCGGGCAGGTTGTTCGGATCACCCCAAAGGCGCATCGTGGAGTGCCTGTCCTGAGTATTCGCGGTGTGGCTCCCGCCGACGGTCTGCTTGGCTTGCTTCTCGTAGCGGGCGTAGAGCCGCTCTTCGCCTTCCGTGACCTTGATAGCCGCCTGGCGAATCCTCGCAAGGCTCGATGCAGAACTGCCGACGAGAGCCGCGATCCCTCGATCGACGGCTTGCGTCGTTTCGCGCTTTAGGTGGTGGGCGGTCAGATAGGTCTCGAGAGCGAGTTGGCGCCTGTTCGCTGCAGACTGTTGCTCGACGACGACCATGAAGGCGCGGGCGGCTTCCGTGAGGACCCTGGACGTGAGGAGCAGCGGTATGGCGAGTGCTACTGCGGTGATCCACCAGTCCCGTGTGCCCCGGTAGGACAGGAGTGCGAGCACTACGATCGGTCCACCGATGCCAAGTGACGCGGTGCCTGACGCCACTGCGATCGGTGCGTGCCCGTCGCTTGACCGAACTCCGAACCATCCGACAACGGCGGCGGCGAACAGCATTGCGAGTGCGGATGGCCCGCCGAATGCGGCCGTGACGAGGCATGCCCCAATCTGGACTGTCACAACAGCCACGAACGTGAGCGCGCCTCGGCCGGCTGCCATCGTTCAGCGACTCCGTCGGGCCGATGTGGACGTCTGGCTCTGCGTCAGGGATCCAAGGGGTGGCTTGCCTATCCACCTTGGAGAACGCTGTCGATTCGGTGGAGTCGATCGGCAAGCGCCGGGTGGGTGCCGAGGATCGCGTCGCGAAGGCCTGTTGGGTCGTTTGGTCCGAAGCGGGCGAGCAGGCGTCGTAGCGGCCTGCCGTAGCCGAGGCGCGCTGCGACCTCGTCGCAGTGGAGTTCCGCCGGTTTCGAGCTGAGCGCGATCGCGATCCGGACGGGCCACCCGAGGAGCATGCCAGCTCGTCGACCGATAGAGCCGAGGCGCCCGAGCGTGCCGTCGAAGATGAAGAGGTAGTAGCAAGCGAGCATGCGTGCGGCTGGTTGGTAGCCGAGGTGGTGACCGACCTCGTGCGCAACGAGGGCTCGAATCTCATCTTTGTCGAGCTGCTCGATCGCGTCTGCCGACAGGGCGATGACGTCAAGACCGACAGCGCACGCATTGATGAAGAAGGGCGGATGCAGGCAGCCGGGCGGGCAGGGCCACGTGCGCAAGTTGAATGTCCGAGAGGCGTCCAGTCCCGCGCGTCGGCTTACGTCGGCGACGAGTGGAGAGAGTCGTTCGTACTCACGAGGGGTGCAGTCCCGAAGTCCGACGAGTCGTGATGCGAGTGGGGCGCTCCAGCTGGGGATCAACGTCGCGACGCCTCCCAGGGCCCACAGACAGACCAGACCAATCCCAACGAGGGGCGCTTTCAAACCGATGAGGAGCGCTAGGGGCCCAATTGGGAACGCGAGGCCGACAACGAACGCCGTGATGACTGTGCCGACCTCGAGCGCCGCGTATCGGTCGGGTTGGCGTCGCCCTCCCTCAAGCAGGCCGACAATCGTCGCGGCGGAACTCACGCCGGCTCCTCAGGGCTCAGCGTCCATGCCCCAACGAGGCTTTCGGCTTCGGTGAGGAGCGCCTCTGCCTCGTTGAGATCTGTGACCTCACCGCACGCGCGGGCACACGCGCCGATTGTGAGCGCCTGAATTGATCGGATCGCGGCCGCGGCGTGACGGCGTTCGTCGGCGATGTGCCCTTGGGTTTGTCGCCCAACGCCTCGATGGTCGGCGACGTTGGCTCGGAGAGCGGCGATCCTGTCGTGGCGCTGCTGGCGGGGCCGAACACGGTCGTGGCGCCCGGCGAGCCATCCCAGCAGGAACGATCCGCAGACCACGGCCAGGCCGACGACAACGGCGAACGGCTTCTCTCGTCCGAAGAACGCGGCGATTCCACCTGTCAACAGCGCGATGGCGACGACCGCCGCGACCTTCTGGTGCGGATGACCTTCAGGAGCCTTGCCAAACGCCCGGCCCGCCAACAACGCAAGGATGGCCGCCAACGTGAATGCAATCGAGAGGACGAGGCTCACTGTCGCGGCCTGTTCTGGGGTCGCGAAGGACGCCGCGGCACCCGTAGCGAGGACGGCAGCGACTCCCGCCAAGGCCCGGCCGGGCGACCAAGTGAAGCGATCGTCCCTGGCGGCGTGGTCCTCGTCATCGAGGTGTTCGTTCGCTTCAGCGAGAAGCTGCTCATCGGCGTAGCCGTCCGCGTGGCGCCGGGAGGCGGTCTCGCGATGTTCGGCCACTCGGGCTTCGAGTAGTGCTTCGACCTTGGCGCGTTTCTCTGCCCCGGTCTCGACGAGTTCGTGGATGGTGGCGCGGCGATCAGGCGCGAGCTGAGTGGGTCTTGAGGCATCGTTTGTGGCGACGACGCCGCGACGGCCGACCGTGATCGCGGCCTTTAGGGCGTAGGTGATGTCGTCGTAGGAGCGGTAGATCACATCGACTCCCTTCGCTCTTCGGGTGAAGGCACATGGCTGACGGTCACGGACACAGGAGCCCTCCGCAAGTCGTCGCGGCGGTATTGATCTTGACGCTCTGGATCCAAAAGGTCGCTGCCGACCCCGCGACCACGATGATGAGCAGGCAAAGTAAGACGTTCATGAGGTCGCGGCTCTTCGTCTCGGGCGGCGGTTGGCGAACGGCGGGCAGGTCCAGAGTCGACGTCCCGGCGGTCCGCAGCCATCCCTCGATCGTTCGCATTGAACTCGTGGGGAGTGGGGCATCTTCAGTCGGTCCGCGTTCCTTCAGAGATTGAAACGGGGCGTCGGCGTGGAGGTGAGGCTCAGTCATGGTCATCCTCTTTCGGACAGGCGTTCGACTTCGAGAAGGGCGGCAGCCGCGATGCGGTCGATCTGATCGATCTCGCGCGCAACGAACAGGTCCATGTCGGCCTCAACTCGTCGGATCTGTTCCCGGAGGTCCGGTGCGGCTTCAGCGAGGTACAGTTGATGCCCTCGGCTGTACGCCCACAGCGAGCAGGTGAGCGCAGCGCGGGCATCGTTGATGCTCGTGTGAGCGTGAGCGCGCGCCTCTTCGATCGTGCGCGGGAGACTTTTCTGGACCACAGAGGCGAGGTTGAGGAGGTCCTGTGATTCTTCGATCTTGCGGTCGAGATCGTCACGACATCGGCCGCTTGAGTGGGCACGCCGACGCTCGAGGATGGCATCCGTGAGCAGGTAGATCGCGAAGTTCGCGGCGAACGCAGCTGCCCCGAGCGCCGCTGTTCCCCAAGTCTTCTCAAGACTCGTGGGTCTGGACATCAGGGCCGGCGAGCCTCGGAGCTTCGCCAGACTGACGAGACCGATCGCCAGCAATGCGATACCGGCAATCGTTGTGAACGATGGGTACCGCTTGATGCTCGCTACGGCGGCTCCCGCGATCGTCGCGATCGCGACCGCGGCGACGGTCTCCCAGATTCCTCCGCTTCTCGCAACGCCCGGGATTCCGTGCATCGCCTCGAGCGCGATGATGAGGATCGCGACGGTTGTGCCGACCGCGACTCGGACGCGCGGTGGTACCTCCGTGCCAGGGGGATAGGCGCGATGGGCGACCGCCGTCATCACTGCGGCGCTGGCCATTGAGGCGCTGACGACGACAGCGACGATCCGGTACTCCGAGGGCGGGTCCAGGTTCAACCACCGAAGTGACAGATCGATCATGGTGATCTCGAGCAGACTTCCAAGCGCCGCGACGAGCGCGATGAAGAACAGGTGGAACTCCCCGAAGAGGTTGGTTCTTCCCGGACTCACCACGGCGATACTCGATTCCAGTCGAGCGCGGTCGGCGTGGGCGTCGGCCATCTGACCGGGAATCCCTGCCGCGACTCCGGCTAGCGCATGGATGCGCTGGTTCGCTTCTCCTCCGAGACGCCCCGCCTCACGTCGTGCCACGCCGCCCAGTGCGTCCGGGAAGGCAGGTTCCTGGCGTGTCGTGAGGCTTTCCGCTCCAGGTTCGCCGACGTGGCGTTCTGCGTCCGCTTCGCCCGCGCGTTGCGCGGCGGCGGGATCCGTGATCGAGTACGCAAGAGGCGATGGCTCGACATCATCGACAGTCACGGGTCCCCCGGCCGGTTGAATGGTGCCGGTCGCGAGGAAGTTGCGTCTGCGGAGCGGGTTCACGGCTGGCCGCCTTGGACGGAGTCGGCGAGGGTGTCGATCGTCGGCAAGAATGCGAACGACCCACCGCATCCTTTGATCCACCCCGTCCAGAACTCCTCAAGGCGACGGTATTCGGTTGCGCTCGTTGCTTTGCGACGGCCGTCCTCGACGTAGCGGCCGAGGCCAATGAAGATGACTCGCACGTCCTTCAGGTCCTGTTTGAGGGCACCCCTCGATAGCGACTCCCCGTAGGCGTAGGGCGATTCTGTCGGGTGTGAGCTGAGCCACGGGCGAATTGGAACGGTTTCGACCTGGAAGCCATTTGAGTGGATCACGATCGTCATTCGTGTCGCAACCGGACCGCTCGTTCCACCGGCTGCGATGTCGCGCACGACGCTAACCGCCCCGAAGATGTCTGTACCGCATTCGTCGGTTGGCGGGACCGTAAGGGCCCGCCTGAGGGTCGCAGTCGATACCTGATCCATCTGCGCCTCGATGTCGCGACGCTTGGATTCAGCGCCCTTGAGCCCGGAGGCGAGTGTCACAACGGCGGGAAGCACCGTGGCCTCCGATGCGCCACGGATTGATGTGACCACGAGGACGGCTGGCGTGGAGGCACCCACGCTGCTGAGCGAGGTTTGAATGAGGCGGTCGGCGTCGCCTTCGACGATCGGGACCGCGTCGCAGCTCGCGTCGCCGATCAGCGCGACGACGCCGTTCAACGCGTTGGATGAGGGACTCTGCGTTGAGTCCCCGCATCCCCACAACGCGAGGAGCAACGGCGCAGTCGTGAGCGTGGCGCGGACGAACCGAGCTGAGGACGGCCAACTACGATGGTGGCGCATGAAGCCTCCCGTTGGTTTCTCTTCGGCTGGCCTGATGTTCGTCCTGACCGTCGTGAGCTGCCACCGAGATTTCTCGGGCGTTGAGGGCCTCCAGAAGGACTGCGGCGGCGACAGAGGATGTCGCAGACCTCTTCGGGCATGCTCGTCGGCCGCCCCCGAGATATGAGCCCGTGAGCCCCCGAGCCCCTACCGAGGCGCCAATCTGGCGAGGCCGGTAGGGCGGTCGCGCCGACGACTTCCTGAGGTCCTTCCGAGCACGCCTCGTTCGAGCCCACTACGCGCTCGGCCTACGGGCTCAGCCTTCCGACGAGCCCGAAACGAACTGATCCCGGCGAGCTACCGTTCGCCACGGGCCGGGACGCTACGGGCCGTCGAATCTGACGGGGAGGAACCTTTCGACTCACCGATCCGCAGGCGGTGGCGAGCAACAAAGGGGCTGGATCATGGCAGCCTTTAAAAGATCGCCGGTCGAGGGGATTCCGTCATAGCTCCGACTCTGATGCCTCAGCAGCGATCGCGAGGTCGACGATCCGGATGACTCTGGTGAGTCTGCCGCCTCGCTCGATCTCGACGTACGGCAGCGTTCCGTGCCGCCACCGACTGTGAACTGCCTGGCGCGTGATGCCCAACATTCGCGCCGCCTCGGCTGCAGACAAGAACTCTTCCGGTAGGTCGGTCGATGCTTCGCGGGTGTGATGGTCTGCGAGCGTGATGCGATCGGCCGTCGGGTTTGCGATCTTGTCGTTCGATTGGGTGTTCGCGAGAACGTTGATGCTCGGCGGATCCCAATGCTCGACCTCGGTCCTGCCCGCCCGAAGTAGCGCAGGGTCCCGGAACCAAGGCCGGAGCTTCAATTGGACCGGCGGCAGGTGACCGTAGACGAGTACCCCCTCGCCAGGCGGGGTCATCCGCAGGACCTCGCTGCCCGCGAGCGGACGCTGGTTGGTGGTCCGCGACCGGGTTTGTCGGCCGCGGTCGTCTCGGGTCTCGCTCCGGTGTGGTGCTTCGCGGTTCCCGAGGAGGGTCGCGAACCAGTCAAGGGTCGGCGGGTCCGAGACACCCGACAGGAGGATCTTCGCGCGGTGGTTGTTCCTCACGGTGTCGGCACGGTGGCCGTACCGGGCGCGGACTTGGGCGAGGTCTTGGAAGATCGAAACGAGTTGGATGCCGTGGCTGGCGGCGGTCGTTGCGACCTGGTCGAGGTTTCGCAGCGGGGCGATGTTTGCTGCCTCGTCGAGAACGAGGAGCAGGGGTCGCTCAAGGCAGCCGTCGCGCCGGCTGGACGCGTGCTGATAGGCCGCCACGAGCGCCCGCTGAAGCAGACACGTGTAGAGGGGCTGGAGGCGGTCCTGCTCGTACATCGAGGCGCACAGGTAGAGCGTCGTGTCGCCGTCATCGGGGTCGAGGGTGATCGCGGTCGGATCAATCTCGTCGCGCTCAGCGCTTCGCTGCACAGCCGGGTCGATGAAGGCCCGAAGGACGACCTCGGCGGTCGAGTAGACACTGTCCTGTTGACGTACTTCCCGGCCGAAGCTCGCCGTCGCTGCACTCAGCGCCGCCCGGTGCTCAGGGTCACGCAGGATTCGCCTCGGTTCCTTGTGGTCTTTGGTGTCGAGCCAACGGGTGACATCAGCCATCGTGAAGTCCCCGAGGGCTGCTGCGTGCATGAGGGCCGTGAGGAGCTTGCCGCCCGTGCTTTGCCAATGCTCGGTATCTGGACCCTTGAACTCTGGTTCAGCGGCGCGCACGAGGTCGCTGACCATCCGCACCGCCCCGTTCCAGGTCGTGCAGCTTGCAAGCGGGTTCCAGGACGACGTCGGCAGGCCGGTCGACTCGGTCGGGTCATAGATCCACACCGTGCCCTTCGTCTGGCGGTGGCCGATCGTGTCTCGGACGAGATCGGTCTTGACGCTCGTGGCGATGACGGGGCCGTCCCATTCCAGGATCGCCGGGATCGCAAGGCCCGTGGTCTTCATGCTCTGGGTCGGCCCGAGAACAAGAACGCTGTGTCGAGGTTCAGTTGCGAGCAGGCCGCCGGGGCCACGACCAAGGATCACCCGACCCTGCTTCGGCCCCCTCACCCGAAGCTCCCTGAGATCACGGGCGGTCGCCCAACGGGCACCGGTCTCCTCCTTGTAAGGGCCCTCGCCCTCACGAAAGAGTCGCCAACCCAGCACGAGGAGCGTGATGGCCGCAGCGAGGAGAACCGCGAAGACGGCCCAGAATGGGACCGGGCCGGGAATCAGGTGGCGCGCCGCCGGTGGGAACGCGACGGCGGGGTCTGCCGGGTGCGAGGCCAGGTGAGCAAGAGCTGGACCCATCTGGGAGACGGTGATCTGGGGCCACTCGCCGGACGTAAGCCGGCCGGTGATCTTCGCGGTCGCCCACGCGATGGCGCCGAGTCCGGCAAGGACTGCCGCGGCCCGCAAGGCGAGGTCAAGGACGGCGTCGTCGCTCCCGGTTGGATGGTCACGCATCGGTGGTCCGCAGCGTCATTCGGGAGTCGGTGTCGACGATGGCGGCTTCGGCAGATCCGACACGGTGCTCCACGAGGAAGCTGCGTTGCCCGACCTTCCACAACGCGACCCCCGGGCGAAGCTGCGGAAGCAGCTCACACTCAGGGTCCGTCAGACCGAGGAGCGCCCGGGCCGACTGCACCTCCCCGGGAGCCTGGGCGTAGATGACGCGGACCTCAGTGTCGGAGAGGAGTCCTTCGGCGAGGCGGACCTGCTGACTGTCGCCTGCACCGGCGGCGAGGAGGTCGCTCACGCGGTGGAGCACCGCGATGTTTGCGACCCCGAACGCACGGGAGAGTTTGAAGCTCGATTGCAGCCACCGTGCGATCTCGACGCTCTGCAGGATCGCCCACGCCTCGTCGACGACGAGTAGGCGCTTCCCGGCTCCTTGCCGTGTGAGGAGTCCGGTGATCCACGCGGCGGCGCAGGTCATGAGGATGCCGAGCGCGTCTGACCGGTAGACGGCAGAGAGGTCGATCACGAGCAGCGGCGCATCGGGGTCGACACGGACGGTGGTCGGCCCGTCAAACATGCCCTGGAGGTCACCCTCGCAGAGGCGTCGCAGCTCAAGGGCGACTTCGCGGGCCGCTCGGGCGAGGTTCTCTTTGTCGGTTGCAAGCGCAGCGGCCGCGTCGGCGCTTGGGTGAAGAAGCGCGCGGACGACATCGGGAAGGGTTGGAGTCGCAGACGTCGCCTCAGACGCATCGACGAGGGCACGTTCAAGCGCGGCGGTCTCCTCAGGCTTGAGTTGCCGCCCGAGGGCCGCACCGGCGAGCGAGCCGAGCAGTTCCAACCGGCGCTGGGTAGCGACCCGTGGCGACACCTCGACTCCGGCACCGACGTCGAGTGGGTTCAGCCGGGCCGTTCCGCCAGGAGCAAGACGAAGCGGCTCGACGCCGCACGCCTCGGCGAGGCGTCCGTACTCGCCTTTCGGGTCGAGGATGACCGCCTTGCGACCGAAGGGGAGTGATCGCCAGACGAGCGTCTTTACCAGCGACGACTTACCGCGGCCGATCTGACCGATCACGATCGCGTTCGGGCTCGTGACCTCTCGGGCTTCGTAGAGCACCCACGGGTCCCAGGCGAAGCTCCCGCCCAGCAGATCGCGTCCGACGTAGGCACCGCGCCCGTCGGCGAGACCGCCCTCCGACTGGAATGGGTATGCGGCCTGGAGGTGGGCCGTGGTCGCCCGGTGAGCCGCAGGAGTATTCACCGCTGCCTGTCTCGGTCGATCGCCTGGTTGCCCATCACGGGACATCAGGTCGCGAACGGCGGCGATGACCCCTTCGAGAGCGACTAACGGGCGGTTCGCGCACCGCGCCAGCCAGCGTGGCGGCGGCCAATCCAGATCCCGCGTTGGGTCGGTTCAACGTGTGACTCGGGCCACTACTATCGCCCAATGACGCGCGGTTCTCAGCCCGAGTACCGTCGCGGCCACGTCGCCGCGGCTCAACCGATCTCAATCGCCATTGAGGCGGTTCGCGGCGATGGCGCTTGGATCGAAGCTGCCGACGGGCGAAGGTACCTCGACCTTGCGGCGGGGATTGCGACGTGCAATCTCGGCCACAGCCATCCGGCGGTCATCGCTGCGGTGCGCGGACAGATGGATCGGCTCATTCATCTGGGTGGAGTGTGTTCTCACGCGCCGATGCACGACCTCGCGGCGAGGCTCGCGGGGATCACTCCACCGGGCATAGATCAGTTTCTCTTCTCGACGACAGGCTCAGAGGCGAACGAAGCCGCGCTACGACTCGCGCGGGCTGCCACGGGACGCCCTGGGGTCGTGTGTTTTCGAGGCAGCTTCCACGGTCGCACCCAGGGGGCACTTGCTGCGACCACGTCGAAGGCAGCGTTTCGGATGGGCCTCGGTGGCGGGAACGTTCATGTGGCACCGTTTCCGAGGCCTGATGAGATGGAGATGTCTGCCGAGGACGCTGCCGCCCACGCGCTCAAGGAACTCGATCAACTTCACCGTCACCAGCTCGCGCCAAAGGAGACCGCCTGCTACCTCATCGAGCCGGTCCAGGGCCATGGTGGATGCCACCCAGCCGGCCGGGATTTCCTCGCGGGTTTGCGAGAGAGAGCGGACGCGCATGGGGCCCTTCTCGTCTTCGACGAGATCCAGACGGGGTTTGGCCGGACCGGGGATTGGTTCGCCGCGCTCACCTATGGCGTGCGACCTGACGTGATGACGCTCGCAAAGGCCTTGGGAGCTGGCTTCCCGCTCTCTGCAATCGGCGCCAACGAGGAGGTGATGTCGGCGATGGGTCCGGGCGACCACGGATCGACGTTTGGTGGCAATCCCGTCTCGTGTGTCGCGGCACTCGCCGGGATCAACGCGATGGAGGCTGAGGGCCTTCCCGCTCACGCGCGCGAACTCGGCGCCCGCGCTATGGACCGACTCGGGGCACTCGCGGCGACCCGCCCGCAGCTCAGTGTTCGGGGTCTCGGGCTGATGATCGGGATAGAGGTCTTTGACGCGGAAGGGCGCACTCCACGACCGGATCTGGCGGCGGCAATCCAAGCAGCCGCGCTCAAGGAGGGCGTTCTCGTGATCGCGTCGGGCCCTGAGGGCAACGTCATTCGTATCTTGCCGCCCCTCGTGATCACCGACGCCGAGCTTGAGCTGGGACTCGACATCCTCGAGCGTGCAACCGTCGGCGCGCTCGACGCGGGTGACTGAGGAGGTCCCTCTAACCGTGGTCGAGCAGCTCGAGGTAGAGGGCTTGCGTCTCCGGCGCCGGGTCCGCGGCTCGGGTCTGGCGGAGAATCGACCGGCAGGAGTGGAACTGTCGAAGAGCGAGGGCGGTGTCACCGAGATGGGCGTGACACCGCATAAGGCCCCTGTGCCATGCCTCGTCTTGCGGATCGACCTCGACCAGTTGGGCGAAATGGGGCAGGGCCTCGTCCGGTCGACCAGCAGAGAGTAGGGCCTGGGCGAGTCGCCCTCGGATTTGCGCCAGTGCGTTCGCGCAGTCTCGCCGTATCGACTCGGCCCAGTCGGCATCAGGCCATTCAGAGAACGGTGGAGGCGCGTACTCAAGGAGCGCGGACGCGAGCACGTCTACGGTTCCTTCAAGTTCAGGCTTCGCTGATCCCCGACGTAAGAGATCAGCAATGTCCCAGGTGTCTTCCCTACCGAGAGCGAAGCGAAGACCGTGACCATCCTTGACAACGCGGTGCGGCCCGATCGCATCGGCGAGGTCAGCCATTGTCGCGGCGAGGGCTCGCTCCGCTGCGTCTGGCGTTCGCTCTGGCCACAGCCACCGGATGATGCGGTCCCGATGGACGGGAGCACGGGCGGCCAGGAGGGCAGCAAGGAGCTTGCGCGCATCGGGGTCTCGAAGATTGAGCGACCTGTCGGCCTGTTTGAGCTGGAGTGCGCCGAGGGAGTGGATAGCGAGCGGCAAGACGAAAGCCGGCTCGGCTCGCGGCGATGTTGCACCCGTGGCTTTGGCTTCGGCTCCGGGCAGACTCCCGAGCATCTCGTTCGCGCGCTGAACGTACATCGGGGCCGCTGATGCCTCGAAGGTGCCAAGGGCGACGCCTAGCTCGGCGTGGGCCGCGTCTTCGTCTCCTCGGGCTCGTTTAAGACGCGCGAGGTCGAGTCGGGTTGTCGCGGCGTCGAATGATGCGTCGATCGCTCCGAACTGGTCCAGCGCATCTCGGAGCAGCCGTTCGGCCTCGTCGGGCCGCCCGTCGACCTCGGCAATTCGACCCTCCGCACGTGTCCCTACTGCGACCGCCCATGGATACCCAACGTTCCGGCTCACCTCAAGGCTCTCCGAGGCGCAGGCGCGGGCCGCCTCCCGCTGTCCGGACCACAGGTACGCGTCGGCGAGCCAGGTTCCGAACCAGCCGACCAGCCGCATGTAGCCGAACTCACGCAGCGACGTGATCGCCTGCTCAAGGTGCGACACCGCGGCCAGAAAGTCTCCGTTCTCACGGTAGGCAAACCCAAGCCACCCGGTGCTATAGGCGCTATTTAGGGGGTCCGGTGACTGTTGAAGGCTCCTCAGGCAGTGGAGGATCCCGGCCGGTGCGTCGCCGCGGGTCGCCTCAATCCACCCGAGGTTCCACTCGCTGTAGCTCTGCAGGCGCGGATCTTGGCGCTCGACCCCGATCCTGTTCATCCGCCGACAGTCGCTCAACGCCTGCTCGAACTCGCCGCGGTTGTAGTGACAGAGCCCCTTCCAAGACGAAGCGTGCCCGAGCCACCACCACCACTCCTCAGACTCGTCAAGTAGCTCCACCGCTCGACATCCGTGCTCAACACCTTGCGCGTACCTGCACAACCAAAAGTCCTCGCGCGTGAGGACGTAGTAGGCCCGCCCGGCGGTGAACGCGTCGCCAAGCTCGTCGGCGATCGCGATCGCCCGGGACGCATGGTCGTGAGCCGCGCCGCTATTACCGAGATGCGTGTGGAAGTACGCCAGCCAAAACTGGTGCTCGGCGACGAGCCCCCGCTGATCTGCTTGAGGCTCTGCGAGCGGCGACTGAAGGCGATCGAGACCGTCGCGGAAACGGCCAAGGAGGTACGACGTGAAGGCCAACCGGAACACGAGGTTGGGCGCGTCCTGTCGCAGGTCCGCATCGCCGGACTCCTCGACGTGTCGCAAGGCCAGCTCAAGCAGCTCAGCGGCGCTCTCGTTTGAGTATGCCTGCAGGGCACGTTCAGCCCCGAGGGCGAGGTACTTCACCGCGGCGGAGTGCTCGCCAGCGCGGGAGAAGTGGTAGCCGAGCTGTCCATAGACCTCCTCCGGGTGATCGGCCCGGATTCGTTCGAGTGCCTCGCCGGCTGCCCCGTGGAGTTCCCGGCGCCTGCTCGCGAGGAGACCCGAGTACGCGACATCGTGTGTTAGGGCGTGGCGAAACAGCAGCGTGGGTGGCTCGCGGCCCTGCTCCTCGAAAAGGAACTCTTTGCGCCGCAACTCGTCAAGCAGCGTCGCGAGCTTGCCTTCGCCGTTCCAGATCTCGGCGAGCAGCTCACGTGGGAACTCGCGGCCGAGAACCGACGCTGTCCGTAGAAGACCGCGCGCAGGGTCATCAAGCTGGTTGATGCGGGCCGCGAGCACGTCATGGACGGTTGCCGGTACCGCGCCCTCTTCCACCGCCCCGCCGGCCAGGCCGTATCCAAGCTCCTCCAGGAAAAATGGGTTGCCATCAGCTCGTACGACGACCGCGTCGAGGAGTTCCTCCGCGATGGCGCGCTCCCCGACAATCGATCCAACGAGTTCACGGCTGGCAACAGCATTCAGGGGTGGGAGGGCCAGCTGGGTCGCGTAGGAGACGTCCATCCATGGGGCCCGAT
Organism: Actinomycetes bacterium; assembly: GCA_031376285.1. Taxonomy (GTDB): domain Bacteria; phylum Actinomycetota; class Thermoleophilia; order Miltoncostaeales; family Miltoncostaeaceae; genus JANMDN01. The sequence goes on from JANMDN010000032.1 coordinate 66,327, forward strand.
AACCGGGGCGATACGTACAGAGCAACAGTGCACGTCGGCCGGGAAGGCTTTCCACGAGCCGTGCGATGACGTCCTGGCTGATCGGATCCACCCAGTGGAGGTCTTCGATGAGGAAGATGGTCGGTGCCTCGGCAGCCTCTGCGACAAAGAGCGCGACAATGCTCTCGAACGTGCCCTCGCGGATCGCCTCGGGTGACCGATCCCGGAGGACGTCGTCTGCGTCTCGCGCACCGAGCACGTTCGCGAGGTATGCGGCGTGGTCTGACGAGTCAAGACCCAAACCCGCAAGGCGGCGATGCACGGAGTCGATGACGCCGCCATCGCGCACTGACGCCGTCGGTGCTACCTGGGCGCGCAGCAGGTCGACTATTGGCACAAACGGCGTCCCGCTCGCGTACGAAAGGCAACGGCCTTCCCGCAGCCGAACGCCGCGCGCGCTGGTCGCAAGGAACTCCGCAACGAGCCTCGACTTGCCCATCCCCGCTTCGGCGGCAAGGCCGATGACCTGCCCGCGCCCCGACTGGGCCTCATCAAGTAACTCGCCGAGGGTCGTCAGCTGCCGCTGCCTGCCGACGAAGCGCGTGACCCGGAGATCAGGTCGGTCGAGCCGAGAAACGCGCTTACCTTCACCCTCCACGATGAACACCGCCACCCCGCGTTCGACATCGGATCCTGCAAAGTCCACTCCCCGGCAGGCGACGTATCCGGCTACAACGTGCTCGGTTGCCTCATCTACCAGGATCTCGCCACCGGACGCCAGCGAGGCAAGTTCGCTCGCAACCTCCACAGGGCGTCCGAGGACCGAGACGACCCGACCCCCCGCGAGCGCAACGACCGCTTCGCCGGTCGACACTCCGATACGGATGACGGCCAGAAGATCGGCAGGCCGCCCGGTGGCGAGGGCGTCCCGCAGCGCCATGGCGGCCAACGCGGCGCGGCGACAATGATCCTCATGGGCGACGGGGACACCGAAGAGCGCAAGGAAATGCGCTCCGGCTTGCTCAGCGATCACTCCACCGAATCGACCCACCTCAGAGCGAACAAGGTCAAGGAAACGCGACGCCTCCTCGTGAGCGTCCTCGTCGGAATGAGCAATCGTGGGGAGGGTCCAGGAACATGCGACGGCGGTGAGGTGTCTGCGCTCTCCATCAACGTCGTCGCTGGTGCCGAGCTTCGCACCGCACCCGTGACAGAAGCGCTGATCGGCAACGACCAGGATCGCGCAATCCGGACATCTCGGCTCCTTCAAGCTGACACGCGTCACCATGGTGGGTCAAGACTATGGGCAAAGCCCTACGGGCATGTAAACGCCGGCTGGGCCTAGTGCAAACCCCGGCAGAGTGAAAGGGTGAAAGTGAAGGCCTCGGCTTGGCGACCGTAGAGCCTTCGTAGTTCGAGCCGCGCAAGCTGCGCCGCCTGCTCGATCTCACCACACGCCCCGTCGAGTGCTTCCAGATCAGGCGCGGACACAGTCACGTAGCCGCTGAAGCGAACCTCAGCATGGCCGGAGGCGAGTTCTTCCTCCCGACCGACGATCGCTTCCTGTTGGCGTCGGCGCCGGGCTGTGGCGAGGAAGCCTGCGCGTTGGCGGAGTTCTTCGTCGGCGGCGTCTTGTGTGCGGGAGGACTCCACCTCGCGGGCCGCGCGGGCCGGGTCGACCGGTGACATGACGAGGCTCACCGTCCTGGTCACCTGGGTCTGCAGGACCAGCGGTGCCATCCAGTCGGGGCCGACGTCCATTCGTGGCCACTCCGCGATCCAGTACGTCGCGTGGACGGCGCTGTCGGTGCGGTAGGTGCTCCAGTCCTCCTGCGCGGCAAACGGCCAGGCGTTTCGCGGTGCAGTGCCTTTCCGGCCTTCCTCGCCGGCACCGATGAGGGAAAGGCCCGAGCGAGCGCCTGGGTCGAACGCTGTCCGAATCGCTCGGGCGAGCATCCTCGGGGTAAGGACACCGTCGACCCGAACGTCCGCGTTTCGAAGTTGGTCTTCGAGTGCTTGCAGTTCCCGAAGGAGCACTTGGCATGCGCCAGCGTCGCCGCCTCCGGCTTGCCGAATGTGGCGATGGCAGCGGCGAGGGTCGAGACGCACCGCGAGAAGCACCTCGTGCTGCTGGGTAACCGGCGCCGCCTCGTCGACCAGCTCCAGGTAGCTCCGTACTGACGGCGCGCTGAGCGGGAGTTCGAGTGCTTCCTGGAGGTAGCGGCCGAGGGCGTCCTGGTCGTCGGGGACTGCTCGCTCGACCCACTGCACGACCGAGATCGGGCTTCCGGAGCGTGCGAGACCGGACAGAACCGATCCCCACCCCGCGAGGCGCCTCGTCTTTTCCGTGTTGTCGAGAAGGGCAAACGATCGGCCGCGCAAAGCCAGGACGGCAACGTATCCGGCGCGGCCGTCGCGGATGACGCCGAAGTGTTCTTCGGCGATCGGGGCCTCCAAGAGCGTGAGGCCGCGCAAGGCGTGCGGAACGCTGAGCCCTCCGGTGAGCGGCGTCTCGGACAGGAAGCGGTGTCGACCGCGGAGGCGGCGAACAAGAAATCGCGTGGTGACGGGGAGCCATTCGACGATTGTCTGTCCGCGAAACGGCCAGAGCCCGGCGAACGCCGCTGCGGTGGCGATCGCGACTGCGGTGAGGATGCCGGGTACCGTTGGGCTCGACCGCAGCACGACCAGGCCCGTGAGGAGGCCACCGGCGATCGCGGCGAGTTGGTCGACGCGAAGGCCCATCACCAGGCCGCGCCGGTCGAGCGGTCCGAACCGGAAGCGTCCCTCGCTCATCGACGCTCCCCGGCCGGCGGCGTCTCGGGGCCCTGACCTCGCGATCTGCGTCCGCCAGCACCCGCGGCGAGGTAGGCGGCGACCCCCATCGGGCCGGGCACTCCCATGAACCGTGCGGAGGTCATCGCCTCCCCCAGGCCTCCACCTCCACCGATACCTCCCGGTCCCCGGGCCTGCATGAGCGAACCGGCCAGCACTGCGCCGCCGCCAAGTGCCGCGATCGACCCAAGTCCGCGCTGGGCGCGACCATCCATGTGCGACACCGCAGCGGCCTCTGCTACCGGGATCAGCCGCAGGAGCGCAAACGGTGACATCGCCGCGAGGAAGAGGAGCACCCCGCCGGTGAGCAGGGAGTTGAAGCCTCCGTCGGTGAAGCCCTGGCTGACCAGGCTCACCCCGAGGGCGAGCGTCGCGGCGATCACGAGCTTGGACAGGATCAGCGCCGCGAGGGTGTGCACCAGTCGCCTGCACCAGTGCGCCGTCGCCGGCCACACAAGCGCAGCGAGCACCAACGGAAGAAAGAGCAGGCACGCATAGATCGCCGCCGCCCGAAGGAGCAGCTCCGCCCACAGCACGAGCGCCGCAAACGCCACGAGCGCTGCGACAAGGAAGAACACAAACAGTGGCACCCCGCCAGCTGCGCCAGCTGCGAGGACGCCGCCGAGCTGCGCGAGTGCCTGGCCGACGTCACCACCCGAGCCCCCCGCGGCGGCGGCGCTCATCCAGTCGGTCAGGCGAACCGCGGTCCGAGTCAGCTCGACGCCCGCGACCATCACGAGCAGCGCAAGAGGCAGGTACCCGCACACCGACCGGAGGATCTGCCCGGTGTCTTGGCGGATCACTCCCTGGATCACCGACGCCAGGAGCAGCGGCAGCGCGAGGGCAAGTGCCAGGCCACCCATCAGCCGGTAGCGCTCAACAAACGTCGGATCGGCGACATCGACGGCGACGGTCTCGGAGATGAACTCCCCGAGCTTGCCGACAAGCCACGCCGCGCCGTCCCCGACCCACGCGGCGATCGCGCCGAACACCTGCGAGAACGTCCAACCCGCGACGCCGCCGACGGCGCTCCCCACGGCGTCACCGACCTTGCCGACCGCATCACAGGTCAATCCGACGACAGGCGTGTCGCAGAAGCCATGGGAGGTCTTGACGCCAGGAACAGCGGCCCGCGCGGGCGCTGCCGCCCAGAGCACGGGGAGCGCAGCGAGGGCGACGCTAGCGAGCGTCGGGCGCATATCGAAAGCCCCGGAGATCTGAGGTCGCAAGGAGAAGTGCGGATGACTCGCCCGGCGACGCCACTCCAGGTAGCGACGGCGTCGGGCCGGGTGATTGCTCCCAATCCGCGAGCCGCCAACCCCCCTCCCAACGAAGGCGAAGCGTCGTTGTTCCCCAGACTTGCGAGACACCCTGACCACCGCCACGCCCCACCACCGAAGCGGTCCACAGCCGTACGGCCGCCTCGTCTCGGGAGAAGCGGTCGACCGCGTAGCCGACCAGAGCGGAGCGGTAGATCACCGGCTCGCCGAGGCGGCCAGCCTTCATCAGCCCAAGGCGCGACTCAAGAAAGCCCGCGGTCTGAGCCGCACCCCGGATCAACCGTCCCCGAGCCTCGGTCGCCGCGATCCGCCGGATCGCCGCCTGGTAGGAGGTAGGCTCGAGCACCAGCGGCCCGCCGAGCATCGCAGCGAAGTCCGCGGCCGCAGAAACCGCACCCGCTCGGGAGCGCGGATAGCCGCCGGGCCTGTCCGGGCGCGCCACCCGGTTGGAGCCCAAAGGTGCCGTATCTGGAGCAGACACCGTCGCGCCGGTCTCGGCGACGCCACCCCGAACTGATCGTTGTTCGCCCGTCCGGGTGCCAACCCAAAGGCCGAGCCCAAACACAAAGGCCGTCGAGGCCACCAGGAGCGCTGACCGTCCACGAGAGGTCACTTGAACGCCCGGCCCTGGCTGGCGAAGAAGTTGATGATCGCCGGAGCCGCCCCCGTCACCAGAGCCGCGAGCGACGACACCATGACCGCCCGCTTGCCATGGTGCGTGTGCTGCCAGTTCTGCGTGTGCGATCCGAGCGCCCAGACGATCGCCCCGATGAACAGCCCAACAAGCGACGCGATGAGCGCCCAGGCGGCGATGCCATCAGTGAGGTTCTTGAGCACCTCTCCTCCGGGCAGCTTGCGCGCATCAGGCGTCGCCTGAACGTCACCCGGGGCGGCAGCCGCCGACGAGGCTCCGACCGCCAGCCCTGAGGCCGCATAGACCGCTGCCGCCCTGCTGACCCACAGCTTCCACTCCACGTCTACCTCCGACCGAGGGGCCTGGCTGGCCCGTCATCGACAGTAGGTCGGAGGGAGGGTTGATGACCCCTCAGCAAAGTCCACCTGAGACCCCTGCGCCGGTTACGTCCCCTCCCGACCCCTGTCAAAGTGGTCGTCGGATTCCTCCTACGTGGTCTCTTCCTCGCTTTCGACGGCTGACGCGATCCGGCTGGTCAACGCTTGAAGGATAGGTTGAAGCCCTACCCAAAGAGGCGGGATGTCACCGATCTCGCTGAAGATTCCAATGAAGCAAAGCGTGGCAAGCGCGAGCGGCGGCTGTGACAAGGCCGGGGCAACGATGCCTCCGTCCCGCAGCTGGAACGAGTCCGTCGATTCGTCGTACACGAGGTAGGCCTCCGAGGAACCGAGGATCCCGGGGTGTGACAGAGCGCTCGCGGTCCGGTAGTACAAGTTGTAGGAATCGCCAATGTTCGTCTCTTGCGCCATCTGTTCAAACTTCGGCAGGAACGCTTGTTTCCCAGAGACCTTCGCCTCTGAGTTGGCTTTCTCGACGATGAACTTGTGTTGGTCTGCCGCGAGTTGCTGTTCCACGGTCAGAGGCCGGAGATCGGGACTGAAGCGGTTGATCTGATGACGGGCCTTGGCGTCAGATGCCACGAGGGCGGGTAGCCGGGACGCTCGATCGGCGAGTACGAACTTGAGCTGGACGTAGTACTCGTACAGGTGGCGTGCGAGGCGCATCGCGTTCATTTGAGCCCCGCTGGAAACTTCTCGAAGCACTCCCGCGGCTAGCTCGCGGGCGGCGACTGCGACACCTACTTCGTACAATTGGCCCATTCCCTGGGCTGTCTCGATTGAGCCCGTGCCCGGCTGGGTTGCGGTCAGGGCGGCGGTGAGAAGGGCGACTAACTCGTCGGCGGGCAGGCCGTCCGCGGGCTTCGCAGCGGGATTCCTCTGCGTTCCAGACATACGGGAACGAGGCTACACCCGGGGCGTCGCCTCCGCGTTTGTGATCGCGTTCACCTTCGGGTGGGACATGGCGTAGATCGTGTGAGAGGCTCGCGCGATGCCGGACGATGACGAGACGCAGGAACGGTTTGCGGCCGACGGCGGCGACCCGCCCACTAAATCCGCTCCGGACGTGGGACGATCCGAGCCGGATGGAATAGCGACAACGTCGCGGCGCACGGGAAAGAGCTTGGAATTGGGAACAGGGTGGGTCTCGCGCTCTCTGATGGTCGTGACTACGCTTGCGGGCGCGCTCCCTGCCACCGGCTCGGCGGCGGTGATTCGGGGCCAGCTTTTCCAGGAAGCCGACCAATCGGCCACAAGCTGCGTCCTGAACGACGGCATCGGGGATGTTCCATTCGACCTGTCATCGGGATCAAGCGGCTGCACGTGGCGGAAACGCGTGGTCGTGCCTGAGGCCATCAGGGCTGGCGTGCAGACGGTCCGGGCCGTCGTACGTACCGACGGCTATAGCGGCAGCTGGACCTCGGCAGTCATCAATCCGACCGGTGGCCCGGCGCTCGGGCAAGCGCCTGTGAGCCTTGTCGACGGTTCGTACAAGAGCGGTGAGGTGCCAATCGCGCAAGCTCTTGATGCAGCTGGATCCGTCAGCATTCTGCTGAGTGGCGGCACCTACGCGGGAACGTTCATCTCGTTTTGCAAAAAGTGGCCTGGAAGTGACCTACGAAGACTCGACGCCACCCCTCCTGGTCGGCTCCGCACCGCAGGTGTCAGGAGTGATCACCGTGGGCGGCAGAACGCCGTCGCTCTCGATGATGATTCAGGACGACGGACCGCTTTCGGGCTTGAACATCGCGGCCATCGAATGGGGCGACGGGCAACGCGACCAGCTCACTGTCACGCCCACCGCATGGATTCCCGCGGCGCCGGTCAAGGTAGACAGCGGCGGGCATATTTTCACGAGCCTGGGCAGCTTCACGCCTGCACTCGTGCTCACGGACCTTGCTGGCAACGCCACACGCACGTCCCTTGGAACGATCACGGTCAAAGCCGCGCCGAAGGCACCAAAGAGGATTTCGCCGGTCGCCATCTCAGGTGACCCGACCGTCGGAAGCACGCTGACCTGCTCGGCCACGTTCTCCGGGGATCCGACGACCATCTCCTACGGCTGGTTCCGCAATGATCGAAGCGTCAAGGTTGGCACTGACGCCGGACTGACTCTTAGAGCGCCTAACAGAATGGGAGTCGGCGGTAGCAGATGAGGCAGCAGGCCAGCGCGACGAGTGCGGTGTGGGTTTGGCTGGTGCGCTCGTAGCAGATGGCCAGGCGCCGGTAGCGGTGCAACAAGGCGATGGTCTGCTCGACTGGCCACCGGTAGCGGCCGAGGCCGCTGCCGTTTGTGGTGCCACGCCGGGCGATGCAGACGATGATCCCGCGGCGGGTCAGGATCTGGCGGTGACGTCGCGAGTCATAGGCGCGGTCGGCCAGCAGGACCACCGGCCGGCTGATGGGGCGTCCGACCCGACCCCGGATCGGTGGGATCAACTCGAGCAGCGGGAGCAGTTGGGTGATGTCGTTTCGGTTGGCTGGGGTTACCTGCCACGCGAGCGGGATCCCGTTCTTGTCGACGGCGAGGTGGTGCTTGACACCCGGGCGGCCCCGGTCGACGGGACTCGGCCCGGTCCAGGAGCCCCCCTTTTTGCCTGGATGTGGCTGGAATCGACCGATACCCGACCCAAGTCCAGGACTCCCGCGCCTCGAAGCTGGCCAAGGAGCAGCTCATGCAGCGCGTCCCACACTCCCGCGGCTTGCCATTCGCGCAACCGGCGCCAGCACGTCATCCCTGACCCGTAGCCGAGTTCCTGCGGAAGGTGCTCCCACGGGATTCCTGTCGCCAGGACAAACACGATCCCCGACAAACACGCCCGGTCATCCAGGCGCCGCCTCCCGGGATAGCGAAACCGTCGAGGATGGGCAGGCAACAGCCCCTCGATGCGCGCCCACAACCCATCTGGGATCTCCCACGGCCGACCCCGGCTGGCACCGGTCTTGCTGCCTTGCACGGTCTCAGACACCACCTGGCTCCCTCCCCGAGCATGACCCATGCCCGAGAAGTTCGCCATCAACCCACCCCACCCTTCATTCTGTTAGACGCTCTAAGGCACGAAGGTCGGTTCGTTGCCCTCGCTGACCTCCATCACCATTTCCTTGAGCTGGTCGACCGATGCGCCCTCTGGAGCGCACCTGCGGGGTCCATACCGGTCCCAGGGGCGAGAGCGAGCAGGCAGGTGCCCCTCCCAAGTAGGTCACGCTGGTGCCGTTAGCCGGCCTTCTGCTTCCGCGATCTGACCAGCCACCGGCTCGTTATGGACGCCTACGCTCAACCAGAGGCGTTTCATGGATCGGGACGGGCCGCGGACTTTCGGCTCTCCGAATCGTGCCAAATCCCTCGAAGGCTCCAGATCAGAGAGCCGTCCGTGAGAGAGACGCAGCACGGACTCGCCGACCCGGAGGCGACGAGGCACACCGGACACTGTCGGAACTATCCGCGGCGGCGGGCTGCGACCGGCATGTTCTGGCTCGCAGCGCACTACCGGGACGGGTTCTTCGTCAAGATCCGCAATGTGCCGGACGGAAACAACGCGCCCTTTCCCTGAGGCTACTTCACTGCCGCGCTTCGCTTTCCTCGCGTCGAACGGGCCCGGTCCGTCTGATAGATCCGGCAGGAGTCTCACTGTTCCCCGGACTGCTGCATTCCCCCGGCGGGGTTCATATGGTCCAGCCAACGATGAGCCTTAGAACCTTCGTGGTAGTCGCCAAGGCAAGGGCCCTTGTTCGGATCGAGCGAGGGGAGGCTGTTCGGGTTCTCGACTTCCCGATCGAAGGCTCCCGCATTGACATCGTCTATCGGACGAGGTTCGTTGACGAGGGTTTCGAGGATCCGGTGGGACGGGAGCTGTGGGCAGAGATCTCCGGCCCGGCCGATGACATCGATACGGCCGTCCGCCAGTTCACTAACGCGGCCAATGGAGTCGCCGGGATCTTGGCAGTCTCCGCTAACGGATCAATCGAGGACTTCGACTTGGAGGTCGCGTTTGAGAAGACGACGGGCGTGTCCGAACGGGCTTTCCTCGCGCAGGCGGGGACTCCCGAGCGGGGAGTTCCGCCCAACCGGCGCTCACTCAACATCCCGTGTACCGTCGCCCTGCTGGAAGCCTTCGTGCCCCATGCCGACGCATCGCGCCTGAATCGAGCCATCGGCCAATACCGGATCGCTCTGCGCAACTGGGCGGTCGGTTCCGAGGTTCTCGCGCTCGCCCATCTGTACATGGCGGCGGAGGCGCTCACTCCTGTTGCATTGCGCCAGGAGTTGGAGCGATCCTGCCTCGACAAGCGAGGCCTGATCGCGGAGTGGGGCATCGAGGATCGCCAACTTGACGCTGAGGTCCGAAGACGGATCATCTTCGCCGGCGATGACGACGCGTACATGCGGTCTAGGAGAGCCAGCGACGGCTTCGAGCATGGCTTTATGACGTTCCCTGAGGTTCATGCCATCGCGGTCGAAATGCGCGAGCGAACAGCTGCGCACATTCGGGCCGCCCTCCTAGGACTTGGCGGGGTGGCAGCACAAAGCGCGTCGGTGCTGCTCAAACATCCGTTTGAGGTCCCGGTCACACCCAACACCACTCGCGCCTACCTTCATGGCCGCATCATCGGGGAAGGCGATGAACTGGCCGCAACGGGGCACGCCTATCCGTTTCTTGACTGGGATCTTGAACTCGGCGGCTGGAAGCGCGAGGCAAACGGCGAGCACAGCGTCGCGATTAACATGAACGCCGCTCCACGATTCGCCGACCACCTCGTCCTTGGAGTTGACGGAGTCGCGTTGCAGCGATCCAGGACAGACATTGAGCGACTCGACGATCCCGACGGCTAGGGTCCAGATGGACGACGGCGGTCATGCTTCGGAGAGGAGCCACGACGCGCGAGGCTCGCGATTCCCTTCTGCCCCGAAACGGTGTTCAACGAGCTGCACGTCCTCGTCCAGCGAATCTCCCTACATGTTCCAGCAGTGGGGAATCGTTCCTGAGGGGCTTTTTGACGTCTTTCCCCCGCAGGCCGTTTCGGCCAAGAAACGAAAAACCCCCGCGTTTGCGGGGGTTTCTGAATGGGCGATACTGGGCTCGAACCAGTGACCCCCAGCTTGTCGAGCTGGGGACTCTTTGGCCCAGAGTCTCGATTCAGCAGGGGCTTTCTCCCCGCCCTCGTCTTCCCCACACCCCTCCCCACACTTTGCAGCGCTCCCGGAACCCGGCCGCGGGCCCTCCCGTGGTCGCGCAAGCACCTCGGCGCACGATCAGCGTCATCTCAAACGACACCTTGCACCAGGCCGGGGATGTCTCCGAGCGAAGCGACCTCGCTACCTCGACCGGAGTCATCGTCCGGCAGGACTGTGTCTGGGGAGACGAGCAAACTGCGGGTCACCGGCCGGGTGGCTCCGATATCGGGTGACCACACTCGTATCTCATAGAGTCCGGGAGAGGCTGCCGGCCAAGGTGGCGGAGTATTCCGCGAGGCGGGGCGTCTCGTCGAGCCACCGCTTCGGTGCGGCATAGGCGGTGGCGGCGGGCTCCGGGACGTCGGTCCTCCGGACGCCGACTCTGAGTGAGAGTTGGTCGCTGGACGCTCGGATGGTGATGGGGACCGTCTCGCCGGCAGTGGCGGTCGCGGGTGCCCCGACCGAAAGCTCTAGTGGCTCGCCGCCGAGTCCGTGGTCTTGCCATCCGAAGAGGGTCAGTATCGAGTTGATTCACGCGCTCGTCGCCCGGGAGGTCGAGGTGTCCGAGCCAGTGAGGGATCATGCCTTGACCGCGCTGACCCCATTCGGGCGGCCGCGCGGAGCCGAGGAGAACTGTTCCGTCGCCATCCCAGCGCGTCTCGTCGACGACGAGACCGTCATGGGTCTGGCGGAGGTAGGCGTCGGTTTGCTGCCGGTCACCGACGATGGCGAAGGCGTCGACCCCCGCGAGCCGCTCCTCTTCTCGTTCGATCTCGGCGTGGAAGCGCGCTGCGTCGCCCAGCTTGGCGGGAGAGATACCGGAGGGCAGGGTATTGGCAAGGGAGCGCCGTCGATCGGATCCGACGTTGACGCAGTCGAGCAGGGTAGGAGTTCATGGACCGATGGGCAGGTCCGCAGGAAGGAACGCAGGCGGCGGCGAAGCAGCCCGAACGTCGGTGGCAGACCGTTCGCGAGCGCGTCAGCTGCTCCAGCTGCTCCGCGATACGGGGTTCCGAGGGTGATGAGCCTTCGAACGTGCCGATGCCCTCCACCTTGGGCGATGTGGTGGCGCGCGACTAAGCCCCCCATGGAGTGGGCGATCAGCACGACCTGGCGGTCGCCGTGTTCGCGCTTGAGTGCATCGACTCGGTCCGCGAGCGCGGCGGCGCTGAGGGCATTCGTTTGGCGCCAGTCGTAGGGGAACTCGACGACCTGGGACCGGGTTTCCCGTCGGAGCCTGTCGATCAGCGGCCCGTACCAGCCGTAGGACACCAGGCCGGGGATGTGGTGCCCACCGTGGTAGATCTCGCTGGCGTGTAGGGGCGCGTCGAGGTCGGCGAGGCGCGCGAAGGGTTTGCCCCGTGTGACGAGCAGCCGAGCGAAGTGGCTCGCCTCCGGAGCCAGAAGTCGCAGGTTCGAATCCTGCCGCGCGCATTCGCGTTTTACCTGCTGAGAACGATTTCTGAGCCCTCGAGGCGCCTCTCGGAGCCCCCCGGAAGGGTGGCGTGGGAACGACGTGGGAACATTTCGTTCCCACCGAACCGCCTCGCGGGCCTCTCTGACCGCCTCCTCGATCGGAACCCTCACCCCCACCTCGGCCTCCGCGAAGATGCCCGCGTAGTGGCGCCAGAGGGTCTGGGTGTCGCCATGCCCGAGCGCCGCCGCCACGAGAGTCGGCGGCCGGCCCTCGTAGATGAGAAGGCTCGCGAAGGTGTCGCGGCCGTTGTACGGGATGATCCCGGAGAGCCCCGCTCGCTCGCTGGCCGCCCGAAAGGCCCGGCTGCGCCAGTTGGTCAGGTGCAGGAACCCGCCCTGAAGGGCCGCGTCCTTGGGTCGGTCGGCGCGGCCGAGGCTCGGGCAGACGAGGTCACCTGGATCGGCCCACCCAGTACGCTCGGGCCAGGCGGCGAGGTCGTCGGCGAGGGGCCCGATCACCGTGACGCCGCGGGCCCGGCCGGTCTTGGTGTCCTTCAGCTCGCCGTGGGTGTAGGCACGGTGGACGTGGAGGGTGGCGCCCACGTCGGCCCAACGAAGCGCGAGGGCCTCCTCGGGCCGGAGCCCCGCGTAGGCCATGAGGCCCAAAGCACCTGGTCGCGCTGGGTCGGCAGCTCGATCCTCAGGCGCTCAGCCTCCATCGGCGACAGCGGCCGCGCCGGGGCGGGCGTGTGCGGCAGCCGCTTGATCCCAAGGCAGGGGTTGGTCGGGATGAGGCCGTCCTCGACCGCCGCCCCGAGCGCGGCCGGCAGGACGCGCATCGTGACGTTGGCGGTCGCGTTGGTGGCCCCGCGATCGAGCATCTCCGCGCGAAAGTCGCGCACCCGGGCCCGGCCGAGGTCCCGTAAGCGCACGCCGCCGCCTGCTGGTGCCAGAGCCACTCGCGCTCGGCCTTGCCCGCGGTCTTGGCCGGTGGTTCGCCGAGAGGTCACCGTCGTAACCCACTCGATCGGGGGATGGATAGGCGGCTCCGGCGTGAGGAAGGAGCGAATGGATGACGGCGCTCCTCATTCCCCTGAGGCGGCGGCGTGGTAGCGTCGACGCATAAGGGCCCGTCGCGGCTCACGAGGTCTACCCCATTGCCGTTCTCCCCGCCTCCATCCCGCGCACGGCGGACGCCGCGTCAGCGAGCGGTTCCCTTGGTCTGCGCCCTCGTCTGCGGCCTCGTCGGCCCCGCCGGTGCCTTCCTGCTCGCGCTCCCGGCGGCCGGCGCTGCCCCCCCACCACCCGATCTGAGGCCTCTGCCCCCGGCGCACCCATTCCAGCTCGGGCTCCGGGCGCGGGCCATCACGCCGCCCGGCGGCGTCGATTCCGCCACCGTCACCCGGGGCGTCCCCGCGCGCGGCGACGTGCACTACCTCGTCCAGTTCCGCAAGCTCCCGACCGCCGGGACCGAGGCACGACTCGCCGGGGACGGCATCTCGCTCGGGACCTACGTCGGCGGGAACGCGTACGTCGCCTCGAGCACCGCGGCCGACGTCGACGCGCTCGCGACCGACGCCTCCGTGAGGTGGGTCGGCCCCCTAGCGCCGCGCGACAAGATCGATCCGGCGCTCGCGCGGGGGGAGGTGCCTCGCTGGGCACGCCGTCCCGGCGGCGAGGCCGTCCTCATCGTCACCCTCCACCCGGATGTCCGGCCCGCCGACGTGCGTCCCACCCTCGCGTCGCTGGGTCGGGTCGCGAGCGAGGAGCCCACCCTTCCGGCGATCGTCCTGACCGCGCACCTGTCGGATGTCGAGCGCATTGCCGCGGTCGACGGCGTGCAGTACGTCGGGGTCGTCGACGACGCGCTCGTCCCGACGAACGACGTCGCCCGCCAGACGGCGAAGACCGAGCAGGCATGGGCGCTCGACCCCATGGCGCCGGTCCGCGGCGCCGGCGTCGTCGGCCTCGTCGAGGACGTGGGCATCGTCGACACGACGCATCCGGACTTCCTGGCCGGCGGCCCCCCGGGGGCGCCGAACCGGATTGTCGACACGGAGCCGCCACCACCGAACGGCGCTCCGAAGCACGCGACGCACGTGGCCGGCATCTTCGCCGGCGACGGTACCGCCAGCGCCCCCCACGGCGGGGCGGCCCTCCAGTGGTCGGGGCACGCGCCGCGGGCCTCGATCCGCTCGTTCGCGATCACCGGTGAGATCGAGGAGCAGAACGCCGACATAACGGCCGACTTCACCAAGGCCATGGGCTCGGCGGTCGGCCCACGACCCGGCGTCGATCTCGCGACGATGTCGCTCGGGCAGCCGAGTCCGGCGACGTGTGACCGGGGCGGCCTCTACACCTCCTCCGCCGTCCAGATGGACGGCTTCGTTCGGGGGGCCATCCCGGGCTCCGATGGGCGGCCGCAGCCGCTGATTCTCACGGTCGCGGCCGGCAACTGGCGGTCGATCTTCAACCCTCCGCCCGGGCTCCCCGGCACGTTTGCTATCCCCACCTGCGGCGACTATGGGTCCCTCTCGACCGTCGCGGCCGCGAAGAACCCGGTGATCGTCGGCGCCGTCAACTCCGACACTGCGACGGTCACGTCGTCCTCGAGCTGGGGCCCAACGCAGGACGGCCGACTGAAGCCGGACCTAGTCGCGCCCGGCTGCAACACGAAGTGGCTCGATGCCCCGCCCAAGCAGATCACGTCGACGGCGGTCGGCGGCGGCTACACGGAGATGTGCGGCACCAGCATGGCGACCCCGCTCGTCGCTGCCGTGAACGCGCTGGTGATCGAGGAGTGGCGCAAGGCGCATCCGAGCACGCGGCCGTCGCCGTCGACCGCGAAGGCGATCCTCATCCACACGGCTGCGCCGGCATCGGTGCCCGCGTCGCTCACGACGGGGCTGCCGGGCGCGAACGACGGCATCACGCTCGTCGACCCCCGCGGCGGCAGCGCAGGTGTCGACCTGGGCGTGATCTACCGCGACCCCGGGGCGCCGAACGCCCCGTTCTCCGCGACCGTCACCCCGGACGCGAAGTCGCTGATCGTCGACCTCGCCACCAACGGCGCGGGCGCGGTCACGACCACCGCGAACGACATCGTGGCGGCGGTCAACGCCCAGGCCCGGGCGGGGACGCAGCGCTCCTTCCAGGCGCACCTCGCGTTCGGCGGGGACCCGGCGAAGCCGTGGGGTGGCAACACGGGGGCCGGAGTCGTCGCGGCACTCCCCGCCGCGAACCTGTCGGGGGGCGGTGTCGTGAGCGGGCCCGACTTCCGCAGCGGCTGGGGGATGGTCGATGCGCTCGAGGCGGTGAAGCTCGTCGCCGACGACGCCAGGAACCCGCGGATCCACGTCGGGGCGGCGGCCACGACCGAGCTCGACCGCTGGAGCTTCAGCTCGGACGGGACCACCGACCCCAAGGTGACGCTGGTGTGGGACGACCCACCCGGCGCCGCCCTCGCGCGCCCAGCGCTCGTCAACGATCTCGACCTCCGGCTCGTCGATCCCGCGGGCACGGTCTACCGGCCGCTCGTCCAGGACCCGACCAAGCCGATGGCGCCGGCGATCCAGGGGAACGACCGGATCAACAACGTCGAGCAGGTACGGGCGACGCGCCGCACCGGGGTCTGGCAGGTCCGAGTCTTCGGCACGTCGGTTCCGCAGGGCCCGCAGGAGTACTCGCTGGTCATGCCCCCGTCGAACGTCGTTGACGTCGCCGACGCCGACGCCATGGAGGGCGGGTCGGGAGAGGCCCGGAGCCTCGACTTCCAGCTCCGCCTCAGCCCGCCCAACCCGGACGGACCCGTGTCGGTCGACTACGAGACCCTCGACGGCACCGCCACGGTCGCGTCCGGCGACTATCAGCGCACGTTCGGAACGATCACGTTTCCGCCCAACACCTCGGGCCCCCTCACCATGTCCGTACCGGTCGTCGGCGACGCCGACCCCGAGGGACCCGAGACGGTCAGGCTCGATCTCTCGAGCCCGCGCGGCGGGGTGCTCGCGCACGCCCAGGCGATTGGCGTGATCGCAGACGACGACGCCCCCCTGCCGTACGACGTCATCGCCACCACGGGCCAGCGCTTCACCTACCCGGGCCCGGCCGGCACGCCCGTGACGGCCGCCATCAGCGGCCTGGGGAACGGGCCGTCTATAGCCGGCTCGGGGAACGTCGGATTCTCGGCGACGTTCCCCGGAGGGAGCGGCGTCTTCATCGGGACCGGGAAGCGCGACATCCGCCTCCTCTCGCCCGGCACGGTCTCCCCCGCCCGGCGCTTCGGAACTCAGGTCCAGATCAACGACCACGACGTGGTCGGGGCGCAGGACCAGCTACCCGGCGCCCCGCTCTCCACGAAGTGGCGCGCGTGGGACGGGAGCGGCACGACGACCGATCACGCCCTGACGATCGCGAGTGGCGGCGTCGCCGACCCCGGCCGCACGCGCGCGGAGTTCGCCGACGTCTCCTCGAGCGGGAGCATCAGCAACACGATCACGCCGGCCCAGGTCGGCGCGACGCTGCCGCCGGACATCAGCCACGCGGCCGCCGTGGTGGGGTCGATCTCGGCGCTGGGGCAGGGCGGTACGAGCGGCGTGCTCGCCGTCCCCAAGGCTCGGGTGCTCGCGCCGGTGCCGAACCCCTTCTGGCAGATGCCAATCGACGGCGCCTCAGCGCCGCGTCCGCAGGTCGCCGACGACGGGCGCACCGTCGTCCGCTTCCGTGCGGCGTCCTGGGCGCCGCAGCAGCGCTACCTGGTCGGGGCCGAGATCGTGCCGACCGTCGCCGCACGGGTGGCGGCGCCGTTCGTCTTCCGCGCGACCTCCACGACGGGGGGAGGCACGTCCGGCGCGAGCGAGCCGGCATGGCCGGCTGCGGCAGGGGCCATGGCCACCGACCGCGACACGGTGTGGGTGAACACGGGGCAGCAGGCCCCACCCGGCGACACGATCCGGCTCTTCGGGCAATCGACCACGACCGGCAGCGATGCCCTCCGGTACACGGATGTGGCGGGGCCCGCCGACGGCTTCGCACCGGCGCCCCGCGGGGGACCACCGCCGCTCGGCCGCGCCCCCGGCCTGAGCGACGACGGCCAGGCGATCGCCTTCTTCGGTGTCAACGACGGTACGCGCGCCCTGACGAAGGGCCCGGGCATCTTCATCGCGATCGAGAAGGCGGACGGGACCAGGATCCTCAAGCGGATCGCGGGCGTGGCCGGGAACCGCGTCCTCGATCCTGGGGAGACGTTCCTCGACACGAACGGGAACGGGAACGTCGACTCGGCGACAGAGGTCGACCGCGGGCCGTTCGCCGCCTTCGACGACCTCTCGCGGGTCGGGGTCTCCTCCTTCGACGCGAAGGCCCGGGCGTTCAACGTGGTGTTCATCGCGTGCGGCTCCGTGCCGATCGGGGCCACGACCTGTGCGACGACCACGCACAAGGCGATCTACCGCATCCGCGTCCGGCTCACCGGACGGCCCGATGCCCCGTTTGACCGGCGCAACCCGAGCGACGTGCAAGCGGACCCGGCCTCCGTCGTGATCCAGACCGGCGACCACGTGGAGGACTTTGACCCGGCCGCGCCGGCGGGGGGCGACCGGATCGCCGACCTGAGCATCCACGACCCGATCAACGGGCACGACCACGGCGACGTCACCTTCTGGGCACGCGATGCCGCGGGCACCGAGGGGATCGTCCGCGCCCGGTCACCGGAGCCGCTGCCCGTCGTCTTCGTGCCGGGCGTGGCGGGCAGCGTCCTCGTCGAGGCGAAGTCCAACGAGGATCCGGGGGACGACGAGGAGATCTGGCCGGGTTTCGCGATCCGCGGAGGCCGGCCCGACTACGACAAACTGAGGATCGGACGCCCGGGAGCCGACGTACGCGTGAAGGACGTCCTCCGGGCGGCCGGTCCGATGGGGAGCGCGGCGACCGTGCCGTTCAAGGGAGCGGACGTCTACGGCGGATTCCTCACCGCGTTGGAGAAGGCGGGCTATCGGCCCTACGACACCGGGCTGTACAGCGGGAACGTCCGCTTCTGCGACGTCGTGGCCCAGCGGCCCAAGCGCCCGAACCTCTTCGTCTTCCCGTACGACTGGCGTCAGGACATCTCGACCAACGCGGCGCGGCTGGCCACGTACATCGGCTGCGTCCGCGCCTTCTATCCGAATCAGAAGGTCGACATCGTCGCCCACAGCATGGGTGGGCTGCTGACCCGGCGCTACATCATGGAGAACCCCGCCGCGGCGGCGACGGTGAACGCAGTGACCACGGTCAACTCGCCGTGGCTGGGCGCCCCGAAGATGCCCTACATCCTGGAGACTGGCAACTTCCTCACCCTGCCGGCCTATCTGGGCGGTATGAACGGGGACGACCTCCGAGGTGCAGTCGCTTCGATGCCCTCCGCGGCGCAGCTCGGACCGTCGAAGGCGTACTACGACCTCGGGGCGACCCCTCCCGTCGGTGAGGAGGGCCGCGACTGGGACACAAACGGCCTCGCGACCGAGGTGTACGACTACCCCCATCAGCTGAAGTGGCTCAACGCCCGGAACACGGCGCACACCCCCGGCAAGGTCCTCGACGCGTTCCACCAGCTCCCGGTGAACGGGCTCCTCCAGGACGACTGGAGCGGCGACCCGCCGGGCATCGCCTACTTCCACCTCTACGGCATCCAGGCGCGGGAGGCCACCATCGGGTCGATCCGGGCGACCACCGACGCCGCGTGCAAGGCCGCGTCCGCCCCGGTCACGTGCTCGAGGGCGGAGGGGATCAACGTCCGCTTCACAGTCGGTGACGGGACGGTCCCGGCCCTCAGCGCCGCCAGGCGGACCACGTCCGCCGATCTGAACGCTCCGTCAGCGGAGTTGATCCCCTTCGCGTCCCCCGGGCCGCCGGCGGACGCGGCCTACGAGCACGGCGGCATGATGGCGAACCCGGCCGTCCAGAACACGATCGTCGGGATCCTGGGCGAGCGCGACGATGCGGCCCGCATCGGGTCGCGGGCCGTCGGCGCGCCCTCCGGAACCGCCTCCGTGGCGCCGGCCCTCGGCGGTGTGCGCGCCGCGGCCGTCGACGAGCCCGAGCCGCGGCCGGAGGAGGCGCGGTACGTCTCCGTTGCGAACGCGACGGACCTCGCCGTGCGGGACGAGGCCGGAGACTCCACGAGCCCCGATCCGACGAGCCTCCTCGCGGGCACCGTGCCGGGCGTGTCGGTCACGTTCGCGAGCGCCTCGTCGGCCCTCGCGATCCTTCCGACGAAGGGGCGCTTCACCACCACGTTCACGATGACGGACCGGCCGCTCCTGATCGAGGTCCGTCGAGGGACCGGCGAGCGCACCGTCTCGGCGCAGCGCTACCTCGACGTCGACGTGGCGGCGGGCGTGACCGGCCGGCTCGTCTCGTCCTCGACGGGGACGGCTCCGCTCGAGCTCGACATCGACGGCGACGGGACGTTCGAGACGACCGTCGACCCGACGGTCGCCGTGACCGGAGACGACGCGGCCGACATCACGCCGCCGGTCGTGACGCTCGTCCGGGATCCGCTCGGCGGCCACCAGGTCGAGCTCGAGGCGACCGACGCGGGGACGGGGGTCCGGCAGGTCCGCTACTCCCTCGACGGCACTACCTTCGGCGCCTATTCGGGACCCTTCACGGCCGACCCGGCATCGGTCGCCCGGGTCGTGGTGATCGCCGACGACGACGTCGGGAACCGCGCCGTCGAGACCTTCCCCCTCCGGCCGCCCGGGCCGCCGCCCGTCGCAGAGGACGGCGCGGCGCGCACGCCCGAGGACGTGGCCGTTGCGGTGCCCCTGAGCGCGACGGGCGAGGCGGGGGCGCCGCTGAAC
This sequence comes from Actinomycetes bacterium, assembly GCA_031376285.1. Lineage (GTDB taxonomy): Bacteria > Actinomycetota > Thermoleophilia > Miltoncostaeales > Miltoncostaeaceae > JANMDN01. Next base: position 85,883 of record JANMDN010000032.1, read on the forward strand.
TTCGCCCTTGCGCGCCAGCCTGCCCACGGCGCGGTGACCGGCATCGGCGGCGGCGTGGCGACCTACCTGCCGGCCCCCGACTTCCACGGGACCGACACGTTTACGTTCACGGCGAGCGACGGCGTGGGGACGAGCTCGTCGGCGACGGTGACGATGACCGTCGATCCCGTCAACGACGCGCCCGTCGCCACCGGCACGTGGATCGAGACGGCCCAGGACGGCCCCGGCACGCCCCTCGATCTCGGCGACCTCGTCTCCGATGTGGAGACCGCGGACGCCGGCCTCTCGATCCAGGTCGTGACTCCCCCCGCCAGGGGATCGCTGTCCGGCACGGGGGCCTCGCTCACCTACACGCACACGCCGGGCGCCACCGGCGCGGACAGCTTCTCGTACACGGCGACCGACCGCGGCGACCCCGACGGCTGCTCGGACCCGACGCCCGCGTGCACCGCGCCCGCGACGAGTCCTGTCGCGACGGTGGCCGTGCGGATCGTCCCAGTCGTGTCGGTCGGCGACGCGTCGGTGGTGGAGGCCGACTCGGGGGCGGTCACCGCGACCGTGCCGGTGTCCCTCTCGACGCCCAGCGACCTCGACACGCGTGTGTCGTGGGCTACCGCGGACGACACGGCGGTGGCCGACGCCGACTACGACGCCGCGAGTGGGGAGCTCGTGATCCCGGCTGGGACGACGACGGGCGCGATCTCGGTGGCCGTGCGGGGCGATGACCAGATGGAGCCGGAGGAGCGGCTCTTCGTCGACATCTCCGCTCCGGTGAACGGCGCCATCGGACGGGCGCGCGGGATCGTCGCGATCACCGACGACGACACCGCGGTCCCGCCCACGTGCCCGGCGGGCGCGCAACCGACGCTAGAGATCGACGACGCCTCAGTGACGGAGTCGACGCCCGAACAGCCCGCGTCGCTCACCCTCAAGGCGCGCTTGAACTGCGTCGCGGCGGCGCCCGTCTCGGTCCGGATCACCGCCGGAAGCGGCTCCGCGACCGCGGGGCGGGACTTCGCCGCGATGACGCGGACGCTCACCTTCGCCCCCGGCGTGACGACGGCGACCGCGACGCTCGTGGTGCTCGGGGACAACCTGGCGGAGGGCGACGAGACCGTGACCATCGCCCTGAGCGACGCCTCCGGGCTCACCCTCGCCCGACCCGCGGCCACGGTCACCATCGTGGACGATGAGCCCGCGAGCCGGCTCCTCGTGGTCCCCGGGCCGGTGCGCGAGGGCTCGCTGCAGCCAATCACGGCCCGCGCAACCGTGACCGTCGACCCGCCGCTCCTCGCCGCATCGGATGTCACCTGGTCGCTGGAGGGCGGGTCGGCCGAGCCCGGCGTCGACTTCCGGCCCGATGGCGGGACCGTCCGGCTGCGGGCGGGCCAGCGCGAGGTGGCGATCCCGATCACGATCCTTCCCGACGATCTCGCGGAGGGCGACGAGACGCTGACGCTCGACGTGGCGGTGGCGGCAGTCGGCGAGGTGCGGCCGCTGAAGGAGACGGCCGCACCCATCACGATCTCCGACGACGACGGCCCGCTCAGCCGGCCGTGCGCGAGGAGCACGATCGCGTGGCGCGCCGACGCGGCGTCCGCCCAGTGGGCGGAGCCCGCCAACTGGAGCCCCGCGCGCCTGCCCGGCCGTGACGACGTCGTCTGCATCGACGCCGCGCCGACCGACCTTGTTCTCGTGACGGGCAGCGTCGAGGTGGGAGAGCTCGAGAGCCGTGCGCCGCTGACGATCGGCGGCCGGCTCGCGATCGTGAACCCACTCGGCACGTCGGTGATCGGGACGGCGACGGGGGCGTCGAAGCTGAACCCCGGTGGCGCGCTCGTCGTCGACGGACTACTCCACATCGCCGGCCCGCTCGACTGGACCGCCGTCCCGAGCGGCTCGGCGCCCGCGGTCTCGACGATCGCCGGAGCGGGGCTCGTCGTCATCGACCCGGGCGCTCGGGTGACGGCCGTCGGAGGGTCGTGCGTCTCGCGCCAGGCCGGGAGCGGGCTGGGCTCGGCCCAGCAGGGCTGCCTCAACCTCGACGTGGCCTACCTTGAGAGCCACGGGACCATCGACCTCGTCTCGGGCACGATCACCAAGGATCGCGGCGGCGGAGTGGCGAGCGACGGCACGCTCCGGCTGCGCTCGGGCGCACCCTCGCCGCCCGTGCCGGCACCCGGCAACGACCTGGCCATCGGGCTCCCCGGGATCGCGACCGCCGCCGGCGGCAGCGAGCGGTCGGGCGCCGTCTACGCGCCCGCCTACGCCTTCCTCAGCACGGGCGCGATCGTCACGGACGCCGGGCCGGGCCTCCGGCGGATCGAGGCGGCCGATGTGCGCATCGACGGAACGGTGGCGATCGGCGGCGGCACCGGGGGCGACACGCAGCACGAGGCGGGGCTGCTCGTGGTCGGCCGCACGCGCGCGGCGGTCGGAGCCGCGGTCGTGGCGGACGTCTTCGGCACGCTCGAGTTCCGCGGCATGGCGGGGGAGCTCGTCGCGGGCTTCTCGCTCGAGGGGTCGGGGACGCTGGTGGCGACGGGACACCTCCGGGCGACGACGGCGACGGACGTGCCGGCGGTCCGGATTGGGGGGACGCTCGAGGCCCCGCAGCCGATGCGCGCCGCGGCGGTCGAGTTCCGGCCGATCATGCGGGGCTTCGAGGCGGCGTTCGTCGGCGGCTCACTGACAGTGACGGGGGACCTCGTCGCCGCGCCGGGCGCGCGCATCCGCGGCGGTGGGACGCTCACCGTGGCCGCGAGGGCCACGGCGAGCGCGCAGAACCTCGGCTTCGCGGGGGACAGTCGCCTCGTCAACGACGGCGACCTCGAGATCCGATCGGCGCAGAACGGCGGGGCCGGCACGCTCGTCAACAACGGCACGCTCCGGCTCGTGGCGGATGAGATCGGCCAAGCGCCCCACCTCGGCGCTCCCGGCGACGGCTTCCGCCTGATCAACGGCACGACCGGGACGATCGAGACCGGTGTCCGCGTGGCCGGTGTCGGCGTGGCCGACGCGTCGATCCACGGCGTGACCGACCTGCGCGGACGCGTCCGCATCCTCGACGGGCAACTACAGCTCGGCGCGGCCCCTGCGGCGGTCTGGGCGGCCGACGTCACCGCGCCCGCGGGCGCGAGGCTGTGGGCATCCGCGGCCAACGATCGCGACCGCCCGCTCCGCCTCGCGCCGGGGTTCGCCTTCAGCGGCGGGGGTGCGCTTCAGCTCGGCGGCGTCGTCCGCGTGGAGGTGCTGCTGGACCTCCCCCGCATCGAGTTGACCAGCGCGACGGCGACCTTCACGCAGCCGGCGACGGCCGCCGACCTCTCGATCCTGGGCGGCGACATCCTGGGCGGGGACGTCCGCGCCACGCGCAAGGCCGTGGTCACCACCGCATCGGTCCTCGAAGGCGCGCGGCTCTTCGTCGGCGATGATGCCACGGCGCTCTTCCAGTTCCTGACGATCGGAGGCGGCAGTCAGGTGGTCAACGCCGGCGCGTTGAGCGTCCGCACCGTCCAGGGGACGGGGACCCTGACCAACGACGGCACGCTAACGCTCGTCGCCGGCGGGGGCCCGCCGCGGGTCGGCCAGACCGAAGGCTTCCGCCTGGTCAACTCCGACGCGGGCACGATCGCGATGGGCGAGGGCGTGGCGAACGCGACGATCACGGGGCTGGCCGACCTGCGCGGCCGGGTCAAGGTCGGGCAGGCCGACCTCAGCCTCACCGCGCCGGCCGGCGCCCTCTGGCGCGCGGCGATCGAGGCAGGGCCGACCGGGGTTCTCCGGATCGGCGGCCCCGTCGAGAACCCGCTCCGGCTCGTGGACGGCTTCTCCCTCACCGGCGGCGCGCGCATGGTCGTGACAGGGGCACTGGAAGCGGATGTCGCCCTGACGCTCCCGCCGAAGCTCGAGCTCCAGTCCGGCCAGGTGGCCCTCGCCCAGCCGGCGTCGGTGGAATCGCTGATCAGCCAGGGCGGGACGCTCGCGAGCGGCGAGCTCACCGTGACCAGCAGCTTCTCGTCGACCTCGACGACGCTGGGGCCAGATACTCGCCTCACCCTCGCAAGCGGGGCCAGCGGCGACTCTCAGGGGCTCCGCCTCCAAGGCGGCGCGCAGGTCGTGAACGACGGAACCCTCAACGTGAGTGCCGCGAACTTCGGTCGCGGGACAGTCGTCAACAACGGAACGCTCGCCCTACGCGGGACGAGCACGTCGACGCCCTCGCTGGGCGGGGGGAACGACGACCTCCGGCTCGTGAACGCGGTCGGCGCCACGATCCAATCCGTCGATGCGCCGGCGCGCGTCGGGGCGCTGGACAACTTCGGCACCATCGTGATCGGCCGTGCCGGCCCGCTCTCGGCGAACTCCTTCACCCAGGGGCTGGTCGCGACCCTCCAGGTCGAGACCAGCGCGGCCAGCCCGCCGTCGACCGCAACCCCACCATTGGCGGTCCTGCGAAACGCCGCGCTCGACGGTGCGCTCGCCTACACGATTCCTGCCGGCGAGACACTTCCCTCAGGAACGCGCGTCGTGCTCGTCCGCTACGGGTCGCGGACCAGCACATTTGCTGCCGTCACCGGACAGCCGCTCGCGACTCCGGAGGACGGAACACAGGCCCTAACGATCGTCATTACCTAGCGCTCCGGCTGCTCCCCTGCCGACTCGCAGTACGGGCGTCGCGCAGGTCTCGGCGCGACTATCTCGGGCCATGGCGACGGGAGCGTTGCGAACGCTCTCGACGAAGCCGTGGCCGGGCATCCGCCGCGCATTGTTGACGAGCTGCTCGCCCCGCTGGCACGCGCCGGTGCACTCGTGCTCATCGGGACCCGTCGCGGCGTCAAGGACTGGGCAGGCATCGACGGGCCGCCAGTGGTGGAGATAAGTCTCGACGACGACGCTGAGACCGTGGACGCCATTCGCGAACATGTGGAGCGGAGATTGGTGGAGGCACCAGGGTCGCCCTATCGTGGGATCCAAGACACGACCCTCGTCCGTGACGTCGCCTCGGCGGTCACGAAGGCGGCGACAGACGACGGCCGGAGTGTCGGAGGCGGGTTCCTTCTTGCCAGGATGATCACCAAAACCTCGTCACCAGTCCGGCGCCGCGCGTCACTTCCGACGTAGCCTGGAGCATGCGCCTGCCGACCGGGATCGGTGAGGCGTTCGAGCAGGACTTGGCGTTCTGCGCCGCGCGCGACGGCACCGAGGCCGCGGCGTTGGTGCGAGATGTGCTCGCAGGTCTGGCCTGGGAGGAAGGGCGCGGAGTCCCGCGCCGACTGATTCCGGCCTTCTGCCGTGCCGTCCGCGGCCGAGAGTGCAGTGACGGCGACGTTGCCCGGGTCTTGCGCCTCGCCGCAGGCTATATCTCCGAGGCCGAGGACACAGGCTTCGCCACCTATCGCATCTACCATCAGGCGCTTCGCGACTACCTTCGAGCCTTGCCCGACGATCAAGGAGGCGACGCGCGTGGCTGATCGAGAGAGCTGGATCCGTGGCGCGATTGCGCGGGAGATCATCGCCCAAGAGTCAGTGCACCACTGGGGGCGGATATAGACCCCTATTCCGCGCGGTACCTCCCGCGACACGCCAGCCGCGGTGAAGAGATGCCCGCGCTCCTCGGCGACGGCGAGTACCTGAGCGTCGCGGATACCGACGCCGTTGCTCAGGTCTCCCCCTGGCTGGTGAGCGAGAGCGAAGGTCCGACGGGTTCGCTTGCTCGCCGCTTTCGTCCGGGTCGCGGCGGATCTCGCGCGACGGGAAACCGGGCGAGCGTCCGTTCATTCTTGCCCTCTCCAAGCACCTTGCGGGCCGCGGATCGCGGGCCGCGACGACTCCCATGACCGCCGAGCCGCGCTGGTGGCGAGGCACCCTCAGGTCAGACGCGCGCCGCCTCACCGGCCACAACGGCTCGGTGCGTGCGGTCGTGTCGGTCCTCATCGACGGTGAACCGGTCATCATCAGCGGCGGCGCTGACGGGTCGGTGCGACTCTGGGATGCCCGCACCGGCACCCAACGCGGCGACACTCTCACAGTGCTCGCTCCGGTGTTAGTCTCGGATGCGATCCGGATGGCTTGGTGGTCGCGACGGATAGCGGTCTTCTGGCGATCGATCTGCCGCGGACGGCCCCCGGATAGGACCGCGCCCGCTAGCCGGGCGAGGTTCGTAACGTCCTACTCCCGGCTCCCCTCGACAATGAGGTCCATCCGCGGAGTGGCCTCTGGGGGGACCTGGTTTCTGAGAATCGCGCGACCGGCCGGCGCTGCGAGTCGTACAGCCGGCGGGCCCGGCCGGTACGAAAAGAGCACGTTACGTCCTCCCAAGAAGAGCGGGGTGCCCCTCCCAGCGTGGCCTCTCCTACTGCTCCTCGTTTCGAAGGGTTCGTCCGTTGCGGGCGTCGGACCCTTCCCCATCGATCGTCGCGTCAGGAGTGGGCTTTCGATGGGCGAGGAATCGGTCGAGTTCCCGGTCATCCATGAGGTGAGCGTAGACCTGCATTGTCGTCGTGGGGCGTGAGTGGCGTAGCTGGGCTGCGACGACGGTGATGGGTACTCCGGCGGATATCGCCGCGGATGCGGCGGTGTGGCGTAGCCCGTGGAGGTGTATGAGCGTCGCGCCGGTGGCATCGACGAGTCCGGCTCGTCTGCAGAGTCGTTGGATGAGGTGGGTGATGCTCGACGGGGACATCGGTCCGCCGTCTCGCCCGGGCCAGACGAGTCCTTGGTCGTCGGGTCGTCCTCGACTTGTGTTTTGGGTTTTCTGGCGTTCCAGGGCGCTGGCGAGTTCGTCGGAGATCGCGACGCGGCCGCTCTTACCCATCTTGGGGCGGCGTTCGATCTTTCCGGCGCGGGCGGGTTGGGTAACGGCGCGGCGGACGTTGATGCGACGTGCGGGCAGGTCGATGTCAGTCCATAGGAGGCCGGCGATCTCTCCGCGGCGCAGGCCCGACTCGACGGCGACGCGAACAATCGTCTCGTGCTCAATCCGGAGACAGGCTCGGAGAAGTGCTTGCGTCTGCTCTCCTGTGATGACCCGTTCGGCGGGACTTGGTGCCGGGGGACGTTGGGGAAACCGCACTCCGCTTGCGGGATTGACGGGGAGTTCTCGCTGTCCGACGATCCACCCGAGGAGCGGCCGTAGGGTCTCGTAGGCGATCTCGACTTGTCGGCGTGGCTGGCCGCAGCCGAGAAGTTTCACCACCCAACGCTCGATATCCGCAGTGTCGATCTGACCGGGAGGGACCGCTCCGAACGCGGGATCAATGTGGACGCGGTAGGCGCGCTCGCGTGTCTCGAAGGTACGTGGCGACCAGCGATGTGCACCTGCCTTGAACCACCGCCTCGCATAATCGCGCACTACTCCAGGACTTGCGGCCAGGGCTGGTCGCTCGGCCAGGAGCGCCCTTTGTCGCTCTGCTCTCGCGCCGGTCAGGGTGCCGCGAAAGATCGCGGTCGTTGTCGTGCCGGGCCTGCGCAGAGCAGGAACAACCAGGAACCATGGGCAGGCGCACCGGCGTCCAGTTTTGCGGTCGCTCGTTGAAGGGCAGGATGTTGTATGCCCGCGGCTGATTCCGGGTTCGACGGCTTCACGCCAGCCGCGTCGAAGTGTGCCGGTCATGCTGCTTCCCGGGCATCGCCGGTGCCGGGCCGACCTTGGCGAGTTGACTCGTCTGGGTCCTTCCACCACTCGGCCCCAAGGGTTGCCGCGTGACCGGTCCCTTGCTGTCTGCCTTTGGGTCGGTCTTGCACTTGATGGACCCTCGTTTGGGCCTTGCGCTGGGTGGCGAGTTCGCGTTCGTAGACAGCGAGGGCGTCTGCGCTGACAAGGAGTCGGCCCGCGATGCGAAAAGCGCCTGCACTGTCCATGACTCTGCGCGCGGCGCGACGGTCACGGAGGGCGTAGCGAGCCATCACGGCATCGACGTCCAGGAGATCGGAGAGTCCCGTCAAGGTCGTCTCCACCTGAAAGCACCGCGACCCCAGCGCAGTGAGCCGCCGATCACATGCTCGGCCGCGTTGCGGCCGAGCATGTGAGGTCTGGGTGGAGTGGTCACGTGGGGCGGGTCCGTTGGCGGTCGTCAGGCTGCCTGAGTGCCTGCCGGGCCCGGGGCGTGGTTTGGGTCGGTGCAGGCGGTGTGGCCCATTGTTCGGGCGATCCGGTCGAACGCGTCTGAGCGGCGGGTGATCTCGGGGATGCCTTCGGCGAGCACAGCCTGGACCGGCTGCCGCGTGCCGAGCTTGACGACGACGGCACGGATCGCTTGGTTGAACTGTTCGTGCCGAACGAGGTTCGCGTTGTAGGTGTTGGCGAGGGGCGCTGGCGGGGTGAGCCTCGCGAGGCGGCCTAGTTGGCGCCGCTCGATCCGGTAGATCCCGTCGAATAGCCCTCGGATCTGGGCGCGGGTGCTGGTCGGGGTGACCGACGGCAGTGCGCGCTGTTCGGCGATCGCCCGTGTGCAGATGGCGTTTGCGCGGTTGGCGAGCTGGTCTCGGGTGAGCGGAGGCGTCGCGACCGCGGGGGTAGTGAGAGCGAGGACGCTGGCACATTTGGTGAGTGTCGCGAGTACCGGGCCGCGTGTTGTGGGGGTCATGGTGTTCGTGTTCCTTTCGTTGCAGAGTTGGCACGGCCGGGTCCGCTTTGTCACGCTTCCGACACAACCCATTGGGGGTTCGCGGCGGTCCTTCAGTGGTCGCGGGTCGCCAACAGGGCGGCCCGCGCGCTAACAGGGCCGGGCTATCCACTGACTTGCCGCCATCTGAGCCACCCGGTTGGGGTGACGTATCCGGCAAGGGGTCGGGTGTTCGAGCCGCCGCCGGAGCCTGAGCATTGGACGATTTGTCCGCCGCCTGCGTAGAGGGCGACGTGTCCTCCTGCCCCTTCGCCGTGGCCGAAGAAGATGAGGTCAGCGGGCCGGTATCCGCCCGTGGGGGGGTCGGCGCCGACGCCGCGCTCAAACTGCGCGGTGACGACGGGGGTTTCGTTTGTGGGGAGGTTGCCGTTGGCGGGCCACTGGGTGACGGTCGAGCCACCGATGTCGATGCCGGCACCGTTTGCGTACGCCCACCGGGTGAAGCTCGAGCAGTCGCAGTACGCACTTGACGGGTTGCGTCGGGTTCGCATTTGGGTGACGGTGCCGCCGCGGTCGGCGAGGTTCATGGAGTACGCGAGTCGTCCGACGCGGGCGTGCGCCCACGCGAGGATCGCCGCGCCCTTGGGGGTGCTCTCACCGGGCGTGGTGATGACTGGTGCGGCGCGGTACTGGTCGGCTTGGGTGAGGACCTTTCGGACGTACCAGTCGGCGTGGTTGTACGCCCAGATGGCTTTCGGGTAGTCGCCGGGGGCACCTGCGGCGCGCAGGTACCGGGCCGCGGCGGCGGCTGCGTCGGCGGGGTTCCAGACATCCGCGACCCCGTCCAGGTCGCCGTCGGTGGCGTACCCGTCCGCGTCGCTGGTTGTCGGTGGTCGCGGTGACGGTACCGTCCCGATCCGTGATCCGGCTCGCCAGGTGGGTGCGAGGAATTGCATCGGTCCGGTCGCACCGGACGGGTTCGTTGTTCCGGCGGGGTTGCACCCGGGGAGCTGGAGGCGTCCGTGGTCGCATTCGATTTTCGCGATGGCTGCGAGGATGGCCCAGTCGATGCCGTACCGGCTGGCGGCCGTTTGGTAGGTGGCGAGGCGCCCGGGTGGGATGTCTGAGACGGCGAGGGTGCTCGGCGGGTGGGTGGCCCGCGCTGACGCGGACTGGTCTGCGACGCCAGCGATCGCTGCGACGATCCCAAGCGTCGGAATCGCGGCAGTCGCGAGGGCGAGACGGGCGAGGACGGGTGGCATCGGTTGCCTATCCGCCGGGCCGGGTTGCGGTGACGGTCCAATGCCCGTTGTCGCGGGTGAGGGTGAGCGCGACCGCGTAGCGGCCGTCCGGGGCGTGGATATCGGCCATGGCGACCGCCTCGTGGTCGGTGACCCGCTCAACCCAGACGCGACCGACGGCCTCAAGCCCGACGCTCGGGCGTGCGTGAGGACGATCCGCAAGGAGACAAGCGACAAGCCGCGGGTCGGCGGTCCCGCGTGGGAGCGTGGTCAGTGCCTGGGGCTGGTTGTGGGTGTAGGGCAGGTACGCGGCAAGGAACACCCGTGCGGTCTCCTCGACGTGTTTCGCGTCGAGGAGGCTTGGCGCGCGATCCGCTCCGTCATCTCTCACCCGCCCGACCGGTGCGCTCACCTCCGACTGAGCGGGCACGGCCGGGGTCGCGGTGTAGCGGTCGAACGCGACCAGGCCAGCGAGGACTGCGGCGCTTGTCGCGGCGAGTGCGAGATATCCGGCTGCAGTGCCCATTCGCGGTGGTTCCTGGGTTCGAGGTGGTTGACCGGCGGGGCGAGCGTCCGCCCCCTTGCAATCAGTGTACGTGCATAGCTATACATATACCATGCTTAGTTGTCACTACCTCGGGGGGATAGGAATGACCCGCTCAACCAACGATCACCTGTGGACAACCACCGGCCACGTGCTCGGAGGCCGCTCGTGAAGGGCCTCCTGTTCGCCGCGGCCACGAACCTCGGCTCAAAGCCCGACCCGAACGGATTGCCCGGCACCCCGGCCCTGCAGGGGTTCGTCGGAGGGCTCCTGTTCTGGGCGCTCCTCGCGGCGCTTGCCGGGCTCGTGATCTCCGCCGGCTGGTGGGCGCTCGGGTCCCGTGCGGGGAACTTCCACCACGCCTCCCAGGGAAAGAGCGGCCTGTTCATCAGCGTCGCCGCGGCGTTCCTCGTCGGCGGGGCCAAAGCGATCATCGCGTTCTTCGAGACCGCCGGATCGGGAATCGGCTGATGACCCACCACTCCCGAAACGTCCGCGCCCCCGCCATCCTCATCGCTCTCACCGTGATCGTGGTTGGTGGGTTCCTCGCCGGTCGCGCGGCCGTGGAGCTCTTCGCGAAGGGAAGTGAACGGTCACCAACTCCCGTCACACCCCAGACGCAGGCGCCGGCTGCGCCACCGGCCCTTGCGACGCCGGCCGTGGCGACGCGCCAGTCACAAGCGTCGCGGTTCCCGAGGTCTCGCGAGGGTGCGGCCGCAGCGGCGGCTAGTCACTCCATCGCGCTCGTCAAGGTGGCCTTCGCCGACCCCACTGAACGCCAGGCGACCTACCGGCAAATCACGACCACCCGTGCCCGACAGGGACTCCTCGAGCTTGCCGCGTCCAGTCAACGCGTGCTTGGGACGAACCTTGGGACCGGTGGGTCGGTGGTGCTCAGGGCCGCGCCGATGGGGTACCGGATCGTGTCGTTTACCCCCGAGCGTGCGGTCGTCGATGTGTGGAGCGTCGGCGTGTCCGGCGGGAGCAACCGGCCCCCGGTCGCGTCATGGGAAAGCACCCTCGTCACGTTGGTCTGGCAGCAACGATCGTGGCGCCTCGACAACTTCCAAAACGGCCCCGGCCTCACCCCAGCCGCCACCAGCGCCAAGGTAAACCCGCAGGAGGTCCTCGACGATCACGACAAGTACAGGGGCTACGACAATGTCTGGCCGTAGCCAACCAGCGCTCACGCTCGCAGCACTGCTGTGCGTCGTCTCATCGACACTGTTCGTGTCGCGTGCAGAGGCACTCCCGAATCCCTGCAACCTCCCGGTCATCGGGACCGGCTGCGGCGCCGTCGGCGCCGTCGGAGAGGCCGCCGGGGACGCGATCGGTGCTGCCGGGTCCGCGGCCGCGGACGGCATCTTCGAGGGCCTCACCCATTGGGTGGTCGGTACCGCGACGTGGCTGACCGGGACAATCAGCGACCTGATCGACACCACCTCAAGCCCCCGAGTCGATGCGGCGTGGTTCGCCGGGAGCTACCGAACGATGCTCGGCGTCGCCGGACTACTCGCGGTCCCAATGCTCGCGCTCGGGGTCATGCAGGCCATCGTGCGGCAGGACTCACAAATGCTCGTCCGGCAAGTCGTCGCCCACATTCCCGCGGCGTTCCTCCTCGCTGCCGCAGCGGTCGGTGTCACCGGCGCCCTGGTCGCGATCACCGATGAGCTGTGCCGGCTGGTCACGGCCTCGGTCGCGACCGACCAAGGGGGTGGGCTCCTCAAGCAGGTCGGGAGCGCGTACCAGTCAGCGTTTGACACCTCAGGCGGCGACAACGTCCCCCTGTTCGGGGTGTTTGTCGGTGCGATCGTGCTGGTGGTCGCTGGGTTTGCGGTCTGGTTGGAGATGATCGCCCGCGACGCCGCGATCTACGTCGCGCTGCTCTTCGTGCCGCTGGCGTTCGTCGCGATGATCTGGCCCGCGACAAGCCGCTATGCCAGACGCCTGGTCGAGATCCTCATCGCGCTCATCATCTCCAAACTCGCGATCGTCGCGATCCTGTCACTTGCGACCCGCGCACTCACAACCCCTGACGCCGCCGCCCCTGGTGCGGGCCGGTTTGAGGTGTTGATCGCGGGGACCGCGCTCCTCGTGATGGCAGCGTGGGCGCCGTTTGCGGTCATGCGGTTCATCCCCGCGGTCCAGTCCGCGATGGGCCAGTTGATGCTCGCCCGTACCGCATCGACGGGGACGATGGCGTTGGCGGGTGCGGCCGGTGGGATGGCGGGTGTCCTTGGCCAAACCATGAACCACGCGGGCCCATCAGCGTCCGGAGCCAACACCGGCGGTAGCGGCAGAGGAGGCGCGACCGACGGGCCAAGCGGCGGCGATAGTGGCAGCAGCCCGGGCACCCGTGGTGGAGGTGGGGGCTCTGGGCCCGGGGTCTCGTCTGGTGGTCCCGGCACCGCGGCGAGTCTCGGTCCTGTCGGGAGCGCTCCGGCGTTGACCTCGGGCTCGGGTGGCGGCTCGGCCGGACGACCGATTGGCGCCGGGCCGTCTGCCGCCGCAGGCGAAGCCGCAGGAGGCGGAACCCCCGCATCGGGTCCCGCACCGACCGGGGCGTCTGGCGGGGGACTCGAGCCAGCCACACCGGGCGCCGTCTCAAGTGGTGGGTTCGCGCCTTCTCCGAGGGCGGGATCACAAGCACCGTCGAACCCGGTTCCAGGAGGCCCAGTCGGGCAGGCCGGCTCGTCTGATCTGGGCTCGACACCGCCGGCTGGGCCGGTCGGCGGGGACCTCCCAGCGCCGGGCGCCGCCGGTCCTGACATCACCGACTCAGCAACCATCGGAGGAAACTCGTGAGCGACGTCGGGCGCAGGTACCGGTTCGGTCCTCTGGAACGCCGCGGCCTTGTCGGCAACCTTGGCCCCACACACCTCGCGACACTCCTCACCGGTGGGGCCCTCACGCTCCTGTTGCTCGCGACGGCCCGGGGTCCGTTCGGTGTCCTGGCGGCGTTCCTTGTCGCGGCCGTCTCGGCCGGACTCTGCTTTATCCCGGTCGCCGGACGCACCCCGGTCGAGTGGGCACCGATCCTGGCGGGCTTCCAGACGCGCAGCCTCACGGGGCGCGACAGGTGGACCTCCCCGACTCCGACGAGCGGAGCCCAACTCACCCTCGGTGATGAGGTCATCGCGGCAAACACTGTCGCTCCGAAGGCGCTGCGCGGTGTCGAGATCGTCCCGGTCGCGTTCCGTGGCGGCCAGGTCGGTGTCGTCAAGGAGGCGCGGGGCGGCTACCTGACCGCGGTCCTCGCGGTGCGGGTCGGGTCGTTCGGGCTCCTGTCCGCCTCAGATCAGGAGGCACGCTTGGCTGGTTGGGGTGGCGTCCTTGCGGCGATCGCCCGGGAAGGGTCGCCAGTTCGGCGGGTGCAGTGGGTCGAGCGGACCGCTCCCGCCACCGGGACCGAGATCAACGAGCACTTCACCACCCACTGGAACCAAACCACCGCCCCCAAGGAGTCACTCGCCGTCCGCGCATACGTCGAGCTGATCGCCGCCGCACCAACGGTAACCCGTGAGCACGAGCTACTCCTCGCCATCCAGGTCGACCCCGCCCGCCTGCCACGAGCGACGCGCCGCGACCGCGCCAAACGGGGGGAGGCGGTGAACGCGGTGCTTGTCGGGGAGGTCGAGTTCCTCGCAGAGCGCCTCCGCCACGCGGATGTCGAGATCGCCGGGCTCCTCACACCCGCCGCCCTCGCCCGGGCCCTTCGTGTCGGGTTCGACCCGTTCGAACGCAAACCAACTCCCGCCAGCGAAGCCGAGAACGGCCCCCTGGACGCGTGGCCAACTGCGACCCAGGACGCATGGGGGACCTACCAAACTGACGGTGCGTTGCACGCGACCTACTGGGTGAGCGCCTGGCCACGCACTGACGTCGGCCCGTCGTTTCTCGCCCCGCTACTTCTCCAGGCCGACGCGGTCCGCACGGTCGCGATGACCCTGGCACCCCAACCGCCGGGACAGGCGATCCGCCAGGCAGAGGCCGCCCGGACCGCTGATGCCGCGGATCGCCACGTCCGCTCGCGGATGGGGTTCCTCACAACGGCGCGCCACCGTCAAACGGAGGACGCCACCGCCCGCCGGGAGGACGAACTCGCCTCCGGGCACGCCGCGATCCGGTTCACGGCGTTTGTCACCGTGACGGCCCGAACCGAGGAGGAGCTTGAGCGGTCGTGCACGAGTATCGAGCACGCCGCGTCCATGGCACGCCTCGAACTGCGGCGCCTCTCCGGCCAGCAACCGGAAGCGTTCACCTACACCCTCCCATTGTGTCGGGGCCTCAAGTGAGCCCGCTGCGTTCCGCAGGTCTTGCGGGTCATGTCGCGACGACCGCGCACGTCCAGGCCGCATATCCGTTCATGGCAGAGACCGGCCTCGGACCCCACGGCCCCTACATCGGCCGGGACATCTACGGCGGAGCGTTCTGCTACGACCCATTCCACCTCTACAACCAAAACGCCGTGACCAATCCGAACTGCCTGGTCATCGGGCAGGTCGGCCGCGGGAAGTCCGCCCTACTCAAGACCTATCTGCTCCGCCAGATCGTGTTCGGGCGCCAAGCCTGGATCGTTGACATCAAAGGCGAATACGCGCCCCTTGCCCGCGCCCTCGGCATTGAGCCGATCCGCCTCGAACCCCGTGGCAAGGTGACCTTGAATCCGTTGACGCCGAAGGGTGGGCCGGAGCGCCAGCTCGATCTGGCCGGGTCGATCGCCGCCGCAGCCCTCGCCCGACCACTCAAACCCGTCGAGCGCACCGCACTCCACACCGCCCTCAACACCGCCACCATCAATGCCCAGGGCCGGGAGGTCACCCTCCCCGACCTCGTCCAAGCCCTCCTCCATCCTGACGGCCAGATCGCCGCGGATCTCGCGATGACCCCGGTCCAAGCGCAGGACGCGACCCGTGAACTCGCCCTCGCCTTGCGAGAGCTTTGTTCGGGGGCGCTTGCGGGGATGTTCGACGCCCCGACCACTCCGGGTCTGAACCTCGACGCGCCGATGGTCGTCCTTGACCTTTCCGCGGTCCTGACCGCGTCCCCGGTCGCGCTCGCGGTCCTGATGGCCTGTGCGACGGCGTGGCTGCGGGCGACGATCGACCAGGAACCCGCCGGTGAGGGGCACCAGCGGATTGTCGTCGTCGACGAAGCCTGGCGCGTCCTCTCAAGCCTCGGGGTTGGGGAATGGCTCCAGCAGAGCTTCAAACTGAGCCGCGGCCTCGGCGTGCAGAACGTCGTTGTGATGCACCGCCTCACCGACCTCGAAGCAACCGGCGCAGCCGGAAGCCGCGAAGTAAGGCTCGCCGAAGGCCTCCTCGCCGACACCGAGACGAAGGTGATCTACGCCCAGCCCCAAGACCAAATCCCGAGAACACGGGAACTCCTCGGCCTGACCGACACCGAAGCCAGCTTGCTCCCGACGCTCGGGCGGGGGTGGGCACTTTGGAAGGTCGGCAGGCGTTCGTGTCTCGTGCACCACCGCCTCACCCCGCTCGAACACGCCCTCATCAACACCGACCA
>JANMDN010000061.1:0-1988 GCA_031376285.1 Actinomycetes bacterium
CGGTCGCGTCCGCGTTCAGTGCTCTCGCTGCGCAGCTCAGGAGCGAAGGAAGGGCGGTGCCCATCATGGACGCTCTCATCGGCGCCACGGCCATCGCGAACGGCCTTCGAGTCATGACCCAGGATCCTGGCTTCACCAAGATGCCAGGCGTCACGGCTCAAGTCATCTGACCTTGCCAACGTCGCCGCGCGGGCAGCGGGGCTTCCTGGCTGGGGTCGCGTGCAGCGGGGCTGCCTGGGCAGTCAGACCTTGCGTTCGACCACGAGTCTCACTGTCCGAGACACCGCGTGCGGCAGGGTTCCCTGGGCGGGCCAGACCCTGCTTCGATCACCCTTCCGAGTGACGCCAGGGCTGCCTTCGGCGGGGTCCGACCCTGCGCTCGATCACCCTTCCGAGTGAGACGAACGCGGTGCTTGAGGGCCACAACCGCATCCCGTCGCGTCCCGCGTCCGTGGTGTCTCCCGGCCCGGCGCATCACAGTCAGACCCTGGGTTCGATCACTCCTCTGAGGTGGGCCGAGCGGGTGTCCGGAGACCAAACCGCAACCCTATTTGCGACGGGCAGCGGGGCTGCCTGCAACCCTGGTTGCGACGATCGGCGATGCTAGTATGCAGGTATGAGGCGCACCACCATCACGTTGACCGATGACCTCGCGGAAGCACTCGAACGAGAAGCGCGACGCTTGCGCGTATCGGCCTCTCAGGTAACGCGAGACGCGCTGGCAGCACACCTGAACGTCGGCGGCGAAGGTCTGCGGCCGATTCCCTTCGCGGCCCTCGGGGCGAGCGGCAAACGGCACACCGCACGTGATGCGGAATCCATCCTCAAGCGGGAATGGGGGGATGCTCGCCGTCGTTGATACCGGTCCGCTGTACGCAGCGGCCGACACCAGCGACGCCGATCACACCCGCTGCCTGTCATTGCTGCAGCGGCGCGAGATCCAGCTCGTCATTCCCGCGTTGGTGGTCGCAGAGGCCACCTACCTCGTCGGTAGTCGCCTCGGACCAGAGGCCGAAGCGAACTTCCTACGGGCTCTGCAGGACTTCCACATCGAGGCCCCAGAGAGCGAGGACTGGCCCCTGATCGCCGAACTCGTTCGCAACTACGCCGACTTCCCACTCGGAGGCGTCGACGCCTCCGTCATCGCGCTGGCAGCGCGCATCAACGCAACGGTTGTGCTCACCCTCGACCGACGACACTTCTCTGTCGTCCGGCCTCCCCACTGCGACTCGCTCACCCTCCTCCCAGACTGAATCGACGCGTAGGCCAGACGGCGGGCAGCGGGGCTGCCTGGGCAGACCCTGCTTCGAACACAGCGGTCGACCCCGCACCCGCGCTCATCCAATAACCAGGGTGGCCTTCGTCGCTCGATTGTGACTGGGGTCAGATCGTGCGTTCGATCTACACCGCAAGTTCTCCTGCGGCGGGCCGATCGCAGGACTGGGTGGCGAGCTATCGGATGAGGACCACGTGAGCTGGTGTCGTGGCGTCTGCCCAAGCGGTGTCGGTGGTCAGCGCCGGCAGGCCGTGGCGAGCCGCCAAGGCGAGGCAGCATCGGTCGGCAAGGGAGAGGCCCGAGGGGCGCGTCGCCTCTCGCATCGCCGCCGCCTCCTCCGCGTCGGTGACCTCCAGGGGAACGATCTCGAGACCGACACCCGTCAGTGCGGTTCGCGCCGCCACGGGGTCGGCGCCGCGGCTGTGGCACGTTTGGGCGACCTCGGCCCAATTCACAGCGGAGACGAGGGCACGGCTGACAGCACCTTGAACCGCCGCAGCCCCCGGTTCCTCAAAGAGGAACGCAAGGATCGCGGAGGCATCAAGAACAACCGTAGCCCGGCTCACGGGTCCCGGTCGTTGGCCGCTTCGCGACGACGATCGGCAATCAGATCAGCGACGACCTGCCCATCGCCAAGGTGCTGAAACATTCCACGGATGCGGGCGACCTCTCCGAGCTGTGGGACAAGGACGAGCCGCTCACCGTCGCGCTC